>CAJTVQ010000034.1 GCA_910579935.1 uncultured Lachnospiraceae bacterium
AAACTTGGTGCAGAACATCGAAAGCCACATAAAATCAACAGCTCTTATCAAAGCCCTGCAAAGGCTATGTCTAAGAGAAACAGCTTAGCTTAAAAGTTGTAAAGTAGTGTGTGAGAATATAAAATAATTGAAAATAAATGGCAAACGTGATAAAATAGGGAAAATATTTAATGGTTCTTTCCCTGATTTTCACAGGAAGGAGGCAGTGATGGGTAAGTCGCTGAATGGGAAAGAGTTAGGTAAAAATATTTGTCAGCGCAAAGATGGTACTTATATGGCAAGGTTTATAAATAGATTTGGTAAAAGGCAAACTATTTATGCGAAGACATTGAATGAAGTAAGGACAAAGTTAAGGGAAGAACAGTATAAAGACGAAAAAGAGATTAATGTCGTTGTCAAAGATATGACGCTAGATGCATGGTATAAGATATGGATGAATACTTGCAAGCAAGGGTGCAGAGCATCTACAAAGGAAGCATATGCAACGCATTATAGAAGGATTCAGGCTGATTTGGGATGGAGAAAATTAACTTCATTAAATTTAATGGTAATGCAAGATGCTATTAATAAACTGTGTTCAGATAATGCGAGAAAAAATTCTAAAAAGATTTTGGTGGATATGCTTGAAAAAGCAATAGACACAGATTTACTTACCAAGAATACCGCAAAGCAGATTGTTACAGATTTGACTAAAGAAGAAAAAAAGGAAAAAAGGAAAGGCGGGTATTGACGATTGGTGAAACGAAGCAGTTTTTGATACAGGCAGATGGAACTTTTTATTATAATCTTTTTGAATTAGCACTGGAAACCGGTATGAGAATTGGTGAATTATGTGGTTTACAGTGGGACGATATAGATTTCAAGAATAGAATGCTGTATGTAAATCATACTTTGTGTTACTTAAGTAATGATGGCAAATATGTATTTGAAATGCATGATACCAAAACTAATAATGGTAAGAGAACGATTCCTTAAACAGAAAAGGCGATTAAGGCTTTAAAGAAACAAAAAATTCAAAAGCAGGAAATAATGTTAAAAGGAAGAATTGCACCAGAAGGATACGAGAATTTAGTTTTTGCTACTAGAAATAACAAACCGACTCAACAATTTTTAGTTCAAGAATATGGGGTTAATTATCAAAAAGATTCAGAAAGATAATATAGACTTTGAAGCATTTACGCCACACACTTTTAGGCATACATTTGCAACTAGAGCATTGGAAAATGGAATGCAGATAAAAACATTGTCGCGTTTACTTGGACATGGAGATATTCAGTTGACTTTGAATTTATATTGTCATGTTACAGAAGATACATTGGTAGAAGAAATGAAAAAGATGGAACAGAAATATGTCTAATATAAAAATGGTGTAAAAATGGTGTAAGTGTGTATTATAAGAAACAGGGATAGGCTGAAAAGCCAATAAATACGGAGGTTTTATGATACATGGAAGATTACAAAAAGCAATTTATCGAGTTCATGGTAGACAGTCAGGTGTTAAAGTTCGGTGAGTTTACGTTAAAAAGCGGACGTAAATCTCCGTTTTTCATGAATGCCGGGGGATATGTGACCGGTACGCAGCTGCGCAGACTGGGAGAATATTATGCGAAAGCAATCCATGACAATTACGGGCTGGATTTTGATGTGCTGTTCGGACCGGCTTATAAGGGGATTCCCCTGAGCGTGGCAACTACCATGGCCATCAGCGGGCTGTATGGCAAAGAAGTCAGGTACTGTTCAAACCGGAAAGAGGTAAAAGACCATGGCGATACGGGTATTCTGCTGGGAAGCAAACTGAAAGACGGAGACAGAGTGGTTATTATTGAGGATGTAACGACTTCCGGAAAATCCATCGAAGAGACTTTTCCGATTCTGAAGGGACAGGCGGATGTTGAGATTCAGGGATTGATGGTATCTTTAAACCGTATGGAAAGAGGCAGGGGGGAGAAGAGCGCCCTTGCAGAAATAAAGGAGAAATACGGTTTCGAAACCAATGCCATTGTGACGATGGAAGAAGTAGTGGAATATTTGTATAACCGGCCGTACCACGGTACAGTCTATATTGATGATGCGTGCAAGGCGGCGATTGACGCATATTATGAACAGTACGGCGCGAAATAGGAAGGAGTACATGAATGGAAGAAAAAGTATACAGAGTCATGAGCGGTTCGGGTGCCCTGAATATAGCAGTAGGGGTAGTCGTGTTGGTAGTGGGTGTTGCCAGCGGTGTTCTTCTTGTCATAAGCGGAGCGAAATTGTTAGCAGGCAAATCCAAGATTTTGTTTTAAATAAAGGGGAATGGGGTGCCGGACACCCATAAGTGGATCGTGAAATGATAAAGAGGCTGCCTCAGAAAAAGCCGGTGCAGACCGTTTACAGGTTCTTCCGGCCTTCATGCGGCAGCCCTTTGGAAGTTATGGATCAAGTCGGATATAAAAAAGCGGAGGTAAGCCATGTTTCGGGAGAAGAAACAGAAAGGAAGCAAGAGGGGCGCCTATGTATTTACAGTCAGGAAGCATCCGGAAAAAGGTATCATGTCGGTGATTCTGGGAAGTGTTTCAATGCTGTCCATTGGAGCGGCGGTGTATCTCACCTGCCGGAACGGCGGCACTGCGAAGCCCCAGTACGGAGCAGCGGTTTTTCTCGTAACGCTGTATGCGCTGACCGGCCTGACGCTGGGGGTGTTTTCACGCATGGAAAAAGACAATTATTATCTGTTCCCACATTTGGGGATCGGATTGAATTTTTTATCCCTTGCCATGGTCAGCATGATTTTGTATGCCGGAATCTGACAGGGACTGGGAAAGATGAGTTGGAAGAAGAGCGGAGGCAGAAGTGAAAATGGAACCATTGGAGGAACGTTACGGACTGGCAAAGAGCCGGATTCAAAAAATAGCATCGGAAGAGTGCGTGAAGCAGGAGTTTTGCGATTACTTTCAGAAAACGGCGGCTTTTATAGCAGAAATAACGGCGGCTTATGAATATGCGGCAGACGGCAGTCTGTACAGGGCATCGCTTGAGGAATTGCAGCATCTGAACCGCAGGCTTTATGAGGATGTCCTGCCGGAGAATTATGGGTCGGGTTATGCAGATCCGGCATATGCAGTTTCCCGATTTGGTACGGAGATGGGAAGGGCGCTTTCTTTTTTGTATACCGAGCTGAGATGTCTGATCGCATATGCCTTTGAAAAAGATATTGAAGAGATCACCATGCGGATGGAGCTGTTTTTGGAAGTATACGGTTCTTTTGTCTGCGCATGGGAGGAAAACGGGCAGGCTCCGGAGGCAGAGGAAGTGCGGCAGATGATTTACTGGTTCGTAAACGACTATACGGAGTCGGAAGTGGCGAAAAAGCTGCGGATAAATTTCTGTCCCGAAGAGGATTTTGCCCTGCGGCTGATCATGGACAGCGATTTGGAAGATCTGCGGTATCTTTATTATTTCGGAGAGTATATTACGGAAAACGAGCTGGAAACGGCAAGGCATCTGAACCGTATGACAGAAGAAGACGTGCGGAAGATGGCGGATACGTATACGGAAGGTTACCGCATCGGCTTTGAAGCCGGGAATAAGGATATTTCCAAGAAGAAGACGGTAAATATCCGGTACAGTCTTGGTTTCGAGCGGATGATACGGATGGCTGTGGAAAATTTTGCGGATATGGGGCTGCGGCCCACGATATACAGGGCGGGAACCAGTATTTTTCATGGCAAAGGCATGAATAGGATCGGATACGGTTCCACCTCCCCTAACCGGCAGTATGAATATGACCACAAGGATGATGAGGCGATCTATCTGGATAAGCAGTTCGTGAACCGCCGTCTGGAGGCAATGCGGGCAGGGTATGAAAGCCTGAAGGAAGAAACATCCGTATACGGCGGTCCTGCCGTTGTGGAAACATTCGGAGAGGAACCCTTCGCACCGGAAACGAAGGAAGAGGCGTTTGCCCTGACGGAGAAGCAGCAGAAGCTGTCGGCCCGGTACCGGGCAGCGGCAGGGGCATTGCAGAATGAGTATATCAAAGGGGAAGAACGCAGTTTTACGATCATCGCGTTCCCGATACCGGCAATCGGGGAACAGTACGAAGAGATATTTGACGAAATCGTAAGGATCAATACGCTGGATTACAAGCTTTACCAGAGTATCCAGCAGATCATTATTGATGTTTTGGACCGGGCCGGGCATGTCCGGATCAAAGGGATGGGCGGAAACCGGACGGATTTAAAGGTAAATCTGCACAGGCTGGCCAATCCGGAAAAGGAGACCAATTTTGAAAACTGTGTGGCAGACGTGAATATTCCCGTGGGAGAAGTGTTCACGTCGCCGGAATTAAAGGGAACAGAGGGAATCCTGCATGTAAGCCGAGTGTTTTTGGGGGAACTGGAATACCAGAATCTTCAGATCGTTTTCCGGGACGGGATGATGGCGGATTATACCTGTACGAATTTCGAGACGGAAGAAGAGAACCGGAAATACATCAGGGATAATGTGATGTTCCATCACGATTCGCTTCCAATGGGCGAATTTGCCATCGGTACGAATACGGCTGCATATGTAGCGGCAAAGAAATACGGCATCGGTGATAAGCTTCCGATCCTGATCGCGGAGAAGATGGGGCCGCATTTTGCAGTGGGCGATACCTGTTATTCCCATGAAGAAGATATGGTTACCTATAATCCTGATGGTAAGGCAATTACCGCAAGGGAGAATGAAGTGTCCGCGCTCCGCCATACAGAGCCGGAAAAAGCATATTTTCACTGCCATACCGACATTACGATACCCTATGATGAATTGGGCGAACTGACGGCAGTCGGGGAAGACGGGACGGAAACCGTGATCATCAGGGAAGGCAGGTTTGTGCTGGACGGATGTGCGGAATTAAACCGGCCGTTCGCGTAAGGGGAATATTTTAATAAAATATAGGTTGCGTGCCGAATTATTTTTTAGTAAACTGAAAGTGTATGGACAGGAATGAAATTAAAAATGTGATAAAGAAAGAGGCGAATGATTATGGCTCAGGTTGGAATTGTAATGGGAAGCGATTCGGATATGCCGGTTATGGCGAAAGCGGCGGACATTTTGGAGGAACTCGGAGTTTCTTATGAAATGACGATCATCTCGGCGCACAGGGAACCGGATGTTTTTTTCGAATACGCGAACTCGGCGGAAGAAAAAGGATTTAAAGTCATTATTGCGGGCGCAGGCATGGCAGCCCATCTGCCGGGCATGTGTGCGGCAATCTTCCCTATGCCGGTCATCGGCATCCCGATGCATACCGCATCTTTGGGGGGAAGGGATTCCCTGTATTCCATCGTTCAGATGCCTTCCGGAATTCCGGTAGCCACCGTGGCGATCAACGGGGGAGCCAATGCGGGTATTCTCGCGGCGAAAATCCTTGCGGTTTCTGATGCGGAACTGCTTCAGAGACTGAAAGATTATTCCAAATCCTTAAAAGAGAGCGTACAGGCAAAAGATGCGGAACTGAAGAAGACGGGATATAAGAATTACGGCAGGAAGTCGGATTAAGACGGCGCAGGATCATAATGGAGGAAAAGACATGGATTATAAAAAAGCCGGTGTGGATATTGAAGCGGGATACCGTTCAGTGGAGTTAATGAAAAAATATGTAAAGGAAACGATGCGGCCGGAAGTGCTCGGCGGGCTTGGCGGCTTTTCGGGGGCTTTTTCCCTGGCAGCCATGAAAGATATGGAGAAACCCACCCTGGTTTCGGGTACCGACGGTGTGGGAACAAAGCTGAAGCTGGCTTTCCTGCTTGATAAGCATGATACGGTGGGAATCGACTGCGTTGCAATGTGCGTGAATGATATTGCGTGCGCCGGTGGGGAACCGCTTTTTTTTCTTGACTATATTGCCTGTGGCAAGAACTATCCGGAGAAGATTGCCACGATCGTAAAAGGCGTATCGGAGGGATGTATTCAGGCCGGGGCAGCACTGATCGGAGGCGAGACGGCGGAGATGCCCGGATTTTACCCAAAGGAGGAATACGACCTGGCAGGTTTCGCCGTAGGCATCGTGGATGAAAAGAAGCTGATTACGGGCGAACAGATCAAATCCGGTGATGTCTTAATGGGAATCGCATCTTCCGGGGTGCACAGCAACGGCTTTTCCCTGGTACGGAAGGTATTTGATATGACGGAAGAGAGCCTGAATACCCGTTACGAAGAATTGGGTACAACTTTGGGCGAAGCATTGATCGCACCCACGAAGATTTATGTGAAGGCATTGAAAGCAGTCAGGGATGCGGGAGTGACCATCAAGGGCTGCAGCCACATTACGGGCGGCGGTTTTTATGAGAATATCCCGCGGATGCTGCCGGAAGGCGTACGGGCTGTCATAAGGAAGGACAGTTATGAGGTTCCTGCCATTTTCCGTCTTCTTCAGGAAAAAGGCAGGCTGGAAGAAAGGATGATGTACAATACCTATAACATGGGGCTTGGAATGGTGCTGGCGCTGAGCCAGGAGCAGGCCGATACGGCAATGAAAGCCATCAGGGAAGCCGGAGAAACGCCTTATGTGGCCGGGTATGTGGAAGCAGGGGAAAAAGGAGTTACGATATGCTGACAAGTGATGAACCGATGACCCAAAACCATAAACTGAGGATTCTGGTATGTGTTTCCGGAGGGGGAACGAATCTGCAGGCTATCATAGACGGAATCAGGGACGGCAGGATAACCAATGCGGAGATTATCCGTGTCATCAGCAACAATAAAAAAAATTATGCGCTTACAAGGGCAGAGGAAAACGGGATTCCCGCTCTCAGTATATCACCGAAGGATTATGCGGACAGGGAACAGTTTAACAAGGCTCTTCTCGATGCGGTGAACGAAGCGTCGCCGGATCTGGTGGTGCTGGCAGGATTCCTCGTAGTGCTGCCGGAGGAAATGACGGCGCAGTACCGGAACCGGATGATCAATATCCATCCGGCGCTGATCCCTTCTTTCTGCGGAAAAGGATATTACGGGCTGAAAGTCCATGAGAAGGTACTGGAGCGCGGTGTGAAGATTACAGGGGCTACGGTGCATTTCGTGGATGAAGGAACCGATACGGGGCCGATCATCCTGCAGAAGGCAGTGGAAGTGGAAGACGGGGATACGCCTGAGATTCTGCAGAAACGGGTGATGGAGCAGGCGGAATGGGTCATTCTGCCCGAAGCGATCGATCTGATCGCCAACGGGAAAGTCACCGTGGAAGACGGAAAATGCAGGAAGGACAGAAAGTCATAAAATACATAAGGGAGGTCATTCATGAAGATTTTGATTGTCGGCAGCGGCGGAAGAGAACATGCGATTGCGGCAAGTGCGGCAAAGAGCGACAGGGTACGGCAGATTTACTGTGCACCGGGAAATGCCGGAATCGGGCAGATAGCGGAATGTGTTCCGATAGGAGCAATGGAATTTGAGAAACTTGTGGCTTTTGCGAAGGAAAAAGAAATTGATATGGTCATAGTCGGGATGGACGATCCGCTGGTGGGCGGTCTTGTGGATGAGATGGAAGCGGCGGGCATACGGACATTCGGACCGAGGAAAAATGCGGCAGTTCTGGAAGGCAGCAAGGCATTTTCCAAAGACCTGATGAAAAAATACGGGATTCCTACAGCCGCTTATGAAAACTTTGACAATGCGCAGGATGCCGTTGCTTATCTGGAAAAAGCGCAGTTTCCCATTGTCTTAAAAGCAGACGGCCTTGCTTTGGGAAAGGGCGTATTGATCTGTCGGAATCTGGAAGAGGCAAAAGACGGGGTAAGATCCATTATGCTGGATAAACAGTTCGGGTCTGCGGGAAATAAGCTGGTCGTCGAGCAGTTTATGACCGGAAGGGAAGTTTCGGTGCTTTCTTTTGTGGACGGTAAGACCATTCGGACGATGACATCCGCACAGGACCATAAGCGTGCGATGGACGGCGATAAAGGACTGAACACGGGCGGAATGGGAACCTTTTCCCCCAGTCCTTTTTATACAAAGGAAGTGGATGAATTCTGTCAGAAAAATATTTATCAGCCTACGGTGGATGCCATGGCTGCGGAAGGCAGGGAGTTCAAGGGAATTATTTTCTTTGGACTGATGCTGACGGAAGACGGACCCAAAGTATTGGAATACAATGCCAGATTCGGGGATCCGGAGGCCCAGGTGGTGCTTCCCAGAATGAAGAATGATATGATAGAAGTCATGGAAGCGTGTATTGACGGAAGGCTTGGGGAACTAGACCTGCAGTTTGAGGATAATGCGGCAGTCTGTGTGGTGCTGGCTTCCGACGGGTATCCGGTGAAATATGAGAAGGGATATCTCATCCGGGGACTGGAAAACTTTGACGGAAAAGACGGTTATTACTGTTTCCATGCGGGTACGAAGCAGACGGAGGCAGGCATTGTGACCAATGGAGGACGCGTACTTGGCATTACCGCGAAGGGAAGCAGTCTGAAGGAAGCCCGTGCCAATGCTTATCAGGCGGCAGAATGGGTGGATTTTGACAATAAATACATGCGGCACGATATCGGTAAAGCGATTGACGAAGCATATAAGGGAAAATAAAGAAATAAGGGGTATATTGATCAGGCGGACAATGTGACTGCGGAAGGGATGCAGGGCAGGCACAGGGGATGCGGAAAGGGCAAAGGTGATGAAAATGGATGGAAAGGAAAAATTTAAGAGGGATGTACTCGACATCAATGATTATAACAGGCCTTATGAATGTCCAAAGTGTGGAGGATTAATGATTTTTAAGGGGTGTGGGGAATACGAATGTGAAAATTGCCGCAATATAGAATATGACGATTATGGTAAGGCGCGTAATTATATTGAGAAGCATCCGGGAGCAACATCGGGAGACATTTCCATCAATACCGGTGTGACACAGAAATCGATACGACAGATGCTGAAGGAATCGCGCCTGGAAGTGGCTACGGATTCCAGAGTGATGTTAAGGTGTGAAATGTGCGGCGCGGATATCAGGACCGGTTCTTTATGCAAGAACTGTGAAATCGCTTATCACAGAAAACTGGAAGAAAAGCAGCGTGCGGCACATAACATGGTAGCGGGATACGGCAGCGGCAGGGAGACGGAGCAGAAAGGAGAAAGACGTTTTAGCCGTGATTAAATACAGAAACGGTTAGCGGAAATGCAACAGAGAGGAAATGCAGATGAAAAGAACAATAAGAAGCAGGATTCGGCTTATACTGTCGGGAATGATGATGATAATGATTTTGGCTTTTGCGGCGCCGTCCGTAAGCAGGGCGTACGTGCAGGCTTCCGGAGTCATTACGGCGGATGCCGCCAAAGTACGGAAGGAGCCGTCTACGCAGAGTGATACGATATCGAGTCTGTTAAAAGGCGCCATGGTAACGGTCATTGATGAAGTAAAGGACAGTGCAGGTGCGCTTTGGTATAAGGTGAGTTTCGAAAACAGTACCGGATATGTGCGTTCCGATCTGATGCTGAAAGCAACGGCGCCTACGACAGCCCTGACAACGACAACTACCACCAGCAGTGTTGCCACAAATGCGTCCCAGCCGGCAGCAACACAGGTAACGGCAATCGCGGAGACCAAGGCATATGTCAGCTTTAAGAGCGCGAGAGTACGTCAGGGAGCTTCCACACAGCACGAAATAGTAGGGTCCGCAGTAGAAAATACTCCGGTAGTCATTACCGGTGAAGCAAAGGGGACGGACGGAAAGAAATGGTACCAGGTGAGGTATACCAATCAGAACGGCCGTGAAGTGGTAGGCTTCATCCGTTCCGACTTAGTAACGGTAGGCGATCCTCCGGCTCCGGCAGCAACAGCGCCGGCGGAGACCCCGGCAGAAACTCCGGCAGAAGCGCCGGCAGATACTTCTGCTGAGCAGCCGGCGGAAGAAGCGTCCGGACAGCCGGAAGAAGGGGGAGAAGGCGCGGAAGGAAATGAGGAAGAAGGCGGCGAGGGACAACAGGTATCTGAATCGGAACCGCAGCCCGAAGATACGGTAAAACCTGATTATGAAATGGTATATCAGGCGAACAGCGAAGGTGTGGAAGAATGGTATCTGTTTGATAATATCAACGGAACCCAGCAGTCATTGGCAAATCTGAGGGCGGCGGCAGAAGCAGGGGAAAAGCTGAGTCTGGCCAGCAGCAAGCAGGCTTCCACGCAGAAAATCATTATCATCGTACTCGGAGTGCTGGCAGCGGTGCTGGCTGTAATCGTGGCCTTTTTGCTGTTTAAGCTGAAGGATATGTATGAAGACGATGAAGAGGACGAAGAGGACGAGGATGAAGAAGAGGAAGACGAGGATGAAGAAGAGGAAGACGAGGATGAAGAAGAGGAAGAAGAAAGGATCATCCGCAGAAGGCGTCCTGCTGCAAGCGTGAAGGAAAGACCCCAGAAACCGGCGCCTGCAGTCAAAGCGAAGCCGGTAAAGGAAAGGGAGAGAAAGCCTGCACCGGTGAAGCAGGTAGAGTATGATCCGGAAGATGAGTTTGAAGCCGGTCAGCCTGTTGTGCAGAAGCAGCAGCCAAAGAGAAAGGCAAAGAACTTTCTGATTGAAGACGATGAGTTTGAATTTGAATTCCTCAATATGGATGATAAGAAATAAAAAGGTTGCTTTTCACCCGTCCAATAGAAAGATTGAGGGAATAAACGGCTCAAAGGGCGGCGGGGCAGCCGGTCCATTGCTTTAAAGTTTTACGCGATGGTATACCGGTATGATGTCCCCGCTTCTTTTCGATAGAACGGGGTTGTAAGATGATAATTGAGATTGATTTTAACAGCGATGAGGCGCTGTACCTGCAGCTGAGGAACCAGATCATCCTTGGAATAGCAACATCCAGAATACGGGAAGGGGACGAACTTCCCAGCGTAAGGCAGCTGGCAGAGGATATCGGGATAAACATGCATACGGTGAATAAAGCATATACTGTATTGAAGCAGGAAGGGTTTGTCAAGGTGGACAGGCGCAGGGGTGCAGTGATTTCCATTGATGCCGACCGTTTGGAGGCGATAGAAGAATTAAGGGGAAATCTGAAAGTGATTCTTGCGAAGGGAATCTGTAAGAATATTTCCAGAGAAGAAGTGCATGCTCTTATAGATGAGATATATGAAGATTATGGAGGTCTGGATTGATGCAGTCACAGTTTACGGATAAGGCAAAGGCAGCGCTGCTGTTGGCGGAAAAGACCGCGGCAAGCCTGCGTCAGGGTTATGTGGGAACGGAACATATTCTGACGGGGCTTTTGCGGGAAGGAACCGGGGTGGCAGCCAAAGTACTGGCGGCTAACGGATTGGAAGAGATACAGCTTTTGGAGATGATCCGCGATTTGATCACTCCGGATAAAGGCGTTCTGGCAAAGGACAGGGACGGGTATTCCCCGCGTGCATTGAAAATATTGGATGAATCCCACAGGCAGGCGGAGCGGTTTGATGCAGGAAAGACAGGGACGGAGCATATTCTGCTGGCGCTTATCAGGGAAGGGGAAAACGTGGCTGTACGGCTGTTAAATACCCTGGGGGTATCGGTGCAGAAAGTTTATGTGGATACGCTGATCGCCATGGGAGAAGACGGAGCTTTGTATAAGGAAGACTTGGGGAAAAAGCAAAGCGGCAGGAAGAAAGGCGGCGCATCCGTACTGGAGCAGTACAGCCGCGACCTGACGGCACTGGCAAGAGCGGGGGAACTGGACCCGGTCATCGGGCGCGAAGATGAAATCGGCCGCGTGATTCAGATTTTAAGCCGCAGGACGAAAAATAATCCCTGCCTGATCGGAGAGCCGGGGGTTGGTAAGACAGCGGTTGTGGAAGGTCTGGCGTTGCGCATCGTATCGGGTGAGGTGCCTTTTACGGTACAGAACAAGAGAGTGCTGACACTGGATCTATCCGGAATGGTAGCCGGGAGCAAGTACCGGGGAGAATTTGAGGAAAGGATAAAGAAAGTCATACGGGAGGTCATTGAGGACGGCAATGTGATTTTGTTTTTGGACGAGATGCATACCATCATCGGTGCAGGAGGTGCAGAAGGCGCCATTGATGCTTCCAATATATTGAAGCCGTCCCTGGCAAGAGGGGAAATCCAGCTGATAGGGGCTACGACCATAACCGAGTACCGGAAGTATGTGGAAAAAGATGCGGCTCTGGAGCGCAGGTTTCAGCCGGTGAATGTGGAAGAACCTACCGAGGAAGAAGCAATCCGCATTTTAAAAGGAGTTGCGGGCAAATATGAAGAGCATCACCATGTAACCATAGAGGATGCCGCACTGGAGGCGGCGGTACGTCTTTCCACCCGTTATATCAATGACAGGAATCTGCCGGACAAAGCCATTGATCTGATCGATGAAGCGGCTTCCGCATTGCGGCTTAAGACGATGCGTATGCCGGATAAGATGAAGGAACTGGGAGAGCAGATTGCGAAAATGGATGTGCAGATTGAGCGTTCCATCCGTATGGAAGCGTTCAGTCAGGCGGGTGAGATAAAGCATCACCAGGATGAGCTGATAAAGAAATATGACCGGATGAAACAGCGTTTTGACCGGGAACAGGAAGAACGCAGGTACGTGGTGGGGGAAAACGAGATAGCGGAAGTCGTTGCCATGTGGACGAAGATACCGGTAAAGAAACTGGCTGAAAAGGAAAGTGAGCGGCTGCTTAAGCTGGAATCCATTCTCCATAAACGGGTCATCGGACAGGAAGAGGCAGTAGCGGCAGTGGCGAAAGCGATGCGCAGAGGGCGGGTAGGCTTACAGGATCCCAACCGTCCGATCGGTTCGTTCCTTTTCCTTGGGCCTACGGGCGTGGGCAAGACGGAGCTGAGCAAGGCGCTGGCAGAGGCGATGTTTGGTTCGGAGAATGCCCTGATACGCGTGGATATGTCGGAATATATGGAAGGACATTCCGTTTCCAAGATGATAGGTTCTCCTCCGGGATATGTGGGGTTTGACGAAGGAGGACAGCTGAGCGAAAAAGTAAGGCGTAATCCATACTCGGTGGTATTGTTTGATGAAATAGAAAAAGCCCATCCGGACGTATTCAACATACTGCTTCAGGTATTGGATGACGGGCATATAACGGATTCCAAAGGGCGTAAGGTGAATTTTAAGAATACCATTCTGATCATGACTTCCAATGCGGGCGCGCAGAGGATTGTGGATCCGAAAAATCTGGGATTTTCTACCCAGACGGATGAAAAGAAGGATTATGATAAGATGAGGTCCGGAGTCATGGAGGAAGTGAAAAGGCTGTTCAAGCCGGAGTTCATCAACCGTATTGATGAGATTATGGTATTCCATCCACTGAATAAAGAAGACATGAAGAGGATCATCACACTGCTGTCAAAGAATCTGACCGCGCGCTGCAAAGAACAGATGGATATTGAACTAACGATTACGCCGGCTTTGAAGGAGTATATCATAGAGGCCTATGCGGATCTGAAAATGGGAGCAAGGCCCTTAAAGCGTGCCATCCAGACGGTAGTGGAAGATGCGCTGGCAGAAGAAATACTGGCGGGCAGTATCAAGGCGGGCGACCACGTGAGTGCGGGAGTGAAAGAAAAAAAGGCAGTTTTCCGCGTAAAGTAAAGAGGAACCGGGAAGTTCTGTGTTTTGTGAATTTTTTAGTGGAATTCGCAGTGGAAATATATTATACTAACTATATGATATGTGCGTTCAAACGCAAGTGAGGAAGATACTTAGGAGGATAAGGAAATGGCAGCTGTGGAAGAATTACTCCGTGCGGAAGACGGGGGCGCAATCAGTTTTGGAAATCACAGACTGAATGAAAAAGCAAAGCTGGAGGATTTTGAGTTTGGCGGGGATTTATATAAGGTAAAGACATATAAGACGATGACCAAACTGGAACGAAACGGCATGTTTGTGTACGAATCGGTACCTGGTACCAGTGTGAATGATTTCAAAGAAGTACCGGAGGGCATCAGTTTTCGTGTGGAAGGAGAAGAAGATGCACAGATTACGGTAGGACTTCAGGATGAAACGGAATACGAAGTGTCCATAAATGGCGAAAGCATAGGAAAGATGAAGACCAATTTGGGCGGTAAACTGAATCTGAGCGTGGAATTAGCCGGAGCAGGGGAAGTGGAAGTAAAAGTAGTGAAATAAGTTACCGTTGAAGCTGGCGTTCATGTAAATGCCGCCATGGGAAACTGCAATAGAAGGAAAATGCCGGAATAAAAAACGGGACGGTCATCGAAAGGGTGAAAGTCCCGTTTTTGCGGAACTTAAAAGGAGGCAAAATGGCAAAGGGAAAAGATACTACCGTATTTTTTTGTCAGGAATGCGGGTACGAATCCGCAAAATGGATGGGCCAGTGTCCGGGCTGTAAGGCGTGGAACACATTGGTAGAAGAAAAGGTGAACAGAACGGCAAAAGGCATGGGAGGCGCCGTAAAAACAGGTGCGTTGGGCAGTACGGGGAGAAGGGCAGAGCCTTCCCGGCTGTCGGAGGTATCGTTAAGCAGTGAGGACCGGATCGGCACCGGCATGGAAGAACTGAACCGTGTTCTGGGCGGGGGGATCGTTCCCGGTTCCCTGACGCTGGTTGGCGGCGACCCAGGTATCGGAAAATCCACGCTTCTTCTTCAGGTCTGTCAGAAACTGGCGAACGCCAAACGGAAAGTGCTGTATATATCGGGAGAGGAGTCTCTGAAGCAGATCAAGCTGCGGGCGAACCGGATCGGGCCGATAGGGGATGAGTTTCTGCTTTTGTGTGAGACGAATCTTGCGGTGGTGGAAGAAGCCATACGGCGTATCCGGCCGGATGCGGTCGTGATCGATTCCATTCAGACGATGTACAGCGAGGAAGTGGCATCTGCACCCGGAAGCGTATCGCAGGTGCGGGAGGCTACCAATGTATTTCTGCAGCTGGCCAAGGGGATGAACGTTCCGGTGTTTATTGTCGGACATGTGACGAAAGAGGGCACGGTGGCAGGGCCGAGAGTGCTGGAACATATGGTAGATACGGTACTGTATTTTGAAGGGGACAGACATGCCTCCTACCGGATCTTACGCGGGGTGAAGAACCGTTTTGGTTCCACTAACGAAATCGGTGTTTTCGAGATGAAGGAAGAGGGGCTGGCAGAAGTAAAGAACCCTTCCGAATTTATGCTGGACGGCAGACCGGAAAATGCCAGCGGTTCCGTGGTGGCCTGTTCCATGGAGGGAACAAGGCCCATTTTAATCGAGATACAGGCGCTGGTCTGCGGCAGTAATTTCGGTATTCCGCGCAGACAGGCCATCGGAACGGATTTTAACAGACTGAATCTGCTGATGGCGGTGCTGGAAAAGAGGGTCGGCTTACAGATGTCCGGCTGTGATGCCTATGTGAATCTGGCAGGCGGAATTAAGATTACGGAACCTGCCATTGATCTGGGGATTGTGATGGCCATTGTTTCCAGCTTTAAGAACCGGGCCGTGGATGACCGGATGATCGTGTTCGGTGAAGTGGGACTAAGCGGCGAGGTTCGGTCGGTGAGTATGGCAGGGCAGCGGGTGGCGGAAGCATGGAAGCTGGGATTTACGACCTGTGTACTGCCGGCGGTCTGCGCAGAACGGGAGAAAGGACCGGAAGGGATGAAAATCATAGGCGTAAGATCGGTGGCGGATGCCATAGACCTGATTTAACAGGCAGGGGACGGATGAGACAGGGAAACGGGATGGAAGGAGTTTTGAGTTTTGAAGAAATTACTGGTATATTTAAGGAATTACAAAAAAGAAACAGTGATGGCTCCGCTTTTTAAAATGCTGGAGGCTTCCTTTGAACTGTTTGTGCCGCTTGTTATGGCACAGATCATTGACACGGGGATCGGACAGGGGCAGAGGGGAATGATTCTGAATATGGGGCTGCTTCTGCTTGCCCTTGCGCTGATCGGGCTGGTGTGTTCCATTACGGCGCAGTTCTTTGCGGCAAAGGCGGCGGTGGGATTTTCCACGGAACTGAAACACGCACTGTTTCAGCATATTCAGACGCTGTCGTTTTCGGAAATGGATACCATCGGGACTTCTACGCTGATTACGAGAATGACCAGCGACGTGAATCAGGTACAGTCAGGAGTGAATCTGGTGCTCCGGCTGTTTCTGCGTTCCCCGTTCATTGTATTCGGCGCGATGGTGATGGCATTTACCATTGACGTAAAGGCGGCACTTGTGTTTGTGGTGACGATACCGCTGCTCTGCATCGTTGTGTTTGGAATTATGATCATCAGTATGCCTTTATACAAGAAGGTGCAGGCAGGACTGGACAGAATTCTGGGAATCACGAGGGAAAACCTGACGGGAGCCAGAGTGGTGCGGGCTTTCAATAAGGAAGAATCGGAAATCGTCCGCTTTCAGGAAGGGAATGAGTCGCTGACGAAAATGCAGATGTTTGTGGGGAAGATATCCGCACTCATGAATCCGGTGACTTATATCATTATCAACGGTGCGGTTATTGTACTGATCTGGACAGGGGCATTGCAGGTGGAGGCCGGATATATCACGCAGGGCGAGGTGGTAGCGCTGGTGAATTACATGTCGCAGATTTTGGTGGAACTGATCAAGCTGGCAAACCTGATCATTACCGTAACGAAGGCGTTTGCCTGTGCCAACCGCATTGAGGCGGTGTTTGAAACATCGTCCAGCCTGGTGTCGCCGGAAAAGGGGAAAGAGGCGGCAGTTTCTATTCCACCGGTTTCTGTTCCGCCGGCGTCTGTTCCTGCCGTTTCCTTTGAGCATGTATGCCTGACGTATAAGAATGCGGGAGCGGAATCTTTGACGGATATTCATTTTCAGGTTCAGAAGGGACAGACCATCGGCATCATCGGCGGTACGGGTTCCGGAAAATCATCCGTGGTAAATATGATTCCCAGATTTTACGATGCCACAAAAGGCAGGGTGATGGTAAACGGTGTGGATGTACGGGATTATACCTTAGCCGAACTGCGTGATAAGATCGGCATGGTCATGCAGAAAGCCGTATTATTCAAAGGAACGATACGGGAAAATCTGCTGTGGGGCAGGGAGGATGCCACAGAGGAAGAACTGTGGAGTGCACTGGAAATTTCCCAGTCCAGGGAATTTGTGGAGACAAAGGACGGAGGACTGGATGCGCAGGTGGCACAGGCAGGCAAAAATCTGTCCGGCGGTCAGAAGCAGAGACTGACGATTGCAAGGGCCCTGGTACGCAGGCCGGAAATCCTCATATTGGATGACAGCGCTTCCGCATTGGATTTTGCTACCGATGCCAAACTGCGTAAGGCGATTCGGGAGATGGAAGATGCTCCCACCGTGTTTATCGTTTCCCAAAGGGCGGCTTCCATCCAGTATGCGGATGCCATTATTGTTATGGACGATGGGGAAATTGCAGGAATGGGAACCCATGATCAGCTGATGGAAAGCTGCGGGGTATACAGGGAAATTTACGATTCCCAGTTCAAAAAGGAGGGGCGGGTATCATGAAAGGCAGAAGCAGGCAGAAGGAAATCCTTTTCAAAGTATTGCGTTATATCCGGAAATATTGGTTTTACCTGGGGGTATCCGTGCTGATGGCAGCATGTGTGGTAGCGCTGACGTTATATGTACCCATACTGACCGGGGATGCGGTAGATTTGATCGTGGAAAGGGGACTGGTGGATTTTGAAGGAATCCTTACGATTTTGGTAAAAATGGGAATTGCCATAGCATTGACAGCGGTTGCCCAATGGCTGATGAATGTGTGCAATAACCAGATGACTTACGGGATCGTAAGGGATATTCGCGACGAGGCGTTTCGGAAGATCGAGGTATTGCCGTTAAAATATCTGGACGCCCATTCGTACGGAGAAGTGGTCAGCAGGGTGATCGCGGATGTGGATCAGTTTGCGGACGGGCTTTTGATGGGATTTACCCAGCTGTTTACCGGAGTGGTGACGATCGCAGGAACTTTGGTCATTATGCTGACCATTCATATCGGGATTACGGCAGTAGTGGTATGCATTACGCCCGTTTCGTTTCTGGTGGCGAATTTTATTGCGAAGAAAACTTATCATATGTTTAAGCTGCAGTCCGAGACAAGGGGGGAGCAGACGGCCCTGATCGATGAAATGGTAGGAAACCAAAGAGTGGTACAGGCATTCGGGTATGAGGAGAATGCCATGGAGCGGTTTGATGAAATTAACGGGAGGCTGCAAAAGTGTTCGTTACAGGCGATTTTCTTTTCTTCCATTACCAATCCCGCTACACGTTTTGTCAACAGTCTGGTTTATGCCGGTGTGGGAATCACGGGCGCTTTTCTCGCCATCAGGGGCGGTATCAGCGTGGGGCAGCTGTCCTGTCTGCTGACGTATGCCAATCAGTATACGAAACCTTTTAACGAGATTTCCGGCGTGATCACGGAACTGCAGAATGCGCTTGCCTGTGCGGGCAGGATTTTCGAGCTGATCGAGGAAGAGGCGCAGATACCGGATGCGCAGGATGCGGCGAAGCTGGCGGATGCAGAGGGAAATGTGGAGCTGGAACATGTATGTTTCTCCTATACGCCGGAGAAAAAGCTGATCGAGGACTTCAACCTGACGGTGAAGCCGGGACAGCGTGTGGCGATCGTTGGGCCTACGGGCTGCGGAAAAACTACGTTAATTAATCTGCTGATGCGGTTTTACGATGTGGATAAAGGAAGCATCCGGGTGGAAGGCAGGGATATCCGTCAGGTAACGCGTAAGAGCCTGCGTACTGCTTTCGGCATGGTGCTGCAGGAAACGTGGTTAAAGTCAGGAAACATAAGAGAGAACATTGTCATGGGTAAGCCGGATGCCACGGAGGAGGAAGTCATTGCGGCGGCGAAGGCGGCCCATGCCCACAGTTTCATTAAACGTCTGCCGGAAGGGTACGATACAGTGATCGCGGAGGACGGCGGAAATCTGTCCCAGGGCCAGAAGCAGCTTTTATGTATTACAAGGGTAATGCTCTGTCAGCCGGATATGCTTATATTGGATGAAGCGACTTCTTCCATTGATACGAGGACGGAGATCAGGATTCAGAATGCATTTGCGAAACTGATGGAGGGAAGAACCAGTTTCATTGTTGCCCACAGACTTTCCACGATTCAGGAAGCGGATATCATTTTGGTGATGAAGGACGGAAATATCATAGAACAGGGGAATCATGATTCTCTGCTGGCGCAGGGCGGGTTCTATGCACAGCTGTATAACAGTCAGTTTGCAGTGTAGCGCTGTTTTTTAATGCGGCGTCCGCTCCAATGGACTTACGCAGTATTAACGGTTTCCTGATTTCGGCTTAATGGAAAACAGGAAATCCAGTTCGTCATCTTTGTAATAAAAGAAGCAGACGATGCAAAGCAGTGCCATGCCCACGGTCACATAGCAGTCGGCAACATTGAATTTCGGGAAATCAATGGGCACAAAATAAATAAAATCAATGACGTAGCCGTTGGCAACCCGGTCGATCAGGTTGCCGATGCCGCCGCTGATAATCAGCAGCAGGGACAGATGCATGGGAAGATAGTGTTTTCCTTCGGGAATCTGGACATATTTTACGAGAAGGAACAGCATGACCAGTGAAGTTAAGGTGATGAGAAACCCCTGCTTTCCTAAAAAGGAACTGAACGCCGCTCCTGTATTTTCCAAATAGGAAAATTCGAGGATATCCGCAAGAAGCGGATAGTCCGGCTGTCCCTTTAAGCGACTCCCGGCTGCGGCTTTGGTAAGCTGGTCCAAAAGCACGAGGAACGGGACGGTGAGGAGGGGGAGTAGTTTTTTCCAAATGTGTTTCATGCGGCTGTCTCCTTATTGGCAAAATATTGTAAACAAAAGACACTGACAAAATCAATTTATCAGTGCCTGGTATCGGATAGCAGGGGCAGTAGGAATCGAACCCACATCGATGGTTTTGGAGACCACTGTTCTACCTTTGAACTATGCCCCTAGGCTTGGCTTTCTTGAATCGCCGAAAATTATTATAACATAGTGGAGGGAGGATGGCAAGAGGAAAGTTGAAAAAAATTGGGAAGAATGTTACAGTTTGGCAAGATTGTTTGGTGGTGAAGGAGGATGCCCCTGTCGGGGGGCTTTGGAGGTTCGGTTGTTCCCCGTTTTCCATGCACTTATTCTGGCGGATTTTTCTAAGCAGAATAGCAGAGACTTCTCCAGGATGCGGGCCGCAATCAAGTAACGTTCTAAATGATCTGCGTAGAATTTCGAAAACGCTGTACTGGTATTTCTGTTGAAAATGGCTTATAATATAGGAGAAATGAGGAACGGAGCAGTTGCCGGAATTTGAGTTGGTATGGGTAGAGGAAAGGAAGAATGGAAGATGTGGAAGACTGTGGGAAAGCGGTATTTGGCGTTGTGGCTGACGGGCATATGTTTGACGGGCAGTCTGGCGGGATGCGGCGGTGCTGGGACGGCTGACGCGGAACAGAGTGCCATAGAAGGTGCGGAACAGGCGGCCGATACGGATCAAGGTGCAGCAGGGATTGTGGGAATGGAATTATCGGATTCGGCGGACGCGGCAGAGGGCGGAGGGGAATTCGGAATGGAGCTGCCGCCGTTGGACATGCCGGATGATAAATATCGGACGTTTTATGAAGTGTTTGTATATTCTTTTTATGACAGTGACGGGGACGGAATCGGGGATTTGAAGGGACTGACGGAAAAGCTGGATTATATTAATGATGGGGATGATTCCACGGATACCGACCTTGGGTGCAATGGGATATGGCTGATGCCGATTATGCCGTCCACAACATATCATAAATATGATGTGACGGATTATTACGGAATTGATGAACAGTATGGGACGATGGAAGATTTTGAGGCATTTATGGAGGAGTGCAAGGCAAGGGATGTGCATGTGATTCTGGATTTGGTGCTGAACCATACGTCTTCTTCCCATCCCTGGTTTCTTGCAGCGTGTGATTACTTAAAACAGCTGGATGAGGGACAGGAGCCGAATGAGGAGGAGTGTCCTTATGTAGGGTATTATAATTTTTCCAAAGAAAAGGGGATGGGATATTGCGATTTCGATGGAACATGGTATTATGAGGCACCGTTTTGGAGTGAAATGCCGGATCTGAATCTCGGTAATGAAAAGGTGAGGGAAGAAATAGAGGCGATTGTTGATTTCTGGCTGGCGAAAGGCGTGGACGGCTTCCGTCTGGATGCGGCGAAGGAGTATTATTCAGGAAATCCGGATGCGAATGCGGAAGTGCTGGACTGGTTTAACGGTATGGTGAAGGAGAAGAAGGAGGATGCTTATCTGGTAGCCGAAGTGTGGTCTGACCAGAATACTTATGCCCGGTATTATGAAAGCGGCATAGACAGTGTGTTTGATTTCGCTTTTGCAGATAATTCGGGGATCATTGCCAATGTGGTAAAGGGTGTTTCCACAGCTTCCGGATTCGGACAGGCGTTATGTGACAGCGAGGAGAAATATGCTTCTTATAACGAAGATTTTGTAGATGCTCCTTTTTACACGAATCATGATTTAGGAAGGAGCGCCGGATATTATGCGGGAGAGGATTCGGAGCGGCAGACGAAGATGGCAGGCGCTATGAATCTGATGATGGGTGGCTGTGCTTTTGTATATTATGGGGAAGAACTTGGCATGAAAGGGGCCGGTAAGGACGAAAATAAACGTGCGCCGATGTATTGGAGTAAGGATCCTGCGGCCGATGGAATGTGCCGCGGTCCGCAGGATATGGATGATGTAAAGATGAAGTATGACAGTCTGGAGGAACAGAGCGTGGACAGCGGTTCCATTTACCAGTATTATAAAGATGCCATACGGCTTCGGAATACTTATCCGGAAATTGCAAGAGGAAAGACGGAGTGTCTGGAGGAAATTTCAGACGACTGGATATGCGCAGTGAAAAAGGTATACGGAGATTCGGAAATCCTGCTTCTTATGAATATTTCCAAAGAAGAAAAGGCGGTGGATGTGACAGGGCTTATTTTGAACGGAAAAGAAGCGGACGGAAACTGGCTGGCGACAAGCGGCATGACGGATGAAGAGCAGGCGGGAAGCTGGATTTTAAGTGGACGGCTCCTGACAGGGGATGAGAAGGCCGGTATGAACGGAATGACCGTTACCATGCCGCCGTATTCGATTCTGTTGTTCCGGTAAAGGGAATCCGGCCGGGGTTTGTTTGAAAGAGACAGACGGAAAAGGAAAGGAAAAGGGATGTATCAGAATTATATTTTTGACTTATATGGGACTTTGGTGGATATCCATACGGATGAGGAAAAAGATGAACTTTGGGAAAAAATGGCGGAGACGTATGGGAGAGAAGGCGCTGTATACACAGCGGCAGCGTTGAAAAAGGCTTACAGGGACGAATGCCGGAAGGAGGAAGAACGGCTGCGGAAGGAAAAACAGACAGTGTATTGGGAAGTGGAAATAGAAGTCGGGGAAGTGTTTTTCAATTTGTTCTGCCAAAAGGGAGTGACGGTGAAGAGGGAATGGGTGGATGATCTGGCATATCATTTCCGCAAACTTTCCAGAGAGTATATGAGGCTTTATGACGCAACGGTGCCTTTGCTGCAGAGACTGCGGGAAGATGGAAAGCATATTTACCTGTTGTCCAATGCCCAGCGGCTGTTTACTGCGCCGGAAATTGAGGAAACAGGAATCGGGAAATATTTTGACGATATCTTTATTTCCTCCGATTTTGGGATAAAAAAGCCGGAAAAAGCATATATGGAAGCGCTGCTTCGAAAGCATGCATTGAAAAAGGAAGAATGCCTGATGGTCGGGAATGAAAAAGAAAGCGATATGGCAGTGGCGGACAGGTGCGGTGTGGACGGGCTGCTTGTTTCGGATGGGAATTTTTCTGGAATATGACATTTCTGAATCTGCATCCATATTCAGAAATGTCATTTAGAGAAATGTGGATATACCGTATATCAGTGTACCGAGCGGTTGGACAGCGGGCGGAAGATGGTCATCCGTCCGGTCCACCCCACGATGCGTACAAGGATGATTCCGGTAAAAATTCCGATACTGTCAATTGCCACATCCCGCTTCGAGGGGCCGCGTCCTGCCACAAAAGACTGGTGATATTCATCCAGTCCGGCGAAAGCGACGCAGAACAGTCCTGCCACAAGCATCAGGGAAAAGCCGCGGACCCGGTAGACGTAGAGAGGGAAAGCCACGGATA
The DNA here is from genome assembly GCA_910579935.1 of uncultured Lachnospiraceae bacterium. GTDB lineage: Bacteria > Bacillota > Clostridia > Lachnospirales > Lachnospiraceae > Kineothrix. The sequence continues at coordinate 23,119 of CAJTVQ010000034.1, forward strand.
CCGCCAGAATAAAGTATTCTGTAACGTGTCCAAGTTTACGGACGTAGTAATGAATGGAGTTGGCATAATATTTAATCTGTTCCGGGGAAAAGTCTTTTTCTAATATATGGTCTGCCGTTGTAACGATTTTCGTGCTGACCTTATAGCTTAACTGGCTGCTGGTCATACCGTCCTGCGCGGACAGATGGAAGATCATATACATGACAAAAATTGCGGGTACAAAAGAGAGCGGTTTCAGTACGAAACGCAGTGTCTTTTTTATAAATAGAAGAAAATATTTCATGGATTTACCTCATGTCACTGTAATCATCATAATAACGGTTTCTGTCGGTAGTATACACTTTTTCGGGACGGATGTAAAACAGTTTCGTAAAAATTAAGAGATTGGGAACGAGCAGTAACATGCCGGCGCAAACCGGATGGACATGCCGGCAACAGCCGAACCGGCCTGTCATATCAAAAATCCACAAAAGGAAACAGGACGATGTCAATTTTAATGTTGAAATTTAACTAAATAGGGTTTATAATAATCCTACTCGGATATGGTCGGTATATAATACAGCCATTCGGGAAAACGAAAGAATAGTTGAGGGAATGTGAATTATGGGTAAAGGAAATGAGACAAACACAAAAGGCTGGCGTTCCAATAAATGGTTCCGTGCCGCAATTCCTGCATTATTGCTTCATTGCAGTATCGGTACTGTTTACTGCTGGTCGATTTTCAGCCAGGAAATTGCCGATTATATCGGTTTTTCAAAAGGGGCAACTGAATGGGCGTTCAGTTTTGCGATTTTCTTTCTTGGCATGTCTGCCGCTTTCCTTGGGAATGTGGTAGAAAAGGACATACATAAGTCCTCCCTGATCGCTGCCATCTGTTTTGCATCGGGAATGGCTGGAACAGGCTTTTTCATTTATTACGGCGGTGCGCATCAGGGAAGTATGCTGGCACTGATCGGTATTTATGTATGTTACGGTTTTATCATGGGTGTCGGCCTTGGAACCGGTTATCTGTCTCCTGTTAAGACACTAATGCTTTGGTTTGAGGACAGGAAGGGACTGGCTACCGGACTGGCGGTTGCCGGATTCGGTGCGGCAAAGGCGATTGCCAGCCCGATCATGCAGGCGATGCTTGACAATCTGGGCGAGGGCGGCATTTATAAGATGTTTCTGATTCTGGCGGTGGTATATTTTGTGATGATGTTTGCCGGGCATCTGTTGTTAAAGAAGCCGGACGGATGGCATGAGCCTAAGTCAAAAGAGAAGGGACAGAGCATGATGGCGGTCATCAAGTCCAAACCGGTTGCCAACTACGTGGGGATCTGGCTGATGTTCTACATCAATATCACCTGTGGTCTTGCCCTGATCTCCCAGGAAAAGATGATCGTAAAATGTATCGGTCTGGCAGGAGCGGTAGGTGTCATTTCCACGGTTTCCGCAGTCTTTAATGCAGGCGGACGTCTTGGGTTCTCTGCATGGGCGGATACAATGAAAGACAGGAATACGATTTATAAGCTGATTTTTGTTCTTTCCATCGTATTTACGGGAATTGTCATGCTGACAGGCGGTATTAAGAACGGCAATGGAAACATGCTGCTGACGGTATTGGTTCTGTGCCTGATTTTTGTAGTAAATGCCGGATACGGCGGCGGGTTCTCCAATGTACCCACACTTTTGTCGGATCACTATGGAATGAGCAACATCAGCGCCATTCACGGACTGACCTTGTCTGCATGGGGGGTTGCCGGACTTACCGGAAACCAGATGGCATCCTGGATTGTAAATAATTTTGGAACTCCGGTTGAAATCGAACATGCGCTTCCCGACGGAACGGTGGAGATGCTGACGGTCAATCCTACGGGTTATCAGACTGTTCTGTATGCGACCATCGTTCTCTATGTTGTGGCTCTGGTTATCAGTCTGGTATTGGTAAGACCTACGGATAAAGCGTTGGAAGCCAAGAAGGCGAAGAGATAAGAAGAATTAAAAAAGTCAATACAAAAAAGGCACTGCGGCTGCAGCGCCTTTTTTGTATGATAATAAGACAATTCGTCAGTCCGTCGGTCTTCAGTGAAAAGTAAGCCGGCTGTTTGTCAGCTCTCCAGAAAACGCCGCTGTACGGCAATTTCCTCCGGAATCGGGAAGCCTCCCTTTTGTATTTTCTGATAGAGGTTATCCATATGATGGATCTTTTGGGCATTGCGGATATCATAGCGGTCCAGTATCTCTTTATAGAGCGGGTTGGCTTTTAGTTTTTCACGGACCGCTTTGGAAAACGGGCAGTAGCTGAAAAGTATGTTTCTGGCTACTTTATTCATACGGGGCGAACCGGTGCCTTCAAACAGAATCCATGTGACATAGTCACGGACAAACATTTCTTTGTAATTATTTTTCGCTTTCTGCATGGCGGTTTTGATTTTATCCTTGGCTTCGGGTGTCAGGGCATTGTTCTTTTTGTAGAACTGTATATAGTCGAAATATTCACTGGTAAGGGAAGGCTCCGACAGATCGTTCCATCTTGCACCCTGTACGCGTTTGCACATTTCCCAGCGGAATTCGCCGGTCAGCCTTGCAAGGGTCGTAGGCAGGTCTTCCATCTGGAAAATGGAAAGCATCATACGTGCGGGCGTAGTACGGCGTTTCCCTTCTATTTCCTGCCACATAACGCCGCGGATACCGATGTTTGGCATTAGGATGATATCGGGCAGGATTTCCACATTCACCTGTTCCTTTAACACGCCCTTTTCCGGTTGGGAAAAGACGGTTTCACGGTAGTATGCGCCAAAGTCCAGTGCGCGGATCTGATCAAAAGCATTGTCCACTTCTTCGGCACTTACCAAAGATTTCTCCAAATCCTTTAATACATTGTGTTCCGAGAAAACAGGGCAGAAAGTAGTAAGTCTGCCGAATGTGATCTTATTGACCAGCGGGAACATGTTGTTTATTTCAAAAAGGACTTTCTCTGAATTATCGGTTGCCATGTCCCGTTCTTGTTCGGCGGTGATCTTGCCGGTCATTTTAAGTTCATGGAGATAAGCCGTATAATCTGCGTCAAATTCATTCCGGCTCGGCTCTTTCCGGCCTTCGTAAACGGCTTTCAGCCATTCATAAACCGTATAGACATGGTCTTCCGGAGAAGAGGGAAAATGTTCCGCAAGGGAATACAGGTAATCTGCATTTTCTTTTCCGGCAAGTTCTTCATCCACATAGCCGAAGAGGAAGAACATTTTCACCACGGTAGGAATATCGGGATTCTTAAGGCTGACCTGGAAGGCGGCATTGTAAACCTGGTAAAAGGATTTGGTAAGATTGAGGCGCAGCTTCCGGTTGACATCATCCGTGGCATTTTTGTCAATCTGCCGTTTGTATTCTTCAATCTGCTGACGGAAAGCCGCAGCGGTCTCCTGTTCACAGCCCGAATAATTGAGGATGGTTTCAAGGGAACCGGCAATTGCGTTAGTATTTTTGGCAGGTTCCGGTTTCTTCCTGGGCGAATCGAATCCGTTGGCTTCCATGTCCGCCAGCAGCTTTTTGTATTCAAGCGCCCTCGCTTCATAAAGAGAACGTTCAATGGAGCCGATGCTTTCAAGATGGAGCATCATGCGGCTGATGGCAGCGCTGACGGCTGTGGAGTCTTCGTTATCCTGACCGATTCGGAACAGAAGCGTTGTATACAGATCGAATAGATCCAAACGGTTTTCATTCATCAGCAGGCGCGCAATATCAGCTTTATAATCATACATTGTATAACAGATCGAAAGAATGTTACCGATATCCATGCTGGATTTCATCAGCAGGCCGTTGATAAAGTTGTGGGTAGGAACCTTGCAGGAAGAAAGGGCATGGAGAAGTATCGTGCCCATGTTCTCATAATAATCGATCAGCCATTGCGGAATATCATCCTCCAGGGACAGCGGTGCAATGGTTTCCAAATCGGGCAGGAGCCTTGGAGAAATGGAATAACGCTCACAGAGTGAGGAATACTCTTTATAGCTGTCTAACAGATAGTGGTACAGGGTGTCACAGTCGTATTTCATGTATTCGTATTCTTCGATAACACTTTTAATCTGTTTAAAACTGGATTTCATGATCAGCTGGGCGAAATCCGGTTTTTGGGCAAGCAGTTCGGCCAGCCGTCCCTCCTGATAAGGGAATGATGCAACAGTTACATCATCCGACGCAATGTAAGAGAAAATATAGGAATCGTGCTGCAGTGCGCTCAGTCCTATAATATCTCCTTTATCTAAAAAAAATTCACCGCCCGAATATACGGCGCGTACGGTTCCCTTTGCAATCATATACAGGGACTCGATCTTATGGCCGCTCTGACAGATGACGGTACCGCTTTTAAACTCTTTAGCCATGATGCTATCCTCCTCAAAAGTTGTATTATTTTTATTATACTAATTTTAAAGTTTAAATACAACATGAGATTACTTTTTTTGATAAGTTTGCTGTACATTTTGACATTTTATGTTATACTCTATTAAAAACAGATTATTTAAAGAAAGCAGGGAGACAGAAGAACATGGAGAAGGATGAAACATATATGCAGGAAGTTGCAAACGGATACCGGCCGGATGTAGAACGCCTGATCAAATATATCCCGTGGCTGGAAACCAAGGCTGGAACCTACACTGCATCCAGCATCTATGCGGGAGAAGGTATCGGGGAACATTCCATAACTTTTCCCGTGTATGACAGCACGCTGCTGAGTCTGGTCAAGGATGCGAGACAGACGGATCTTTTAGACAGGAATTATGCCTATGTATACTCGCGCAACCGGATTCGTACGGTTGCGGATGAACAGGTTTATATCGAGCGGGCGACCATCCGCCAGATGGATGGATTGAAGGGGATTTTGTCAAAATATATTTTGGGCGGGATGACGAAGGGGACTGTCTGGACCGAGGGGGTCGCAAACGGTTCCATATTGAAAGTATTAACGAAAATGAAGGAAATTCTGGAGTATTGGGAAAGAAGATAGTTTTCGTAAGGGGTTGCGTGGATGAGTGAGAAATCAGAGCAGAAGAAGCAATATATTGTGGATACGGCGCGGACTGTTTTTGTAGAAAAAGGATATAAAAATGTGACGATGAAAGATATCGTGGATGCCTGCGGTATCAGCCGCGGAGGACTGTATCTGTACTTTTCCAGTACCCAGGAACTGTTTGTGGAAGTGCTGGGAGCGGAAGCAAAGGAGGCAGAGGATTCTGGCGAAATGGAAGAATTTTTTGGCAAAGACGCTTATCCCTCGGATATTTTGGCCTTGTTTTTAAAGGAGCAGAAAAAGGAACTGCTCCGCAGGAAAAACAATCTCACAATGGCGGTCTACGAGTATTTTTTTGCGCATAAAGTACCTAAGAAGGACAATCTGTTAAAGAAGCGGTTTGACATGGCGGTCCGGATCGTCGAAAAGCTGATCGAGGCAGGGGTGGAGAACGGGGAATTTTACTGTGAGGATGCCAAAGGAGCGGCGAGGAATGTCATGTACGTGCTCGAAGGGCTGAAAATAGCGTCTCAGACGAGGGGAATTACAGAAGAAACGGTGGATAGGGAGATCCTCTATATCATGCAGGGGTTAATTATAGAGACGGAAGAATGAAAGAACACAGACGAAGAAAGAAGCAGTAAACAGTCAAAATGACGTAATCAAGGAGGATGGTTGAAGCATCATGGGAAATGTGAAGCGTATTTATGTGGAAAAGAAAGAACCTTTTGCGGTAAAAGCGCGGGAACTGAAAGAGGAGATCAGGAGTTACCTGAATATTGCAGGAGTGGAAAATGTCAGGGTATTTATCCGCTATGACGTGGAAAATCTGTCGGAGGACATATTTGAAACCGCCTGCGGCATTGTATTTTCAGAGCCACCGGTGGACATCCTGTATCGGGAGAGTTTTGAGATACCGGAAGGGGGCAGGGTGTTCAGCGTGGAGTTCCTGCCGGGGCAGTTTGACCAAAGGGCGGATTCGGCTGTCCAGTGTGTGAAATTCCTTCAGGAAGAGGAACAGCCAATCATCAGGACGGCAGTCACTTATCTGGTGACGGGGGATATATCCGACGGGGAATTTGAACGTATAAAGGCATATTGTATCAATCCGGTGGATTCCAAGGAAACGGACCTGCATAAACCGGAGACTTTGGTGACGGATTTTGAAGAACCGGCGGACGTATCCGTATTGGAAGGATTTTCGGATATGCCGGAGACGGAACTGAGAGAGTTATATGAGTCTCTTGGTCTGGCCATGACGTTTAAAGATTTCAGACATATACAGAACTATTTTAAGCTGGACGAGAGCAGGGATCCTTCCATGACGGAAATAAGGGTGCTGGATACTTACTGGTCAGACCATTGCCGTCATACTACGTTTTCCACCGAACTGAAGGAAGTAGAATTCGGGGAGGGATATTACCGGACGCCTATTGAAACAACGTATCAGAGTTATCTTGATACGAGAGAGGAGATTTTTAAGGGCAGGGAGGATAAGTTTATCTGCCTGATGGATTTGGCCCTTATGGCGATGCGGAAGTTAAAAAAGGACGGCAAACTGCAGGACATGGAGGAATCCGATGAGATTAATGCATGTTCCGTGATCGTGCCTGTGGAAATGGATTACGGCGAAGGACCGGTGACGGAGGAATGGCTGGTGTTCTTTAAGAATGAGACGCACAACCATCCTACGGAGATCGAGCCTTTCGGCGGTGCGGCTACCTGCCTTGGCGGGGCTATCAGGGATCCGCTTTCCGGCCGCGGATATGTATATCAGGCGATGCGTGTTACCGGAGCGGCAGACCCGACGGTTCCGGTTGCGGATACGTTAAAAGGAAAACTGTCCCAGAAGAAGCTGGTGCGCGGGGCAGCCAGCGGCTATTCTTCTTATGGGAATCAGATCGGGCTGGCTACCGGTTATGTGAAGGAAATCTATCATCCGGATTATGTGGCCAAGCGGATGGAAATCGGGGCGGTTATGGGTGCCGCTCCCAGAAAGAATGTCATTCGTGAGAATTCCGATCCGGGTGATATCATCATTCTTTTGGGAGGGCGGACCGGACGCGACGGCTGCGGCGGGGCGACCGGTTCCTCCAAAGTGCATACGGAGAGTTCCATTGAAACATGCGGAGCGGAGGTACAGAAGGGAAATGCTCCCACCGAACGGAAGATCCAGCGGCTGTTCCGCAGGGAAGAAGTCAGCCGGTTGATAAAAAAATGCAACGATTTCGGTGCTGGGGGTGTGTCTGTGGCAATCGGGGAGCTGGCAGACGGTCTGACGGTAGATTTGGATAAGGTGCCGAAGAAATATGCGGGACTGGACGGAACGGAACTGGCCATTTCGGAGTCGCAGGAGAGAATGGCGGTAGTGGTCGCACCGGAAAAGGTGGACGTTTTCTTAAATTATGCGGCAGAAGAAAACCTGGAAGCCGTTCCGGTGGCAGTGGTGACAGAAGAACCCAGGCTCGTACTGAAATGGCGCGGGAAAGAGATTGTCAACATTAAGCGGGCCTTTCTGAATACGAACGGCGCTCATCAGGAGACCGGTGTAAAAGTGGATATTCCGGAAGAAAAAGATAATTATTTCCGCAAGATCGCAACGGAGGAGGCGGCAGAAGCGCTGGAAAGGAATGACGTGAAGGCGGCATGGCTGGCGCTGCTGAACGATCTGAACGTTTGCTCCCAAAAGGGTCTGGTGGAAATGTTCGATTCTTCCATCGGCGCAGCCTCTGTTCTGATGCCTTACGGCGGGAAGTATCAGCTCACCGAAACACAGGCGATGGTGGCGAAGCTGCCGGTCCTGAGGGGAAAAACGGATACCGTGACCATGATGAGTTATGGCTTTGATCCATATCTGTCTTCCTGGAGTCCTTATCACGGTGCAATTTATGCGGTGACGGAATCCATGGCAAGAATCGTGGCTAACGGCGGCGACTGCAGGAATATCCGGTTTACGTTTCAGGAATATTTCCGGCGGATGACCTCTGACCCGGAACGGTGGAGCCAGCCTTTTGCAGCGCTGCTTGGGGCATATGACGCGCAGATTGGTTATGGTCTGCCGTCCATCGGCGGCAAGGACAGTATGTCCGGCACATTTAATGATATTGACGTACCTCCCACACTGGTTTCCTTTGCCGTGGACGTGGCGAAGGAAAAGGATATTGTTACGCCGGAGCTGAAGTGTGCAGGAAACCGGCTGGTACAGTTTTGGTTTGCAAAAGACGAATACGATGTGCCCGTTTATGAGAGTGTATTGGATCTGTACCATCAGATTACGTCATTGATGGAGGACGGGATCATTGTATCGGCTTACGCCCTGGATGCAAAGGGAATTGCAGCAGCGGTAAGCAAGATGGCGTTCGGCAACAAGCTGGGCGTGAAACTTTTCGGGGATCTGCCGGAGAAGGATTTGTTCGAGAACGGCATCGGTGATATCATTGCGGAAATACCGGCGGACAAATTGGAGAAACTGGAAGGGATAGAGAGTTACCGCATCATCGGCGAGGTGACGGATGAGGCGGGCTTTGCATACAAAGACTGCTTTATACCGATGGAAGAGGTGCTCGAAGCATGGACTTCCCGGCTGGAAAAGGTATTTCCGACCAAAGCGGTGAAAGAGTCAGCACCGGTAGAATCGTCGCTGTACCGGACGGAAAAAGTGTATGTATGCAGAAATCAGGTGGCGCGTCCTACCGTGTTCATTCCCGTATTTCCGGGGACGAACTGCGAATATGACAGTGCGAAGGCTTTTGAACGCGCCGGTGCGAAAGTCGTGACGAAGGTCTTTAAGAACAGGACGGCTGAAGACATCAGGGAATCGGTGGAAGTATTTGAAAAATCCATCAATGAAGCGCAGATCATTATGTTCCCCGGAGGTTTCTCCGCGGGGGATGAGCCGGACGGTAGTGCAAAATTCTTTGCAACCGCATTCCAGAATGAGAAGATGAAGGAAGCGGTTATGCGGCTGCTGAAGGAAAGGGATGGTCTGGCGCTGGGAATCTGCAACGGTTTTCAGGCGCTGATCAAGCTGGGACTGGTGCCTTGCGGAGAGATTACAGGGCAGAAAGAGGATTCCCCGACGCTGACCTTCAATACGATCAACCGTCATATTTCCAGGATGGTATATACCAAAGTGGTTTCCAATAAATCGCCCTGGCTGCAGGAGGCGGAAGTGGGAAAGACCTACGTCACGCCTGCTTCCCATGGAGAAGGCCGTTTTGTGGCGCCGAAGGAATGGATCGACAGACTGTTTGCGAATGGACAGGTGGCTACCCAGTATGCGGATGCGGACGGAAGGGTATCCATGGATGAAGAGTGGAATATAAACGGCTCCTATGCGGCAATAGAGGGGATTACTTCCGGGGATGGGAGATGTTTTGGCAAGATGGCCCATGCAGAGCGGAGGGACCGCTCAGTGGCGGTCAATATTTACGGGGAACAGGATCTGAAGATTTTTGAATCCGGTGTCCGGTATTTTACAAAATAAGGAGGAAAGTATTAGCGGAGAATGATGGAAAAGAAAAGGGAATGGCTCAATCGGTTTCTGATTGATTACTTAATATTGTTTGTCACATGGGGAGGTATGTTCCGGAGGAGTTTTAACTGCGATACGCTGTTCCATTATGTGAGACCGCAGACGGATATTATAGGAAGATGCGAGGGAGGACGGTATCTTTCGGGACTGATGGACTATATACTCTGGCAATTCGGGCTTACGACGGCAGACCATACCGGGATCACGGTGTTTATAGCCGTATTCCTGATAGCCGTGTCGGTATGGATGGTACAGAGAAGTTTTGAGGATAAAGTCAGCTGCGGGAACGGATATGGAAAAATCGCATATTATGCGGTTACCGGATTGATGTTTTCCAATGTGCTGTTTTCGGAGTCCCTGATGTTTGGTGAGTGTTCCCTGATGTTCGGCCTTGCCTATCTGTTCGCGTCCACCGGTATTTTCCTGTTTACGAAAAAGAAGTATGCCGCCGCGTTTCTGCTCTTCCTTTGTTCGACCATGGAATATCAGGTAGCGGTGGTATATGCGGCGATCATATTGTCCGCATGGATTTTTGTGCACCAGGAGTATAAGATCACGGTTAGGACGGTAGTGCAGGAATTGCTCTGCGGCTGTGTGACATTCGGAGCCGGCCTTTTGAATATGATGAGCATTACCGTGCTTGTGAAGACGGGGATTTTGGAAAAGGCTGAGAAAGGCGCCGGCATCGGTGATATCATGGGAAAGATCGGTCTGTGTGCGAAAGATCTGGTAAGTCTGCTGAAAGACAGCAGGGGACTGCTTCCGGGAGCCGGGCTGCCGCTTCTGATCATGGTGTTTGCGATCGTGATCACGCTGCGGAAGTTCCTGAAGGACAGAAACCGGATGGCGGTTTTGTATTATTTTCTGCTGCTGGCGGCCATGACGATGATGGTTTACGTGCTCCCGATGGTACAGGCGAGCAGTATGCTTTATCCGCGTCTGATCTGGATTTTTTATATCATGCAGTCCATGCTGCTGCTGATTGCCTTCATATGTGCGGAAGATGTGGTGCGCACGGTTATGTGTTATGTCTGCTGCGGTTATCTGGCGGTACAGATGATGTTCTGTCATATTATCGTGACGAATCATATGGTCAGCAATACGCTGGATAAAACCTATGTGATGATGTTCTGCCAGGAGGTGGAGAAATATGAAGCTCAGACAGGCATACGCGTAGAGAAGCTGGCTGTCGGGAATGACACGAACTGTCCGTCCAGCTATAATAATGTATACTATAAAACGGACCAGATCAATGAACGCGCCTTGGGAATCGTTACAAATACTCTGGTCAATGCGGTGAGCGGCAGGGAATTTGAAAAGGTATCCATGGATGAAACGGTATTTCGGGAACATTTTGAGGGGAAGAACTGGGATTATTTTGATGCATCTGAGCAGCTGGTGATTCTTGGGGATACTGCATACTGGGTGATTTTTTAAGGAACCGTCCTGCAGGCAGGGAGAGATCCGGCGGAAAAATTTTGCGCCGGATCTTGCATGGTATGCATAAACTGGCGACCTTGTCCATATAATATAATAACTTGGTTTATTGAAGGAGGTAAATTATGGCAAGAGGCGTCAGAAAATCAATCGAGGAAAAGATAGCCGATAAACAGGAAGTCATCGATGCTCTTGAAATCCGGATACTGAAAGAAAAAGAGGAACTTCAGATTCTGGTTAATGAACAGCGGATGGCGCGGCTGGAAAGTCTGGAGGAACTGATAGACAGTTCGAATCTCAGTCTTGAAGAAGTGTCGGAAATCCTGCGCCAGCATGTGGACGAAGAAGCCGTGGAGGTTTAGGCTCCGGGGAATTCAGGCAGGTACGCGAAACAGCCCGATATCGGGAGGGCAGAATGTGAATATAAGAAAACAGATAAAAATCAGCAGAATCAGAGCGGTCAGCCATAGACAGTGAATTCTGCTGATTTTTTTCCCGGGAGAAGCCAGAAAACAGCGCAGGAGAAAGGCGGCAGCGACACTGATATAGAAGACTGCAATGTCCGCGGACAATAAATGGAAGCCCAGGATTCCCGTATAGGTATAGAAGAGGACGGGAATCAGGAAAGTTCCTGACAGCAGGGCCACGGCATTGTCACAGGGCAGGGACGGGGGATAGTTTTCCATCATCAGCTTTTCAAATACAAAATAAAGGAGCATGGGAAAAAACAGCAGTTTCATATGTTCCCATACGGATTCATTGACAGGGGCAAACAGTCCGATATAGAGGTTGAAGCCGCTCCATTCATATATAAAGTGGGAAAGCGTGCCTGCGATGGAGGTAAATAAAATGCCGGACAGGGCACAGCGGAATAGTTTTCTTTTCATAGCCGTTATCTCCTTCGGAAATAGTATATGCGGAAAAGGGAAATTTAAAGCACGGGAAATAAGATAAGAAATAAAAAGATAAAAGGATTTGATTAATAGGACATTATGTGTTAGTATATTCATACGAAAATTGAATCTTTTCTATATATGCATTGTTGCATTTTGATCATTTTTCGGATTGAGAATCAGATTTTTCATTATTATACCAAAGGAGTGGTCAAAATGAAGAAAGCAATGAATCAGTCTTTCATGACCCTGATCTTAAACGGGGTTTCGATCCTTGCACTGATCTTTACGGTGCTGTCGCTGTTTTCCTACAGTTATGTGAATGAGGAACTGCGTGAAGCCAATGAAAACCGCTATATGCTGACTTATAATGCAAACCGGTTCATGGACGGTTCCGCTTATCTGACAAATGAAGTGCGGGCTTTTTCCGCAACCAGAAACCAGGAGCATTATAATAATTACTGGAACGAGATCAACAATCTGAAAAACCGTGATCTGGGCATAGCCGCCATGCAGGAGATCGGTATTACGGAAAAAGAGCAGGACATGATCCATGCCATGATGGCGCTTTCCAATGAGCTGGTTCCATTGGAAGAGGAAGCGATGAAGCATGTACAGGAGGGTAAACGTGAGGCTGCACTGGAATATGTGTACGGGGAAGAGTACAGCACTTCCATTGCGGAGATTAATTCTTTGAAAGAGGAGTTCCTGAATGATCTGGATGTAAGAACGCTGGCAGAAGTGGAGCGGCTGGAGGAAAAAGCGGAATTTATTAAACTGATGATGTGCATTGCACTGATCATTGTCGGAATCATGCAGCTGCTGAGCATGATAGTAGTAAGGCGGAAAATAGTGCGACCTGTTATTGCGGTGCGGGATCAGATGAAGGAGATTTCAGAGGGAAATCTTTCGGCAGATTTTCCGCTGCAGCCGGACACATCGGAAATCGGCATGTTAGTGGAATCAATCCATGAAACAAAGCGGGAATTGAAAAAATACATACAGGATATAGATGCCAAGCTGGCACAAATGGCACAGGGAAAAATGGATCTGGCCATCGACGGGGATTACAGAGGGGAATTTCTTCCGATTCAAACTGCAATGAGGCAGATTTTGGATTCCCTCAACGGCGCACTTTATAAGATTGCCGTAACGGCAGGACAGGTATCTACGGAGTCGAAGCGGATGGCATCCGGTGCGCAGATACTTTCTGACGGTGCGGTAAAGCAGGCTTCAGCCGTGCAGGAACTGTCAGCGAGTATTCAGGAAATATCCGGACAGGTAAACCGTACTTCCGAAGACTCGGACAATGCCCGGAAATCAGCTGCGGATGCATCCACGCAATTAGAGGTATGCAGTCAGAAGATGGCGGCTTTGACCGTTGCCATAGAGGATATTTCAAAATCTTCCCATCAGATTGGCGGGATCATTAAGACAATTGAAGATATATCTTTTCAGACCAATATTCTGGCCCTGAATGCAGCAGTGGAGGCAGCGCGTGCAGGTGAAGCCGGAAAAGGATTTGCCGTGGTGGCAGACGAAGTGCAGAGCCTGGCCAATAAGAGTTCGGTGTCGGCGCAGAATATTACGGAACTGATTCAGAGTTCCATGAAATTGGTAGAGCAGGGAACCGCTTTATCCATGGATACCACACAAGCTCTTTCGGCAGGCGTTTCCGGTGCGCAGAAAGCAACGGAATTGGTAGAAAGTATAGCGGAATCCGCAATGCGTCAGGCGCAGGCGCTGAAACAGCTGACAAAGGGCATGGAACAAATAGCGGAAGTGGTCCAGACCAATGCGGCGACGGCAGAGGAGTCTGCGGAATCTGCGCAGGAACTTTATAATCAGGCGGAAGAGATGAAGGTTTCCGTCCAGAAGTTCAAACTGCGGAAAGGATAAGGGGAATACGAGACAAAAACAAATTATGCCGGAATATCTGTGATCAGGTATTCCGGCATTGCTGACTGAAACGGATTCAGGTCAGGGTAGAAAGAATAAACTCCCATTTATCATCTTCCGGCCATTGAGAAAAGGCTTTGACTTCCTGATAAAGAGACTGACTGGCCTTTATGGTTTCGTCAGACAGGCCGAAACGCCGCTGGGCATCCCTTAAGTGCGGGATATTGTCCCGTACGGCGGAACTCATCTGGGCTACGCTGAAATAATTCAGCAGGAGGACTCTCTGGGAGTTCCATCGGTTCAGCCATTCTTTTTTCTTCGTTTCCCAGTCATCCAGCCCTTGTATTTCTGTAAGCTGAGGCAGTATATAGTCACGCAGATCGCTGCGGATCCGCTGCTTAATATCTTCTAAATCCATATCCTGCAGAACGGAATTTTTGTATCCGTCGATCTGATACCCCTTTGCAGTCCGATAGGGATGGAGGTTGCCGCAGTCCGGCAACAGGGAATCTTCATGTATGGAATCGCTCCATGCAGTCCACTCTTTCAGTGTTTCCAGTGAAATTTGTTTAGGAAAAGTCTTGATGTGGAACCAAAAGGTATATCCGGTATTGCTGGAATTGAACTGTGAACTTTGAATCTTGACTGCTACGCAGCAATCCTCCCGCATATGGTAATAAGTTTGTCCAATGGAGGTGTAGCCTGCATTTTCAAATTCCGGCTTTACGACTTCTTCCAGAATGATCGTCTTCTTTTCTTTCGGGGTCATGGGAATCTCCTTTTTAATAGTTATTGAATATCTTGCAAAACCATGTCTGATACAATTTTAGCACAATGGGAATAAAAAGCAATAGAGAAAAGCATTTAAAAAGAAAACAGCGGAAAGCCGCCCAAACACGGCATTTCCGCCTAAAAAGGAAGAATGGAGATAACGGGACTCGAACGCATGTTTTGCATATAACTAAAAGCTAATAAAATATTGATAGAAAGGGGCTTTACGGGTATCTGTATTTGAGAAGATTTAGTCAAAATATATAGAAAATGTTGAAAAAGGTAATCAAAGTTCATCGTAAGGGTGGACTTATTTTTTTGGAGGAGTAGAGAATGGAGCGGATATATTTAGCCAAAAAGAATGTGGAGAATCAGTTTCATTTTTATGTATTGATAAAAGAATTAGTAGACATTTTTTTAAGAGGGATAGAAGTGGATTGCTGGAAAATGGATAAGAAATTTCGAAAGCGGCTATATGAGGAATTTATCAGGCATGACGGGATGTATGTGCAGATATTTTTTGGAAGCTATGCGAAAATTGTGTTTTCGTTATGTGATGAAGAAATAGAAAAGGAATTTGGCGCATTGGTTTTTGAAATGGATGGGACACATGTACAGTATTATTTAAGTTGAAAATTACAGGCTTTTTAGAAAGTCTGTTTTTTTATAAAATTTTTATATTATGGAGGAATATAAAATGGGAAAAATTATTGCGATTGCGAATCAAAAAGGAGGAGTGGGTAAAACAACGACCTGCATCAATCTGGGAGTGGGCCTTGCAAGACAGGGCAAAAAAGTATTACTGGTGGATTTTGACCCACAGGGAAACACGACACAGTCTTTGGGATATAATCCGGACCTGTTGGAGTTAACGATCAGTGATGTACTGGATGAAATGATAGCAAAGAATTATGATATTTCGTATGATACGGCAATTCTTCATAACGGGGAACAGGTGGACCTGCTTCCTGCCAATATCGAACTGGCCACCATGGAAATGAAGCTGCTGGCAGTTTATATCGGAAGGGAAAAAATCCTTGGCAATTACCTGAAGATGATAACAGGGAGGTATGATTATATTCTCCTGGATTGCAAACCGAGTCTGGATATTATTACCTTAAATGCGCTGACAGCGGCCGACAGTGTGCTGATTCCGGTTCAGGCACAGTTTTACAGTGTAAAGGGACTGGAACAGCTGCTGAATACAATCAGCCAGGTTGTAACAGGCGGACTGAATGCGGGACTGACCATAGAAGGGATTCTGCTTACGCTTGCCAATTCGCAGACAAATAACTTTAAGGAAATCCGGAAAGTGGTGGAGAATGCATATGGCGGGCATATCAGAATATTTGAAAATTTTATTCCGCGGGCCGTAACGGCAGAAGAGGCTCCGGCATCCGGAACAAGCATTTATCTGTATGACGGAACGGGAAAAGTGGCCGCTGCCTATGAGCGGTTTACAGAAGAGTTTCTGAAAGGCGGTGGCAGGGATGAGTAGGAAGGTTCCGTCGGTATCTGCGGCTAATTATGCATCTATTTTTACGGCACCCGTATTCAGGGATCAGAACGGGGAGTGGTACAGGGATGTGGGATATGGGGATTCCCTTGATATTATCCGGGATAACTTTCTGAGTGCAGGGAAATCGTTTGTTGCGATTGGATATTATCTGAAGCATATCAGGGAGAAGGAACTGTATAAAGAGGGAGGTTATGCAAATATATGGGAGTGCGCCCGGGCAGAGTTCGGGCTGTCAGATACTGCTGCATCAAACTATATGAAGATGAATGATGCATACTCTGTAAATGGCAATACGCCTGTTTTGGATGATAAATATGGGGGATTTAACAAAAGCCAGCTGCAGGAGATGCTTGCGCTGACTACGGAGAAGCGGGAAGAGATTGTACCGGAGCAGACTGTAAGTGAAATCAGGGAGATGGCAAAAGAAGAGAAGAAGGAAAAAGAACCTTCAGAGGCAGAAATCCGAAGGTTTTATGCCGGTTATGTGAAAGATATGGATAATGAACCGAGGAATACCCTGAAAGAGCGTCTGAAGGAAAAATACAGACATACATATGTAGGTTGTGATGATATTAGTTGGCGGGGATCCGCGAGGGGAATCCGGATCAATAAAGCGGATGAAATCACATGGACGCAGTTGGTAAAGCTGATTGACCGGTATATTCCGCAGAAAGAAGAGAAAGCGGTGGAGGCAGTACAGGAAGAAGCGGAACCGCAGATTCCTGGTCAGATGGTGATAGGAGATTATCCGGAAGTGATGCCGGAAGGTACGGAAGAGCTGGACAGAAAAGCGGAAAAACTGTCTTCTTACGGACTTACGGTTACGGAATATCCGGAAGGAAGCTTACTGACAACAGAAGGGTGCGGGTATAAGTATGACTGCTTTGCATGTGCGCAGGATTGTGGGATCCGTCAGAAGGACAGGTATTGTGTTGAGGCGCCTTTGGGGAATCCGTTTTCCTGTACAACGATGAATGTGCTTGGGCAGATTAAAGGGGAAATGGGGGATGCCTGTCAGTTTATCAATCAGGAAAAGGCTTACCACCGGCCGGGAGATAACGCGGCGGATCCGTGCTGCAAAGAATGTACGGAAACCTGTGGATACAGATGCCACAGATCTGTAGCAAAAACGGATGAAGGAGAAAGTAGTGTTGGCAGTATACCCAAAGCGCAGGATGTGAAAGAGAGCACACCGGAATCCGAGCAGGAAGAAATCATACAGCCGGAACAGCCGGCATTGAAAAAAGAAAAAGAGGATATTATTTTTATCAGCGGTGCACATGAAAAATTCTACTATGAGAAATTGAAAAAGGTCAGGTATCAGGACGTGTATCATAAAGCGCTTGTATATTGTCTTGGCATTAATGATGATACGAGAAGGAATGTCAGCAGTATCTATGATTTTAAGACAGGCAATGTGAAACCGGAGTGTCTGAATGAAGGCTGGCAGACCAGCGGGAGCATGAAAGTAGTCAGGCTGGCATTCAATCTTTACTGCAACAGTATGCCAAGCGTTTTTGATTACGATAATGCGGAAGACCAGGTAGACGAGTGCAAATGTTATACAGTGGAGGAAATTTTCTGCTGCGCTTATGCACCGTATTTTTGGCAGGCGGTGAGAATCCGGTATCCGGAATATGCCATGTCAGGGGAAGAGGGGGACAGATAAGATGAAAACAAGAAAATGCAAAGGCTGCTATGCGGCAATTACAGGAGCACATCCAAAAGCAGGGAAAGCCCACGGATGCAGCCTGGGTTATAAAACGGACGGAACCGGGATTCCTTTGGAAGAATGTCCCAAACCGAAATCATGGAAACAGCTTGACCAGTATAAATAGAATCACGCTATATAATGCAATCGCATATTATATAGATACTGTACCGGTACCTCCAAATTAACCTGGTACAGGTGAAGGGCAGCGGGAAATCCCGCTGCTTTTTCAATGAGGGAAATACAAATATATCACGAAAGTAAGCCATAATGCATGTTCCTGCCATTCCTGGGGATGGCAGGGGAGGGAGGTGACGGGAGAGCAGTACGGAAAGGATACAAAAAAGAAAAGCGAGGTTATGGGATGAATGGGAGAAATGATTTGGCTTTCCAGTATTTTTTAGGGGAGGAAAGCGAACAGTTTAATTTTATTAAGGTACCAAAAATATTTTTTTCCGATAAGCGTTTTGAACCGTTGTCATATGGCGCGAAGATTTTGTACGGCCTTCTTTTGGACAGAATGGGTCTGTCGAGGAAAAACCAGTGGTATGATGATCAGAACCGGGTTTATGTAATTTATACCATTGGAAAAATCCAGGAAGATTTTGCAGTCAGTAAAACCGTGGCGGTGCGTTTCATGAAAGAACTGGAGGATTTCGGACTGATCGAGAAGAAACGCCGTCCGAATGCAGCAGCCATGATATATGTGAAAAATTTTATCCTTCCGGAGACGGCAGAAGGGAAAATGCAGCAAAACAGCGGAAGTCTGCATAATGGACTTCCGGAAGTCCAGAATATGGAAGTCCAAAATCCGGACTTCCAAAAAAGCGCAGAAATACCCGGAAGTCCAAAATCCGGACTTCCAAAAACTGAACTTCCGGAAGTCCAAAATATGGAATCTAATAAGACTAATAAGAATAAGACTAATAAGAAGAATATATCATCTTCTTCTGTATCTGAAATGGATGAGGAAGACGTGGAGAAGATGATGAAGGAAAAAATACATTATTCCGGTATTGTTAATGCAGGATATGATAAAGAACTTGCGGACGCCATGCTGAAAAGTCTTGCGGAATTATTCCGTTCCGGCAGACAAAAGCTGAAAATAAACAGCCAGACCCTGCCGGTGAAACAGGTAAAGGAAAAAGTATGGGACAACCTGACGGAAAGAAGTTTCTGCCTGATACTGGAAAATATCAGGGGCAGCGGAATGGAGGCCGTATATAATCTGCAGAACTATCTGGTGACCTGTTTTTATAATCTGGTGCTGCTGGAATATAAGCAAAATTCTGAAAAACGGCAGAATGAATTCAGCGGTTTTGAACAGAGACAGTATGATTTTGAGGTGTTGGAGAATCAGCTGCTGGAGATCTAGATAAAGGCGGACAGGAAAGAGATAAAGAAACAGCAGAAACAGGAGCGACAGGAGAAAAGAGTAAAAAGGCTTGAAAAGAAAATTTTGGAGACTGGTTACTACGGCCTGAGGGAATGCAGCCTTGACCGTATATATGCTGATAAATGGCTTGGGGAAGACAGGATTGCGGAGTTGGAGGAAATGAGACAGCAGGCAGCCAGGAAAAAACGGGGCGAGCCAGTGCAGATGAGCCTGTTTGATTTACCGGGGATGAATCAAGACAAATCGTAGGAGGAAAGAATACGTGGAAAGACTAGTGCAGTTGATATGACAAGAAACTGAGGGATGTGACGGAGCATGAACAGGAACAGTGCAGTGAGGGCGGAAAGAAATGCTGCACAGACTGTCCGGATTTAGTGTCAAAAAAAGATGACAGGGAGGAAACGCGGTGGTAACGGATGAGCCTGTTTGATTATTTGTAGAAAGGATTAGGAAAATGAATGCAGTTCTAAAATACCCGGGAGCGAAAAACCGAATAGCGAATTGGATATGTGAATACATACCAAAACATGATGTATATGTTGAGCCTTACGCTGGTAGCCTTGCAGTATTATTTAACAAAGAACCATGCCACATAGAAACGGTCAATGATTTGGATGATGAAATTGTGAATTATTTTCGGGTGATTCGTGAAAACGGGGAAGAGTTGCGAAGGCTGATTGGATTAACCCCATACTCCAGGACAGAGTACAAAAGGGCATATGAAAAAGCTGATGATGACATAGAACGTGCAAGGAGGTTTTGTGTTCGATGTTGGATGGGGGTGGGAAACTCAAGTCGATACAAAAACGGTTTCAAAAACGGTCAGCAGAAAAATTCCCCTAATCCGGCTAAAGCATGGTCGAAACTGCCGGAGACTATAAGGATGGCGTCGGAACGTCTGAAATGTGTGCAGATAGAATGCCTGCCTGCTTTAGAATTGATAGGCAGATATGATACAGGGGATGTATTTATGTATATCGACCCGCCGTATTTGCATGGAACCCGTAAAAACTATCTGTATAAGTACGAGATGGACGACCATGAGCATGAAGAACTTTTGAAAGTTTTAGTAAGGCATCAGGGAAAAATTGCTTTATCAGGATATGAAAGCGAAATGTACAACGACTATCTTTTCTCGTGGAATAAGGTGACGAAAGATACAAGGGCAGAAAGCGGGCTGAGAAGAAGGGAAACTTTGTGGATGAATTATGACATTCAGCAAGGTATCAAAACAGGGAAAGACATGTGATTTTGCTTATATGCGGAATTGGTGATATAATAAATAATAGAGAGCAGAATCAAAAAGGAGGTATTGGGTTATGGTAACAAAGGAGCAGGCGTGGGATTATGCAATTGGAATGAGTAGTTTGTCAGGCGGGGAATTGTCTCCTGAAATGCTGGAGATGATTGAGAAGGAAAAAAGAGGCGAAATGACAACCGATGAAATACTGGCGGCTTTATATAAAAAATATAATCTTCCAAAAAGGGCATAAGAGATGAGGGATCCTTATTTATATCCACATACAGATGTTTTGCGGAATTATGCCAGTATTAAATCCAAACCGGAATTGGAAGTGTTTGAAAGGGAACTGACATCAGCGCGTTTGGAAGAGTGGATGGTGAATGGTTCTGTAAAAAGCTATGACTTTCATGCTCTTTGTCAGTTACATCACCATATTTTTCAGGATGTTTATGAATGGGCAGGCAAACCCCGCATACTCAATATCGAAAAAAGCGAGCGTGCATTGGGCGGGCTTTCGGTAGAGTATTCCGATTGTTTTGATATTGCAGGAGATGCCAGACATGTACTGGATGATATGAACAGTTTTTCATGGGATAAAGCATCTTTTGATGAAGTGGTAAAAAATTACAGCCGTTTTATGGCTGCTTTATGGAAAGTGCATCCCTTCAGGGAAGGAAATACGAGGACAGTTGTTACATTTTGCAACTGTTTTATGATGGACAGAGGATTTATCATGAATATCAGCCTGTACAAAGACCATGCAGAGTATGTCCGGACAGCCCTTGCTGCAGCGAGCGCTGTTTTTCATGATTTGGGAGATAAAAGAAAACCGGAATATTTAGAAAAGATTGTTGCGGATTCTTTATGGGAAGGATGGAAGCAAAGAGAAAAGCCGTCCATATTAGGGAAACTGAAAGACAACCAGAGCAAAATAGCAGCCGGTAAAGAAAAGGATGGCAGCAGGAACCGTCAGATGGATGACAGGGAAAGGTAAAAAATTCATACATATAATCAAAAACAGCCTGACCATGGCTGTTTTTATTTTTCGGTAAAGAAACAGGAGGAAAATGTGTGGAGAAGGGTTTCAGAGTACTGATACAGAACCGGGCACGGTTTGAAAACGGAGATCCGGCAGGGAGATGGATGGAACTGCCGGCAACAAAAGAAGAACTGCGGGAAGTCATGGAGACACTGGGTATTGCTGGTCCCCGTGATTTTTTATTGAACGGGTATACAGCTTTGGCAGACAGGCATGTTGATGTCCCGCAGGAATGGATCAGGGGAGCGGATTTGGACAGGGTAAATTTCCTTGCGGCGCGTTTGGAAGGACTGGATGCAGAACAGCTGGAAAAATTAAATGCGGTACTTTCAGGAAGCTTTCAGTTAGACAGCCTGGACAAGCTTATAGATTATACATACAATGAAGGATGTTTTGACCATATTCCCGGGATCTATGATGCGGCAGAACTTGGAGATTATTATTTGAATGACAGCAGCATGGTACAGATGCCGGAAGCGTGGAAAGCAGGGATTGATAAAGAAGATTTCGGCAATAATGCCGCTGTCTGTGAGAATGGAAAGTTTACGGATTACGGTTATGTAAAAAGAAACAGGCAGGAGTGGAGGCTGCAGTATGAAGGGAAGGAAGTCCCGAAGCAGTACCAGATTATAGGTTATCCCGAAATGGACAGGGAACAGCTCCGGGAAGGAATTACGGAACCGGTCCGGATAAAACCGATTATTCTTATGGCAGAAAATTCAAAGGGAAGAATGGCGGAAATTACGGACAGGCTGGAGCAGGGAATACAGGACTTATTCCAGAGTGAAAAATATAAAAATTACCTGAATGTCATGTCAAAATTCCATCATTACAGTGCAAGAAATATTGAGCTTATTTTCATGCAGATGCCGGGAGCCAGCATTATTGCCGGCTATAATACCTGGAAACAACAGGGAAGACAGGTAATGGCAGGACAGAAAGCTTCCTGTATACTTTAAATAGGTCAAGAGATTGACACAAAAAAATAC
>CAJTVQ010000035.1 GCA_910579935.1 uncultured Lachnospiraceae bacterium
AAATCTATACGAAAGGGTTATTTTTTTGCTGCAAAACTTTTTACTCTCAAGTATTATTAAAAATTTGTATAACCAATATACCTTTCTTTTAGACGAATACGACACCCCGATGCAGGAAGCATATGTCAACGGATATTGGGAGGAATTGGCGGCATTTGCCAGAAGCCTGTTTAACTCTACTTTTAAAACGAATCCCTATTTGGAACGTGCGATTATGACAGGTATTACAAGAATCAGTAAAGAATCCATTTTTTCTGACTTAAACAATCTTGAAGTAGTTACAACAACTTCCGGAAAATATGCAGATTGTTTTGGCTTCACGGAAGAAGAAGTCTTTGCCGCTTTGGAAGATTACGATCTGTCCGACCGGAAACAGCAAATCCGTGACTGGTATGACGGATTCTGTTTCGGCGGAAAAAAAGATATCTACAATCCATGGTCTATTATCAATTTCCTTGACAAAAAAGAGATTGATACCTATTGGGCAAACTCCAGCAGCAACCGTTTGGTCGGAAAGCTGATCCGTGAAGGAAGTCCGGAGATTAAAATGACAATGGAAAGCCTGCTGCGTGGGGAAACTTTCCATACTACCTTGGATGAGCAGATTATCTTTCATCAGTTGGATCAGGGAGATGATGCCGTGTGGAGTCTTCTGCTTGCAAGTGGATATCTTTGCACCGCACACTATGAGTTCAATACGGTACGGCGAAAAGCAGAATATGTACTGAAACTAACCAATATGGATGTGCAGGTAATGTTTGAACATATGATAGAAAGCTGGTTTGGCAGATGCCGCAGGGTCAGCAGCGCATTTCTCCACGCATTGATGTCCGGAGATGTAAAGGCAATGAATACTTATATGAATAAAGTTGCCCTGCAGACCTTCAGCTATTTCGATACCGGAAAGAGCCCATCCGACGAAGAGCCGGAACGCTTCTATCATGGATTCGTACTTGGAATGGTCGTAGAGCTTGCAGACAGATATGTCATTACTTCCAACAGGGAAAGCGGTTTTGGGCGGTATGACGTGATGCTGGAATCCAAAAATCCGGCAGCAGATTCTATTATTATAGAATTTAAAGTACAGGATGACGGGGAAAAAGAATTGTCCGATACCGTGCAGGAAGCACTGCGGCAGATAGAAACCAGAAATTACCAGTCCGCACTTATTGCAAGAGGAATTCCGAAAGAGCAGATACGGAAATACGGCTTCGCCTTCTGCGGGAAAAAAGTGCTTATCGGCAGCGCATGAAAATGAACCAACGCACTTTCTCACTCCCTGATACAGGCAGATTCCCTCGGAATAATCCTGCCGCATCCATATCAGCACAGCGGTTATTTTCAGCCCTTTTCCCGCAGTGAACACGGCTTGGCAAGGTAATCACCGCCTCCCATCTCATCTGCCATCCATCCTCTTTTCAAAAAAGACAAAGACCCCTGACACAGCATCAAGAGTCTTATATCCTATATAAACTATAACCAGAATGCGCCCCGCCTACAACTGAGGAAACAATTCCTTCACTGCTGGATACACTTTCGCAAACTTCCGGTATTTTTCTTCATATTTCGCCGCCAGTTCCGGCTCCGGCTCAATCGTGTCAACGATCTTTACCAGTTTTTCCGCCGCTTCTTCCACCGAAGCATATTCCCCGCAGCCCACGGCCGCCAGCATCGCGCCGCCGTAGCCCGGTCCCTCTTCGCTTTCGATGCGGTCGATTTTGATATTCAGCACATTGGCAATGATTTTACGCCAAAGGGGACTCTTGGCCCCGCCGCCGCATATCTTGGAACGCTCGATACGGATGCCGAGGGAACGCGCCACTTCAAAGGAATCGCGGATGGCAAATGCCACACCCTCCAGCACAGCCTGCGTCATGTCCGCCCTTGTGCTGTCCATGGTCAGTCCGATGAAAGTTCCCCTCGCATACGGGTCGTTTAACGGAGAGCGTTCGCCCATCAGATAAGGCAGGAAATACACGTTGTTTTCGCCCAGCTTCGTAATGTCCGCCTGCTCCTTTGCATAATCCGACGTTCCGATGATATCGTCCATCCACCATTTATTGCAGGATGCCGCGCTGAGCATACATCCCATCAGGTGAAAATGTCCGTCCGCATGGGCAAACGCATGAAGCGCATTGTTTTTATCCACTCCGAACTTGTCGCTGGAAATGAAAATCGTACCGGAAGTCCCGAGGGAAATATTGCACATACCGTCCCCTACCGTTCCGGTTCCTACCGCAGCAGCCGCATTATCCCCTGCCCCTGCAATGACTTTTACCGTCTCCGGCAGTCCGATCGCCGCCGCCACATCCGGTTTCAGCGTGCCGACCACCTCCGCACTTTCATAAATCCCTGCCAGCTGGTCTTTCGTCACACCGCAGATTTCCATCATCTCTTCCGACCAGCGCTTGTGTTCCACATCGAACAGCAGCATACCGGAAGCATCAGATACATCCGTACAGAACGTGCCTGACAGCTTATAGGCGATATAGTCCTTGGGCAGCATGATTTTCTTGATCCTTGCAAAGTTCTCCGGCTCGTTTTCCTTTACCCAAAGCACCTTCGGCGCCGTAAATCCGGTAAAGGCAATATTGGCCGTATAGTTTGACAGCTTCTCCTTGCCGACTACCTGATTCAGATAATCGGTTTCCTTCG
The DNA here is from genome assembly GCA_910579935.1 of uncultured Lachnospiraceae bacterium. Taxonomy (GTDB): domain Bacteria; phylum Bacillota; class Clostridia; order Lachnospirales; family Lachnospiraceae; genus Kineothrix. The sequence continues at coordinate 2,656 of CAJTVQ010000035.1, forward strand.
TCGTCCTCCCGTCGTTCCAGAGAATCGCCGGACGGATTACCTCATCCTTTTCATCCAGTATGACCAGACCGTGCATCTGCCCGCCGAAGCTGATGCCCGCCACCTGCGATTTCTCACAGTCCGCCGTCAGCTCCTTCAGCCCTTCCACGACCGCATTCCACCAGTCTTCCGGCTTCTGCTCCGACCAGCCCGGATGGGGAAAATAAAGCGGATACTCCTTCGATACGATCTTTTCAATCTTTCCGTCCGCCGCCATCAATAACAGCTTCACGGCGGAAGTTCCTAAATCCACACCTATATATAGCATACTCCGATACCCTTCCCTTTCCAAAACATTTCTTCCTTCACTTTAGGGGCATTCCTCCTGCCCCGCTTTAGCGGAAAATTATCCTTATGCGGGCCTGTGCGTACAAAGGGCAGGGGAAATCCCCCGCCCTTTCACACCATCCCGATACAGAAATTATGCAAACGGATTTTCCGTAGGATATTTTACTCCCTTTGGCTGGTTGTATCCGATTTCTTCTACCGGAACGCCGATATACTTGAAGATTTCATACAGCGCTTTTCCGAAGTGTCCGAATGCAACCGCACCATGATGGGGATAATTGCCCTCGATCAGTACATGACGGTAGAAACGTCCCATTTCGGGAATCGCAAAGATACCGATACCGCCGAAGGACTTCGTTGCAACCGGAAGCACTTCACCCTGGGCGATATAGCCGCGCAGCTTGCAGTCAGCCGTGGACTGTAAACGGTAGAACGTAATATCGCCGGGTATGATATCTCCTTCCAGAGTTCCCTGCGTTACTTCTTCCGGCAGGTTCCTTGCCATGATCATCTGATATTTCATGGAACATGCAGCCAGCTTCTTGGAACATGTATTTCCGCAGTGGAAGCCCATGAAGGTATCATGATGCGTATAATCAAATTTGCCTTTGATGCTTTCCTCATACATATCAGCCGGTACGGAGTTGTTGATATCCAAAAGCGTTACCGCATCCTGGCTTACGCAGGCACCGATAAACTCGCTGAGTGCACCGTAAATATCCACTTCGCAGGATACCGGAATACCCCTTCCGGTGAGACGGCTGTTCACATAGCAGGGAACAAAGCCGAACTGTGTCTGGAACGCCGGCCAGCATTTTCCTGCAATGGCAACATACTTCCTGTAGCCTTTGTGTTCGTCGATCCAATCCAAAAGAGTCAGCTCATACTGTGCCAGTTTCGGCAAAATTTCCGGTTTCATGTTGCCTGCGCCCAGCTCGGATTCCATATCTTTTACCACATCCGCGATGCGGGGGTCATTGTCATGCTTATGGAATGCTTCGAACAGATCCAGCTCGGAATTTTCCTCGATCTCCACGCCCAGATTATAGAGCTGCTTGATCGGTGCGTTGCAGGCAAGGAAGTTTAACGGTCTGGGGCCGAAGGAAATGATCTTCAGATCGGAAAGTCCCACGATGCCTCTTGCTATCGGAAGGAACTCGTGAATCATATCTGCACATTCCTCCGCCGTCCCTACCGGATACTCCGGGATATAAGCCTTGATATTGCGCAGTTTCAGGTTATAGCTTGCATTGAGCATACCGCAGTAAGCATCGCCCCTGCCGCCGATCAGGTTATCGCCGCTCTCTTCTGCCGCAGCCACAAACATGGCCGGTCCGTCAAAATGTTTTGCCAGCAGTGTTTCGGAAATCTCCGGACCGAAGTTGCCCAGGTATACTACGATCGCATTACAACCCGCTTTCTTCACATCCTCCAGCGCCTGTACCATATGGATTTCGCTTTCCACGATACAAACCGGACACTCGTAGATATCATCTTTTCCGTATTTGTCCTCATATGCCTTCACCAGGGCTTTTCTCCTGTCTACGGACAGACTCTCCGGAAAACAGTCACGGCTTACCGCCACGATACCTACTTTTACTTTGGGTAAATTCTCAAACATGTTCTTATCCTCCTATTTTTATAAAAATTTAAACAGTTATGTTTTCGCCTTTGATGCCGTTATACGCGCCGGCAATTCCCGCTTCTTCATGGGCGATCAGCCACTTATTCTTTGCAGCCAGCAGCTTGTCTTCCGGCTGCCCGCCTCTTTCTTCCGTCAATTCCTCGTTGGTTCCTCTGGGCAAAATCACTGCATTACGGAAAGGTTTGCCGTCCACGCTGCACGGCGCATAATGGAGGGTAGTCGCATACATCTCATATACGGTTCCCTTTGGAAGCAAAAATGCTTCTATCTTGGATGAATCATAAGAAATCTCCGCCCCGTCCTCCGACATTCTTACATCCTGCTGTTTTCCCAAAAGCAGGATCAAATCCGATGCCGCAACGCCAAACTCCGAACTGCGGTGGTATTCCACTGCATCCAGCTTATGATTCGTTCCGTTGCAGTAACCGATCTGCATATCCAGCTCTCCGAAGAAACTGTTTTTCACGTCCTTTGCCACCGGCAGCTTTTCCAGTTCTTCAATGGAAGGATAATATACTACCGCATCCTCCGGCGCTTCCGTCTTCTGCATGGCTTCCACCAGCTCCGAAGCATCAAAGTTTGGAAATACCCGTCCGTACACGCGGAACGCATCATCTTTCACCGATTGAATCTTCACTTTTCCTAACGCCTCCTGTCTTTTTGTATTCTGCATACGGCTTTTACACATGCCATCTGCGGATTCCTGACCTTATGATAGTATTATAGGCGTATTTTTTGCTCTTTTCTACCAAAAACTTATCTTATATGTAGCACTTTCTTGTCTTTTCATATTTTGTTTCCTATTTCAGCTTTAAAACTGTCTTCCTCATCTTTCAGACAGTGATATATCGCCTCACAATCATACTCTGGTGCACACTGCTTTGCCACTTTGCAAATCCTCTCTGCCAAAGGCAGTTCTTCTTTCAGTTCCTCCGCAATCTGCGCCGCTTCCTTTCCCTTTTGCAACTTGCGGCATATTTGATGGATTAATTTCATGAAACTTCCAGCCTCACGGCCTTTTTCAATTCCAGCCCCTAATCCATCGTTCCAAATCATTTCGCCTAAAACCGTCATACCCAATGCCTCCTTTATCTCTTTCAATCCGCTTTTTCCAAAAACTTACAAGCAAATGCATACAGCACGCCTTCCATACGCCGCTTATCTTCCTTATCCAGCCGGCTGTTTTCTCCACTCAGCAAATCTCTATTTTGAAGCACGGCAAACAGGGGAAGATATGCTATTCACGTACTCCTAAATAAGATATGAACCCAAGCAATAGCCAATCTCCCCTATTATTCCCTCCTGAATCATCTTTCTTTCCTCCCAAAATCTTCTTCCGTATCAAAATCCTCCACATACAGATTTTCGAGTTCTTCAAAATTTTCCGAAACATTTTCTGCCGTATTCCGCAAATCTCTTTCAAACTTTTCCTCATATTTTCCCAATGACCGGATTTTATTCCCATATTCTTCTTCTGATGCAAATTCGTACCATCCGCTACTATAGCCTGCATTTTCCACTCCAATTCTAAACCGTTCCCTGCCCTTCCCCATCTGCCACCCTCATCAGATACCGCTTCCGATACTTCAGCTGCACATACTTCATCACCTTCCGGTAATAAACCGGATTTCCCGCACCGCCTATCATGCCTGCGACGGGAATGCCCTGTATAAATTTTAACACCAGCATATCCATCGCAAAGGTCTGTGCCGTCTCCTGCATCTGTATGGACATTTCATCCCCCTCCGGCGACGGAATGCCGTTTTGCAGCCACTCATCCACCGTCTGGTTTTTTTCCTCCCACTCCCCGCCTTTGGAAAGCGCCGCCTCCATCATTTTCAGTATCAGCAGCCTTTCTTCCGCCGTGTCATAAGCATACCCGTAGTGAAGGGCAGTCTCATAAATCCCCTTCAGTATCACCCCTGTAAAGATCACGATATCCGGCAGGCCGATTCCAAATATGCCAAGCCCTATGCCTTCCGCCGTTGTGATTGCCATGTTCCGCACTCCAGCTCCCTGCGCCCCGCTTTTTACATTACGAAGTTCTTTTCTCCTGCTCCTTACCTGCACTGCATAATTCCGGATCTGATAATCCTCCTGAATGGCATTCTTATTATAGCTCTTTTCTATTACGCCGGTTCCTTTGTCAAATACAATGGAAAATGCCTTACAGAATGCTTTTTCGAGATTTTCATATATCTTCTGCGGTATCTTTTCTTCTAATTTTCCCCATGGACGGACTGATTCATGCCCTGCCGCTTTCCTTAACTTTTCTTCCTGCTTTTCCACTAATGCCAGTTCCTTCCGGATCGCTGTCTGCATACGCTTTTCTTTTCCTGTCCCCGCCATTCCTTCCGCTCCTTCCACTATACATCCTTATATCTGTCACTCCCCCACCTCATTCACCACACCGATAAAGACCGGCACATTCGTCCTGTCCTCCACGATCGCATAGATAAACGGCCGGTTCAAATACACATAATAGATTTCCAGTCCGGAATCCTCTTCCGCAGCTTCTGCATCCATACTCATTTCCGTTGCCGCCGTTGCTTCCGTTCCCAGCTCATTTACCGCAATATAGGTCTTGTGCAGAATCTCGTCGATAAACAGATTGCCGTCCGCATAAGTTCCGATTCCGCTAAAATCCGCTCTCTCCCTGTCAAAAGCATCCTCTATGCCCATAGCCCGCAGTATATCGTTTAACCGCACTTCATAAGCCGCCTCGAATTTCGGCATACCGGTTTTTACGATTTTCTCCGTTTTCGCTTCCGCAAGCATGGACCGGAACCCTTCCCCGTCCAAAGACGCCGCATATTCCTCCGGCCGTACTCCCTCCGCCGGCAAAACAGCAGCAAAATAATAGTCTTCCTTATACGGCTTCACAAATCCGACCGCATTCTCCCCCTCTATATAAACGCTCTCTCCGGAATACAGAAACGGAACGGTTTTTTTCTCACCCGATGCACCCGTAAAAGTACCGCTCTTTATTTCATATTCCTTGTAAGTCCTTTCCCACTCCGCTTCAAAAGACGCCGTATTCAGCAGATACATCACCGCCTCTTCCGGAATACGGTCCAAAATGCGGGGGATTCTGCCGCCTGTCTTTTCATTTACCCAGTTGTTCATATCCTCCACCGTATCCGTATCAAAGGCAGCGCCATATAGATCCATCCCGTAAAAGGATGCATTTTTCTCAAGAAATTCTTTCTTCACCGAAAACGCCTCGTCCGTCTGCTTCAGCCAGACAGAATCCGCCAGATACAGCCCCGCCTGTCCCGTACCGCCCAGACTGTCCGCCCAGGCCTTCCGGTTCCGGTTCAGCTGCTCCATATCCTGATTTTCGGCAATAACGGAATTTATCTGCGACAGGGTATCTCCTTCGGCCCCATTGGCCGCCACGGCCAGAACATCCAGTACCGCCGCCGGCGACACGATCACATTTCTTCCGTCTCCCCGTTTCAGATTTTCCTGTAAAAGCCGGATGCCAAAATCTGCCGTATCCGCACAGAAAACTTCTTCCGGCTCTCCCTGCTCCGCCCCGCTTCCGGCCGCAGCGCCCTCCGCTTCTGTTTCCTGCATCAAATCCACATATGTCTCTTCCGGAACATTTCCGCTCTTCCCGTTTCCGCAGCCGCAGCATAACATACCGAGCATGAGGAAAATCACTGCCTGAATCCGAATCCCCGCTCTGCTTCCATTTTGGATTCCATTGCTGATTCCGGCTCTGATTCCGTTTTCCATTTCCATATCCCCTCCCCGTCCAGCCACCTAATCCCTCCTCCGCATCTCCTTCCGGTACTTATCCGGCGTGATGCCGAACCGTGCCGCAAAAGCCTTGGTAAAGCTCCTGCCGTCCGGAAACCCGCAGCTTTCCGCAATCTTATTAATGGACTGCCCCGTATTCAGCAACTCCTTATAAGCATATTCCACCCGCACGTTCAGCACATACGTCTTGTAATTCACGTTTGCGTATTTCTTAAAAATCCGTGACAGATACGTAGGGGAAAAACCGAACATGCCTGCCACCGTCTCCAATGTCACATCCTCTTTGTAATGCTCCTGTATATAGGCCGTTATCTTATACAGCTTCTTCATCTGACGGTTTTTCTTTACCTGTTCCTCGTCCACGTCCTTTTCCCGGTACTTAGTCACAAGGAAATGCAGCAGCTTATAATAATCGCTGAGCACTTCCAGCTCATAGCCATACCTTTTCTCTGCATAAGAAGTATACATCTGACGGATCAGCCGTACAAACGCGGCATCCTGCTCTTTATATCCCTCCGCCGTATGACGGAACAGCATATACTCTTCCTCCCGGAACCTGTCAAATTCCTCCGGCGGTATCTGTACCACGATCGTGAAATTCTCTTTCGCCACATCAATGGAATGAACCTCATTGGAATTCACGATGATAAACCGCCCTTTGGACAGACCATAATAGGAAGAGTTAATATAAAAATCAATCTCTCCCTCAAACACTACAAATATTTCCACCGTGTCATGCCAGTGTTTGGTCACACGGTAATTCCCGTTCATTCCTTCAAACACAAACATTTTAAAAGGCAGGTCATCATTCGGAATGACCAGCTCCCGTTTTAAATCCATACGAGTCCCTCATACTGCCGTCAGTCCCATGCATCGGCCTGCGGCAACGCTTCCGCTTCCTCATCTTCCTCCGCCGGCCTCCACGCCTGCCCGAATTTCACATCCTTAAACAGGGCCGCCAGACCGGTAATCTGCTTCAGCCGCAGTATTTCATCCCTATCCATGCCCAGATGTTTGGCAATCCATGCATCCGAACGCCCGATTTCATGCAATTCCTTTACAATATTGCTCATCAGATCCACATTATGGCTGCCCCGCGCCCGGTTATGCCGTATGGTGCTCGCCATCCGCTGGTCGATGGGCTTATCGATAACCGATACCGGCAGCATCCCCTCTTCCCGTTCAAAAATATCCTCATGCTCCAGCATGATCCGATACCTGTGAAAACCGTCCACAATGATATATTCGTCCGCCTCTTTTACATAATAGCAGACGATCGGCATCGTATAACCGTCCGCCTTGATACTCTGATAAAGCAGTTTCATTTCCGGCGGCGCCACCGCATTCGGATTGTAACTATTGGGTTTTATCTTGCCTACTGGTACTGCGATCACATTGTAAACCGGACTCTTATGCTTCATTATCGATTTCCTCCAAGCTTTTGTATTTCTGTTTGATCATATCAATATTCCTCTGCTGCTGCCTGTTCAGCCCGAATCCCATAAAACGGCAGATATGGTCATTTTTCAAAATGCAGTAACACATCCGCTTCCAGCTCGGCACATCCTTTGTGGATTTGATATCATCCGTATTATCCGGAATCTTTTCAATGAAAATAATACGGGACTTTTTATTCAGGGTATAATTGGACACGCCGTTGCGCTTTATACGGTATCCGTGTTCCTCCAGTTCCCGTATGGTTTCCTCCTCCAGTCCGCCCCCCTTTTCATGCCAGAACTTAATGGATGCATTAAATTTCTTCACGTAATTATTTTTTAACCGGATTGGAAGGGTATCCAGCAGGAAACGGGTATAAGATTCCCACGTATGTCCCTCCGGAAGCGAAATATTCCGGTACCCCATCGCCTTCGTCCTTCCATAAATACTGGCAAAATTCGCCCCCTGTACCCTTCCCACCAGCCTGGCCCAGATTTCCGGGTCCAGCACACGGTACAGATTCAGACTGTCTTTGGAATAATCGTTAAACGGAGACGCCACCCGCATCTGGGATACCTTCAGCCCCGCCATATAATACAGATCATACAGCCGGTTATAATCATACCCGAACAGATAATTGGCATGCCAGACATCCTCCTGCCCCCAGTCGTACAGCGGAGAAGCGCACCACACATTCTTAAACTGCTTACTGATCCAGCACTCATCCTTATAGCCATACTTCTTATTGACAAACCCGCTGTAACGCTGCAGGGACTCATCCGCCCGCATCCCCAGCAGGCACACCGTCTTCTTATTGCCATGGGAAATGCGGTACCATCTGCTGAACTGTTTGGCCAAATCCTCCTGATGCATCCGGTAACGGTATGTCGTCATCGGATTGTGCTCCAGGTTTATCACATAGTCATGCACGGGCATCTTCCTCACCCACGCTTCTTCTTTCCTGTCATCCCACGGATACCAGAACATTTCATAGCTGCTGAGCGCCGTCCGCGTCGCCATGGGCAGGCATACCCAGTACAGTTCCGCTTTCCCTTCCAGCCGTTCAAACGTCCGCTCAATATATTCCGTTGTCACGGTATACTGCGCTTCAAAATCCTGATGGAATATGCCGATCCGCTTCTGCGGATAATATTTCTGCTGGAAATCCAGTGTCATATTTAACAGCAATCCACTGTCCTTCCCGCCGGAAAACGATATGTAAATATTGTCAAACTCCTCAAAGATCAGGTGCAGCCGACTCTGGAATGCCTCATAGACATCCCGTTTCTCATATTCACGCTTCATAATGCCAGCCCTCCGTGTTGTCGCGATATGAGATAAACATTACCATATTTTACCATTTTTTTCAACACACGGGGGTTTTAGGTCAGCCTTACGGAGGATTGAACAAAGGACGCACCGCAGATAATAGAGTGGGATGAAAGATTTTAGCTAATGGCAGGGGCCTTTCATATATCTAAGATATTAGAAGATGCTTTTAGAACTGATATTGCGCCAATGCACAGCGCAGGACAGGTATGGTACTTTCCCTGCAGGGTTCTCCTGCCGGGAAAGTACCATACCTGTCCTGCGCGCCCTCTGTTCAATCCCCCTCCACTCACGAATCCATCAGCTGAAGCTCATATAGCTTCTTATACAACCCCTCCTGCCCCAGCAGCTCCTGATGCGTTCCGGTTTCCCGTATCTTCCCTTTATGCATCACCATAATTTTATCCGCATGTTGAATCGTAGACAGACGGTGCGCCACCATAATCGTTGTACGGCCTTCCATCAGCCTTTCCAGCGCATGTGTGATCAGGCTCTCCGTCTCCGTATCAATATTGGCCGTTGCCTCGTCCAACACCAAAATGGCAGGGTCATAAGCCAGTGTCCGCGCAAAGGAAAGGAGCTGACGCTGTCCGGCCGAGAGCGTGCTGCCGCGCTCCGTAACCGGCTCGTCATAGCCGCCCGGCAGCTTTTGGATAAACGGGTCCGCGTTTACGGTCCGGGCTGCCTGTTTGATTACTTCTAAAGAAATATCTTCGTTGTTAAGGGAAATATTGCCTTTGATATCCCCTGTAAAAATAAAAACATCCTGCTGTACCTGTCCGATAGCGCCCCGCAGGACATCGGTATCAATATCCCTGATATTCACCCCGTCAATCAGAATTTCTCCCTTCTGAATATCGTAATAACGCCCGATCAGATTCAAAATCGAAGATTTTCCGGCTCCGGTGGCGCCGACGAAAGCCGCCTTCTGTCCAGGTTCAATGACAAAACTCACATCCCGCAGGATATAATCCTCTTTTTCATAAGCAAACCATACGTGCTTAAATTCAATCCGTCCTTGTATCCGCACCTTCACGGGCCGGGAAGGAGACACGATTTCCGGCTTCTCGTCCAAAACAGAAAAAATCTTTTCCGCAGAGGCCAGAGAAGACTGCAGCGTACCGAACTGTTCCGCCAGTTCCTGAATCGGCTCAAAGAAAGAGCTGATATAACTGACAAAAATAAACAGTGTGCCAAGTGAAAGCGTACCGTTCAGAACGGAAGCGCTGCCGGTTCCCATCACAATTATCATGGCAATAATGGAAAGCATGTAAATAAGGGGGCGGAAAACGGCAAATGTCATAACTTCCCTCCAGTTGGCCGCAAACAGTTCGCCGGACTTTTTTTCAAACTCCTGATATTTTTCCTTCTCCCGGACAAAAATCTGAATCAGCTTCATGCCGGAAATATGCTCGGACAAAAACGTATTCAGTTCCGTTATCTTCGTACGGGTAATCTGATAGGCCTTTCGCGAAAGCGAACGGAACAGAAACGTCAGGGCCGTAACGACCGGAAGCAGCAGGAAGGAAACCACAGCCATACGTACATGAATGGAAAGCATAACGACTGCATAGCCGAGGATTTTTACGATATTTTTAAACAGCTTCACTAAAATCGAAGAAAACAACTCGTTTACCGCCTCGGTATCATTCGAAACACGGGTCACCAGTTTTCCGACCGGAGTCGTATTGAAAAAACCGAGCGACAGGCTATGGATGTGCGCAAACACCTCTTCCCGCATCTGATAAATGATCTTCTGTCCCATTTTCTGCAGCATCCATGTATCGGCAGCATTCAGAACAAATCCTGCAAGCATCATCAGAAAATACAGTCCGGCCGCTGCGAGAATCCCTCCGAAATCGTAACGGCGCAGTTCCTTCAGGTCGTCGCGGGAAAGCAGCGCGGCTCCCCTCTCCACGTATGCGGCCAGCAGCGCATGGTCCGCATTCCCTAAGCGTTCACATTCCTCCGCCGTCAGCCGCTCCGCCATGTAGTATCGGTCTTCGTACAGCAGAATCTGATAATAGCTGCCGCCCGAAACCGAACCCGCATCCTTCTGCGGGCCTCCATCCGCACCGTTTCCTTCCCGCGTCAGATAAATTCCCCGGTAAGCCACGGCTGCCGGTCCGTCCGCCGTTGTCTCAACATACGGCTCATAATAACCGTTGATATGATCGTCAATCGCATCCCCGATAATGATCGGGCGGTAAAGCTCTACCACGATAATCAGCAGAACCAGAAAAGTAGCGGCAGCCATGACCCACCGATGGGGTTTTAAATACGTAAACAGCCTTTTCATTTCTGCACACCTCCCCGCAATCCTTCTTCCTGTCCATGTTCCGCGTCCAGCGCTGCCTTCCGTTCCGAAACGGCCGCCTCTAACTGCTGCTGCTCAAACATGCTTCGGTAAATTCCGTTCTTCTGCATCAATTCCTCGTGATTTCCCGTTTCTTTCGCCTCGCCGTCCTCCAAAACCAGAATTACATCGGCGTTCTGTATCGTGGAAATGCGGTGCGCTATCAGAATCGTAGTCTTTCCGGCGCGGTTGGCCTTTAAGTTTCGCAGAATATGTTCTTCGGTATCCGTATCCACAGCGGAAAGCGCATCATCCAAAATGAGGATTGGCGCATCTTTCATCAAGGCCCTGGCTATGGAACTGCGCTGTTTCTGCCCTCCGGAAAGCGTAACGCCCCGCTCTCCCACAATCGTCTCGTAACCGTCCGGAAACGCCGTGATGTTTTCGTGAATACAGGCTGCTTCGGTCGCACGCACAATGGCGTCCATATCCTGGCTGTCCGCACCGAATGCAATATTGGATTTCAAAGTATCGGAAAACAAAAAATTATCCTGCGGCACATAAGCAATATTTTCCCTCAGTGCCTTTAAAGGAATCGTATTGATATCCCTGCCGTCAATGAGAATCATCCCCGGCTTTGTATTGTAAAGATGCAGAAGCAGATTGACGAGTGTCGATTTCCCGTTTCCGGTACGGCCTATAATGGCAAGGGTCGTTCCGGCAGGAACCGAAAGACTGATATCCTTTAAAGTGGGCTCGCTGTGTCCTCTGTGAAGGAAAGTCAGGTGGGAAAAAGTGATATCCCCTCTCATCCGCTCCATATCCGCCGTATCCTCTCTATCGAAAATCTCCGGCTTTTCATCAAAAATCTCCTGAATACGCCGGACGGAAGCCGCTCCCTGCGAAAACATATTAATTGCATCCCCGCAGGCCAGCATCGGCCAGACCAGCATATTGATGTACTGGTTAAACGCCACGAAACGGCCCAGCGTAATATCCCCGACCAATGCCAGATAGCCGCCATAAACAAGGGTAATCAGACTGGACAGCCCGATGATCACATCCAACAGCGGCATGACCACGGACTGGAGCCGTACTACATGCAGGTTGCTGTCCATGGTATTCCTGTTTGCTTTGGCAAAAGCCCTCAGTTCCGCACGCTCGCGGACGAAAGCCTTGATGACCCTCACACCGGAAAAGCTTTCCTGTACGAAATCCGTCAGATCCGAAACGGCCTCCTGGCGCTTTTGAAACCGCTTATGTATGATTTTTCCGTAATAAATTTCCCCCACGCATATGAAAAACATCGGAATGATCGCCAAAAAGGTAAGCTTTATATCGACATAGTACATCATCTGGCAGATGACCATAACGGTCATGACGGAAGCGTCGAAAACACAGATGACAGCCGGGCCGATGGCCATGCGCACCGCATTCAGGTCACTGGTAAAACGCGTCATCAAATCTCCCGTCTTATGCTCATTATAATATTCCACGCTCATTTTTTCGAGATGCCCGAACATATCGTTGCGCAGTTCCCGCTCAATCGAGCGGGATGCCCCGAAAAGGAAGTACCGCCACAGGAAACGGCCCACCGCCAGCGTCAGTCCCAACAGGAAAATAGAGATGAGGCAGGAAACCACCCCATCCCAGTCAAGCGTATGCGCTGCCAGCCCGTCCGTCACCGTTCCCGTCAACTTCGGAATGAACAGATTGGCAAAATCCACGACAAAAAGCGTGATGATCCCGGCTGTATATTGAAACCGGTGTTTTTTTATATATTGCAGCATAAACCGGAATGTACCCATGAGAACCTCCCTGAATCGTCAAAGTATGTACTATTGTATATTAAAAGAATGGAATTTTCAATAACATGCTTTCGGAAGATACGAAGAAAGAATTGAAAGAGTTCAGTGATCTTTTGAAAAAATGAGGCCATTCGTCCCCTTTTTTATTCCAGATCATATTCATCCGCAAAATCATCCTGCTGCATCATTCTATCAAATATTGCATCTTCAACCACTCCCACACACCCATTCGTGCACTTTTTAATATCCGTTCCCCAAAACCGGATGACCGTCCACCCCTGAAACAGAAGCTGCTTGTTTACTTCATCGTCCCTTTCCCTGTTCCTCGATATTTTGCTGATCCAAAAGGCGCTGTTGTTACCTTTTTCCAAACGGGGTTTCAATACCTCCCAGTCTTTGCCATGAAAAAATTCTCCATCACAAAATATTGCAATTTTATATTTCGTAATTGCAATATCCGGCTTACCAGGTAATTTTTTATAATTTTTCCGGTACCTTATTCCCTTTTCCCATAAGGCTTTTCTCAAAAGAATTTCTATTTTTGTGTCTTTTGACCTGATATTCTGCATATTTTTGTGCCGTTGTTCATGAGTCAGTACATCCAATAAAATCACCTTCTCCTTTACAAATACACTTCCCTTATCAGTTCCACTACCTTCTCAGTCAATCTATTCAGGCTGTTTCCACCTGCCATTGCCGATATTTCATTCTTTTCTTCAAAGCACTGTTTTAAAATCACCTTAATTGAGGTTTCATCCTGCAATTCCCGTTCTGGCAGTTCTTTCAATATTTTCTCTATTTCAAGCGCTGCATCTGCTATCTGACTGCACCGCTGAAAAGAGTTTCCTGCATCTTCTGCTACCATTCTGCCGGATTCTTTCTCATATGGATCAAATCCATAAAATGCACCTGCTGCAACAGAACAGATCGCATCATATATTATCTTGGCTCCCAGTTCTCTTTGTATCTGCTGCGGATATATCAGTTTTCCCTTTTCCTCTTTCATTTCCAATTTTTTCTCAGCCACCTGACCCGGATTCATGATACGGCTCAGATATGCCATCATCCTGTTTGCAAAATTCTGTCCGGCTACCGACTGCCGCCCGATTCCTGGTATATAGTTTGATATTTCCTCCTGCGGGATTGGCTTTCCGGAAAGATACATATCATACATTTCCCCTGCGCATAATTTGACAACCGTAATATTCTCGAGGCTTTTGTTCCCCATATGGTGAAGCATCTCCATACTCACATATCCATAATCCTTTTCTGCTTCTTCCTGCGGGCAGAAAAACATATTCTGTATATAACGGTATCCCTGCTTTACAATAAAATCATCATATGCCAACTGGTACAGATACTGTTTCGTGATGTCTCCCACACCGGGCTGTCCGGTAACTTTCCATTTATCTTTCTTATATTCGAAATCAATATTATAATATTTGGCATCATAAATACCAAAACAATAATCCATACGATCATTGCATGGATAAATACATATAAGATCCGGACGCAATGTATCGCTTTGATCATCCACAGCAACCGGATCATTTCTATGCCAAACCGGCCGGTCTATTAAGTTTCTCAGACTTTCATCCTTTTTATTCTCATATTCCGGCGCAAGCCCTAATGGCAGACTGCAGATCTTCTTATCCAGCACACTTCCGAAGTTTACTGCACATACCTTTTCCCATACAAGATTAAAACTGTTTGTTCCGTATAAACTGAAACTCAGATTCTCCTGTTTTGTCTTTTCATTTGCAACATAAGCATATATTGTTTTTAAAATTATCTGCTTTCTGGTAATATACTGTGTCTGAATTTCCTTTTCCAGCCGGTACTTTATATGATCCACATCCCCGAAATCATCCAGTTTCGCACTTGTCAGCTCCACCCCTGCAATATCAAACAATTCCAGTACTCCGATATCCTTTAGTTCTGCCGTACATTGTGACAAAACACATTCATGCAGTCTCCTGATATAATCCATATCATCATCCATCGTATTCCGTGTCTGTAGTTCCGCATAATATGGACGGTTATTTTGTATCAGGGCAAAGGTTTCGTTTATGGTTTTATCCCATAATATCTCCCCTTCTCCATTTGTTTCAATGATCTCATGCTGATTCGTGTAAACTCCGTACTGAAAATAATCCTCCAGCAAATGCAGGGACACTGCAAGACGATTAAAAATACGGTTGTCATCTTCACCATTATGCAGATAAATCAGCTGTTCTTTATCGTTATACTTTTTGATCACTTTCAGAACCTGTTTTAACTGCTGCTGCGGTTCTGCCGTGGAAGATATATACTTGGGGTAACATTTAAAAACATATTCATCCACCGCCACAATTCCCACAAAATCAAAAACATACTCAACTTCTGTACTGTTCTCTACCACGTCAGTCAGAATGATATCCTGATCTGACAAATCCTCATACTCCGGCTTTGATGCTTTCACTGTTTTTACAACACCATACTTTTTCAGAATACCTGCAAGGCGTCTGGCTTCTTCTGATCCTATCCTGAATTCTTTTGCGATTTCAAATAATTTGTAATGTTTTCGTTCCCGAAAGAAGCCTTTCGCCATATGAATCCCTGTACCTTTCCCTGCCTGCCAGCCATGAACCGCAAACACAAATTTTACTCTTATTCTGTTATGCTAAAATCTTACAGATCCGTTATCCCAAACAATCTTTCACACTCTGTTTCAAATGTCCGGCAGATCCCGGAAAACGTCATTTTCCCTTCATGGCCGGCAAATATATTTTGGGGACGCATTTTGACCACATCTTCAAACAGATACATAAGAACCTTCCCTTCAAATGCTTTCACAAATTTATCTTCGTCTTTGCAGGCATTCTCCAGCATACTCTTTGATATAAAAAATGGTCCAAGCAGCTTGTCCTCATTCACTTTACAGGCATCTGAAAGCAGAATATTATTAATTTCCATACGAAGATCATTCCATTTTACATACTTCCTATGTTCTCCCATACCAATAGGAATCACATACTTTTCAATTTCAGCCGCTTCGTCATCCACCCCGATATATTCAAAATCCCATCTACGCTTAAAGGCTGTATCCATCGGAAATACGCCCTGATCCGCACTGTTCATTGAAGCCCATATAAACATATTGTCAGGAATTTTTATTTCAGCAACATCCTTTTCATCACATTGCAGTTCTTCCATAAGATATTTTTTCATATCTTCTGTTGCATGAATGGAATATTCACTCACATTATTTTCATCCCTGTCCAACAGCTGAAATACTTCACCGAAAACTGCCGCCACATTTGCCCTGTTTATTTCTTCGATCAGCAGTAAAAACGGTTGAATATTATTTTTGTCTTTACTATTTTTCAATACTTTCACGTATATACGCATAAACGGTCCCGGTACATACTCATATTTCATGATCTCTTTCCCATCTTCGTCTTTGTACGATACCGGTTTATATGTACCAACAAAATTTGCATAAGAATAATTGGGATGAAACGTAACCCGCTCATAATTTAAATCATTCTGCCCTATTAAAATATCTTTCTCTTTATTCAGGGTATAACTCTTGCCGGTACCGGGTGCACCAAAAATGATCCGATTGCAGGGAAACTGACTCCTATATCCCGTATAAAAATTAATTTTACCTGCCAAATGTCCTTTTTCCTCCTGCTGTACAGGAAGTGAACAATCGATACCAAAAAATCTGCAGAAATTTTCAAATGAAAATCTATCAAAAAACTCACTTCTGCTTCCTGCATTACCAATTGGCATATGCAATTCAATGTAACTAAGTTCTTTTTCCGCCCCTTCTACATTATTATTTTC
The DNA here is from genome assembly GCA_910579935.1 of uncultured Lachnospiraceae bacterium. GTDB lineage: Bacteria > Bacillota > Clostridia > Lachnospirales > Lachnospiraceae > Kineothrix. Next base: position 19,094 of record CAJTVQ010000035.1, read on the forward strand.
AATATACAGAATTTCTTCACCGCTCACGTTTTTCACTTTAATTGGTTCGGCATAGTTCTTTATGGCATTTAATAAAATATCATCGCTCTTTCCACCAATCCATTTATTAAAAAAGTCATAAAAATTCACTTCATGATTCGGAGATGCTAAAATTTCTTTTACCATCTCACAATAAATGATAAATGGCTCATCCTCTCCTTTCACATACGGATTAGGTGCATAATAAGTCTTGATCCAAAACTCAAGATAACGTTTCAAATTCTCATCATCAAAAGTAAACAGGTAATTTTGGATTCTGAAACGATTGTCTCCCCTATCCTCCAAACCAAATTGACATGCCTGCTGATAGGACGTTCTTTTATATCCCCGAGATACTTGTTCAATTTCATTTGAAGCTTCGCTCCACTCCATTGTTCTTGCTGCATCAGGATATACATCCAATAACGCTTTCAAATTATCTAATGTAAAATTTCTAAATCTCGCAAACGGTGAAAATGACATCTTAACTTACCTTTACTTTCTTCGTATTTTCATCTTCCTTTTCAAACATTTTCAAACCTTCTATCTCTTCCTCCGAAAACGCCAGTTGCGGGTAACTTTTCAGAACTGACTTCATAATATTAATAAGCACATCCACTACAATGGAATTTCCTGCCTGCTGATATGCCGCCGTATCCGATACAACAATCTTAAAACTGTCACAGAATCCCATCAGCCGCAGACACTCTCTCGGAGTCAGTTTTCTTAAGCGTCCGTCTGTCGTAACATAATTATCCACACCTGCTCTGTGCATCTTATGCATAGTCGTCAGGAGCGGACGTGCGACCTCTAAATCCGTCTTGGGTTTTGAATAGAAATTTTTAGTTCCTGTGGCCAAAACGTATTTTCTTACTTTTTCAGATAAAAAGTATTTTTCCAAATCTTCCATGGTTTTTTCTTTGTCTGTATTCTCTTCCTCAAACACAAAATCACCATGCCAGTTAAACTGTTGGTTTTTCTTTTGGCATAACTGCACTTCTCCATCAATCTGCGTAAATCTTTTTGTCAGGTTTTTTTCATTGGTAACAAAATCAACTCCTTTTTCAGGCAGATAATACCGCCCTGAAACATGATCCAAAAGAAAGTCCTGCATTTTCTTTTTTAACTCAAAGGGCTCAGGAAATTCAAATTCCCGTTCCAGCATCAAATCATTTCTAAATCCAACCACAAATACTCTCTCCCTGTTTTGGGGAATGCCGAAATCTTTTGCATTAAGTACCATGTGCTTCCATGTATAATTCAATTCCGTAAATACCCGTGATACCGTTTCCCATGTCTTCCCGTTATCATTACTAAGCAGTGCCTTTACATTTTCATATATGAATACCTTAGGTTTTATTTCAGCTACCAGCCTTGCATATTCATAAAACAAAGTCCCCCTGGTATCTTCCAGCCCCCGCTGCTTCCCAACCAGACTGAATGACTGGCACGGGCTTCCTCCAACAAATAAATCTACTTTTCCTTCATACTGCTTACCGTCTATAAACGACACATTCCAATGAAAATTATCCTGGCTGATTCCGTAATTTGCCATATAACTTGCTTTCACCTTATTTTGCAGCTCTTTTCCGTGATACAGTTCATCCACATATTTTTTCTTTTCAGAATAATCATCCATTTGGGCTAATTCCCTCAGTATATGTAAAGAGTTGATCTTCTCATGAAGCATTCCGGTACGCTCACTGATATCCCGCACATTTTTAATGATTTTCTTTCCTCTGTTTTCTTCCAATATACTATATGCCTTTTTTAAATCTCCGGAAACCTCCGACCAGACAATACCATCTGTACTTTTATACGATATGTCTTCTTTATCCAATTCATTCAGCGGGTTATCTTTCTTATAATCATTCGTAATCTCCAAAATATACTTAAATATCTCTAATATTTCTGCTTTTCTTTCCGTTTTTCCTCTCAGTCTGATAGAAAATTCCTTATACTCCTTTATTTTTGACTTCTTTAGTTCTTTCATCCCCATAATTTTATCAATAATGTTCAAAATTAACTCTTTGGCATTCTTTTCTTTTACTTCATCAATGCTGTCCAATACTTTTTTGTATTCATCCTGTGTCGCTTCCAGCATTGTATCTAACTGGGTTTTATATTCATCTTCCTCACCGGATTGAATCTCAATATGCCTGATCAAATTTCCCAGCGCCGTCAATTCTTCATGTATACCGGCTAAATCAAGGTCGATTTTTTTTGACAGAATATCAACATCTCCATTATCACAGGCAAAGACAATCTCATGATCCAATTCCATCCTGTCAAGCGCATGTTCAATTGCACCTATTCCGCTAAATACCGTTGCTAATCTGATCATTTATAAATCCTCCAGTTTCTTTAATACATGTGTCCTGTGATACGCCAGATATATTCTTCTTTTTTCATCAATGACCGGCAGTTTTTCAATTATTTTTCCCTCATCCAACCCAAGCCGTTCACAATTATATTTCGACAGCCATGGCGACACGATCAATCTTTTATCATCTGTAAAAGAAATATATCCTCTGTCAAATAATTTATCATATGTCGGTGTAAATACGAATCCGTTTTTGGGATCTTTCTTTTCTCTATTTGCAGATTTTTTCCACGGTTTTATATGGGAAGCAATCAGCAGATGTTCATCATCAACCATTGTAAAAGGACATACGCTTGTTTCTTCCAACAATTTTCTTCTGTAGGTCCCCTGCCCTATCCTTGCCTGAATAACCGCTTCTTTTTCCGCCGGTTTTAACTTACTTTTCTCAAGCTTTTCAAGAATTGTTTTTATCTCTTCTTCCGAATTTTCCTCTTCCGCCACACCAAAAGTAACCTTAAAGTAATAGCTGATTTTTCCTTCCCGGGATAATTTTAAAATTGACAACCGGGATACTCTTGGCAAGGCAATATTGCCAATTAAATTCCAGTTGGGATCTGTCTTTTTCCCACTATCCTGATTAATATAGATACCCGCATGTGTTACATCCGATTTTTTCACTTTAAACATCAGAATATTATTTTTTTTACGAAGCGTTTCCATTAACCTGTCATATTCCTTTGGCATATTCTTCCTGTCTTTATATTCGTACGTTGGATTTTTATATTCACTCTTTGACTTTATTAGATATTCAATCAGGTTCTGCGTCCATACAAATCCTCTGATCTCCGATTCGAAATTATCGAAAAAACTTATACGTTCTTCAACATTTCCTGATAAATATATCTTTCTTTCACCGTTACCTTTTCCTATCTTATGTTTACTTTTTACCGCACTATCGGCAATGGTGATATTACATAATACATCTTTTATCTCATAAACAGTATTCTCAATTGTAATTTCCATAAACACCTCCAAGTATCTTTACAATTTATGATCGTTTTTCCCGTACTTAAGATCAATTTTGTACTTTTAATTCAATTGTCACTGCATTTTGGCAAATTTCAGCATTGCCTACCCTCTGTTTCCACAAATCGTATGTTAAACTTAATTATCCCATTATAAGCTACAACACGTAAAATCTCAACTTATATTTAGGTCTTATATATGATTTCACAATATTTAATATGCGTTTAAAACAGGCTTTGTTATCGGCAGCATCGCCAATAACAAAGCCTGTCCCGTCATTTATGAAAAATACATGATCCCGCTTATCCTGCCCTGCATGTATTTTAATATCCGCATGCAGGATACTTTTATAAAAGCTCCTTCAACAACCGGTTCACCATCCCCGGATCCGCCTTCCCTTTCATCGCCTTCATCGTCTGTCCCACCAGAAAACCGATGGCTTTTTCTTTTCCGTTATGGTAATCCTCCACCGACTTGGGATTCGCGGCGATCACTTCTTCCACTGCCTTGCGCAGCGCTCCCTCGTCCTTTACCGTCTTTAATCCCTTTTCCTCCACATACTTCTCAGGGTCGGTATCGTTCTCGAACATGACCTCGAAAACTTCTTTCGCCACCGTGCTGTTAATCGCCTTTTCATCAGTCAGCTTTATCAGTCCGGCGAGGTGTTCCGGCGAGAAACGGATTTCTTCCGGATCCATTTCCTTTTCCTTTAACAGACGCAGCGTTTCCACCATCAGCCAGTTGGATACCTTCTTTGGCTGTCCGCACAGTTTCACGGTTTCTTCGAATAAATCCGCCATGCGTTTCGTGCCGGTGATGATTTCAATATCGTAATCGGGAATGTCATACTCCTTTTTATAACGCGCCATTTTCTCCGGGCGGAATTCCGGCTGCGCCGCTTTGATCTCCGCCAGCCATTCGTCGCTTACGACCACCGGAACCAGATCAGGATCCGGAAAATAACGGTAGTCCTGCGCGTCCTCTTTGCTCCTCATGGGGTAGGACTCCCCTTTGCCGTCATCCCAGCGCCTCGTCTCCTGCACCACCTTCTGTCCCGACTCTATCAGTTCAATCTGCCGCTCCCGCTCGCCTTCGACCGCATTGGCGATGGCGCGGAAGGAATTTAAGTTCTTCATTTCCGTCCTTGTCCCGAATTCTGCCGCTCCTGCTTCCCTGACGGAAAGATTTACATCCGCCCTCATGGAACCTTCCTGAAGTTTGCAGTCGGAAGCCCCCAGATACTGTATCATCATCCGCAGTTTTTCCAAATAGGCGATCACTTCCTCCGCACTCCTCATATCCGGTTCGGACACGATTTCGATCAACGGCACACCAGAACGGTTGTAGTCCACCAAAGAACAATCCTCCCATTCGTCGTGAATCAGCTTGCCCGCATCCTCCTCCATATGGATTTCATGGATGCCCACCTGCTTCTTTCCCGCCTCCGTTTCGATTTCCACGCTGCCGTTTCTGCATATGGGCAGATATAACTGGGAAATCTGGTAGTTCTGCGGGTTATCGGGATAAAAATAATTTTTCCGGTCAAATTTGCAATACTGTGTGATCGTGCAATTGGCAGCAAGTCCTACCGCTATGGCATATTCCAGTACTTTTTTATTTAAAACCGGCAGAGTGCCCGGCATACCCGTGCAGACCGGACAGGTATGGGTATTGGGCGCGCCGCCGAAGGCCGTGGAACAGCCGCAGAATATTTTCGTTTTCGTCGCCAGCTCTACATGAACTTCCAGTCCGATGACTGTTTCATATTGTTTTGCCATATTCCTTTACCTCATTTCTGTACTGCATTTCACGCATCCCACGTTTGCGGATGCACCGCCGCAGGTTTGATGCCCCGCTTCCTGCAGCGAAAGCGCTGCAGCTTCCTTTCCGGTCTTTTCCTCCATCGGGGGCGTTCCGAAATTCCCTCTCGCCTTTTCATAAGTGTACGCCGCACGAAGCAGCGCTTTCTCCTGAAAGCAGTCCCCGATCAGCTGCAGACCAATCGGCATCCCCGCCCCATCCTTCCCGCAGGGCAGGCTGATGGCCGGAAGTCCGGCAAGGTTTACGGATATCGTATAAATATCCCCCAGATACATTTTCATCGGATCCGCAAGACTCTCCCCCAGCTTCGGTGCGGTAGTGGGCGCCACGGGGCCCAATATCAGGTCATATTTTGCAAACGCATCATCAAAAGCTTTTTTAATCAGCGCCTTTACTTTCAGCGCCTTCAGATAATAAGCGTCATAATAACCCGAACTCAGCACAAAGGAACCCAGCATGATCCTGCGTTTTACTTCCGCGCCGAAGCCTTCGGAACGGGATTTCTTATACATATTGTGCAGACCCTGGTACTCTTTGGCCCGGTGTCCGTATTTGATGCCGTCAAAACGCTCCAGATTGGAACTGGCTTCCGCCGCCGCAATGGTATAATAGGCAGGAATCGCATAATTCACAAGGCTTAAGTCAAATTCCTCCACCACCGCGCCCTTTTCCCCTAAGATTCCCGCCGCCTTACGCACCGCTTCCTTCACTTCCGCATCCAGTCCGTCTCCGAAATAATCCCTCGGAATACCGATTCTCATTCCCTTCACGTCTTCCGCCAAGGCAGAGGTAAAATCCGTATCCTCCCGCCGTACGGAAGTGGAATCTTTTTCATCATGGGAGGCGAGCACTTCCAGCAAAGCCGCGCAGTCCGCCACATCTTTGGTGACAGGGCCTATCTGGTCCAAAGAAGAACCGTAGGCTATCAGCCCGTAGCGGGACACGGTTCCATACGTGGGCTTCATTCCCACCACTCCGCAGAAAGAAGCCGGCTGCCGGATGGAGCCGCCCGTATCCGAACCAAGTGCGGCAAAACATTCTTCTGCTGCCACCGCCGCCGCCGAACCGCCGGAAGAACCGCCCGGCACCCGTTTCGCATCCCATGGGTTACGCGTCACGCCAAAAGCGGAGGTTTCCGTGGTGGAACCCATGGCAAATTCATCCATATTTGTTTTCCCGATCATCAGCATCCCTGCCTTTTCCAGATTCCGCACCGCTTCCGCCGAATAAGCCGGGATAAAATTCTCTAATATTTTCGAGGAACAGGTAGTCCGCATCCCTTCTGTACAGAGATTGTCTTTGACCGCCACAGGCACTCCTGCCAAAGGCCCGTCCAGTTCCCCACGGTCCATCTTTTGCTGAATTTCTTCCGCTTTTCTTAAAACAGCTTCTTTGTCCACCGTCACATAACAGTGATACAGCTTCTCCCTTTCCCCGATGCAGTCAAACACCGCCTGTGCCGCCTGCGCCACGGTTACTTCCTTTGCCTTTATTTTTGCGGCAAGCTCCACTGCCGTCAGTTTCCGTAAATCCATCCGTTCTGCCTCCTTTACTCAAAGGTGCGGGGAACCATAAACATTCCGTCCTTTTCCGCCGGCGCATTTTTCAGAAGTTCTTCCCGCATGTCCCCGTTGGTCACTGCATCCTCCCGGAACACATTCTGCACTGCAAATACATGGGACATCGGCTCCACGCCTTCCGTATCCAGTTCTCCTAACTGGTCGATATAGTCTAACATCCGCCCCATATCCTTCTTTGCCGCTTCCTTTTCTTCCCCGGAAAGCTCCAGCTTCGCTAAAATCCCTACATACTCTATCGTTTCGTCACTGATGATATTCGCCATTCCAAAACCTCCCTTATTTAAGTTCCGCAGCCGCCCTCTTAATCTCTGATTTTGATATGCACTTCCCGCAGCTGTTTTTCCGTCACGTCATTCGGCGCGCCGCACATCAGGTCCTGCGCCGAACCGCTCATAGGAAATGCGATTACCTCACGGATATTTTCTTCCCTGCGCAGCAGCATGATGATCCGGTCTATTCCGGGCGCCATTCCTGCGTGCGGCGGTGCTCCGAACTGGAAGGCCTGATAGAGCGCGCCGAATTTCTTCTTCAGCGTTTCCTCGTCATACCCTGCGATCTCAAATGCCTTCACCATAATCTGCATATCATGGTTACGCACCGCGCCGGAAGACAGCTCCACGCCGTTGCATACAATATCGTACTGGTAAGCCAAAATCTCCAGTGGATTTTCCTCCTCCAATGCCTTCAGGCCGCCCTGCGGCATGGAAAACGGGTTATGGGTAAATCCGATCTGCTTCGTCTCCCCGTCCAGTTCAAACATCGGAAAATCGTTCACATAACAGAAGCGGTATGCGTTCTTCTCACACAGATCCAGCTTGTTCCCCAGCTCGGTCCGAATCTGTCCTGCATAATAATTGGCCCGCTCTTCCCTGTCCGCAATAAAGAAAATCGTATCTCCCGCTGCAAGCCCTGCCAGTTCCACCAGTTCTTTCTTCTTTTCTTCCGGAATAAACTTGTCAATCGGTCCTTTATAAGCGAGATTTTCCGCCACTTCCAGATATCCCAGCCCGCCCATGCCAAGAGATGTGGCAAAGGACAGCAATTTCTCATGAAACCCTTTGGACATATCCGCGTGTACTTTAATCGCTCTTACCGTTTTTCCGATAAAAGGCCTGAACGTACAGCCCTGGAAAAATTCCGTTACATCCAAAATCCTCAATGGGTTGCGCAGATCCGGCTTATCCGTGCCGAATTCCAGCATTGCCTGCCGATAGCTGATGACCGGATAAGGAGCTTTCGTCACTTCAAAACCTTCCGGGGCAAATTTCTCAAACGTTGCCGACAACACTTCCTCGCCCACGCGGAACACGTCTTCCTGAGTGGCGAAACTCATTTCGAAGTCCAGCTGGTAAAATTCGCCGGGCGAACGGTCCGCCCTTGCATCTTCGTCCCGGAAACACGGGGCAATCTGAAAATATTTATCAAATCCCGACACCATCAGCAGCTGCTTATACTGCTGGGGCGCCTGCGGCAGCGCATAAAATTTTCCCTTATACTTTCTGGAGGGCACGATATAATCCCTGGCCCCTTCCGGAGAGGATGCGCAGAGAATGGGTGTCTGAATCTCCAAAAAACCCAATTCCGTCATTTTCTCCCGCAGATATGCGATCACCTGCGAACGGAAGATCACGGCGTCCTTCACCTTCTTGTTCCGCAGATCCAGATAACGGTATTTCAGCCGCACTTCTTCCCTCGTTTCCCTGGAGGTCATGACCTCGAACGGAAGCTGTTGGTAAACTTTTCCTAAAATATCAATGGAATGTGCTTCCAGTTCAATGGTTCCCGTGGGAATCCTCGGGTTATAAGTCTCCTCGTCTCTCTGCTGAATAGGGCCCTCCACCGAAACCGAAGCTTCTTTTACGATTCCTTTCAAAAGCTCCGCATTTCTGATCACCACCTGCAATGTCCCATACATATCCCGCACATCCACGAAAGACACCCCGCCGTGGTCGCGGATATTTTCCACCCATCCGGCCGCACGCACGGTGCTGCCGATATAGGACTCATCCAATTCCTTTACGGTTACATCCCGATAAATATTTTTCATCTCCATCCTCTACCTCACCTTTCCAAACAGCTGTTTTCTTACTGCAGTCACCGTCCGCCGCTTTAGCGGCATACTTCCCCGGCACGGGTCTGTGCAAAAAAAAGTCCCGGAACACAGTCTCCTGCATTCCGGGACGGATAAACAATTTACTATCCGCGGTACCACCCGCATTGACAAGCCGACATCTCCATCAAGATGTGTGAACCGCCTTGCCCACTTTTACACTTAACGCGTGTCACGTATTCCCCTAGCGCCCGCTTCATCTGCCAGACGGTTCGGAAAATCTGCTCCGGAGTGTTCCCTTTATTACTTCCCACGAACAGCGCTCTCAGTCGGTGACGCCGCATTCCTGTCGCTTTTCATAATAAGAGTCTCTTTCTATGCATTTCTCTTTTCGATGTGAAAATAGTAGCACATCTTTTTTTTGAATGCAAGGGGTTTTTATAATTTTTTGCCTGTTGAAACATTTTTATTTGCAAATGCTTGAACAATCCACTGTATCGGGTCGTAAATGCGCAGTTTATGCGCATTTCGACTGTGGATAGTAACGAAATATGATTTAGCCGTTCAATTTACTCTTGACAGGCTGGCAGGGATTCGAAGAGGAATATGTGTTCGATAGATTCTGCTTGATTTTGGAATGATTTGATAGTATAATAGGGAAAAATCAGGTATAAATTATTTCCCAGGAGCGATATGAATGAAACAGGTACATCTAAGGGTTGATGATGAGTTATATAATGAATTGAACGCATATTCTGTGATGATGGAACAAACAATGCAGGATTGTGTGAGAGAGGCTGTTGCATATTATGTTACTGATATGAGAAAAAAGCAACGGGAAGTGAAAGATCGCCAGTTTACATTTATTGATTTATTTGCGGGAATAGGCGGAATGCGAATAGCTTTTGAAAGGGCAGGCGGGCATTGTGTTTATTCTAATGAATGGAATAAATACAGTCAGCAGACGTATTTTGCCAATTTCGGAGAACAGCCGGAGGGAGATATTACGCAAGTACCAGCTTCGTCCATACCGTCTCACGATATTTTGGTGGCTGGATTCCCCTGTCAGCCATTTTCCATTGCTGGTGTTTCAAAAAAGAACAGTCTTGGAAGAGCGACAGGATTTGAAGATAAAACACAGGGAACGCTTTTCTTTGATGTCTGCCGAATATTGAAAGAAAAAAGACCAAAAGCTTTTATGCTTGAAAATGTTAAAAATCTGTGCAGCCATGATAAAGGCAGAACTTTTAAAGTAATATTGGAATCATTGGAGGAACTGGATTATAGTGTGTTCTATTCTGTCCTGGATGGACAGAATTATGTTCCACAACACAGAGAGCGTATTTTAATTGTAGGTTTTGACCGTAAAATATATGGAAAAAATGTGCAGTTTAAATTTAATTTGACACCCAAATTTCCCAAACCGGTTATACAGGATATTTTGGATGAAAATGTTGATGGAAAATATACGTTATCAGATAAACTTTGGACATATCTTCAAAATTATGCGGCAAAACATAAAGCTGCTGGAAATGGATTTGGATATGGTATTGCCCCATTAGATGGCGTATCAAGAACAATCAGTGCGAGATATTACAAAGATGGTTCGGAGATACTGATTGAGCAAGAAGGTAAAAATCCCCGGCGGCTGACACCCCGTGAATGTGCAAGATTGCAGGGATTCCCAAACGATTTTAAAATCCCGGTATCCGATACACAGGCATATAAACAATTTGGAAATTCCGTTGTAGTACCATTGATGGAAAATGTAGCAAAGCTGATAGTAAAAAAGATTGAAGAAATGGATTTGGCAGAGGAAAAAATTTGTAAAGGATGGTGATTTAGATGACTGCAGGATATGCCGGGCAAGCAATAAGATCTGTTTTTAATAGTGAAAAAGGATTTTGTAAATTTCTCTCTGCAAATGATACAGGAGCTACAGGTGGTCATCAGTCCGGAATTTTGATTTCAAAATCGGCTGTGGAGATGATGTTCAGCAGACAGGAACTTGAGCAGGCTGGAATTCCTAAAAGAACAGTAAAAATAAGATGGCAGGAAGATTTTGAAACAGAAAGCAGCTTTACATATTACGAAAGTAAAAATGAACTGAGGATTACACGATTTGGCAAAAGATTTCCATTTTTGAAGCCTGAGCAGACAGGAGCATTATTAGTATTTACGAAACAGACGAATATCGATTACAGTGGATATTTTTTGGAAACAGATGAAGAAATAGCAGAATTCCTTGACACGTTTGGTATTAGTCCGACAGAGACAAACAGCCTTATTGACGTAGCAAAAATGCCAGCGGAAACGCAGGAAAAACTGGCGATACAGGAATTTATCAGTGACCTTGATGTGGATTTTCCAACGTCAGATGTGGTGTCAGCGGCTGCCAGAGCTATAGAAGAAAAAGCATATGACCATATGGAATATATTATAACCAATCCTGATGAGAAAATTATCAGTTGGACGAATATGGAATATACTCTTTTCAGAGCGCTGGAATATGCAAGGTATGGCAAGATTATTACAAAGGGATTTCAGTCAGTGGATGAATTTGTAAGAGTTGCCAATGTAGTGTTAAACCGCAGGAAGAGTCGTGCAGGAAAAAGTCTTGAACATCATCTGTCGGCAATATTTGATGGAAATGGCATTGAGTATTCGCCGCAGGCAATTACGGAAGGGAATAAAAAGCCGGATTTTTTGTTTCCCTCACAGGAAGCATATCATGATTATAGCTTTTCTACAGATCACATTATTTCCCTGGCAGCAAAAACAACTTGTAAAGATAGGTGGAGACAAGTGTTGAATGAAGCGGATCGTCTGCGGGATAAACCGAAGTATCTCTGTACGCTACAACAGGGAATATCCGGGGCACAAATGGATGAAATGCAGGCTGAAAATGTCATATTAGTTGTACCGAAACCTTACATAGTGACATATCCAAAGGATCGCAGAGACAGAATATGGACATTAGCCCGGTTTGTGCAATATGTAAAAACGATTGAGGGCAAATAAGATGAATATAAAAACTACCAAGCCGTCTACTCTGTCTTAAGCCGGTCCGGTTCCGCTTTTTTCTTAATCTGTACCTGCATTGTCTTGCAAAGTTCCGACCACTCTTTGCTCATTTTGCATTACCCCGATCATTCAATTTGCATCATTCATCCCCCTGTTGAACAGGAGGCTGCAGATCTTTCACCTTTCCATCTTTACAATAAACTCAGTCGTCCCCTGCTCAAGCTGACGTTCCTGCGTCAGTAAAAATCCATGATTCTGATAAAACCGAATCGCACTCTCATTCTTTTCCAGTACAAACAAATACCGGACATCAAATTTTTGGATCGCAAAATCCAGCAGCCTAGTCCCAATCCCTTCACCCTGAAAGAAAAAATCCACATACAGCTCCCGAATCCAGTTATTTTCCACATGAATCATACCTTTTACAAATTCATCATCGTATACCCAGACATTCTCCGTTTTTTCTTCGTTTTCCAAATATTCCTGCGCCAAAGGAAGAACCTGCATTTCACCAAACGAAACTTTATCATTATGAAAGATCGACCTGTAATGCATCCGCTTTGCAAAAATCAATATTTCCGCCAATCTCGATGCATCCTGCGGCGCTGCTTTTCTAATATAGTCCATATAAATCCTCCCGCGGAATCCCATGACTGACAGCAGATACCATTATTCCCTTCTATTATTACGAGGTTCTCAGCATCTGAAACCTTACACCTTTTCCCCGTTAACCGTCCGTATAACGCGGCATGGATTGCCCACCGCCACGGAATTTTCCGGAATATCTTTTGTAACAACGCTTCCTGCCCCAATCACGGAACCGGCTCCGATCGTAACACCCGGCAGTACAATGACGCCTCCTCCCAGCCAGCAGCCGCTTCCGATCGTAATCGGCAATGCATAAGTCCGGCAGAAATACTGTTCCATCCCCGGTTCCCAGCCCGGAGTGAGCCTCTCACCCAGTTCAACCGGATGCGCCGCCGTATAAAGCTGCACATTGGATGCAATCAATACGTTATCGCCGATGGTAATCTTATTACAGTCCACAAAGGTACAATTCATATTCACGGATACATTGTTTCCGATATGGATATTCCTCCCGTAATCACAGATAAACGGTACTCCGACGGATACATTCGTACCGATTTCCCCAAACAACTGTTTTAAGATATTTGTTTTTTCTTCTTTCTGCTCATACGCGAGCGCATGATATTCCTTCACCAGTTTTCTTGCATGCGCCTTAAATTCCAAAAAAATTTTGTCATGGCAATCATAATATTCTCCTGCCATACATTTTTCCAATTTATTCATACTGTCACCTCCACGGTTCCATCTTAAAGAAAAATCTGTTACACAGCAAGTAACAGACTGTTTCATCTTATTCTTTTTGCCAGCGCTTCTATAACAAATATGACCGGAACCTGTGTGGTCGCGTTATATCCCCCATGGATACGTTTCGGATTTAAGTTATATGAAAAATTCCAGTCCGACAGCTTTGCCAAAGTTGAAAGAGGGGAATTGGTAATGCTTAGGATACAGCACTTTTTTTGTTTAAACTGATGGACTGCTTCGATCAGTTTTTGGGTTTCGCCGCTTTCCGAACATGCAATGACGACTGTATTCTTCCACCGGAACGTCTCTATCGGATAAAAAGCATCCTCCAGCCCGACTGCAAAATGCCCCAGATTTGAAAAATATCTTGCCCCGTATTTTGCCAGCGCACCGGAAGACCCCATGCCGATAAAGATGGTCTGATCTGCTTTTCGGACAGCATCCACCGCAAATAAAAGTTTCTCTTCGAACGCACTGGAATTTGCCCTTGCAAAAAAAGAAGAAAGCTCCTGCAGTTCTTCCGAAGGCGGACATGCATTCCTGACGGCGGCTTCGCTTTTTAAGGCATCCTTAAACTCAGAATACCCGTCAAAATTATTTTTACTGCAAAAACGTAATATGGTTGAAGTCGATACATGTATCTCTTTTGCAAGTTCCCTGATAGTCATATATCGTATTTTGTCAATATTTGAAACCACATATTTGTATATACGGATATCTGTTTCATTGTAGGTTTGGATTTCTTCATACAAAAACATACGGTATTCCTCCAAAGTGCCGCTAAGGAACTGTTCACAATTTTACACAGGATAAGCCTGCAAAAACAAGTCAGCGGAAAAGAAGACCGCTGCTGATTTTGCATAACTGCCGTCTCATCCCGATAATCTCCGCTCCTCTTTCTCTGCCGCCATCCGCTCATACTCCTGCGCCGCTTCTTCCAGACCGCTTCTGCGGTAACAGCCGGCCAGCCCCAGCAGAGCTTTCTCTCCGCCGCACCGGATATCCAGTATGCTCTCCGTTTCAAATGCCGCATTATAGAACCAGACCGCCGCCTCATTGTCATCCGCCGCCGCCTCATAATAATATGCCAGTTCCAGACAGATTTCCGCACAGCTTCCGCAGGCCGCGGCTTTCATCGCATACTTGTAAAATTTCGGAACGTCTCCCCGCAGCCTCGCTGCCCTGGAAACGACACAGAACGCTTCTTTCCATTCATCTTCCGAACGTCCCTCTTCTGCGCATATCTTTTCAAAATATGGCTCTGCACGAAGAAAATCCTCTTCCTCCCCTGCGATGAACAGCTCTCTGGCATACAGGTCCAGCAGCCTTCCGGACAAACGCCCTCCCCTGCCGCACAGCCTCTCAAATGCCGCCAAATCCCTCTTCGCGTGGCTTTCCTCCTGCTCATGTATAATTTCGATGTCGCTGTCAAAGACCAGCGGCTCCGTCCGGACGGTCTCATGAATCGGATCGATCCAGCTAAAAGTCCGCACCCGCTTGAACAGTTTGGGCCGGTATTCCCTGTCGTAGTTGTATACCGTGCCAAATTTCAGCTGGTTACAGTAATACATCTGTACGATTTCAATTTCGGGCAGCAGATTTTCCTTTAACAGCCGGAAGCGCTCCCTGTTCACCTCATCCAGCACTTCATCCGCATCCGCCGAGTAAATATAATCCCCCGAAGCCTTGGAAAATACGAAATTACGCGCTGCCGCAAAATCGTCCATCCACCGGAAATCGTAGATTTTGTCCGTGTATTTCGCGGCGATTTCCTTTGTCCTGTCCGTGGAGCCCGTATCCGCGATCACAATCTCATCCGCCAGATCATGCAGACAGGACAGACACCGGTCCAATATTTTCTCTTCGTTTTTCACAATCATACATACTGTTACGGTTACCATAAATCATTCTCCACATTACAAAACCTTTGACAAAAACTCCTGCAGTCTGGGGCTTTGCGGGTTTCCGAAAAATTCCTGCGGCGTATTTTCCTCCATGATGACCCCTTCATCCATAAACAGCACCTTCGTCCCCACTTCTCTTGCAAATCCCATCTCATGGGTTACAACTACCATCGTCATGCCGCTTTCCGCCAGCCCTTTCATAACTTCCAGAACCTCGCCCACCATCTCCGGGTCCAGCGCCGAAGTCGGTTCGTCAAACAGCATTACTTTCGGATTCATGGCAAGCGAACGGACAATCGCCACCCTCTGCTTCTGTCCGCCGGACAGCTGGCTGGGATAAGCATCCGCCTTCTCCTTTAATCCTACTCTTTCCAACAGTTTCAGCGCATTTTCTCCAGCCTCTTCTTTTCCCATTACTTTTAATTTAACCGGCGCCAGCGTAATATTTTCCATTATGGTCAGATTGTTGAATAAGTTAAAATTCTGAAAAACCATTCCCATATGTTCCCTGATTTTATCAATATCGGTTTTCGGGTCCGTAATCCTGGTCCCCTCAAACCAGATATCGCCGCCGGTAGGTATTTCCAACAGATTCAGACAGCGCAGGAAAGTACTTTTTCCCGAACCGGAAGGCCCTACAATTACAATTTTTTCCCCCTGGTGCACATGATAACTCACACCCCGGAGCACGTGGTTATCTTCGAACGTTTTATGAAGCTTCTCAACGATTATCACTCTTACGCAGCCTCCCTTCCAATCTTCCCAGCAGAACCGTCAGTATTTTAATCACCACAAAATAAATCACCGCCGCGCCAATCAACGGCATAAATGCATCGTAAGTTCTGGAGGCGATCTGATTTGCCGCGCGCGTCAGGTCTGTCAGGCTCACATACCCTACGATTGCCGTTTCCTTCAGCAGTACGATGAACTCGTTTCCGATCGGCGGCAGCACATTTTTCACCGCCTGCGGAATCACGACATAAATCATGGTCTGCGCCTTGGACAGTCCCAGCGACCGTCCCGCTTCCATCTGCCCCTTATCCACAGCCAGGATTCCTGCCCGGACGATTTCCGCCACATAGGCGCCGCTGTTGATTCCAAAGGACAGCACCGCCACTACCACACCGTTTTTCGCACTGGAAAATATGATAAACCACATGATCATCAGCTGAAGCACGGAGGGCGTCCCCCGGATGATGTCTATGTAAACATTGGCTATCACCGCCAGTATTGTCCGCTTTCCGTTCCTTCTCACCGACAGCTTCATAAACGCCAGTACGGTACCGATCAACATGCCGAGTATCGCCGCAAACACTGCAATCTGCAGCGTAACGCCCAGTCCTTCCAAATATAATTTCCACCTGTCGCCGGTGATAAATGCAGTTCTGAACATCCCCGCCACCTTTTCAAACCAAGCCTGCATTCCTTTTCCATCCTTTCACGAATTGACATTTAGTGCCAAAAGGGACGGCGGATAAGCGCCATCCCCAAAAAACACCGATGAACAAAGCATCTCTATGTATCATTATTCATTGCTTTCTTCGATATACTCCGCCACCAAGGCGTCGAATGTTCCGTCCGCAATCAGTTCTTTCAAAGCGGTATTAATCTGTTCCGCCAATACCGTATCTCCCTTGGGCAGTGCGATCGCATAATTCTCCACTTCAAAATCAAACTCTGCACCGTCAATCGCCTTTACCTGTCCCTCGAATTTGGACTGGAATACCAGCGCCGGATTCTTATCAATGATAACGCAGTCCAGCCTTCCGTTTATCAGGTCGTTTACCGCATCTACGGCCTTATTATACTGGGATACGGTCGCCCCCTCGATTTCTTCCGCAATAAAATCCCCTGTCGTACCAAGCTGCGCGCCGATGGACTTATTTTTCAAATCATCTGCCGTCGCAATTTCGGAACCTTCCGGTACTATCACAAACTGAACCGCTTCATAATAGGGATCGGAAAAATCAACTGCATTCTTCCTTTCCTCCGTAACGGTCATTCCCGCGATGGAAACATCGATTTTCGTTCCGATGGAAGAAACCAGGGAAGCGAACTCCATATTATCAACCTGCACCGTTACGCCCAGCTTCTCGCCGACCGCCTTGATCAGGGCAATATCAAAACCATCCGGTTCACCGTTGTCATTCACGTATTCAAAAGGCGGAAATTCCGCGTTAGTCCCTACATTCAGAACCCCGTCCGCCAAAGCCTCCGATGCTTTCTCACCGCCGCAGGCCGTAAGAACCGACATACATAATACGGCTGCCAACATTACTGCTACTAATTTTTTCATAACCAATTCCTCCTCATATTTTCATCCACAAGTTCCTGCTGCATGTCCGCAGGCCGCCGTTACTGCCATTCCGAAGCAATCTCCCGCGAACAATACATGAATTAGCATAGCATGTTAGTTGTATAAAATCAATAATTTGTGCATAATTATTTTATTATGTTTCAGCTCTCCTGCTCTTTTCCCAAATTGATCAGACATAACTGCCCTCTGTACAGGCAGTGTACATTTAAAGGGCATTACCGCAATTATCCGGTATGATCAAGTATGTTTCTGTAAAATCACAGTGCTTTGGCTATTCTGATTTTTTTCATTACACAGCCATTCCACAAATTCGCGTACTGCACCCTCTCCACCGTTTTTAGAAGCAATGTAATCCGCTACCGCCTTGATTTCCGCTGCCGCATCTGCAGGACATCCTTTCTTTTCTGCAATCAGCATACATGCAAGATCCGGGATATCATCTCCGATATAATATGTATCCGGCAATATTCCGAATTCATCGGGATAAATGCCATAAGCATTTGCAAACACCGTCATTTTTTCTTTTTTATCGGAAACATTTTGAAATACGAAATCAATTCCCATTTCCTCACACCGTCTGCAAACCGCTTCCGACTCCCTTCCCGTTATGATAACAGGAATAATACCGTGCCGGGGTAATAAGTGTGTGATTGCGTACCCGTCTTTTATGGAAAATACTTTCATAACTTCTCCTGAACTTCCCATATAAATCTTTCCGTCTGTCAATGTGCCATCAACATCCATAAACAAAATCATTAACAGCACTCCTTTCCATATTCCTTTCATCTTTGAATTTCAGGATATAAAGATTCCCCCTGCCAAAATATCCGTATTTCTTATCATACCCAGCACTTCCCCCGTATCGCTTATTACCGGAAGTACCGATATCGCTCTTCCATGAGCCTGCATCTGCCTGAGAGCGTCAACAGCAAGCGTTTGATCCAATACACAAACTGCATCTTTTGTCATCACTTTATCCACTTCCATATTATATAAATCAATTCGATTAGCGATATAACGTTTTAAATCTCCATCCGTAATAATTCCAACGATTTTATCTTCATGATTAACAACAGCAATCGCCCCGCTTCCTGACGCTACCATTTTCGTTATTGCAGCCATCACCTTTTCACTACTGTCAACAACTAAATTGGATATTTCCTTATTCATCAAGTCATTGACTGTAACCGTTAAGTTTTTACCCAGCGTGCCTGCCGGATGAAATACTGCAAAATCCTCTTTTCTCATATTTCTTAATTCGGATACCGAAACCGCCAAGGCGTCTCCTAATACCATTTCTACTGTTGTACTGGATGTCGGGGCAAGTTTTAAAATTCCAGCTTCTTCCATATACGGTAAAATAATCTGATAATCAGACATCGTTACCAGCGTCGAATTCATATTAGACGTAACAGCCACTATGGGGGTACCTATCATTTTAATATTGGGTATCAGCCGTATCACTTCGTCCGTTTCTCCGCTGTTGCTGATCATCAGCAAAACATCTTCCCTTGATAATGTTCCCAAATCTCCGTGTGCAGCTTCAGCAGGATGTAAAAAGTATGATTCTATTCCAAGACTGGACATTGTTGCAGCAATTTTTTTCCCTATGTGCCCTGGTTTGCCCATCCCGCACAAAACAACCTTTCCCGTACAATTATCAAGAAGATTTATTACCTCTTCAATCGACTTTTCATCTAATGTATCACGTGCTTTTATTATTTCATGTATTTCTTCATCAAAAACTTCTTTCACTCTGCCTGTAATATTCATACTACATTTCTCCATGCCCCATAATGTATCGATGAATTGCTAATACTTGGTCTAATATTTTTTCAAAGTCTTTGAGACATATCATATTAGAACCGTCAGAAAGCGCCTCATCCGGGTTTTCATGTACCTCCGCAAATAATCCGTCAATTCCTACCGCAGCCGCAGCCCTTGCCAAGTATTTAACATATTCACGATTACCGCCCGTACAATCGCCCTTTCCTCCTGGTTTCTGCACACTATGTGTAGCATCAAAGATAACCGGATACCCCGTTTTTCTCATTTCAACCAGACTTGTCATATCTGCAACCAGTGTATTATATCCAAACGATGTTCCCCTTTCGCAAAGAATAATATTGCTATTTCCACTGCCGGCTATCTTTTTTGCCACATTAACCATGTCCCAGGGTGCTAAAAACTGCGCTTTTTTTACATTGATAATCCTCCCTGTTTTAGCTGCCGCCACCAGTAAATCCGTCTGTCTGCATAAAAAAGCGGGAATTTGTATCATATCCGCAACTTCTGCTGCCTTTTCTGCCTGTGCCGGTTCATGAATGTCCGTTGTAATCTTTACGCCATATTTTCTTTTGACCAAAGATAAGATTCTTATCCCCTCTTCTATTCCCGGCCCCCTGTAGGAATTTAATGATGTTCTGTTTGCTTTATCAAATGAAGCTTTAAAATAAAAATCTACATTTTTTCCCTGAATCATATCTGTAATTTTTTGAGCCAGGTTCATTGTTTCCTCTTCCGATTCAATCACGCACGGTCCTGCAATTAATATCATTTTTTATTTTCCTCCATATGCACACACTTTTTATGCATCTAAAATTTGAGCGTGTGCAACATACTTGCGTTTAAAAATGCTTTTCTTTCAACCTTCCTCTCTTTCATTCCACTAAAAGGCGCCTTCAATTTCATGTATGGAAAACGCATCCTCTCCCGAAATAATTCTATTAAGCACTGATTTTTCAGTTTTCATGGATTTCAGTGCCTGACTGATAACTTCCTGTTCCAGCTTTTTCGGAATAACAACTATCCCGTTTACATCTGCAAAGATAATATTTCCAGGCACAATCTTTACGCCCGCGATCTGAATTTCCTTATTATGACTTTCCATTGTCGCAATTCCCCTGACATCCGTACAACAATATCCTTTTGAAAAAACAGGGTAATCCAGCTCTGTTATCTCGCTAATATCTCTGGTTACGCCACCTATAACTGTTCCAATAGCTCCGGACCGTATAGCCAGATTTGTATTAAGCTCTCCAAAATACGCATATTCCGGACACTCATTTTCCACACAAATTATTTCTCCGCTTCTCATTTCCTTATAAGTAGATAATCCGTTATATATACCGTGAAAGTCCTCGTTCTCCCTTAATTTTCGGATTTTCAATGTGTTTGCCCTGCCCATGATCCGGCGGTTCTTTATATTCAAATTTAATCCCTTAATTGTAGATTGCACGCCATGCTCCCATAAAATATCAGAAATGAGGCTGGAACTTAAATGTTTTGACAACAGTTTAAATTTATTTACCTCTTCCATCCATATTCCCTCTGCAATCTTTTCAGCCAAATGAAAATCGTCCTCAAAATTCACATCAACGGACTCAATCGCTTCTGCTTCAAGCAGATATACCCGCTCCCCATATCTTTGCCGTTTTTCATGTGCCGTTTTTGCCCGTACAATGTACAGTCCCATTGTCTCAATGACTGTATCCGGCAGATCGATACTATTAGGAATATGCTCTTTATCATAATTGGGCTGGTCCTTTCCCCATGTATATTGCTTTTCCTTTTTTACTAAAACAACCGAATCATAGTTTACATGATTCATTAATATATCTATTCCCTTTTTTATTGTCTCCCTTTTAATAAACGGACTTGTCCCCAGTATCTGTATGTAAATGTCTGCATCCACCTGCCGTACTTCGTTAAAAAACATTTTGTGTCCGTCCGTCTTATTGGTTGCCAGTTCTTTATCTCTTTTCAGGGGAAAATAGTTTAAATAAGAAGCATAATTCAAAATATCATCCGATTCAGAATCCAAATATACTTCATCTATAAATTCGCATTCAACCAATTTCTCTAATGTATACAAAAAAAGGGGTTTTCCGTTTAAAAATCTCAGATTTTTACTTTTAATTCGTTCGCTGCTTCCTTTGGCCGGTAAAAACGCTACAATTTTCATAAATCACCTCATTTCTGCGCTGCTTTATTACACATTCCAAGTTTGCGGATGCAGCGCAGACACAAACCCTGAAGCAAAAGTTTTTCAGTTACGTGAATCATTTATTTTTTCCTTTTCGATATAATATAAAAGCCTCTTCTGTGTAGCGTCTAACATTCCTTCTAATATTGCGATTTTTAATTTATCATCTGTAACAGGCGTTATTATTTGGGATATACCTGAATTCTCAAGAATTAATTTCTCACTATAATTTTTCAATTTTTCTTTTATCCTTTCCGACTTAACATATACGTACAAAACATACGGCCTGGTATCTACATAAACTTCCTTCCTGTTTCTCTCTGTCTTCACACAAATAGGAACTATATTTTTCCAAACCTCATCATGTACAGCATCATAGAAACAATAATCCCGCATTGAATTGATAAAGATAACTATGGCGTCCTCACCCAGATTTTCTATAAATGTCAGGATACTTACGGGCCTTTTTATGTCTATATCCTCTTCTTTTAAATAAATTCTTTTGGATCGTATCAAGTCCTGGGATTTTTGCTCATCTGAAAACTTTACTTCCGTTTCTTCGAAATAAAAATCCAGCTTCTGGTCTTTATTCACAAAGTCATCGCTTACAAACTTCACGTCATCCACGATCACAACTGCTTGATCTGCCATTTCAAGAAACTGCATATGCCTTACATTTAACGATTTTAGTTCGGCAATAGAAAACTGGCATAAATTATCAATCGTTCTATTATCTGCCCCGTAAGTGTAAATATCCTGCCCGCATTCCATTATAGAGGCTGCGAGCTTCAGGGCATGAAAATATCTGCCCGTCTTCCAATAAGTTTTATTATAATCATACCCGCAAAAAATATTGGTTCCAAAGCCACTCCTTATACTCAGAACGGAGGATGAAAAAACGGTAAAACTTGTTTCCGCCATTTTATCAGCCATGATCGGAATTAATTCCGCCGGAAATTTTCCCTTCATTCTTTCCGCCTGTGGGAAAAGCGATTCATAAAACATGATATCGTCAGGATGGGATTTAATTAATAATTTTTTTCCTTTCAGAAAAAAATCAACCGCCGTCTGATAGATTGCAATTTGTTCATCAAAATCATTCATTCCCAAATTAGCAAATTGTTGGGTAAATACAATAACTTTATCTGATAAATCCGCCTGTATTCTATCTACCCTGAAAAACTCCAAAATTTTACTTGTAAGCTCCTGCGGCAGGCATATTAATTCCTTCACAACATCAAAGCTGCATATATTATTAAAAGGCACTTTAAAACTCTGCGCTTCTTCATTACATATAATTCCTTTTACATATCTGTTATTTCCGTCAAACATTCCATACGTTTGGGCAATATTCGCCTGATTTTTATCATAATTCAGGACAATATTATATGAAACCTGTGGTTTGGATAAGATTCCGCACCCATCCTCCATGTAAAAAAAGGGAATATTTTTTTCCATCAGATACAATGAAAAGCTGTAATGCGCTGCAGCCACATATACCTCTTTCACATGGTGTATGATGTCGCCCAGCACTGCATCCATAAATTCCGTAATCCGGCTTATGACTAAATCCGGTTCATTTCCAATCTGCCTGTATGGAATCTCTATAAAATCATCAAAAAAATATGGCGTGATCTCTTTCAAGTCCGCAAACTTCTTTTCCGTAAAATCTGCAACAATCAGTATCGCCTCTTCTTCCGGATGTTTCACTCTCCTGTGAACCATTGCCTGAATGATGTGATAAGAAGATACGCAATGATATATGACATACATATTTATTTACTCCTTTGCCGCTTCAAACAGTTCTCTCATCGTTTCCGTTTTCTGGTTTTCAATGTCGCCGCCGCTGCTCTTAGAATAGGAAAAATCCATAAAATATTTCTTGAACAATCTGGGATTTTTTGAAATAAACTGAAATGGTATATACGCATCCCTCCCTGAAATATTTTTCATAAACGGAAACTGGCCAAACCTTTCTTCATACAGCCTGGCAAAATCCATGATTCCTGTCTGTATCTGCTCTACTCTTTCATAATTCTCCACCTCAGGAATTCCAAATTGAAACCGGAATCCGTCTCTTTCATTTGCGAAACCATTAAATGAAGCATGAGGGGCCTGAGTAAAAATTTCAAAAAGCAGAGACACCAGGGAATTCTTATATCTCGTCTTATGATATAAATATAAATCCCTATTATAATTCAAAGAAAACATATAGGTTTGAATTTCTTCAGACAAAATCTGCGTTTGATTCACAATGGGATTTGCCGTTTCCGATGCAGCCATAAAACAGTGCACCGCACAGTTACACTTCCATTTTTCCTGAATCAGCCATTTTAAACCCAATAATGTCGTTCCCTGCCAGCCCGTATCCACAATCACAATATTTTCTGCATTCCCGATTATTTTCTTTATATACATTTCACAGCTTTTTTCTCTTTTCCTGCAGCATTCAATAATTTGGTCCCAGTACTGAATCACCCAATCTTCAACCATCTTCACATTCACAGGCGTAATAAAATCCGTTTTTCGTAAATGAAATTCTCCGAGTGTTTTTTCCAGTTCTTCCAATTCATATAATTTTAATAAGGACTCTATCGTTGTCTTCAGCTCATACCTGGCTTTTACCCGTATATTTCTCTGAATAAAAAGAAATTTATCCTTTTCAATCGTTGCACAGGAGTTTGCTATCCTTGACCACAAGGCATATTCTGACGGAATATCATCAAAAAAGTTATCATATACCTTTTTATATATGTAGCCGTCTCTTGCAAGAAAAATAATTTTTGATGCCTGTTTCTCAATCGCCTGTTTATGCAGCCATTGGCAGAACCCATATACATATAATCCGCCATACAAAAAACCATATTCATAATAAACACTATATTTATGCAATCCCGCATATAATTTATTATTGCAGATTCCTGCATATGCCGCCCCTGTCAGAGGTGTCATTCCATACTGGTTTGCACGATACTTATTTCCGGCATCATTACATGCCTGATAATAAATCGCATCCCACCCTGCCTTTTCGGCCTGTTCAAAATCAGCTTTTTCATTGTCTCCTATATGGCATATTTTTGTCTTAACACATCCGATGGCACTACTTATATTTTCATATAAAGTTCCGGTATATTTATTACTATTCCATTCACAGGAGACATAAATTTCCTCATATCCTTCATAACCGCAATGTTCCAAAATCTCCCTCAATATTTCAGAAGTCAGATACATATCCGATGTAATGATCATCCGTTTCCCGCAATATTTTAATAAGTTAAACAGTCTCAGCATATATTCATTCGCATAACACAACCTTATTTCCAACTCAGTCTCTTTTGCCACGCCAAAATTTTTATCTATACCTGTAACTTTCTCTATTTCTTCATATATTTCCCAAATTGACACTTCTCTGTTTCCGCGCTCTAACTGTGCCCTCTCCCTTGCTTTCATTTCAGCCTTTTGCCGGATATCCGCAAACCCCATACAATTAAATTCATAATCAAGCAGCATAAACATATCACGTGGTTCTGAAAACGGGCGGAAAATTAAAGTATCAAACATATCAAAAGATATCATTTCATAGTCCAGCAATTCTTTTCCCAAAAAGTGTACCGTTCTTCTGGCTAAAATCTCTGACTCAGGACCATCTAAATACGGATTGGCTTCCTGCCCGTTAATCACGGGCAGCGTATTCACTTCCACCACATTACTTTCTATTTTTTTATGTCTTGAAAAAACGACTGAAATTTTAAATCTGTATTTTTTGTCTCCTGATAGTTTTCTGACGTTAAAAGTATTTTTTCCCGTCCTCCCATCTATCCTGAATGGCATGCCCTCTTCTTCCTGCTTTAATACCACATACTCTCCAATTCCAATACCCTCATTCCATCCAAGGCAAACCACCGAATCCGTACAATCAATAACCCTTAGCTGAATGGGCGTTCCATCATACAATTTTTCATTGTTTTCAAATTTGGAATCCGTGTTTTCGCCTTTTCCTTCACTCACGATCTCAAATTTTTCTAAATGCAATGGAACATCCCAGTATAAATAAGGCGTATTGCCTTTTTTTACCCTGTAAAACCAGTTCAATCTAAACAAAATCAGTAAATGCTGTAATCTATGCGTATCATGTTCTGTAATATGTTCTTTGACATAACGCTCATATTCGTACCAAACCCGTCCATTCTCCCTGACACACTTATTGTATATCTTATCTTTTATCTTTCCCATTATCTTTCCTTTGTCATTTTCTTTTTGCAGTTTCAAAATCTGAAGATAACATTTTGGCGCAAAATGTTATCTT
>CAJTVQ010000036.1 GCA_910579935.1 uncultured Lachnospiraceae bacterium
ATTAAATTGGCCAAGCTGTATCCGGTTATAGTTTAGAAACTAGCCGGATGGAGTATTAGTGCCCTATGAACATTACCAGCATTTAGAGAAAAATATTCCGCCACCGTTTCCAGCCTGTAATTTTCTAAATCGTCTAACTCCCGGCGGGCCATATGTAATATGTCTCTTGTCTTTTTTATTACTATATCTTTTTTTACCCGTTTGGCAAGTTTTTGAATGAAATTTACATGAAATTGCACATCATATCCGATTACCAGATCATTCCCGACAAACTCACTAATTTTTTTAAATGCAGCTTCCTCACTGATCCCCTGCTTTTCAATTATATCATGTGTGATACCTGTCAGTCTTTCCGGATCAACCTGAAAAACCACCCCGGATTTTATAAAACATTGAAACTGTTCTACAATTTCACTTTCTCTTACTTTCAATAGAGCAGCTTCAACAATCCTGTCTTTATCATAATCCAAGCCAGTAGTTTCAACATCTACAACCACATAACCGGAAGCTCCCTTACTACCCTTTCCATGACTGATTTTTTCAAACTTTGACGCTTTACTGAACCCCTGCGGCAGCAAATTATCCTGTTCCCTAAGCTCCATCTGCATGAAAGGCTTCTGCATCAATGTAATTCCCTCAAAATCAATTGGAATCCATGATGTATTATGCGCAAGAAAAGCATACCCCTGTTCATTATTTGTTGAATAAACCATTGTCGCCTGTCCGTTTTTGATATTGACACAAACCCTGTCCCAAAGCTCCTCACGCACCCGGGTACTCAATCTTCCCACATAAACACCTGTATTAATTTCATTCAGCCACTTAGATAAATCTCCTCTCAATCCCGGCGGACAATTTGTAACACATAATACAATCACTTCCCATCACCATCTTCCGCATATAAAACACCATGTTCTAAATCACCCCGTATGTTATCCCATAAATAAAGGGTGCTTTTATAATCTTCTTCTTTCTTTTCATCTCCAGCCAGTAAATATTTTATGTCATGCACCATCCGCTCCAATATATGGCCTTTCCTTAACTCATCACGTAATCTGCGTCTGGTAACACTTCCAATATCATCGGGATTCTCTGCCGCTATTTCAAACGCAATTGGTATCGTAGTTTCTGCCTTATACAAATCTGCAATATCATATGCAAATGCCAGCTCATGTCCTACATGAACAAATCCCAAACCTGGTGAACACCCAAGCGCACATATAACCGCGTGCGCTATGCCATATAAACACGCATTGCCAGACGACAATGCCTTATTCACCGGATCTCCCGATTGGTAATCCTCCGGACGATATTCCCTGCCCTTCCAATCAATATTCCATTTTTTGGCCTGCTCCCTGTAGAGGGAACGTATTCTGCTTCCTTCCCGTCCTCTCAACTGCTGCATCGTTAAACCGGAAACATCCTCCTCCGGAAACCGCATCTGGTACATCATTCTAGCAACTTGAATATGCTTTTTTTCATTGCTTACCAATTGTGCCTGTCTCATCAAAAGGGTCGAATGGTTTGTCAGCGCGCGTCCATGTGCATAATAACGAACTCCATGCTCACCAACCCAAATCGTAGTAACTCCTGTATCCCCTATCAGTTCCATTGCCCTATGTGTAACATCTGTTCCCGGGCCTAATAACAAAACTGAAATTGCCGCTGCCGGAATATTGGTAACTCCGCTCTTTGTTTTTA
Source organism: uncultured Lachnospiraceae bacterium (assembly GCA_910579935.1). GTDB lineage: Bacteria > Bacillota > Clostridia > Lachnospirales > Lachnospiraceae > Kineothrix. The sequence goes on from CAJTVQ010000036.1 coordinate 1,702, forward strand.
CTGTTATCGCACCATTATCCCGGCTTATCCTGCAATGCTCCAAATATATAAACGTCATCCGATCCTGAATACGCGGCAATTCCTGAATCTCCGGTTTCTCTATGCCTGCACGATTTTCCATTCAATCCCTGCTTTCTATAATTGTCATTAATCCCATTCCATATGCTTTTTCTCTCCCGATGCCGTTTATTAGCGTATCTTTAAACACCGCGCCATTTTCCACCTTTAACATTCCTTCATATGCCACTTCTAAAAGCCGGACTTTCTGATTCATATTTCGTTTACTGAATATCTTCCAATTTGTTCCTGTAACCCTCACTGTATCTGGCAAAACACTGAAACCTCTTTTCACTGATTGATTCTCCAGCCATTCAATCTGATATTTTTCTACTGTATGCGCAGCCACTTTCCCTCTGCCATTCTCCCTTTTAATACTATAGGTAGGATTAGCTACCAATCGAAACTGCCAGACAGTTCCTTCCTTTACCCTATTCAATAGCGCCTCATACTCTTTTGTCTCGCCACAATTGTCCGGCTTGCTAAACTGATTTGCAATATATTCCAAGTCCGGTTTCATCGGACTAAGAATTAACAAATACATTTCATTCTTCAATACATCTATTCTCCAAAGATTTCTTCCCTGTCTCTCCGTAAATGCTTCTTCTATGGCACCATGAAACTTATTCGGCGAAACAAGAGCTATCTGTGTCTTTCTATTGGATAGATCCAATGGAATCCTGGATAAATACATAATATATCACCTCGCTCACTTCAATTCCACCATGGGATCATGTTCCGTCAAAACAGGCAGAAATTCATCTGTTACTATTTTAGCCGGCGCTTCCTTCATGCGGCGGTACCTGTACTCACGTCTCATGGGTGAAAAGGAGACCGGAACATCTTTCTTTGCGGCACTCCCCTCCAGACTCTCTATCACAATTCTCAATGGAATCTCCTTCTTAAATCTAAACAAAGACTTTTTCCTCCAGTCCGGCACCAGCCATTCCTCACCACGCAATGCAGACTCCAGGTCTTTCCCTTGTAATCCAAGTACAAGCGGCAGTGTCGGCGGACAGGATTTTCTTCCCAAAAAGATACAGAATTTTGGATTTGCCAATGCATCCGCAATTATTTGCAGGAAATTAAAATCCCCGCTTTCCAGGCCCACTAAAAATATTGCATCACTTAAATAAACCCGATGAGAAAGATTGGCATTCAGTTTCTCTCCCATCTGTGTGATATGGAAATCATCCAGTTTTGTACCCGGCAGATCAATTCTTACACCAAACTTCAATTCGACAAGATCCTCCAAAGATTCATTTCGTCTTCTTCCAAGGGCAGCCGCCAACATCCCTATTACACCACTTTTGGTTGGCATATAATCTGTCTCCCGGAGATCATATACGGAAGCCGAACCCCAGGATTGTAAGGGAGCGCTAAATCTAAGCAACAAAGTATGCAAAGTATCACTCCCTTTCCGCACAGTACTGTACAATCCCATCTTCCATTTCTTCCAAAAGTTTCACAAAATTTACCTTCACCGCAAAATTTTCTTCCTCTGCTCCGACAATCCATGCCTTTTCCGGAAAAGATACAAAATTTGTATATATTTCCCCGGAATATTGAATAAACTTTCTTACCGATTCCTCCACATATCCCCCTTTGGCAGTCACCGGCTTTTCAAACGCACCAACAAGATTTACCGGCTGGTCACTCCTGAATGTGACATACACCATGTCAGGCAAGGTTCTGTTTGCAAATGTATTTTGTTTTCCGGCAGGCATCGAACGGACAAATGCTTCTGCAAATCCTTTCACCGCCAGCTTTAATTCATCCGGCTGCAGCATCTGTGCCAGTTCTCCCACATTTACAGTTGCATACCGGTAAAGGGTAGATGAATTAAACTCTACCGTACCAATATGCCCCGCCCCGGTATTATCCTCACTTGCGCAATCATCTACTGCCGTAAAATAGTCATACTCATTTGTAATCGTATGCGTTGAAATACTGTGCGCCACCTGTGCCGCCGCATCAAAATTCAAACTTGGATTACTTGCCGCCATTCGTCCGAACAAAAGTATATCTACGCTTGGATTATCCCTTAATGCATTTTCTACACGGCTTTTATATGCCTTCTCTTTTTCCTTTTTTCCCGAAGCATCCTCATGATATTCAACCGCTAATTCAGCAAGACTCTCTATTTGAAGATTGCTTACAAAAAACAAGACATCTTTTTTATCCTCATCGGACTTCACACCCCCTGAAGCCGTAATCTGTGCTGCCATCTTCTCAGCAGTTTCCCTGTCAATATCCTGATGATTGGCACATATTTTATCTGCCACAAGCACTTTTATTTTTCTTGTACGGCAGCCAATCAGATCCGATGTAAAAATATCTTTAAAACTTAATCTCATTGCCCTCTTCCATGCCTGCGACGAAACCCTCGCCCTAAGAGTCCCGCCATATACCGCAGTCTTCGGACTCCCTGTATCATCTCTGTTTATACAGCTTGGCGGCACTGTTTGAATCACATGAAAATCAACATATAAATTTTTGTTCATGACATATCCTCCGTTATTTCCTTTTTGTTTTTCTCTAAGTAAAAATCCTGTCCCCATCTTAAATTGACACGGTTCTTCCCGGCTGCAGATTGAAACTCATATAAATCCTCAGCCAGCATCTCATAATCAATAGGAATACCCTTGCTTCTCAATAACTGTATCATGCTTTTCAAATGATAAGATGCTTCTCCCATATCCACTGATGTAGCAAATGCCTGCAATTTCTGCAAAGATCGCTTTTCTGCATTGGGATCATCAAAAGTTTTTGCCATTTTTGATAATGCCCTTCCCATACTGATATTTTCTTTCACATGCATTGGCCGGTCTTTTAAACCAAATCCCTGCTGATGCAATGCAAATAATGTAAGGGCAGTATAACATGACCATTCTGCCTCTGTTGCATTCCCCCTTTTACCCATAAATTCCTGCGGCATATCCAGCAATATTATGCCAAAAAGCTGTGGAAGTTCTCCCGGTTCGTGTCCTATTCCACGCCGTAAATCCGCCATCATTGCCTTACCGGCTCCCAGCTCTGATTCCATCTGAAGCATTCGGATTTTTTTTCCTACAAAATATCCTATTTCCGATTTTTTGCTCATTTTAATAACTATTCTCCTTTCTATCACTGCACAGGCATTTCCTCCCTCCCAACTTCTTCTGTCATCCCGGGATAAATCTGACGCAGTTCTCTGAAGTAAGCATTTATTATCTGCGGAACTGTAAATGTCCTGCCTTCTTCCTCTTTATGTGCATAAATATTTATATTTCTCATTGTAACAAAATCTTCCACTGTCTGTCTTGCATAGTAATAAGATTTTCTTTCCCACTCCGCCATTTTTTCCTCACGGCTGCTTTCCGCTGGATGAATACCCGCCAGCCATTCCCGGAAAGCATTGTCAATCAGGCAATAATACGAACGAACCAATGTGGCCTCTGTATTACTCTTACCGTTTCCACCCCCGCACAGAATCTTACTCATTCCTGATGAGAAATGTTTTAGTGCACCCGTGGCAACCATCTGGCATTTCCCTACTTCATTCGATATCGACCCAATCCACTCCTTCCCCAAATCTGAAAGCAGTCCTGCTGACAACATAAGTGTATCGTCAATACAGTCTCCATAAGTATACTTCATTTGATCTCCGTATACAGTCCCAATCATCCGGAAGGTAAGCAGAGTATCCGGAATAAAGATTTTCTCCCTGTTAAGTATGTCCATCCATTGAACAACTCCGGGAACATGCCCTCCATTTTCCGTATATATCAGTGTTGGAAATTCTTCCCATGCGTGACCAGCAGAACGGTGCACTTTGGGAATATAAACTTTTCTCTCCGCCTTTTTATCTGCTTTCCTTTCCTTCCAAAGCGTCATCGGCTCATTAAAATCATCTTCTACCGAATAAAAATCTCCGCCAATTGCACGAAAACCAATGACTGCCCCATCTTTTCTTTTCAGCATAACACGTCTGGACTGAATCGTATATAATTCCGGAAGATTATCCGGCGGGGCAATTTCCCTTCCCTGCTCCGTATGTACTGCCTGCTCCCAAACCGGTTTGGGAGACTTCCAAATATCGCTTACATTCTTTAAAGGGCATAAATTCAGCATCAATATTCTGAATAAACTATCGCTATTTACCATCACAAACCCAAGCTGTCCCAGCCGCCCGATTCCCACGGGCAGCTTTGTGCCCTGTGCATTTTTATCTGCCTTTATATTTACTCCATATGCCTGCAAAAAAATGAGCCACCTCGATGCTTCTGCATAACTCAGACGTTCCAGTCTCTCCCCCTCTGCCATGCTAAAATGATGTTTCGTTGCCTTGTTATTGCTCTCCTTAATATTTCCGATTAAACATTCCACCCCATAATCAGTCCCATATTGTAAATCACTGACCTGATAAAACGGTGTTTCAGGATGAAACAGCCAGAACCTTTCATAATACGCTCCCAGGCATTGTTCCACAGCCTTTTCCGGGAATTTTCCCCTGTCCCAGTAATTTCTCCAGCGCTCTGTCACTGTATCTTCATCAGAATCATTTTCTATGGATATTTCATCTTTCTTACCATTTTCATCATAACGGTAAAAAACGGTCTGCGCAGCTGCAAGCAGCACCCTTAATAACGCAGCATCCTGTGTCGGCATTTCCCCCGATAAATCCGCATACTCATGTGCATGGAGCAGTGCATCCAGCAAAGAAACCTCTTTTTGTTCCATGAGCATTGTACTGACTTTTATCCAAGGTTCCCCTAACAGATTAAATTCCTTTTCCTGCATCTTTATCCTCCATCCGTTCGTATTCCAATCCTTTTTCATAACTATATGACAGCAGATATCCATTGAGTTCAGCCTGATTATTCTTGTCCAGCAATAGAACCAATTCTCCATGTATCCAGGGAGACTGCTGCCACTCTGCCAATTCCCTGCGGTTTAAATCTTCCAGTTCCTTTATGGTTTTTTCTATATTCCACAATGTGTGAAATACATGAGGCAGCCTTAACCGCTGCATGGCAATCTTCCTTCCTGCCATACTTTCGGGTACCTGCTGTGCGGAAAATCCTTTTGCAGCCGGTGCGTCTTCTTCCACGCAGCAAATACTTCCGCCTTCATTTTTTTTCATCAGCAAAACTTCAATGGCGGATTCTCCATCCCTCACACATGCCTCTGACAGTTTTTCATCAGAATTTTCAGGATTACACAGCAAATCACCGATTCTTCTTTTCGGCTTTGGTTCCGGCATTAAATAATGGCCTGCCCGCTCCTGTTTTTCCTGCAGATCTTTCCTATACTGTTCCAATACTTTCACATATCTTTCACCTTCCAGCCCCAAAGTGTTTTCCTGATCATATACCTTTTGCACTAAATCAGGAATTTCCTCCGGTATCCTTATTTCATCCGAAAGAATCCGGGCCGTCCTCATCAAAAGATAATCTCCATATACTGCACTGCTGCCGGAATCATAATTTTCACCATCTTCTCCTAATATAATACATTCCGGATTCTGCAAATCTTCAGGGCGTGAATATCCTTCCTTTTCGTCCTCCCGAATGTGTCTGTGCAGTCTTCCAATCCGCTGAAGCAGCAAATCAATGGGACACAGCTGAGTAACCATAATGTCCGCATCATAATCCAAAGACTGCTCAAGAACCTGGGTTCCAATTAAAATCAGTCGTTTTCTATCCTTATCTTTTGAGGATTTCCCCATCCTCTTAAGAAACATTTCTTCTTTTTTTATCCGGTCCGGCATCGTAAATTGCGCATGATACAGAAGAATGCGGACATTTTTCATAGATTCTTTACATCTGTCATAAATCTTTTGCGCACTTTTCACCGTATTCGCTATAATACATGCACACCCACCTTTTTCTAAACGTTTATCGAGTAATGCGATCATTTCCGTTACTGAACCAATCCTGCTTATCTTTACTCTTTTAGACGGCACTATCTGTGTGATCTTCTCCTGGTTGATACATTCTCCGTCCGTCCACGTAAGAATCGGATAGGCATTATTCTTTTCCCACTCCTTTTTTATAAATGTAATCTCCGGCTTTCTTTTATTCAGATAAAATTTTGAATATGCTTTTGCATAACATTCCACCAGATCCTTGCGCCGCTGTGCAGGAAGCGTTGCAGACAGCAGAATAACCGGTACACCATATGCTGCCATCCATTGCAATGCACGTTCCAAATACTCATTCATATACGCATCATAAGCATGACATTCATCAATAATGATAACCTTACCGGCAAGACCGATATGCCTTAGCATAAAATGCCTGCGTCTTAATGCTGCCATTAAAAACTGATCCACTGTACCTATCACAAAATCAGATAATAATATTTTCTTATTTCCTTGAAACCAAGGATGCACACCGGGGCCGTCCTGATCGGATTCACCATTTTCTATGTACGACCTGCTCTCCATAAGAAGCTGGTTATACCTTTCATTAAATTCGGCAGCCCCATGTGCAAGACCGATTGTTGTCTCCAGTTCCTCTGAAACCTGCTTTCCCCATTCCAATAACCGTTGGAAAAGGCCATTGCTCGTTGCCTGCGTTGGTAATCCAAAGAATATACCACCCTCCTTTTTCCTTGCTGCCAATACCTCCGCTGCCCCTAATGCAGCTTCTGTTTTTCCTATCCCCATTTGGGCTTCCAGGACAAAGATTCCGGGATTTTCGCAGGAATCAACTGCCTTTATCATATATTCCTGCACTTCGTTTGGCAAAAATCCAAACCTTTCCCTGAATATCTCTTTGTCCATAAAATTAATTTCAGAATTCCAACTATCCGGAAAAGACAATTTTCTCCACCCATTGTTGACTCTTGCCGGATAAACACCTTCCTCCCCATAATCATCAATGGAAATCAATGGAAAATAAGTTGTATTGCTCGCAATCCAATCCGCAATAATTAACAGTCCTGAAATCAATACCTGCGCTTCTAACGTCAGATCAGGCATTTCTTCGACAGATGCTATACCTGCCAGTTCCAATGCCTGATTTACAATCTCCATCCATGCATTTTTCCATACCCCCTTTACATTGTCGTCTTTCTCCACGCCAAAAAAATTAACCGGATACATTTTAATCAAATCCGCTTCTCCAAAAAGAGAACACCCGCCATCCGGTTTCCCATGATGGGCGCCGACTACTGCTGCCATCCTTTCATTTATCCCAATCCCGTCCACATTACTCTGCAGAATCCACTGTCCTGCATATGCATGGGGAGTTTTTCCCGGCTCTCTATACTCCTTATTCACAATAAATCCGTTACCAATAATTTCTTCATATTCAGCAGGACATGATTTCGTAATAACACTTTGAAAATATGAAGTGGCCTTTCCTATATCATGAACAGCCGCCAAAAAAACAGACGCTGCTAAAAAATGTTCATAGTCCATGCCTGACGCACGAAAAACCGATTCCGTAATCCACTTTCCTACCAGTTTTTTCATTATTCCGGCAGTATCTTTTAAATGCATCCACAGAGGCAGCCACAATTCTTCTGTCTCCGGGCTTGTTTTTGCCATTAATACCTGATACCTTTTCTTCATTTGTTTCCCCCTCCATGAATCTTCACCTGGATCCGCCTGACTCCATTGCCCGCAAAAATCAAATGACCTCTATCTGACACATTTTCATGGTAAGAAGCGCTGCTTCATGGCTTTTTGGCGTAACTCCGGCACAGCAGGAAGAGTCTGTTTTAATGACCGCCTCCGGCAATTTTGCTTTGATCAGAAGTGCATTCGATACCACGCAAATATCCGTGCACAGTCCCACCAGTTCAATCTCCATTTCCTCCTCCTGTGCCAAAGCAGACAAACGCTCTGCCAGTTCTTCCGAACCAAAAGAAGGCTTATTGATCATTTCGGCATCTGCTTTGTCCAAAGCCTCCCTGATTTCATCCCTGATTTCCCATCCCCTTGTCCCTTTCATGCAATGGGGCACCGGCAAATGCTTCCCTTCTGAGGTTTCCAGATAATTCTCTCCATGGGTATCTCTTGTTGCAAATACCGTTTCTCCCTTGTAGGATTCGATTTTTGAAACCACATTGCCCACAATTGCCTGCGCCTCCCTTGTCCCAAGAGCGCCGTCTATAAAATCATTCTGCATATCGATTACCACTAATACCTTTTTCATATAAATCCTCCCATTGTTTTCTCCGCTATTTCAGCGTATCACTGTGATTCAGCACAAGCGTACTGTACAAGAACAAAACGTCGCAATTCTCAAAATCCACAAACCGCTCCAGATGATCCGGATGGATATAGCGGATATCTGCCAAAACGATCTGCGAATAACCGCTGACCAGCAGCGGAGCCAGGCTTGAGCCGAACGAATCCCGGAATATGACAAGTTTCTTTTCGGTTCCGGCATCAGGGTTCCTTATTGTAAGGAGGGATATGGAACCTGACAGAAACATTTCGTACGGATCCCGCCCTGCCGCCTTTTCCATATCGTAAACCGGTATTTCCCTGCTGTTCTGCCAATCATATACCTCACAGGCGCGTATGTCCTCTCCCGTCACATACTGTAGGTGCTCCGGCGCAATGGGCAGCGCTGCCTGTCCATAGTATACACCGTAAAAATCCCGTTCCAGCGTATGAACTTCATAATCTCCCAAAAGCGCGGTTCCCATTGCCCGTGCCAGCCGGTCCGCCACATCCGTGATCCTTTCCTGCCGCCAGTGGGTATCCGTTTTGTAATAGTCGTCCTTCTCCAGCAGATCGGAGATGGGGATATATTCCGCAAAATCCGCAAGTTCCGCCATCCTTTTTTCAAACTCCGCATAATCCATGGACGGATGTCCGCCCTCCTCTGCCAAAAAGCAGTTCTTATCCGGAATCACACACAGATACACCTGGTTTTCATCCGTCAGGTATTTTCTGCAGATAAAACGGAACCGCTCCGCCGCCCGCATAAGGGACGCTTCGTTCATGGGATATTCCAGGGCGGCAAGAAACCCATCTGCCTCATAAATCCCGTTATTATCCTGCCGCAAAAAGACATTCCGCGCCGTCAGGGCTTTTATCCGCCGGAAGGAATCCCGGAAAGGAAAGGCATCCGCCGCATATGCTTCAAAACCGGACATAAAACGGCCGCTCCATACATTTTCCGCCGACAGCGCAGGCGCAGGCGTAAGCTTCCGCCGCTCACTGTCCGAGTATCCGGCTTTCGGCAGAAACAGGCAAAGCAGGAATCCTGCGGCAAGCAGAAACAGGAATGTCATACACAGAAGCCTGTCCCCTTTTCCCGTCCTTTCTTCCATCCCGGTATTTTTCTCAAACCCTGCACTTTTCTCCAATTTAGCATTTCTTACCATTTTTTCGTCTTTTCCATGTTCTGCATTCAACGGCCAGTCTCCTTAAAATCGAAAATACAGGAACGGATTAAAAGAACCGTCCACCAAATAAGCCGTCATGACAAGCATCAGCGCCGCAAGCGCCACAGGCTCCATCAGGCCAAGGACTCTTTTCCCCGCCGCATTTTCTGAAATTTTCCTCACAAAAGCACGTACAGCCGGCGTCGCTCCAATCCCTCCTGCAGCCAGCACAACCCCAAAGCTGCGAAGACAGTACACCGCTTCCGCAGAAACAAGAGGAATTCCCCCTGCCCCTGCAAGACCTGCCAGATCGGAAACCGCCTGCCCTAAATTCTGTGCATGGAAGACCACAAATCCTGCCATGACAAAAAACAAGGTATAAATGCGGGACAACAGCCGGCTCTTTTCCAGACGCTCTAACAGCCACAGCTTTTCCGCTGTCAGAAGCGCCGCGAAGCAGAGCCCCCACAAAATATAATTCCATGCCGCCCCATGCCAGAATCCCGTCAGCATCCATACCAGCAGAATATTCATAAGCTGCCTACCCCGTCCTCTGCGGTTTCCCCCAAGCGGGATATAGACATAATCCCTGAACCACGTTCCCAGGGAAATATGCCACCGGCGCCAGAATTCCGTTATGCTCGCGGAAATATAAGGATAATTGAAATTTTCCAAAAAATGAAAGCCAAACACCCTCCCCAGCCCGATCGCCATATCACTGTATCCGGAAAAATCAAAGTAAATCTGCAGAGTAAAAGCAACGGCATACATCCAGTAAAACAGAACCGACTTTTCCTCCGATGCCCGGAATGCACCGCACAGTTCCCCAAACTGGTTCGCCAGCAAAATCTTCTTCGCCAGTCCGGTGACAAAACGGCGGATTCCCCATGCCGCCCCCTGCCAGGAATGCTCCCTGTCCGCCAGCTGCCCTGCCAGATCGGAGTACCGGACAATAGGCCCAGCCACCAGCTGGGGAAACATAACCACATAAACCGCCAGCCGGACCGGATTCCTCTGCGCCGGCTCTCCCCGGTACACATCCACGGTATAGCTGATGATCTGGAACGTATAAAAACTGATGCCGACCGGCAGGGCGAGGCGCAGAAGCGGCAGCTCCGCCCCCGTGACTTTATTAAAATTTTCGATAAAGAAATCGGCATATTTAAAATACAGCAAAAAAGACAGGCTGATGCCGACAGAAATCACACAGCCTGTCTTTCCGGCCCTTCCTCCCCTGTACTTTTCCAAAAACAGCCCGGATCCATAGCCGGACAGAACGGAAAGCCCCATCAGCAAAACATATTTCGGTTCCCCCCAGCCGTAAAACAGCAGGCTGGCCAAAAGAAGAACTGCATTCCTGAACCGTGGGGGAACCGCGAAATAAAATACAAGCGTCAGCGGCAGAAAATAATATAAAAACGAAATACTTGAAAACAGCATACCAAGCTTCCCTCAGACAATAGGCACTTCCGCAATTACCTGCGCCCCGCCAAGCGCCGCCAGTGCATTATTTTTGAAGGTTTCCATCAGTTCTCCCGCACCAAAGGCGGTGATCACGTATCTGCCGTCCACCTTTATGATCAGCAGCGTATCCGGCTGCCCGCACACCCATTGTCTCGCAAGAATATTGGCTTTTACCGAATCCGCAAAGGCATCCATATCCGTACCTTCCTTCAGACGGTAAGCCGCCCCGGTAAAGGTATTGGCATTCATCATGTGTACCATGGATGCGGCATCTTCAATATTGGAAAACTGGTCCTGCGGCAGTCCCAGCGTATAATCCAGCTCTTCCGTCTTACTGATATCAAATGTTCCCGGCGCATCCATCACCGCATTTGCCTGGTCTCCCCCGAACATGGAAAACAGTTCCGCTCCGCCGTATGCCTTCACCACCGCATCCAGCACTTCCAGGGACTGCGCATATCCGGACTCCCCGCTGCCCTGCTCCGCCCCGGAGCCGTTCCCTCCGCAGCCTGCAAAAACAAAGAGCATCGCTGCCGCCATAAATAATAGGATCGCTTTTTTCATACTTTACCTCGTTTCTGCGCTGCCTTTTTTCCTGTTTCAGGTTTGCTGATGCAGCGCGGACGCAAACCTGCCCTCTTTTCTTCCAATTCCGATACTTCCCATGCCTGAATGGCCTTGTCCCATATTATACACAAAACCGGCAGAATTATCAAATGATTCGGAAAGGCCCTTCACGGAAATCAATTTTCATTTTCTGTCTGCCGAGATAATTATGCTGTCTCCATTGAGGGCTTTTAAAAGCTTTATCTTAACAAGAGATAGACCGCCAGCACCACACTATTCCGAACCAAAGAAACCAAAGACCACAATGCCGGCGACGACGGGATCCATCTCATTCCTATATCATTTTAATAAAACAATAATTTGTTTTGTTTTTCCACAATTTTATGCTTTGTTTTTCAAAATATGCTATAATTTTTATATTGACTTGAAGTGCGCTTCATAGTTTATTCTAAATGGAATGAGGTGGGTTAGATGTATTCAGCAAAAAAAGCCGCAGAAATAACAGGGCTTTCCACTGCAACACTAAGATACTACGAGAGAGAAAAATTATTGCCAAAGATAGCCAGAAGCAGTTCAAAATATAGGCAATATACTGATGAAGACATTGAATGGATAAAAATGATACAGTGTATGCGTATAGCAAATATACCCATTCAATCTATCAAACAGTATGTTTCGTTGCTGATACAAGGAGGAACAACTCTTGAACAGCGATACATTATGGTACAAGAGCATATGGAAGATATAAAAAATCAAATAGCTAATTTGCAAAGCGCGTTAGTTTTGACACAGAGCAAATTAGCATTTTATGAAAATCTTCTAAAAGAACCTATGCACCAAAATATTACATATGTTGAGGAATGGAAAATGTTCAACCATGGAGGAAGATTATAAAAAATGTTCCTTATCCATTTAAGTGTTGCTGATTAAAATAGTGAATAACTATACGTCACCTATAAGGGGTAGTGCTATTGGAGGTTTAATTATGAGCAAATCAGCATTGATTATGGGAATAATCTTTTTGATTCTGACATTCGTTGGTGGTGGCTATGTTATCATACATCATGGACAAGTAAATGCTGGATATGCAGTTATTCCAAGCCTTTTTACAATAATATGCTTCGGATATTATCGGAAGAAAAAAGAATGACCAGCTTATATACACAGCATACACCATTTTGAATAAAAAAGCAGTAGCAACACAAGGTTAATATGGGATAAAAAAATAACAAGAGGAGAATGAAAATGCCCTATATTACAGTTGAGAGTGGAAATTTATCAGACGCACAAAAGGAAGAATTGATAAAGAGATTGACAGAGGTATCTTCTGAAATCATGAAAGTTCCACAAGAGTTTTTTGTAACTACAATTAAGGAAGTGCCCGATAAAAATTTTGATATCGGCGGTAAAACGATTGATAAAGTTAAAGCAGAATATATGCAGACTCATAAACAAATTCGGTCAGCCAAAGATACGTTATGCTAATTCAATAGGAGGAAAATGTTGTGATTTCTTTTTATATAATCCGGCATGGAGAACTTTACTAAATAGTTTGAATAGAGCGCAAGGTTGGAGTGATTCGCCACTCACTGGTAATGGGATGCGCTTGCGGGAATGGTGTTTAGGCTCAATGGACGCTGAACGTAATACCACTTTTACTCAAATGGTATCTGATTGGCTAGAGCGTGTTTGAAAATTGCTTTCTGGCAGATGTGCGTCACAATTTGTGGGAGATTTGTGCCAAATGAAGGGCGCATAGCGGGCTATGTAACCTGAATTTGGCGCAAATATCACGCAAAGTGGGGCGTGCAGATGTCAGGAATGAATTTTCAAACACGCTCTAGGCGGCGTAACGTCATTTGCGGAATTAAATAGGCGACTTACTGATGTTGCTATGGCGATTTATGAACATGATACGACAGGTATGGCAGAACCTTTTACAGATATTGCAAATCGTCTAAATAGTGTACTTGTAGACATAGCTCATAATAAGTCATTGAAAGAAAATAGCAACATACTGGTTGTAACTCATGCTTTTGCCATTAAAACCTTTTTATATACCTTATCATCCTTGCGGCTTATAGAATTGTTATGTTGAGAAGAGTTTAAGGAGAAAGCAGGACAGCGCTCCGGCAAATAGAAGAAAAAAATTACCAGGCCGCCCTTATGGCAAAAGGAATTCCCGCGGAACGCATCCGCAAGTACGGTTCTGCATTCTGCGTGAAAAAGGTACTGATCGGCAGGAGACAGTGATCAGGGGCATTTACCTGAATACAGACTGCAAAGGCTTTTGGCAGCACCAATCTTTTTAACGAAAGGATCATCACCATGAAAATCATCGTAGCCATGGATTCCTTCAAAGGAAGCCTGACCTCCCTGCAGGCAGGAGAGGCGGTAAAAGAAGGCATCACAAACGCAATGTCCGATGCAAAAGTCTGCATACGCCCGCTTGCCGACGGAGGCGAAGGCACGGTGGAAGCGCTGGTTTCCGGCAGGAACGGAACTTTGGAACACCTGCAGGTCACGGGGCCTTTAGGCGCTCCCATACCATGCACCTATGGAATCATGGAAAACGGAATAAAGGACGGCAAAACTGCTGTCATGGAAATGTCCGCAGCAGCCGGACTCACCCTTGTGGACAGAAAAGACAGGAATCCCCTGCATACCACCACTTACGGAGTAGGGGAAATCATAACAGACGCCATCGCCAAGGGCTGCCGCCGCTTCCTCGTGGGCATCGGAGGCAGCGCCACCAACGACGGCGGGGCGGGAATGCTTCAGGCACTGGGATTCGGTCTGCTGGACAAAAAAGGGAAACAGATTCCCCCCGGTGCGAAAGGACTAAAAGAACTGGTGACGATTACGGATGCATCCGTGATACCCGGACTGGAAGAATGCACCTTCCGTATCGCCTGTGATGTAACAAATCCCCTGTGCGGCGCGGATGGATGCAGCGCGGTATTTGGCCCGCAGAAAGGAGCCACCCCTGCCATGATATCCCAAATGGATGAATGGCTGGCTCATTTTTCCGCCCTCACCATGAAAAAATATCCGCACGCCGATGCTGCGCAGGCCGGAGCCGGAGCCGCAGGCGGGCTTGGGTTCGCTTTTCTCTCCTATACCCATGCTGTTCTGGAATCCGGAATCCGGATCGTTTTAGAAGAAACCGGACTGGAAGAGGATATCCGGACTGCCGATCTTGTCGTCACCGGAGAGGGAAGACTGGACGGACAGACAATCTTCGGAAAAGCCCCCGTCGGGGTGGCACAGCTGGCAAAAAAACACGGCAAAAAAGTCCTTGCGTTTTCCGGATGCGTAACAGAGGATGCCGCTGTCTGCAACGGACACGGCATTGATGCGTTTTTCCCAATCCTCCGCTCTGCCCAGCCCCTGCAGGATGCCATGCAGCCGGAACAGGCAAAACAAAACCTGCGCGCCGCGTCAGAACAGGTCTTCCGTCTCATCCGATGCCTGCAGAAGTAATATCACGTCTGATGATGCACATTTTCTTTAAGAAGACACCTGCCAAAACCGAAACTGACAGCCACACGGCGCAGGAAAAAGGCGTCACCGCTGCGCGGTATACCTCCGTATCATAACTCAGCACAAATACACTCATGTTCGCCGCCCCATGAAACAGAACCGGAACCCACAGATTTCCGTCCCATTCGTAAACCATCGTAATCACAGTCCCCAGCACACATCCGTATATTCCCTGCACCAGATTCCCATGACAGACTCCGAATAAAATACCGCAAAGCAAAACGGAGGACGCTGTCCGAAAACACTTCTTCATCCTGTTGTAGATCACTCCCCGGAATACGATCTCTTCTGCCACCGGAGAAACTACTCCGTACAGAATAAGCCCCAGCCCGAAAGCAACCCCGTACTGTCTTGCGGAAATCCGGGTATAATTTTCCGACTGTTCCGTCACCCCCGCAAGCGTCAGCAAAAGATTCATCCCAACCGCCAGGGACACCGCACAGACTATGAGCAGCAGGTATTTCACCACTGCGAAAGCCGTATCCTTCTTTCTTCCCGGTTTCTTTTCCCGGTCCGGTCCTTTCGCGTTCGGACTGCTATCCGTTTTCATACTCCTGTCCGCTTCTGCATTCTTCCAGCGCAGTTCCCCTTTCGCCAGCAGCAAAACCGCCGCCATTCCCATACACAGCGCCAGCCCGTTCAAAATCCCGTGAACCGAAGCAAAATGCGTCTCCACAAACGCCCAATACCCTTCTCCGAAAACGCTCCGTCCCATTCCCACCAAAAATACCAGCAGCAGGGATGCTAGATCATGCACCACAAAATATACCGCAAACGGCAGCAGAATACCGCCAATCTTCTTCATCCCGCCGCCTCCTTCACTGCATCAGAATCTTTCCAAGCGCTTCTACCGTATCCGCCACGTAATCCGCGCCTGCACGTTCCAGTTCGCCCTCTCCCGCATAACCGAAAGACACGCCTACCGTTACCAGCCCATACTCTTTTCCGCCCTCAATGTCAAACTTCCTGTCCCCGACCATTACCGTGCCGTCCACATCCAAAGCCTGCGGCACGGCAGACACATTACCCTTGTCCGCCGCCCTCCCCAGCTGCCGCAGCGCTTCTTCCACCACTTCCTCTTTGCGTACCCTTGTCCCGTCCATGCAGCTTCCCACTACGACGGAAAAGTACTCCCGTATCGCAAAATGCTCCAGAATCTGTTCCACAAATTCCTGCGGCTTACTGGAAGCCACCGCCATCACTTTCCCCTGTTCCCTGAGTGCTTTCAGCATCTGTGGAATTCCTTCATAAACCATGTTCTGGAAAATTCCTTTGGGCGTAAACCACTCCCTGTACTTTCCCACCGCTTCCTCCGCCTGCGCCTCGTCAAACCCATAAAATTCCATAAAACTGCCCTTTAACGGCGGTCCTATAAACGGCGTCAGCTTATCCAGGTCCGGCTCGTCAATGCCGAAATACTTTAACGCATACTGTACCGATTTGGTAATTCCCTCTTTAGGGTCGGTTAACGTTCCGTCCAGATCAAACAATAGATATTTGTATTTCATATTCTTTATTCCTTCCGTATCTTTATAATTATCTTATCATAAAAAACAATGGTTGAAAAGAAGCCGGAGCGAATACTGACTTTGGCAGCCTCTGAAAAAAACAGTTGACACGAATCCGATATCGGACTATAATACATTCTGCACCGCAATTACGAAATCGGACTTATGGAGGAAACCACCATGTATGAAAAACCGGAACGCGAACTTAAGGAATTTAATTATTTATATAGGGAAATGGACGGAATCTATCACAAACTGGCGCTTCATGCCGGATTATCCGACAGTGCGTTTTATATTTTATACTGCATCATAGAATTCGGAGACGGCTGTCTGCAAAGAGATATTGCGGAGCATTATTATATCAGCAAGCAGACTGTCAACTCTTCCATTAAAAACCTGGAAGCCAGGGGCTATCTTACCTTAATACGGGGAAAAGGACGGGATATGCATCTTCAGCTGACACAGGACGGACAGCGGTTTGCGGATGAATATATTACTCCGGTATTTACTGCGGAAAACAGGGTTTTTTCGGAAATGAGCACAGAAGAAACCCGCCAGCTTCTTGCACTGACGAAAAAATACACGGAACTGCTGCGCAAAAATACAGGGGAAATTCTGGAATCCCCGAAAGAAAAGGAGGCGGAACACACATGACACTATGGGAATCAAACAGGAAAAACCGGCAGGAAAGAAGACCGCCGGCAAAAAAAATCAGAACAGGAGCCGGCCGCGGGGAAAACCGCATCCAGCTATCCGACCATTTTACCTACGGACGGCTGCTGCGTTTTGTCCTCTCACCGGTCTTAATGATGATGTTTACCTCCCTGTACAGCATTGTGGACGGCTTTTTCGTATCAAACTTTGTCGGCAAAACCCCTTTTGCAGCCGTCAATCTGATCATGCCTGTCGCCATGGCTCTGGGAACCGTCGGTTTCATGATCGGCACCGGCGGAAGCGCCCTGGTTTCCATGACTCTGGGACAGGGAAAAAAAGAACTGGCAAACCAGTACTTTTCCCTCCTGGTTTATACCTCCGCCGGCTTCAGTCTCTTCCTGTCCATCCTCGGCTTCCTCTTTACCCCGCAGATATCCGCCGCCCTGGGTGCGGAAGGCGAACTGCTGGACAACTGCATCCTGTATGGGCGGATTCTGTTCCTCTCCACGATGCCCTTCGTCCTGCAGAATGTATTCAACAGCTTTTTTGTAACAGCGGAAAAGCCGGAACTAAGCCTGAAAATATCCGTTTCTGCCGGATGCACCAATATTGTTTTGGACTTCCTTTTTATTGCCGTTTTCCATTGGGGCATTGCAGGCGCGGCAATTGCCACCGGCATGGGACAGATTGTGGGCGGCCTGATTCCGCTCCTCTATTTTTCCAGAAAAAATGACAGTCTCCTGCGGCTGACAAAAACGAAATTCACGGGAAGCATACTGGTAAAAACCTGTATCAACGGCTCCTCGGAAATGGTTTCCAACCTCTCCGCTTCCATCGTCAATATCCTGTACAACTTCCAGCTGATGCACATCGCGGGGGAAAACGGTGTTGCCGCTTACGGCATTATCATGTATGTCAATTTTATATTTATGGCGGTTTATCTTGGCTATTCCATCGGCAGCTCCCCCATTGTCAGCTATCACTACGGAGCGGGAAACGAGAGCGAATTGCAGAACCTGTTCCGCAAAGGCTGGATACTGATGGGAGGCGGCGGGATCCTCCTCACCCTGCTGGCGGAACTGCTGAACCAGCCTCTGGTTAAAATTTTTGCGGGTTATGACGCAGAACTGTCCGCCCTCACCAGCCACGGCTTCCGTCTGTATGCCCTTGCCTTCCTGCTGATGGGCATTAACATATGGGGTTCCGCTTTCTTTACGGCGCTGAACAACGGCGCGGTTTCCGCTGCCATCTCCTTTCTGCGAAGCCTGATCTTCCAGATAGCCGCCGTTTTCCTCCTGCCCCTTATTCTCGGCATTGACGGAATCTGGCTGGCAATCGTGGCGGCGGAACTAATGGCAGTTCTCCTGACAGTCTGCTTCTTTGCCGCAAAGCGAAAACAATATCATTATTTTTAACCCCTCTGTTAAGAACGCAGAAACCGGTTGACAACTTCTTTTATAGACAATATAATTAAACTATAAGTTTAATTATATTCAGGAGGCGGCAATGGGACGAAGAAAAAAAGAACCCAAAAGCGTACACCGGAAAAACATTGCCGATGCTGCGTCCGTATTATTCATGGAAAAAGGCATTACGGCGACTTCCATGGACGATATTGCAAAAGCAGCCGGATACAGCAAGGCAACTTTGTATGTATATTTTGAAAACAAAGAAGAAATTGTCGGTATTTTAGTGCTGGATAGTATGAAAAAGCTTTACAACTGCATAACTTCCGCCCTGGCACAGCAGGAATCCACCAAAACAAAATATGATCTCATCTGCCGCGGACTGGTTCAGTATCAGGAAGAATTTCCTTTTTATTTCAAAATAGTACTGGATAAAATAAACATTAATTTTGAAGGGCAAGACTATCTGCCCGAAGAAAAGGCGACCTATCAGGTAGGAGAAGAAATAAACGAAAAAATGAAAGACTTTTTATTATCCGGCATGGAAAAGGGCGATTTACGCGGCAATCTGGAAATCATGCCCACAATCTTTCATTTTTGGGGTATGCTGTCGGGAATTATCCAGCTTGCCGCAAACAAAGAAGAATACATAGACCATGCCATGGGATTATCTAAAGATCAGTTTTTGGAATATGGTTTTGACATGCTGTACCATTCGATCGCAAATACAGACAGCGCTTCTTACCCCGACTGACGCCGCAGCGAAACGAAAGGAGAAACCCATGATCGGCATCTATTTAAGCGGTACGGGAAACACAAAACACTGTACCGAAAAACTGGTACATTTACTGGATACAACAGCCATGGCAGTCCCCATGGAAGGAAAAGAAACAGCGGACTTATTGTCACAGCATGATTTTATTGTTTTGGCATATCCGGTACAATATTCCAATATCCCCGTTATGGTAAGAGACTTTATCAAAAACCATTCCGGCCTCTGGAAAGGCAAAAAGGTACTCTGCGTTGCTACCATGGCATTATTCAGCGGTGACGGCGCCGGCTGCTGCGCACGGCTGCTAAAGAAATACGGTGCGGAAATCGCCGGCGGTCTGCATATCCGTATGCCCGATTCCATTGGCGATGTGAAACTTCTGAAAAAACCGGCCCCCAAAAATCAGGCGGCCATCCGTGCAGCCGACAAAAAAATAGAGAGATGTGCAGAAAAAATCCGGCACGGGAAATACCCGAAAGACGGTCTGTATTTTTATGACCGGATAGCAGGCTTCGTTTGTCAGCGCCTTTGGTTTTCCAGCAAGACAAAGGACTATTCCGACCAGCTGAAAATCAGCAGTGCATGTACGGGCTGCGGATTATGCACCCGCATCTGCCCCATGGGAAACCTTACGTTAAAGAATCAAAGGGCAGTCTCCGGAAACCGCTGTACCATGTGTTACCGCTGCATCAGCTCCTGTCCCGCACGGGCAATCACACTGTTGGGAGATACTGTTTTTGAACAATACCGGTTTGACAGGTACTCCCCAAAATAGGTGCGGCAGGTAAAAAATGTCACCTTTTTCTTGACACCTCATTCCCTCTGTGCTATTCTGAAATTCCTGTCGCCTTAGGAACCGATTTCTCAACAGTTCCTAAGGCACAACACATACTTACCCATGGTAATTCTTTGGCAAAATCCAACGATAACAGACCGGCTTGGCAAGATGTAACACACATTACTACCAGGAGGAAGCAGACATGATCACATTAGAACATGTAAGCAAGACCTATAAGGTCTCTAAACGTGATGCCGGATTTTCTTCGGCATGGAAAGCTCTGTTCCATCAGGAATATGAGCACATTCACGCTCTGAACGACGTATCATTTACCATCAAAGACGGGGAAATGGTGGGCTATATCGGGCCCAACGGCGCCGGAAAGAGTTCTACCATCAAAATCCTGAGCGGGATTCTCACGCCGGACGGCGGCACCTGTCTCATCAACGGAATCACCCCTTGGAAAAACCGCATCGAACATACCCGCGGCATCGGCGTGGTCTTCGGACAGCGCACGCAGCTGTGGTGGGATGTGCCCGTGATGGATTCCTATGAACTGTTAAAGGAAATCTACCGGATCGATACCCATGCCTATCGGCAGAATCTGGAACGGCTCACTGATATGCTGAATCTTTCGCAACTGCTGAAAACCCCTGCCAGACAACTTTCGCTGGGACAGAGAATGCGCTGTGAAATCGCCGCCTCCCTCTTGCATGATCCCCGTATTCTATTTTTGGACGAACCCACTATCGGGCTGGATGCCGTATCCAAACTGGCGGTGAGGGATTTTATCCGGCAGTTAAACAAAGAGAAGAATACCACGGTCATACTGACGACACACGATATGCAGGATATCGAAGCGCTGACCAGCCGGATCATCCTGATCGGCAAGGGACAGATTTTACTGGACGGCACCATAGATGACATCCGTCTGGACTATGACAGTACCGAAGAAGCGCTGGCTGCATTCTACCGCAGCCATGGGATTTAAGGAGGTGCGGCAGATGAAACAGATGAGTTTTAAAACCTTCCGCCCTTCCAGCCTGCGCAAATACGCAGCCTTTTTCCGGCTGCATTTCACCATGGGTCTGCAATACCGTACCGCGGCATTTGCAGGCATTGCCACCCAGTTTGTATGGGGGAGCATGGAAATACTTATGTTCCGCGCGTTTTACCAGACGCCGGACAACGGCAGTTTTCCCATGACGCTTGAGGCAGCCAGCGCCTATGTATGGATGCAGCAGGCATTTCTCGCCCTGTTTATAGCATGGATGATGGACAATGAAATTTTTACCTGCATTATAGACGGCAATGTTTCCTATGAATTATGCCGCCCCATCGACATTTACAACATGTGGTTTTCCCGCAGCATGGCAAGCCGCTGTTCCAAAGCGGTGCTGCGGTGTATGCCCATTCTGATCGTGGCTGCCTTTCTCCCAAAACCTTACGGGCTGATGGCTCCGGTCAGCATACCGGCATTTATGCTGTTTTTGCTGACGCTTGCCGCGGGACTTGCCGTCACGGTGGCTTTTTGTATGCTTATTTATATCAGCGCCTTTTTTACGCTGTCACCGGAGGGAATCCGCATGGTTTCCATGTCCGTCGTGGAATTTTTCTCCGGCGCGGTCATTCCCCTGCCCTTTTTTCCCGACCGCGTCAGGATGATCTTTGAACTGCTGCCGTTCGGTTCCATGCAGAATGTCCCCCTGCGCATTTACAGCGGGGATTTGGCCGGCGCAGCCATGGGACGGGCAATACTGGTACAGTTTCTCTGGCTGTCTGTACTGATTACCGTAGGGAAACTTCTGAATGCACTGGCGATGCGCAAGATCACATTGCAGGGCGGCTGATACGGAATGGAGGCGCTTTATGAAATTATATTGGAAATATTTTTTAATACAGCTCAAAAGCAAAATGGAATATAAAACTTCGTTCGTTTTGACCTGCATCGGACAGTTTTTGGTATCCTTTAACGTGTTTCTCGGCGTATACTTTATGTTTCAGCGTTTTTCCTCGGTGCAGGGCTTTACTTATCAGGAAATACTGCTCTGCTTCGGTATCACTTTAATGGAATTCTCCCTTGCGGAATCCGTCGCCCGCGGTTTTGACCTTTTTTCCGTCCTGATCCGGAAAGGGGAATTTGACCGCATTATGGTGCGGCCACGCAATGAGATTCTCCAGGTGCTTGGAAGCCGCATGGAATTTACGCGTATCGGCAGGATGCTGCAGGCGGCTGTCATGTTCACCTACGGCGTTTCGGTCAGCCATGTGGCATGGACTTTTCCGAAAGTACTTACCGTTATTTTCATGCTCATCGGCGGCACCGCCG
Source organism: uncultured Lachnospiraceae bacterium (assembly GCA_910579935.1). Lineage (GTDB taxonomy): Bacteria > Bacillota > Clostridia > Lachnospirales > Lachnospiraceae > Kineothrix. The sequence goes on from CAJTVQ010000036.1 coordinate 24,110, forward strand.
TATTCAGCGGCATTTTCCTGCTCTTTGCTTCCGTCTGTTTCTTTACACTGGAAGGACTGGAAATTTTTAATATTTTCACGGACGGGGCAAGGGAATACGGAAAATATCCGGTCTGCATCTACGGCAAACGGGTACTGCAGATCTGTACTTTTGTCATTCCCTATGCATTGATACAGTATTACCCGCTTATGTTTCTGCTGGACAGGGGAAAAGAATGGTACGGACTGCTTCCCCTGGCAGCATGTCTGTTTCTGGTTCCCTGCTTTGCCTTGTGGAAATGCGGGGTCAGGCATTATACTTCCTGTGGATCGTAGCAGGATTGCCGGTGCACACCTGAATCATTCGGACAAAATGCTTAAAGAAAGGACAATAAAAATGTCCACAGTTCTGACAGAAGATTTGATTTATGAAATACTTTCGGCCGTAGAGGAAATACCCTCAGGCAAAGTTGCCTCCTACGGCCAGATCGCAAAACTGATTGGCAGGGACAAAAATGCCAGGCTCGTAGGAAAAGTCTTAAGCCAGTCAGAATACTACGGGAAATACCCCTGCCACCGTGTCGTAAACCACGCGGGAAGACTGGCGCCCGGTTTTTATGCACAGAAAGAACTGCTGCTTGAAGAAGGCGTGGAATTTAAGGACAATACTCATGTGAATATGGCGAAGTGCCGGTGGGATTGCTGAAAAACAGCAGTCCCGCCATGATAGTTATTGTCCATATCCTTCATTTCTGCCTCTCATGCCGCCAAACATATTTCCGTCTCTGCTTCCTTTCCCTCCGGCTCCGTCCCCGCCCTGCATACCCATGGTATTCAGGCTGATACCGGACGCATCCACCAAAACCGTATCCTGACTTCTTTCCTCAGAAACGGAAGGAATCTCCCCGTTCAGTTGTTTTTCCACGCTTTCCGCCCGCAGCAGCACAAAAGTCTCCAAAGTTTTAACTGCTTCCGTAAACTCCTGATAACTGTAAAATGCCGTGGCATCCTTTTCCACATAAGGCGCAATCGCAGCTTCCACCTTCGACAATACCTCTGTAAACTGTCCGCTGTTCACATACCCGTCCGCGATTTCCGCCAAATAGGCATGATACTGTTCCCTGTACTCCTCCACTTCCATCAATTTGGAAAATAAAGGTCTGTCATCTTCCAGTCCGCCCATGGGCGTATCCACTGCATTGTTTACCGCTTCCGTGGCATTTCCGCTCTGAAAACCGCCAAACGCAAGATTTAAATCCCACGGCAGGATCGTCAGCTGCCCGTCCCTCTCGTACAGATAATAATTATGCTTCAGATTACTATAATAACTGTCCATATTCACGATGAAAGTCTGTGCCGCAAAGTAACGCAGACATGCATCCACATCCACATACTGTTCCAGTTCCTCCCCTGCATTCATTTTCTGTAGTGCCAGGATCACACGCTGTTCGTCCTCCTCCGTTATGTCAAAAGAAGCATTCTCAAAAATGTCGCTGTAACTGTCCGGATCATCGTCCGTATAGACCAGATCCGAACCGGAACCGGATTCTCCTGCGCCGAATCCGCCCTTTCCGCCTTCCGGTCTTTCCATCCTTCCGCGCATCCTGCCATCAGACGGCATTTTCCCACCATCCTGTGTTTCTTCCTTCTCCGGCAATTTCATTTCGCCAGATGTTTCCGAAAACTCTGATGTTCCCGCCCCATCCGGTCTTTCTCCGTGCTCCGGCACTTCTGCTCCGCCCGGTGCTTTTCCATCTTCCGATGTTTCCATCCAATTCGGCATTTCTCCCGGCTCCGGCCATTCCATTCCTTCCGGCATTTCTCCCGGCTCCGGCGGCTCCATCCCGTCTTTCTGTTCAAATCCGGCAGGGCCTCCGCCGCCTGCCATGCTGCTTTCCGGTTTATAGAGTTGTCCTTCGCCTGCATACACGCGTTCTATAAAAGAATCCTCCATAGCCTCCAGTGCAAGATAACACCCGATGCCTTCCCCATTCACCGTAATATCGGCAAACGCATAATAAGGCGTTTCCACTCCCATATAGCGAAAAATATCGTAAGCAATATACTCCTTCACATAAGCGGCATCACAAAACAGATTGTTCATAACCAGCTTATCCAGCCCGTCCATGGACTTGTTTTTATCATAATGGTCGAATTCAATCTTGAAACTGTACCGGTCGGAATCGCTGGACGCCACCTGCGTTAAACTGGTATTTCCTTTCGTGCGGATTGCCGCGTCCGTATAAAGCGTTCCGTTTACCGTCACATCACACTGCTTATATTCTTCCGCCAGCGGATTGGTAAGCATGTCTGCCCAATCTGTTTCGGAAAGCCGGATTTCTATTTCCATCACCTGAAACTGGTCAAATATTTCTTCATAGGGAATATCACAGGCAGACGCCATCGTCTCAACTACGGATTCCCTGTTCCCCAGATAAAGCAGCGCTGAAGTGAGCCCCAGCGCCAAAACAAGTACGACAGCCACTATCGCATCAAAGAATTTACTGGTACTCATGACATATAATCTCCGTTATAGCTGACAAGAACCGCATTTTCCACACCTTCCGTCTCCGATACTGTATTGACGAAATCCGAATCATCCCCTTTCAGCCGTACCTCCAAAGTCAGCTCAATTCCGGCTTTCGAAACCGTTTTGGATTTCAAAACCTGTTTCTTTACCGCTTCTCCTATCTGCTCCAGCGCCTTCTTTTCCGCTTCCTTATCGCTGCAGCTTACAATCATGATATAAGGATGATCACTTGTTTTCCGGTTAATAAACACCCATAAAACCACGCCGATAAACAGAGAACCGAACACCGCAAGCACAATCAGCCCGGCTCCCAATACGATTCCTGCCGCAATCGCCCAGAATAAAAAGGCGATATCCATCGGTTCCTTGATCGCTGTCCGGAAGCGGACGATCGAAAGGGCGCCCACCATACCAAGCGAAAGCACCACATTGGAAGTAACTGCCAGAATCACAAGGGTGGTGATCATCGTCATTGCCATCAGGGATACACCGAAACCCGCAGAATACATCACACCGTTAAACGTCTTTTTATATACCCAGAAAATAAACAGCCCCAGCGCAAAAGCAAGCACCATCGCTATCATAAAATCCATAACCGAAAAAGCGGAAGCCTTCTCCAAAAATGATGATTTAAAAATATCGTTAAATGTCATATCCAGTCTCCTATTTTACTTTTTTACCCATATTCTCTTTTACTCCGGCCTTTCCTGCCGGCTTTTCAGACTGCTGACCGCCGGGGACTCCCTATCCGTACATCCTGCAGGCCGCATATTTACTGAATGCCGATGCCTGCCTGCACGGCACCCGTACCGCCTTTTCCATAATTTCCGGCAGAAAAGCATCGTATTTCACTTCCATAATGATACACTCATCCGTCGGTACGCCTGCATACTCCCCTTCAAACAATTTATTGTGGTATAGTCCAGTCCTGATATTGCTGTCAAACGTGACCCTTACATTGCCCGCCCCGTAAACATACGGCTCCCGCTCATAATCCACAATTACCCTCGGTCTTAAAAGCTGATACTTCATCTTTGCATAAAGCTCCTGTAAAAGCGGTTTCCCTGACGTCAGCAAAAAGGAAATATCACCATTGCATATTTTCATGGTTTCCTCCCTGGTAACGGGAACCGATTCCTTCCCGCACAGGCCGTAAACCTTGCTTTTCTTTTCCAGACAAATATAGTCCGTATCATCGTTGTAATAACGGATCCTGAATTTTTCCCTCCGGTTTACCCCGTCTAATTTCTCCCGCAGCGCCTTATCGGAAAGATTGTCAAAATAGAGACTATGTATCACATATTTCCCGTCACTGCCTGCATGGGAATCCTGCTTTGCCAATACTTTCAGCCTGCTTCTTATCACCAGATAATCCTCGTAACTTATCCTGTGTTTGTATTCGTGCCGCATGGTTCCATCCTTTCTTATTCCTTTCATATTCCTTTCTTTTCCAAATGCCCTAATGTCAGTTTACTTTCAAAATGTGTTCATTTTATGTTTAAAATATGTTTATTTTTTGTTTCATATTTTATCTGCTGTTCACGAAGAACCTAAAACATCCCTCCGAAACATCCCCGTTTCCTCCTCATAATACACCACCGCCGTTTCCGCCCATCTTTCCTCTCCGTCTGCTTCCTCCCACGAAATCCCATGGACAAACGCACCGTTTCCGTCACTCAGCAGATTTTTATAAGACAGCCGCACTGCCTTTCCGTCCGCCCATCCGATATAAAACACTTCCGGCACGGACACTCCCGCCAAAATGTCATAATTTCCCTTTATTTTTTCCGAAGTATACGCCGTAACGGGCAATGCCGCCGCGTCGGTCAGAAATTTCCCTGCCGCTTTTTCCAACACCAAAGCAGTTTCCTCTTCCGTCTCACACAGAGGGTCATGCGCGATATATCCGTAAGGTTCTCCTTCTGCCGCAATTTCCGGCAGGCAGTCATAAAATCCCGTCTCCGGCAGCTTCACTCCCTTTTCTTTTTCCATCTGCCCAAGGACTTCCCCACATTCCGCCATCACACTTTCCGCCTGCGCAAGATCCGCCGAATCTGCCACCAGCAGTTTTTTCATGCGTCCTTCCATGCTTCCGGTAATCACATAATCTTTCCGGTTTCCCGTCGCGCAATCCGTTACGCTCCAGCTATAACCGTCCGTATAAACAAAATGCTCCAGTTCTATCTCCATCTCTTCCTCCATCCGACCGTTTTCATATGCATACACATGACGGTACCCCCAGCGCCAGTTGCTTCCCCCATACGTCTCTTCCACCAGTTTCCCGTCGGAAATGCAGATTCCCTGGTAAGGGTCCCCGTATATGCCGCCCATCCAGGAAGCCAGTGTTTCCACAGGTTCAGCCGCAAAAAAAGAGTCCTCCCCATCCCGCAGCAATACATAAATTTTCCGGTAAGTATCCCCAAATTCCGTCTGCTCCGCATCCTCTTCACTGACTTCCGACACGCCGGTCACTGCCATGTCCTCCGCGCCGTCCCCGTTCAAATCTCCAAACGTCACGTCCTCCGCCCTGATCCCGTCTTCGGGATATACCTTGTCCAGCCATTGCTGCGCTTTTTCCAGCGCTTCCTTTTTATCCGCCGGACAGTATTCGGTATCCGCAGTCCCAAGGTACAATTCCGGCACATAAAAAGCAAGCTTCCCTATATTGCGGTCAGGATTGTTATACACGCTTAAGAAAAACAGTTGTTCCATTCCCGTAATCGGTCCAAAATCCCCAATCCGGTTATTGCTGAGCCCCAGCCAGTTCATTTCCTTCATCTGTTCCAAAGCGCTGATGTCCTCTATTTCGTTGTAATCCAACGCCAGATTATACAGACGGATCAGCTTTTTTAACGGAGCTATATCCGTAATCTGATTGTCTCCTGCCCCCAGCGCTTCCAACCAGACACTGTTCTCCAGCGGGGATAAATCTGTAATGCGGTTGGAAGTCACATTGATTCCTTTCAGCTTCCGCAATCCGCGCAGCGGCTCAAGGCTGCTGATTTCATTTCCGTGAATCCCCAGCTCCTCCAGTTTTTCCAATTCTTTTATCGCACTGATGTCACGGATATGATTATAAGCCAGGGAAATTTCCACCAGTTCCCTGCAGGATGCCATAGGGGAAATGTCCGTTATTTCATTTGCGTAAAAAGACAGATGGGTAATCTGCGGAAGTTCTTCCAAAAAAGAAACATCCTCAATCCCGCATCTGGTCAGATACAGGTTCGTAAGCCGCGGAAATCCCGACAGCCGCCCGAGAAGTTCATTTCCGTCCAGATTACAGCCGCTTATCTCCAGTTCTTCCAGTTTCGGCGCCATCGTTCCGTCTAAATCAATGGAAACCGCTTCCTCTCCGTGATAAGAAAGCGATAATCCTTTAAGATTCGGCAAACCGCTTAAGTCCCGAAAGGTTTCCACCTCCCTCGCATCCGTAATACCCAGCCATTCCAGCCTTTCAATTTCCGCCCTGTCGGGCGCCTCCCCGTCCCTGTATCCCAGAGCGTAATAAACCGCTGCTTTCACCTTTTCGTCCTTCCAGTCCGGTTCCGCTTCCGATACGCCCTCATCTGCTTCCTGTCCGTCTGCATCTGTTTGCTCCGCGCCGTTTCTTCCATTCACTGTTTCCCCTGCCGCCTGTTCTGCATACTCCCCATCCTGACGCTCCGACCTGCTGCTGCCGCAGGAAGCAAATAAACAGCCTGCCAGCATAACCATGATTCCTGTCGCTGCCAAATGCCGTACTGCAAATTCCTTTTTCTCCATCTCCGTTCCCTCTCTTTTTTGGTATGATTCCATTTTCTCATTTCTCCACAGTTATTTTTTCCGTTTCCTCAACCTGCCTTTTTCCCTTTTCCTCCCTTTCGGAAATCCACCAGCTCCGCTTTCTCATAACGGTCATACAACTCAACCAGATACCGGTTATCCTCTACGGACTGTTCCATTTTTCCGTCCGCAGCATACAGATAAGTCACATTTCCATTTTCATCAAAAACCTCATTTGCATACTCTTCCTGTACCAGTTCCATCTTCTCCCAATCCACGGAATAAAATGCGGCAAAATGCCCGCCGGTTACATAAATCCCGGATTTATCATACCGGATGGGATATGCCGTGCCGCTGCCGGCTATAACCTGCATCTTCCGCCAGTTTCCTCCCTCATCCAGTCCGTAAACCTCGCTGTTAAAACTCGCCTCCAGCCCGTTATAACCGTACGTTCCGTCCGTCACCAGCAAAACAGGCGCAGTGCCGTGTTTGAATTCCACATATGCATAAGACTGCCCTTCTTTTATAAAATCCGGCTCATCCATCCCGCTTTCTCCCTTTTCTTTTCCGTCCTTTTTCCCGTTTTCTTTTCCTTCCCCTCCCCTGCTTCCTTCCGCCGCATTCTCCCCACTGCCCTGCGCCCTGCTTCCTGCCCCCACGCTTGTGCATACCGCAGCCAAGAGCAGCACTGCCGCCACCGCAAGCCTGTAACTATTTTTCTTCATATCCAAGACCTCCGTTTACCGCCTGTTCTTTTTCCTTCTTATATACAACAAACACGACAAAACACGGCTACTGCCATACATACCTCTTTAAAACATCTGCCGGACAAAAACAAAAACATTTTGATGCGTTCACCACGTCAGCCGCTATCATCAGCTTATACGGTAAATGCGTCAAAATGTCATCAAACTTGCATCATTTTAGCATCATATCCATATTAAATTTCTAAACATCCCCTTTTCATCCCTATTCCGTTTCCCGCTCTGCACTCTCTATTTTCACTGCCGCCCCGAACAGACAGATACCGATCAGGAACATAACCGCAATCATTCCCACCCCTAAATTCACATTCCCCGTGACCTGGGATATCAGGCTGACTACTGCCGTCCCCATAAAAGACGCACCCTTCCCGCAGATATCCAGCAGTCCGAAATATTCCCCCGACTGATTGGAAGGAATGATTTTGGCAAAATAAGAACGGGACAGCGCCTGTATGCCGCCCTGAAACATTCCCACAAAAAAGGCCAGTATCCAGAAATGTACCTGTGCCGATAAAAACATGGCAAAGACCGCAATGCCGAAATAGGCCCCGATACATACCAGGATCAGCTTATCCGTGGCATATTTCTGCGCCAGTTTCCCAAACAGAATGGCGAACGGAAAAGCGACTATCTGCGTCATCAGAAACGCCAGCAGCAGACCGGTGCTGTCCAGCCCCAAAGCGGAGCCATATGCCGTTGCCATATCAATAATCGTATAAACACCGTCAATATAGAAGAAAAATGCCAGCAGAAACACAAAAATCTTCTTTTCCTTCCGCACGTTTCGGAATGTCCTGCCAAGTCTGACAAAGCTTTCCCGCACCGCGTGCTTCCTGCGCTCCACATAATACTTCTGCCGGTATCCTTTAACCAAAGGCAGGGACATCACTACCCACCACACCGCCACGATCATAAATGCCAGCGCCATTGCCGTCTCCATGGTGATGCCGATCGAATCAGCCCCCAGCACCACACAAAGGCACGCCACAAAAGGAATACAGCTCCCGATATATCCCCACGCATATCCCTGGGAAGACACGTCATCCATCCGCTCTTCCGTCGTCACGTCCGCCAGCATGGAGTCATAAAAAATCAGACTGCCCGAAAACCCGACTTTTCCGATCACATAAATCACCAGAAAGACCAGCCACTGTTTCGCCATCCCCAGACTGATGCATCCGGCGGCGCCCAAAATCACCGTCACTAAAAAAATCGGCTTTTTAAATCCCTTCGTATCCGCCAGCGTCCCGAACACAGGTCCCGCCGCCGCCACGATCAGCGTAGCGACCGAAGCCGCATATCCCCAATATGCAATATAATCCACCGAAGAAAGCCCTCCCAGATCCGCCAGATAATTAAAATAAATCGGCATGATCGTGGCGACCAGCAGGGTAAATGCGGAGTTCCCCACATCGTATAATACCCAGTCCCGTTCTTCTTTGGTCAGTTTCAGCCGCATTTTCCATTCCCTCACTTTTCCCCATAAAACCGGCCGGTTTCATGGTATTCTAAAAAAACTGCATTATCTTCTAAAAACAGTATATGCATTTTCGGGAATTAACACAAGCGGTAAAATGGATTTTTCAAAAGAATCTTACGACGGTGCTTTAGGCTGTAACAGTTTGGTCTGATTGTTTGGGGGACGGGGGACGCCCCTGTCGGAGTGCTGTTTATAAATCATGTGCAGTATTGGGCGGCGTTAGTGTTATCAGCAGCATTGTACTGCGAAAGGAAAGCAAGAATAAAGCTCATGAATCATAACGGAAACGAACAATCCAAATGGTTACTATGCCCTGTTTGCAGCAGTAAGACACGCATCAAAATGCGGTCAGATACCGAGTTTCGGAATTTACCGCTGTTCTGCCCAAAATGCAGACAGGAAGTTCTGATCAATGTAACAAGCTATAATATTTCAGTTATCAAAGAACCGGACGCACAGACGCAGAGCCGATAACTCGCAGATGAAAAAATGCGGTTATCGGTTCTTTTTGGATAAGAAATGATATCTTCTTTTGGCCGGACGGAGTACCAAAGCGTTGCGCAGAACAAAAGAAGCAGCCAAAAGTCAAAAAATCTGCGGCAAACGCCCTCACTCCAACGCCATCTCCCGCACCCTTGCCAGCCCTTTGCTGACCGGGGGGACAGCTGCCAGGACCAGCGTCACCACCGCTTCCAGCCCCAGATAAGACCCGTTATAAACAAAGGAATACACCGGCGCCGTCATATTGAAATCGGATGCATAACTTCCAAAGAAAATCATGCCAGACAAAAAAGCAAAGAAATATCGTCCCAGCACGCCCGCCGCATATCCCTTTATCAGACCATACTTCGACTTTGAGAAAATCCCCGAAAGCCCCAATGCCCCGAATGCAAATATGTAATCCGTCAGCATCTGCGGAATACTGATGATATACGGATCCACGATCAGCTGCAGAAAGCCGTAAGCAACCGCTGTCATCAGGCCTCCCCTTAACCCGTACCAGTAACCGATCAAACAGATAAACAGCATACTGAACAGCGTCACGCTGCCACCCATGGGCATATCCACCACCTTGATCATGGAAGTCACCATCGCAAGCGCCATCGCCATAGAGGAAAATACCAGCTGTCTCGTACTAAACCGCTTACCGTTCCCCTTTTCATCTTTTCTGCCGGACCAAAAACACGCTCCCAGCAGAATGACCAGCATCAGGGCAATCAGCGCTCCATAACCCAGCCCCGTGAGTTCAAAATAATTGCCCCATTCTTCATCTACAATTTCCTTCGCAAAAACAGACATAAAAAAACCTCCTTCGTAATTGCAAATCACTTGGAGGGGTATGGATTTTCCTTCCATGCAACATGACAGCATACATGGCAAAAAGTCAGAAAGTATGAAAGAATTATTTCTGTTCATGTATCCTGCGATGCATTCATGAAAATCCTGCTTCCCTACGCCGGTATTATCCGGTTCAGGTTATGAGGGTTAGAATCCAAAAACATGCTCTCCGGCAGGTTTAGGAATTCAGTCTCAGCAAAAGCTCCCCTAGCGATTTATTTAATTTTTATTCCTGTACACTATACAACGTATTCTATAATATGTCAAGTTTCCACGGAAATCCATTTTCAGTTCCCTTAACATGCCGGATACGAGGCAAAACAGCCTCCCTCTCACACCACCAAAAACTCCCGCAGCTCCTGCTCCTTCTCCTGCGCCCGCTCATACCCATGCCGGTAATATTCCCGCAGCCGGTCCGCATCCGCCTCGTTATTTGTCAGATGCACATGTTCCGCCGGCCGCAGCACGAAAGCCCTGCCTTCCTCCTCCAGCTGTTTCAGCAGATTCAGCGACTGGTTGTACTGCGCTGCCCTTCCCCTCACCATATGTACAAACCTCGGATATTTGTGGTAGATCAGCCGCAGCATGGCAAGATAAAAATACCGTTGTTTCTTCCTGTACCCGCTGTTCCTCGTCACTACCACCACGATTTTTTTCCAGCCCTCTTCCAGCGCCTTGCCTAACGGAATCGCCTCCGCCATTCCCCCATCCAGCATCGGCACGCCCCCAATCTCCATGATCCGCGCGATAAAAGGCAGGGAATTCGCTGCCCTGCACACTTTCAGGAAAATATCTTCATCGGCAAATTCATCGAAATAGACCGCTTCTCCTGTCAGACAGTTCACGGTACTCGTAATAAACCGTTTCGCCGATTCGGTAAATGCCTGAAAATCAAACGGCGCCAAATGATTCGGTATCGTATCGAACAGCAGGTCCATATCAAAAAAAGTACCCTTTTTCAAAAACGTACCAAATCCCAGATATTTCTCCTTCTCCAGCGGATTGATGACCGCATCCATCACACGGCCCCGCTGCCCCGACACATAATTCATTCCTGCATATGCGCCCGCCGACACCGCCAGCACATTCGGTATTTCGATTTTCCTGTCCAAAAAGAAGTCCAGCACCCCCGCAGAAAACATGCTGCGCATGGCGCCTCCTTCCAAAATGATCCCTGTACTCTCCACTTCCTACGCTCCCTGTCCTTCTCCTCCACAGTCCCGCAGCCGCCTCTTCCTCCCACCGTGTATCCCCCGGACCATGGATAAACCCAATTTCCGAACTCCTATCCTGCAAACGGATTATAAAACCGGTTTCCGTCATGGAATGTAATGAACAAAAACAGCGCCGACAGCAGCACCGTCACCGCCAATGTGATATAATCCGCCCTTTTCAGCTTTTTCCCCATATACCAGGTCCGCTTTTTATGTTTGCCGAATCCCCGTAATTCCATGGCATTGCTGACCACATCAATGCGGTCCATACTGGTAAAGATCAATGGGAAAATAATCGCCGCCGTATTTTTTATCCGGCTTGTAAAAGATGCCTTACCAGACATCTCAATCCCTCTCGCCTCCTGCGCATTCCTGATTTTCGAAAAATCATCCTGCACATCCGGAATATAACGCAGGGCGATAGCTACCGCATAACCGATATTATAACTGATGCCGATGCGGTTTAACGATGCCGCAAATTCGCTGGGATTCGTTGTCACCACAAACATAAACACCGCCGGGACAATCGTCACATACTTCATCATTACGTTCAGTTCATAAAACAACTGTTCCTTCGTCACCCAGTAATTTCCAAACAGATGGAACAAATCCGACCGCGTTCCGTAGATTCCCACTCCCTCGTACGGAGAAAACAGAAAGATCGCGATCAGGTTGATGACCAGAAAAAACAAGATGAATTTCAGCACCGTCCCCACCTGCTTCCACTCAGTCTTCGACATCCTGTAAATGACAAGGCTCCCTGCCATCATCGCCAAAAGCACCCTGGTATCGTAGGACAGCATACTGGTCATCGTCCACAGCAGGAAAAAGACCAGCTTCGTCACACCGCTCAGCCGGTGAATCCACGTGTCCTTTTCCTCATAAGTCAGTATCCTCGCCACGATGCTCCCTCCCTTCTCCTGTTTTCTGTCCGTCTGTGACAGATTCGTAATGGATAAAACGTTCCACGAACTCCGTCGGGCTGTTGATGCCGCACTTCACCGCCAAATCATACAGAGAAGTCTTCTTCAGATATGCCTTGTCCGCTATCGTTTCATCGGTCAGCACTTTCGCCGGCGTATCATCGGCCAGCAGATGCCCGTCCGAAATCACGATCGCCCTTTCGGTATATTCCAGCATCAGATGCATATCATGGGTGATCATCAATATGGTAATCCCGTATTTTTCATTGATTTCCTTTAAAAATTCCATGATTTCCGTGTAATGCCGGTAATCCTGTCCGGCGGTCGGCTCATCCAGGATAATGATCTCCGGGTCCATAACCAGGATGGAAGCTATCGTCACTCTCTTTTTCTGCCCGTAACTAAGCGCCGACACCGGCCAGTTGCGGAACGGATACAGCCCGCATATCTTCAGGGTCCGGTACACCCTTTCCTTTATTTCCTCCTCCGGTACGCCGCGCACCGAAAGACCGAGCGCCACTTCCTCATAAATCATAGGTTTGGAGATCATCTGTCCGGGACTCTGCATCACCAGACCGATTTTCTCTCCCCGCTCCTTGATGGATTTACCTACAAGGTCTTCCCCGTTCAGAAAAACAGAGCCCCTTGTCGGTTTCATGAATCCGCAGATGATTCCCGCAAGCGTGGATTTGCCCGCACCATTCTTCCCGACAATACTGACCATTTCCCCCTTCCGGATATCGAAATGGATATGCTGAAGCACCGGATTCCCCTCCGTATAAGAAAAATACAGATCCTTCACGGACAGTACGCAGTCCTCCGTTTTTTTCTCCTTCTTATAGCCTACGGTCCGGAACCACTGCTGCATCTGTTCTTTATACGGTTCCAGGCACATGGTTTCAATATGCTGCGGCCTGCTCTCCGCCTTCAGTTTACAGCCTGCATGTTTCAACGCCGTTATATAAAGCGGTTCCCGGATTCCCTGCTCCTTCAGGACATTTCCGGTTAACAGCTTATCCGGCTTCTCATCCGCCACAATACGTCCCTCGCCTACGACTACGATGCGGTCCACATCCCTGTAAAGCGCATCTTCCAGGCGGTGTTCGATAATGATGATCGTTGTCTTCTTATTCCGGCTGATCTTATCTATTAAATCAATGGCACGTTTCCCCGTGGCCGGGTCCAGATTTGCCAGCGGTTCGTCAAACAGCAGGATTTCCACGTCATCCACCATGACGCCCGCCATGGATACTCTCTGTTTCTGCCCGCCCGACAATTCCCAGGGGGCATGACCGAGCAGTGTCTTCACTTCCACCACATCCGCCACCTGACTCACCCGGTCAAACATTTCCTCCTGCGGCACCATGTCGTTTTCCAAAGCAAATGCGATATCCTCTGCCACCGTCAGTCCGATAAACTGCCCGTTGGTATCCTGAAGAACCGTTCCTGCGATTTTAGACATACCAAATATGCCCAGCTTTGCAGGGTCTTCTCCCTTCACCTTCAGCGTCCCGCTGCTCTCACCGACAAATGAAAATGGAACCAGTCCGTTAATACAGTGGGCAATCGTCGACTTGCCCGAACCGGATGGTCCCACAATCAGAACCTTCTCTCCGGGATATATGGAAAGATTGATATCCCGGAGCGTCGGTTCCTTCTGTGCCCGATATTTAAAAGTATAATCCTTAAACTCTATCATCGGTGTCATATGTATTTAATCCTCTTTCATCAGACTGGAAGACTTCGCGCCTACCTTTGCATAACCCACGGTCAGCAGAGTTCCGAGGATTGCAATGATCAGCACGTTTCCAAGCCAGGCTCCCACACCCTGTATGAATACCTTCTGTGCCGGCTCCTTATAGATCAGAATATCCAGAATGGGCGCTGCCAGAATCCATGCAACCGCATTTCCGATCACCTGCATCACGTTGAAAAGAATGATTTCCTTCTTGCCGAAAGCGCCTTCCTTCACTCCGTATTTATTGGCAAATGCACCCACTACAATAGCAAAAACGGCTTCCGGGAATACCCAGCTCCACCATGCGCTTCCATAAAAGAACATATCTCCCAAGGCATGTCCGATCAGTCCTACCGCCGCTCCCACAATGGGGCCGAAAACTGCGGATAAAAATGCCAGCAGCGCCGCCCTTGGCTGCAAAGCGGTATTCGGAATTCCCAAAGGAATCTGCACCTGGGTCAGGGCTACAAAAAGGGCCGAACCGATGCCGACTGCCACTACCTCTTTTACACCGAATTCTAATTTCATGACTGTTTCCTCCTCGAATAAGTGTTTGTACCGCATAATAATGCTTTATATCATATCTATCATAACATAGTTTTATCTATTAGTCCAAGGAATTATTAAATTTTTGTAAACTCCTCCAGCATACTGTCAGCAGCTGGATTTCCATGGCCAGACGCGGAGATTATAAATCCCTGATTTATAGAATCTTTTATGAACAGTAAAACCGCTGCTGCCCTTGATGATGTCTATGATCGATTGCAATGGGCGGGCGAGGAATATATTCTTGTCACTGTGCCAGTCGTGCCATGCAAGAATCCACGCTCTGCGGGGAGACCGCTGGAATAAAATAACCGGGGAGAAATCCCCCGGTCCTTGATGTCAATTTTTAAAATACAAAGATGCCAGATATGCACTTAGACGTTTAGCTTCATCTGCGGTAATATCAATCGGAACGCTGAACGATACATTATAATTTGGTCTCAGAGGATAGGATACATCAATGGTATCCGTACTGGCGGAAGTGGTTGCCGGGACTTCCCTATTGTGAATAAGGGCATCAATTTCCGCAAAGTGATGTGACAAGTTTGCAGCAGTGCGATGAACCTTCAATGATGAGCGAAGTTCTTTGGAAAGTTCTTTACGTGACATGTTTTTCAGCCGCTCTGCTTTTCTCTGGTGGGGATAGCGGGCGGTATCCTTTCCTCTCCATATTTGCCACAGCCCGGAACGGGACGGGGTCGCTGTAGCCTTCGCTGTTCCTGTAAGCTATCCCAACCCTGCATCACACCTTTCGTTAATGCTCATGTACGGTAAAGAAGCAAGCAACAAAAGCAAGAGACAGACCGCCAACCCCACACTATTCCGAACCAAAGAAACAAAAGACCAGCACCGTGGAAATGTGTATAACTCCATAAGATAGCAAGTTATGCACATTACACACAGTGCCGACTACTACGGAATCCCCCTCATTCATACTCATTTTTATAATTTGTTCTATACTTATTCTTGACAAAGCGACACGAATGACGCATAATAGAAAGCGGCACAAGTGTCGCAACCGAAAAGAGGTGATAACATGGGCTTGAAGGGAGAAAAGACAAAACAGGACATTCGAGAAAAGGCATATCAACTGTTTGCGGAAAAGGGATTTAAAGATGTAACTATGAAAGATATTTGCGAGTTGACGGGACTTAGCCGTGGAGGACTGTACCGCCATTATGAAAGCACCGAGCAGATATTTTTGGAGATAGTTAATGCTTTTTCCAATAAGCAAAAAAGTGAAGTATTTACTAAAATTGAGCAGCACGTTCCAGCTACCACGATATTACAGGAACTTCTTTCAAGATATGCAACAGAAATGATTGATTATGAAAATTCTATAAGCCTTGCTATTTATGAATTTTATAGTAATCCAGCGGTTTCTAAAGAAAATAATTCAGTAAAAAAACAGTACGAAATTTCAAAATCAACATGGATAGAACTTATCAACTACGGAATGGATACGAAAGAATTTAATTCCGTGAACCCGGAATCAATTTTCAATGTAATTATTTTTGCATATCAAGGAGTACGAATGTACAGCAAGTTGATGAAAATGGATAAAGATATTCCCAATCAAATAATAAGTGAAATAAAGGGCTCTTCAGGGGTAATAGTGGGTGAAAAGCACCCACAACCCCAGTGTTTATACT
>CAJTVQ010000037.1 GCA_910579935.1 uncultured Lachnospiraceae bacterium
GTCTGTCTGCTATTCTTCCGCAGATAAAAGACGATAACACAAAGCAGATAGTAAGCACTACTTTGAAGAAATTAAATGCCCTGTCAGAAGAAACGTGTGCGGAACAGACCGCCACCCTCTATACAAGGGATAATGCAGTCATGCGGAAACTTGACACGCTTGTTGCCGATTTTCCCGACATATACAAGCTGACAGGGCAGGACGAAGTATCTAAGACCTATTCCTTTCCGAAGTCATACGTCAGCTACCGAAAACCGAGAACGGTCAGCACCGAGCAGAGGGAACGGGCAAGCCAGATGATGATTGCAAAGAATAAAGCAAAGGGAGATTAAGCAAAATTTAATGGAATTGTGTATGCGTTTGTGGTAAGATAATGACATTGAACAATTTGATAAATCAATGCTTGCGGAGGTTGGTTATGATAGCTATTATAGGAGCGAGTATCTTTTCGATAGTAATTGTATTATCATTTCTCATAATTTGTGGCTTGCCATTAGGAGAGTTAACAATGGGAGGGCAATATAAAGTTTTTCCTAAGAAACTAAGAATTATTTTGATGATACAGCTTATCTTGCAGATGTTTTTTGTAGTTATCATTTTGCAAATGGGAGGTTTTATGCCTTTATGGTTTTCGGATAATACAACAAAGATAATCTGTATTGTTATGGCTGTATATCTCTCATTCAATACGGTTATGAATTTTATTTCCAAAAGCAAAAAAGAAAAATATGTAATGACACCACTTTCTGCAATTTCGGCAGTATGCTTTTGGATAACTGCACTGTAAATAATTGTACAATTCTCATTTGCAAAGGAGTATACTATATCAGTCAATATAACAGAAACATTTGAATTACTGTTTGATAAGAATAATAATGTTGCATACAAGGCATTACAGGAATTGCAAAAAGAAAGTGAAGAAACAGATTGCGTCTATCCTTATATGGACAGATTAAGCGATATGCTTGATAGTGATAATTCTTACATTCGCACAAGAGGACTTACACTACTTGCCTATAATGCGAAATGGGATAAGGATTATAAAATTGATGAGGTTATTGATAAATATTTGAAACATATAACAGATGTCAAACCTATTACAGCAAGACAATGTATCAAATTGTTACCCATTATTGCAAAACATAAGTCTGAATTGAAGAATGATATTCTATCTGCCCTGCATAATGCAGACATTTCTATTTATGAGGATAGTATGCAGTCATTAGTTTATAAGGATATTCAAAAAGCATTAGAAGTTATACAGAAATCATAAAAATCACACGTTTCTGTCTTGTTGAAAATTAACAAAGCGACAAATCGGGATTGCAGGTGGTATTTATAAGTCGAAATAAAGCAATTGCTCTTTATTTGATAGGAACTTTAGGGCAAATATGGATGATATGTATTATAGTTTTTGTGATGCGTAATATGGGTATAGTTATAGATTATACGACATCTGTTGGCATGATTGCTATTGGAATTGGCGGAGTTTCATCTTCACTATGGGGAATAATTATCGCAGTTAAATACAAAAATTATGACATAAAGAAAATACTGAAAGATTTTTTTGATGTTAGGCAAAAATATAGCAGTTATTTATTGGTAATGTTTTTCTTGTGCTTGGATTTTTGCCATGTTGCATTTAATGGAAAATTGGTGTTAAGCGCGTGGTATATTCCCTTTATCTTATTTTTTAAGGCAATCATATTTGGTGGGATTGAAGAAGTGGGATGGAGATATATTTTTCAACCAGTTTTGCAGGAACGCCGTAATTATATTACTTCAACGATAATTACTTTTGTTGCATGGGGAATATGGCATTTTTCTTATTTTTACATTGAAGGGACATTGCCACAAGTACAGGCGTTTGAATTTTTATGTGGATTGTTGGCAAATTGCTTTATTTTATCGGCTTTATTTATAATGACAAAGAGTTTGTGGATATGTGTGATGACACATTCCTTAATCAATGTTTTCTCGCAGTTAGCAACAGGCGGTAATCAGTATGTATCATATGTTTGCAGAATAATTATTATTGTGATGGCTGTTGCTCTTTTCAGTAGAAAACAAAATAAAAAAAGAAACTGATGTATCAGTTCTTGGGAGAGCAACAACTTCCCATTTGTCGGGGAAAATCAGAACAGAAAAATGATGTAAAAACTGAATATTGTTTATTTTTAGGTAGCGATTATCTTAACAGACAATCAGCTACCTTTTTTATTTTCAGAAACTATTAACACAACCACAGAAAGAATGAAGTATCAAAATGATTGAGAGCAAAAATGAGGCAAGCAGAAATTTAGAAAAAGCATTGCAGGCATTGGAACAGGCAAAACAGCGTGTAGCCAACGAAAAGAAAAAACAGAATGAGAAGAAACGCAAAGCTGAGAACCATCACAAACTCCACGCCCAGCCGGTTGGCTTCTTCTGGGGTAATCTCGCCGGGGACAAAGGACTGCCGGACATGGTAGGCCAGCACATCGTCCGCGCCCCGTACCCGTCCGGTGGTGGAAATGTACTCCCGTTTTGCCAGCAGAAACTCGGCGTCGGCTACCCGGCTGTCACACGCAAAGCCGGTGACGAGCCTGCCGTTATCTGTCTTTTGCGGGTTGGATACATAGTCGATAATGTCACTGACTGCTTGGCTTTCGGTGCGGCCCTTGCCGATGTGCAGCGGCATGATGCGTGTGGTTGCCATGATGGAATCCTCCCTTCATAACAAAACGGCCTGCATACGCAGACCGCTTGTTTCTTTTATTCACCGTTTTTATATCGGATAACCGGAATCTGTCTGGCCTTTTTTTCCAATGGTCCAGCGTTCTAACGAAAAGACCATAATAATATTTTACCAGTAGCCAGCTCCGGCCAAAGGGATTTTGCGGCGGCAGGTTCCGGCTGCGGGGGCGGGCATTTGTTCCTGTTTCCCATGCCCGGATTCCGATGAAAATTTTTCTTAGCAGAATTCCACAACGTAAGGTGAAATGGCCATGGATGGCCATTTCAGCCCGATGCGGCATGGATGCCGCTTGAGGGCGTGCCGCAGCCTGGAGAAACCCATGCTATTCTGCTTAGAAAAATCCATCGGAAACCGCGCATGGGAAACGGGAACAAATGCCCGCCCCCACAGCCGGAACCTGCCGCCGTGAAATCCCTTTGGCCGGAGCGTTACCCATCCCTCATTCTATCTCATATTCATGCGGATAATATCTTTTCAATTCGTCTGCGCCCGTTTCTTTCCCCGCGTATGTCTCCAACCAGTTTTCATAATCCGGATTATTCCAAACCGTACCATCTTCAAAAACCACTTGTTTTAAACAGATAAGTGCATATGCAACCTGATCGGCCCCTCCATTTCCGCCTTCCGGTAAATTCTCCATTCTTTCGCCGTCATATAGCGACCAGCCGCCTCTGTATTCCTCTGTCTGGCCGGGTAAAATGTTCTCATCTGAACGGACCGTATTTTCAAAGCTGCTTTCTGCGCTGCTGTCAAGGAAATTCCAATACAGCTTTAACGGTGAACCATTTTCATCATAAGCCAGCATACAATACTGTGTTTCTATAATAGCTCTGTCTGTATTATTTGTCAGTATATCCTGAATATAAGGATACCCGTTTTCATAATAGAGAATATCTGCACTTTCATGGGTAATTGACATGGAACTATTTTTATCTGCAGCAAGCTCTTCCGCGACTGTCCGGGAAGCGCTGACCGCAGGCGCATCATCAATAATATGATCATTCCACCACGCCCAATCCGGTTCTTCATCCCTCATGCCGCCGTCCGCATACCATCGCTTATTCCCATATTTATCCGAACCAAAGCGGACATATAGATACTTTTCATTCACCCCTTCCTTCCATCCGGAATCGCCGGGCTGAACAATGTCCGCCGTCAAAAGCAGACAATACTTCCCCTTTTGCGCCTCCACAAAGCGGCCTGTCACCATTCCTTCCACATCCTGCCATGCTTTCTGCACTTCCTCATCATAACAGATGCCTTCCGAAAGTGCGCATATACCCTCATAACTCCATTCCTCCATCGTATTCAGGTAAACCGCCTTAAAAGAATGCAAAGACACGCCAGCCTGCTCTCCCCTCATAAGCCAGTATTCCTTCTCTGCTTTCTCCTTCCTGTCCGTATAATCATACCATTCCGGTTCCCGTCCCTTATCCTCCGGTTCCGTATTTTTCCCTTCGATAAGAAAATATTCCCCGCCCGCATTCCGGTAACTCAGCGTCATCTCGTCCCTGTCCCAGACCAGTTCTCCTTCCGGCTCCTTTCTTTTGTAATCTGTCTCGATTTCTTTGGACGGAACCAGATAGATATTATGATAACGCAGGGAATAACTGTACATGCCTTCCGATGCTTCCGGTCTGACATATACCCAAAAACCGTCATCCGACACAGTCAGTGCGCCGGCTGTCAGAGAGACCGGCTCCCGCTCCTTATTTCTAATTGTGATTTCCCTGACCACCTCCCTGCGCACCAGGTCAAAAACATAAATTTTCTGCTCCGTATGGAATATGATATATCCCGCTTCCAGATTTTCATAATCCAGGACAGTGCTCTCCGCCTCCGGTTCTTCCGGCTCCGCAGGCCTGTCCGTTCTTTTCCCTTCCATACCTTCCATCCGGTCTGCCGGCGTTTCGGATACCATATTTTCTTCCATTGCATAAACGGCATTTTCCTCCAGGACCCCGGCATCCGTTTCCGGCTTTACACCGCAGCCAGCCGCTGCCAGCAGCAGCACGGCTCCGATTATGCCGGACAGTATACGGTTCTCCTTTCCGGCAGCCGCAATGCCCTCAATCCTGCGCTTTAATATACCTCTCCGGCCTGCCATATCCGTCACCTGATAAAGCTTTCCTTCTTTCCAGCCGTTGTCCTTCATCAATGACAGCAGTGCATTCCCATATTCCCTTTTCTGCTCCCCGCTCATTCCTGCCGTCACCCTCCGGTCACAGGCCAGCTCCGCATCCACCGCACAACATTCCGCCCCTTTCCACACAAGCGGATTCCACCAGTAAACGATACACAGCAGATTCCGCACCAAAGTCCATATATGGTCCTTCTGCTTATAATGCGACATTTCATGAAGCATTACATAAGAGAACAGCTTTTCATCCGATGCTGCTTTTTCCGTCACTACAATAAACGGCTTTATGATTCCTGCCAAACAGGGAGAAAACAACCTTTCCGACTTATATACCGCCGGCGCCGGACTGTCTCCGCGCGGTTCCAGCCGGTTTGCGTCCGTTTTTACCATACAGATGAACTGCCGGTTTTTCTTCCATGCATACAGTCCGAGAAAAGCGGTTCCTGTCATCCAGATACATACGAAACAACGAAATACCGTTTCCTCCGCTTTGCCGGAAACTGACGCGCTCTCCGACCGTTCCGCCTCATACCGGGTATATTCCGTATCCACTCCCTCAGCTTCCCAGCGGGCCGTATAGGTATGTTCCGAATCGCTGTGCTCCGCGCCCTCTCCGTCCGCCCCGGAAAAATATTCCGTCCTTTCTGTCTCAACCGGAACAGCCATGGTAACAATCTGTTCATTTGGCAGGTAATTCTTCGTTTCCTCCGCCGGCTTCCTGTCGGCAGCCATGTCCTGCCCTTCCCCATTTCCTTTCCCTCCATGTCCCCTTCCTTCAAAAAACAGTTCCGCTTTTTCCGCAGCAGCCTCCCATACGTGTATCTTTTCCATCAGATATTTTCCATATCCGCTCCCGTCAGAAACGCCGATTCCGCCAAACGGCACAAACAGGCGCAGCATCGGTGCCAGCCAGAGTATGTAGACAAAAACAGGGGACAGCCTCTTTTTTCCTATCATGCGGATTCCCATCACAATCAGAATCAACAGCGAGGACTGCAGGACAAACAATATAAAATATGCCATCTGCCCCTCCTATTCTATGGTATCGAGCAGCCGTTTCAGCTCTTCCGTCTCATCCTTTGTCAATTCCTGCTGTTTTACCGCATTGGACACCATCAGAAGCAAGTCTCCGCTGTATACACGTTCCAATACCGAGTGGGTTTCCTGCTCGATCATTTCTTTCCGGTTCCATACGGCATAATATTCTTTGACCTTCCCTTCTTTTACGAGAACGGCCCCTTTGGCCTCCATTCTCTTTAAAAACGAGGACACCGCATGTTTCGTCCAGCCTTTTTTGCGTTGCAGTGCATTGCATATTTCCCGCAAAGTGGATGGGGACTTTTCCCACAAGACCTGCATAATGTACCATTCATTCTCCGATAAACCCATCATCATACCTCCATGCTGCTCATTTTGTTAATCATTTGATTAACAAAATGATAACACGGAGAATACAGACTGTCAAGCGTAATCGGACAGGGGTTACGCAAATCAGGTAACCGCCGTAACCATTCAGGCCAGTCCCTTAAGAAGCGGTTCAGAGTAAAATATATAAGGAAACAGCAAAAACGGCCGGTTTTGTGATATACTTTTTATAAAGTAAACAGCAGGAAACAATTTTCAAACGCGTCACGGAAACAAAAAAAGCAGAACGGGAAGATAAAGAGAATTTAAGGGAGGATTGTTATGCCATATCAGAATATATTAGATGAAATTGTTCACAAAAGCAAACTAATTTTTAAAGAGGAGCTTACAGGTATATATCTACATGGTTCATTGGCGATGGGGTGTTTTAATCCGAATAAAAGTGATATTGATTTAATTATTGTAATTAGTAACGGCATCACCGATATTCAAAAATTACAGTTTATGAACCATATAGCAGAATTGAACAAAATGGCTCCGGGCAAGGGAATAGAATTAAGTATTGTCAAGAAAGAATATTGTAAAAATTTTCTTTATCCCACACCCTTTGAATTGCATTTTTCAAATGCACATTTGCAATGGTTTATCGGTGATCCGATAGATTATATTCACAAAATGAACGGAACGGATAAGGATTTGGCTGCACATTTTAAAATCATAAAGAAGTATGGCATTGTACTGCAAGGGGAAGCAATAAATAATGTATTCGCTGATGTGCCAGGAAAAGATTACATTGACAGCATTTGGCTTGATGTTAAGGGAGCTAAGGAAGATATATCGAACGCTCCGGTTTATGTAATCTTGAATTTATGCAGAGTTGCAGCCTTCCTCAAAAACGATCTGATCCTTTCCAAAAAGCAGGGCGGAGAGTGGGCATTACAAAATCTTTCAGCACAATACCATACTTTAATCTCAAATGCAGTACAAAGCTATACGCTTGTAAATGAAATGGACTTAGATAATACGGAGTCCCAAAAATTTGCTGATTATATGCTGCAGATGATAAAGGGTCTGCTGATTCCATCCGCCGGACCAAATGACTGAAAACAGTGCCATTGCAGAAAAAGACAGGCACTATTAAATGTAATTCTTTAACGCTTCCTTACTGCGCTTGCTTCCCGATCTGGCTGTAATACGCAAAATTATTCTTTCCGCTCTTCTTTACCTGATACATCGCGTCATCCGCACATACGATCAACTGTTCAATATCATCCGCATCCGAAGGATAAGTGGCAACCCCGATGCTTCCGCATACCTTCCTGTCTTCTCCCGCCAGCCGGAACGGCTTCGTAAAAAGCTGCCGGCTCTGATAAGCCGTCTTTTCTATCATATTGCTTTGATTGCTTTTCAGAAGCATGATGAATTCATCTCCCGCAAAGCGGTAGGACATCAGGATATTGGAATGCATGGCTTTCAGTCTGTCTGCCAGCTGTTTCAAAGCCTCATCCCCTGCCGTATGCCCGTATGTATCATTGATATGCTTGAAATCATCAATATCCAGCATTAAAATCGTACACGGCACCTTTCCGTTTACAGCCGTCTCCAAATCCTTCATAAATTTACTCCGGTTCGGAAGCCCTGTAAGAAAATCATGCAAAGATGCGGATTCCATGATTCCCCTGGCTTCTTCCAGCTCCGCCAGCAGCCTCCGGCGTCTCAGATTATCAAACGTAACCCACAGGGTAATGATCAGCATCGCCCCGACCAGAATACTGCCCGGAAGCAATACTTCCCTGTTCCGTTCCCAAAAGTCCGGCTGGTGATTCACAATCTGAGTCCCTTCCGGCAGAACAGACATATCCAGCCCGAACTTTTCCATCACCTGCTCGTCTACACAATACACATTCGGACTTTCCGCCACGGCTATATTACCGCAGTCCGCCCCCTGTATGAGCTGCATGGCTATATCCGCCACAATCTCACCGGACTTATACATGGATACCATATTTCCGCCCAAAAGCCCCTCGCCGACACTCGCTTCCACCATACGCATAGCCGGAACTTTGGCATGATCCACAATCATTTTTATGGCTTCCCTGTCGCTGTACAGCTTCCCGCTGGCATCTTCCGTCATGATGATATAGATAAAAATACTGTCTTGTCCGACTTCCCCGATCTGCCGGCTCAGTTCCTCAGAGGACAGAGCCGAAGCATTGATCTCGCAAAACTCCATATCGGGATATTTCTCCGCGCAGGCATAAAAAGATTCCCTGTTGGCATTTCCCGTAATGCTCTCATCCAGTATCGCCACCACTTTCCCTGCATTCGGAAAAAGCTGCCGCCCGAAATCAATATTTTTCTCTAAAGATAACTGTTCCACCACTCCCGTGATCAAGGGGTCTTTTGCCAGTTCTACCGCCAATTCCACATCGTTCACCCCTTCAAATATAAGCGGAATCCCCTCGAACAATTCTTCCCTGTATTTAACGGCAAACAAAAGTGCGGCATCGTCCCCCAAAATCACTGCATCATAAGGTTCTACCTGGGACATGCGGTAGGCCAGTCCGTCACAAAACAACTGTTCGGCCTCTTCTCCCGTCACTCGTTTGGTATCCATAAATTCATAATCCAGCACTACTGCCGGATCCATTTTCGCTCTTATACCTTCTATCTGAATCCGTACGGCATCCCATGCATAGGAATAAGAACTGATGAACAGCACCCTGCCCTTCACTTCTGACTCCTCCGCCTGCGCCCAGACTGGTCTTACCGTCAAAAAAGCAAACAGCAGTCCTGCTAAAAATAAAATGTTTTTCTTACTCCCTCTCATATACCTATCCCCGAAATACAGCTTCCTATAATCATTGTCTGTTACTATTTTACCATACTTTCGGGGTAATACAACAATTATCTCCGAAAAAAGCATAAGAAACTTATCCGCAATTTTACTCTGTCTGACTATTTCCGGACCGTCCCTCCTGCAGTCTTTCCTCTAACCACACCGCGCTCAATGCCCACACCCGCCTTTGCATCTCCGGCAATATCCCCGCACTTTACGGAGCATCCGGCCATGACATCCCCGTCTATATCGGAACAGACTACATCGCATCCGGCCCTGATATCTCCTTCTACCTACGCCTTTATACATATAACACAAATTCTCTCATAACTGTTGAGCGTTTTTTGATTCTTCTTCTATATCATACAGTAATAGACAGCCATTTTTCATAGCTGCCTACCCGCCAATGGAATATTTGGATTCGGGCATTACCCATGCCTTCCTACGGTCTATAATTAGACTTTACCACTTAATTGGCGCATATCCATTATATGAGTATACCCTTATTAAGTCAATCTCAAAAATGCCAACCTTTTTTCTTATTTGGGAAGCAATTATTAGTTGCCCCCGGCTCAACCTGCTGTTGATGCTGTTTTTCTGCAGCATTCCCAACCTTGACAAGAATTTCTCCCACAATTTTCCAAGTCAGTCAAAAACCCCGCCGCAAGCAACAGGGCATCAAATTTGAAATGCCGCGAGGGTCAAATACCAATGTGTCTTTTAGACACATTGGTATTTGACCCTCGCGGCAGTCGCCGGAGATGCTCTGCATCTCTTAAGCAGTCACTTGGCTCATTGCTCACGGGAATAAATGCAAACAGAAAGGCCCCGGAACCCCTCGCTCCCAGGACCTTCTATAGGACTCTCTGTTTTTGTATCCGTGTTATACAATCCCCTGTGCCGTCATGGCATCCGCAACTTTCAAAAAGCCTGCAATATTGGCGCCTGCCACATAGTTGCCTTCCATGCCGTACTTCTTAGCCGCATCATCCAGATTATGGAAAATATTCACCATGATATTACGCAGCTTGCTGTCCACTTCTTCGAAGGTCCAGCTTAACCGTTCGGAATTCTGGCTCATTTCCAAAGCGGAAGTTGCCACACCGCCTGCATTGGCTGCCTTACCGGGTGCAAACAGCACGCCGTTCGCCTGCAGGTATTCCGTTGCCTCAATCGTGGTCGGCATATTCGCGCCTTCCGCAACCGCTATACATCCGTTGGCAACTAATGCTTTCGCATCGTCGATCAACAGTTCGTTCTGGGTTGCACAGGGAAGGGCAACATCGCATTTCACGCTCCATACGCCTTTTCCTTCATGATATTCCGCACTGCTTCTGGCTGCCGCATACTCCGTCAGCCTTGCACGTTTTACTTCCTTTACTTCTTTCAGCAGCGCAACATCGATGCCTTCCGGGTCATAAACCCAGCCTGTGGAATCCGATACGGTAACTACTTTTGCGCCTAACTGCTGTGCCTTCTGGCAGGCATAAATAGCCACATTTCCAGAACCGGAAATCACTACCGTCTTGCCCTTTATATCATGTCCGTTGCACTTCAGCATTTCTTCTGTCAGATACAACAGACCATAACCGGTAGCCTCCGTCCTCGCCAGGGAACCGCCGTAAGACAGACCCTTACCGGTAAGAACGCCTTCATACACGCCTTTAATCCTCTTATACTGTCCATACATAAAGCCGATTTCCCTTGCGCCCGTACCGATATCTCCGGCAGGAACATCCGTATCCGCTCCTATGTATTTGCTCAGCTCTGTCATAAAGCTCTGGCAGAATGCCATTACTTCCCTGTCAGATTTTCCCTTCGGGTCAAAATCGGAACCGCCCTTACCTCCGCCAATCGGAAGCCCTGTCAGGGAATTCTTGAAAATCTGCTCAAAACCAAGGAATTTAATAATACCCAGGTTTACGCTGGGATGCAGTCTTAAACCTCCCTTATAGGGACCAATCGCGCTGTTGAACTGTACGCGGAATGCATTATTCACCTGTACCTGTCCCTTGTCATCTACCCAGGGAACCCTGAACAACAGCTGCCTCTCCGGTGTTACCAGTCTCTCAAGAAGCGCATCCCTTCTGTATGCTTCCTCATTCGCTTCGATCACTACGCGGAGGGATTCCAATACCTCCTTTACCGCCTGATGGAATTCCGGCTGTGCGGGATTCTTCTCCACTACCAAATCAAATACCTCATCAACATATGACATTGTTCCATGTCTCCTTTCCTTTTGGGTCTGTCTGCCATGGGAAGCCCTCTAACCGTTCCCATGATATAAAAACAGAACGCATTTTCCCTATAAAGCAGAAATCCGCAGAGGACACCGCCCCCTGCATCCAAACTCGTTTGTCCACGTAATATTATATAATGTCAAAATAAATTGCACAAGACACTTTAGGAAATTAAACCGTAAAAGTTTTATCAAAATTTCCCCCTGTTTTTTATACACATTGTACAATAATACATGTATACAATATATTTTCCCTTACAGGTACTTTTTCAGACGCTCTATGTTCTTCTCCTCAAAATCCATCAATTCCTTTGCAATTTCCAGCGAAAAACTTCCTGCCCGCTCATGATGGTTCAGCGCCTTACACATATCGGTGATCCCGCGGTTGCTTCCCTGAATCATCACTTCCGCAATATGGCTTGTACTCGTATTAAAAAGCGTATTGGAATGGATTCCTCCCACAAGCATCATCTGGCTGATATTGTTCGTCCGGTACGGCTCCGCCTTTCCCTCCAGAATCTTATCCAACGCCTTATTATGGATTTCCGAATACTTCAGAGACTGTCTGGACAGCTGTACCGCCAGGTCATCATCGTATACTTTGTCACTGATGGTATCTATGGCCTTCATTGCCATCTCTGTATTTTTCTGTACTTCCCTTAATATTTCCGCATCATCTCTCTTCATATTGCATCCGCCTTTCTTTTCCACTTTTCCGCTTGTTCCGCTTTTTTCCGTTTCTTTTCCTCTTCCCCTCTGATTTTCCTTCCGCTTTCTTTCCATGCGCTTCTTTTTCCACATTCTTTCCTGCAGGACCGGCCCGGGCCTTATCGCTTTTCCGGGCCGTCTGCAATATACCGAAAAGGGTGCGGACACAAATCCCAAACTGTGTCCACACCCTTTATTTTTACCTCTTCTTCCATGTCTATTCACGGAAGAATTATTTTTTCTGCTTACTCCACGTAATCGGACTTTACAAATGCAGTCTGTCCGTTATACTTTACCCTGGTCCAGCCGTCCGCCTGCTTCATCACCAGCTCCAGCTTTTCGCCTTCATAAACAAGCCCCAGCTTCTCGCCGTTTTCGCTGGCTGATTTCCGGACATTCACACTGGTCTTTACAGTGACCGTGCCGCCGGTTTCTGCAGAAGCAGTCTGCGCCGCCGCTGTCTGCGTATTTTGCTGCGTCTGTGCCGTGGTATTCCCTGCAGCCGGCTCTTCGGAAGCCAGTTCCAGATATTCACTCTTAATGAATGCATCCCTGCCTTCAAAAGTAATCTTGCTCCATCCGTTTCCGCGTTCTTCCAACAGTGTAAACTCGTCACCAACCTGGGCTTTCCCCAACCGATCCGCCGTTTCACTGTCCGAACTTCTGATATTGACTACATTGGTAGCCTTTACTTTCTTCACTGTAGCGGCGGCAAGTTCGGATTCCTGCGCTTCCGCACCTTCTCCCTCCGCTTCGTCTTCTCCGTTACCTTCAGCCCCTCCGCTGTTTTCGGCTTCACTCTCCTGTGCAGCGGCTTCTTCCTGCTGCTTTGCTGCATCCGCTTCAGCCTTTGCAAGAGCCTCTCCCACGGAAACGTCTATTCTTTCCGACAGGTCGTACAGATAAGCGCCCAGCTCACCGTCCGTTTCTACCATTTCATTATATTCCACATTCACCCGGTTATACAGATCCACTACGTCTTCCTGAAGGGAAACATCCTTGATATACTGAACCACTACGGAATTGTCCTCTCCCCCGTTGATATAACATTCGCCGCTCTCATCCGTGCATATATAAAATGCCTGAAGTCCCGGCACAAGTTCATCATACTCGGTAAATTTCATCTTGGAATAAATATAGGCAAGATAAGAACCTTCCACCGGCCCTTTCTTCGTATATACAGTCAGTTCGGGATAATCCTCCGTATATTTGCTCATTTCACGGATTCTCAGCTTTTCCCTCTCCTCCACATATTCATTCATGGAGACTACGGCATCCACATCTCCTTCTGCCATCGCCTGATAATAATTACTTATCAGTGCATTTACCGCCGGATAAGCATTTTCTTCCAATTCCATCAAAGGTACTTCCTGTTCCTCTTCCTGAATAGGTTCCGATGTACTGACCGGCATTTCCGCCAGCTGCGCCTCCACCTCTGCCGCTGCTCTCCGGTTCGCGTTAACGGCTACAAAAACGGTTATTGAAACACATATGATAAGAACGATCGGCATCACGATCTTGGCATGTTCCGATATCCATTCCTTTAAATCCTCAATTTTGTCCCTAATACTCCTGTTGTCCATAGGTGATAAATATCCTTTCTTTCCAATCAAATCCATTTACACCGATACGGCTAACGTTTATTAGTTCCTGTTCCTTTCCAAAACGGTAATGCAAATTACCTTCAGAGTGATGTAATGCACTCGACAGGAATCGAACCTGCATTAAAGGCGTCGGAGGCCTCCGTTCTATCCATTAGACTACGAGTGCATTTTGATAATAACATATTCAAATATTACAATTTTATTACATCACTCTGAACATAATATCACATTCGCTTCTAATTGTCTAGTATACTTTTTGTAAACTTTTAAAAAATTTTTTCCAATTTTCTTTTTTTACGCGAAAAATAATAGACCGAATCCGTCAGGACATCCTCCGGTTCCACCTGTGTTGCATTGATCTCACACACCATTTTCCACAGATCTTCCGCTTTCTGCATCCCGTTATCCGGAACCGCTATTGTCTCATGGATCGAACTCGGCAGAAGGAAAAAACTGCTTCCCAATGTTTCCGCAAGCTTTTCCAGTACGCCGTCATAAAGGATAACAGCCGCCCCGAACAGCTTCTTTTGGTTTCCCAGCACATACATGCCGGCGTTACGTCTGCTTTCCGGCATGAAATCCTGCGGCTGCCCTGCAGCCATCCGGCCCTCTTCTTCCCCGCTGCTTTTTCCGCTTTTCTCCCCGCGTTCCCGCTTCAGGTCCTGCATAAAAATTTCCTGCATTATCTCCTCCACAGTCAGCATATGCAGCGGAAGAATGCGTCTGGTATTCCGTTTTGCATCCTCATACAGCGCTTCTTTTGTGATACCCCATAATTTCATATGGCTGTCATAAATCAAGATGGTGGCGCTTCCCAATTCTTTCCCCGGTACATGGCAGTAAAATACGATTGCCATATCCAAAAAAGGAATATGGGGCACCTGCTGCAGCAGTTCCCGGTTGTTATCATAACTGATCAGTTTATAGACCACCTTCTCTTTCATGCTGCCATAGTCAAGGAAAAACCCCATGTCCAGGCTTTCCGACATCCGGCTCTCTTCATAAATACGAAGAATTTCCGTCATAATCTTATGAAACGTCTCCCCCTTTTCATATGCCTCATGCAGTCCGTTCAGATAAATATTAGGGGAAATATTCATCTCCTTTTCCGTGATCAGTATACTGTGCAGTACGATGCCGTTATTCTTTACGATTCTCTTCACACTGACAGCCGCCTCGTCCCCTATATAAATGCCAAGGCTTTTTTTCACTTTTTTACAAAATTCCATAATCTCCATTTTTCTTCCTCGCTTTCCGTATTTTCTTATTCTTTGGTTCTCAACGGCGATTTGCCGTGGCGGTTTGCCATAATGACGTATCCTATACGATATCTGTATAGGAAAAGACATATTAGATCTGATGTTCGAACATTTGTTTCATTTATCCTGCGTAAAATATAAAAGACAACAGAAATCACTTTCCGTTGTCTTATAAGCTTATCCTATTTTGATAGAAAAATTATACCCTTGAAAGATACTCTCCGGTTCTGGTGTCGATTTTGATCACATCACCCTGATTTACAAACAGCGGTACATAAACCGTTGCTCCTGTCTCTACCACGGCAGGCTTCGTTGCGCCGGTTGCGGTATCACCCTTAAATCCGGGTTCCGTCTCAGTGATCTCCAGTTCCACAAATAACGGCGGCTCAATCGCAAATACGCTGCCATTATGGGAACATACCTTAACCATCTCATTTTCTTTTACAAATTTGAGTGTATCTCCTACAGTTTCTGAATTCAGGGCAATCTGCTCATAATTCTCAGTGTCCATAAAATTAAATAAATCACCGTCTGAATACAGATACTGCATATCTTTTCTATCAATACGTGCCTGCGGGCATTTTTCCGTGGGTCTGAAAGTCTTCTCAACCACACCGCCGCTCTTGATGTTTTTCAGTTTCGTCCTTACGAACGCTGCTCCTTTACCCGGTTTTACGTGCTGGAACTCAATAATCTGGTAAATATTATTATCTAATTCAATAGTAATACCATTTCTGAAATCACCTGCAGAAATCATAAAATATCCTCCTAAAATTTTCACGTTATAATTCTTTTCTAGTTTATACTAAAAAGGAGCATTTTTCAACTACTTTTTCAAACAAAAATCGATTGCCTCCAAATATCCGTCCAGACCATGCCCGTAGATCTGCTTATCACACACCAGAGCAGTGACCGAAACCTTACGGAAATCTTCCCTCTGCGTAATATCCGAAATGTGGATTTCCACCTTCGGCACGGTTATGCTGGCCAGGGCATCCCGGATAGCATAGCTGTAATGGGTATAGGCGCCGGGATTGATAATGATGCCTTCCGTTCCGTCGAAATAGGAATCCTGAATCCGGTCTATGATCGCGCCCTCGTGATTGCTTTGGAATACCTCTATCTGGCAGCTGCATTCCTTCCCCTTCTCCGCTATCATGTTCAGCAGATGATCATAGTCCTGTGTCCCATATACGCTTTTCTCCCGAATCCCCAGAAAATTCAGATTCGGCCCGTTAATTACCAGCAGTTTCATTGTCTTCTTCCAACCTTTCCGTTCTGTCCGGCGCTTTTATGCCATCCAGTTTTTCTAATATTTCATCCAAAATCTCTTCATAGTTCCTGTCGTCCACATCAACGATCAGGTCTGCTGTACTCTCATATACCCCGGCGCGTTCCTGCATCAGACGGCTTATCTTTTCTTCCGGATTTTCTCCCTGAAGCAGAGGTCTGGTGGTGTCGTACGCCAGCCGCACGCATACCGTCCGCGGCGTTACCCTGAGATATATTACGGTTCCCAGTTCCTTCAGCAGTTCCCGGTTTCTCTCGCGCAGAGGCAGACCTCCGCCTGTGGATATGATCTGTTCCTGCTGTTCCTCTTTTAACTGTTCCAAACACTGTGTCTCCATCCGGCGGAATTCTTCTTCCCCCAGCCGTTCAAATATCTCCGACACGGTCATCTGAGCCTGTCTCTCTATCCGCTTATCCGTATCCTCTACCGTCCTGCGCAGCCGGTAGGAAAGCCGCACCCCGACACTGCTTTTTCCGCATCCCATAAAGCCGGTTAAAATTATATTGCTTCCCATTTTCCTAATCCTTTATCCCCATTTCCGCTTTCATCTTTTCATACACTGCCAGCGCATCTTCTTCGGACACCCTGGTATCATTCCATAATTCATAGGCAATAACGCCCTGATACAGCAGCATTTTCAGTCCATGGAACGCCTGTCCCCCGTTCTCACGCACCAGGGTCATGAATTTTGTCTCTGACGGTCTGTAGATCAGATCGAACCCCGTATGTATTTTTGCATAAAAATCCGTATCCGTGATGACCGCGTCCTCTACATTTGGATACAGTCCCACGTTGGTCGCCTGTATCGCCAGATATTTCTTGTCCGACGGTATCCGGGCATACTCTTCCATCCGAATGGGTGCCACGCACTCATACCCATAAGTGCGGTTCACTTCTTCCGCTACCTGTCCGGCCTTTTCCAGCGTCCGGTTCAGAAGATATACGCGGGCCGCTTTTTTGGATGCACACAAAAATGCCACCGCCCTGGCAGCTCCCCCCGCCCCGAGAAGAATGATCTCTTCTCCTTCCAGCCGGATATCCTCACTGCACAAGGCGCGGTACAGCCCCATCATATCAGTATTATATCCTTTATAACCGCCGTCTGTCCGAACCAGCGTATTCACTGCCCCGATCCGCTCCGCCATCGCATCTGTCGCTTTCAGACAATTCATGATTTCGCCTTTATAGGGCACTGTTACATTCAGCCCCAGCACATTGAGGGCATAGGCTCCTTCCGCAGCCTTCCGTACCTGCCCGTGCTCCACATGAAAGGGCACATATACCAGATTCCTGCCTTCCTTCTGCGCCAGCGTATTGTGTATCATCGGTGACATCGTATGCTCCACCGGATTGCCGATCAAGCCGCATAATCTGGTATATCCGTCTATCTGCTGCATCTGTTCAACTCTCCTTTTCCCTGTTCTTCTGTTTCTTATAAAAATACAGCACAATCTTTTCCAGATACCGTTTCAGGACAATCTGGATTTCTTCCTTCGGATGTATTGGTTTTACAAGAAAGGTCCGTATTCCCGCTCTTTTTGCTCCCCAGACATCGGTAAAAAGCTGGTCGCCTACAAACAGCGTATTCCTTTTCCCCGTATGCATCCGCTCCATTGCTTTATAATAATTGGCTGTACCGGGCTTTCCCGCTTTGAAAATATATTCGGCTCCTACCGCATCGTTGAACATCTTTACCCTTGGTTCCTTATTGTTGGATAAAAGCATAATCCGGTATCCCAGATCTTTCAGCCTGCGGAAAAGCTCGATGCTCCTTGCATCCGCCGGTGCCCCATGAGGGACAAGGGTATTGTCAATGTCAAATATGATCCCCCTGTATCCCTGTCCGTACAATTCTTCAAAATTGATTCCATACGTGGAATCCACATATTCGTCCGGATAAAATCTCTGTAACATCCTCTTTCCTGCCTTATTGCTTTTTAAGGATTCCCTCGCACTATTTGTCCAATACCTTCTTTAATTCATCCATAAAGGTATTGATATCCTTGAATTCCCTGTATACGGACGCAAATCTGACATAAGCCACAGCATCCATATCTTTCAGTTTATTCATTACCAGCTCGCCTACTACCTGACTGGACAGTTCCTTTTCTTCCATATTGAAGATTTCTGTTTCCACTTCTTCCACCAGACGGCTGATCTGGTTGGCGCTGACCGGGCGTTTATGACATGCACGCAGAACGCCTGCTTCTATCTTGGAACGATCATAGGCTTCCCTGTTATTGTCTTTTTTAATAATGATCAGCGGAATCGTATCGATTTTTTCATAGGTGGTAAACCGTTTGCCGCATACATCGCATACCCTGCGGCGTCTGATGGAATTGTTGTCCTCCGCCGGTCTGGAATCAATCACTCTCGTATTTTCATGTCCGCAAAAAGGGCATTTCATCTTTTTTCCTCCATTCCAGTTCCGCAGTCCCCCAGCACAATGCCTTTACGGCAGAACAACTTCCGTCTGCTTCGCAGCCATAAGTTGCTCTGGGCACTGTTACGGGGGGCTGCTGTTTTATTCCAGTTCCGCAGCCCCTTATTTTCGAAGGTTAAATTGTTCTACCTGTCCGTTTAATGTAATTGCCTGGGCGGAAAGTTCCTGGCTGGTAGCGGATGTTTCCTCTGCGGTCGCCGAATTGGCTGTTACGACTAATGAAATCTGTTCCACGCCTTTTTCGATTTCTTTTACCGACACCGCCTGCTTGTCGGATGCCGTCCTGATTTCCCCTACTCCCATCAGTATCTTATCCAGTTCATCCATTACCTTATTCATGGAATCCGACGTTTCCTCCGTGATATCGTTTCCTTTGCTGATTTCCGCCAGAGACGCTTCAATCAATTGTTTGGTCTTGACTGCCGACTGTGCGCTGTCTTCCGCCAGCTTCCTTATCTGGTCGGCCACTACCGCAAATCCTTTTCCGGCTTCTCCTGCCCTTGCCGCCTCAATTGCCGCATTTAAGGAAAGCAGATTGGTCTGGGATGCGATTTCTTCAATATCCACAATAATATTGTTGATTTCCTGTGAAGTGGTCTTAATGGATTCCATGGCCTTCATCAGTTCCGCCATCTTCCTCCTGCTGATGTCCGCTTCCCCGCCCACACTCTTCGCATTATCATGCAGACGGTCCGTGGCACGGCTGTTCTCTTCCACCTGATGAGTTACTTCCGTGACCGTGGCAAGCAGCTGCTCTACGGCGGACGACTGATTGGCTGCGCCTTCTGCCAGCCCCTGCGCCGTATTGGCCAGTTCCGTGGAACCTCCTGCCACCTGATCCGCCACACTCTGTATATTTCCGAGCGCGCCGCTGATATTAACAACCATATCCCGCAGCTGTATTAAAAGCGGTTCATAATCACCCACATATTTTTCCCTGCAACTGCTTCTCACATCAAAATTCCCTTCTTTGAATTCGGAAATGATGCGGTACAGATCGTCTATGATCATCTTCAGGGATGCGTTGGTAGCCCTGAAACAATCTGCCAGTTCACCCAATTCGTCATCCGAATTATATGTAATCTCCGTACTGAAATCTCCTTCCGCCATCCGCCTTGCCGTATTCTCCAATTCCGTTATCGGCTGTACCAGAGACAGAACCACGGAACCTGATACCTTCAATACAAGTATCAGATTGAAAACAGCTATCACCACCAATGCGATCATTGCCACGATTCTCGCCGTCGGGTATTTACTCAGCCAGCTCATGCCCAGTATCCCTACGACCACGATCAGAATATACGCGGCAAGCATGGAACCAAATACTGCCATTATCTTTTCCCTGATTTTTTTCCCTTTTAATTTTTCTTCTATCATGTTTCATGTTCTCCTTTGGCACTCTCTATTATTAGCTATATGGTTATTATTGTACCAAAATATATGATTGCGGGCAATATTGAAAAGAAAAATTTCACGGAAATCAATCAAATCCTTCTCCACAAACAGAACAAAGAGCCTGACCTTTCGTCAGACCCCGTATTACGATGACCACTCCTTCACTTTCCCTAAGCCGTCAGATAATTCTTCATGATCCGCAAAGCATTCTTTTCCAGCCTGGACACCTGTGCCTGCGATATCCCGATGATATCCGCCACCTCCATCTGTGTCTTTCCTTCAAAAAAACGCAGGGTAATGATTTCATGCTCCCTCTCCCCCAGACGCTTCATCGCCTCGCTCAGGGACAGGTGTTCCACCCATGTCTCTTCTTTATTCTTCTTATCGCTGATCTGGTCCATCACATACAGCGTATCCCCGCCGTCCGTATAAATCGGCTCATACAGACTCATGGGATTCTGTATGGCATCCAGTGCATACACAATATCCTCCTTGGAGATACCGATTTCCGCAGCGATTTCGTTGATGGTCGGTTCCTTCAGGTTCCTCCTGGTCAGACTCTCTTTGGCATAAATTGCCTTATAAGCGGTATCCTTTAAAGACCTGCTCACTCTTATGGAGTTGTTGTCCCTCAGGAAACGCCTGATTTCCCCTATGATCATGGGTACCGCATACGTAGAAAACTTCACATTCAGAGACGAATCAAAATTATCGATTGCCTTTATTAAGCCGATACATCCGATTTGAAACAGATCATCCACATTTTCATTGCTGGATGAAAAACGCTTGATCACACTCAGCACCAGCCGCAGATTCCCTTCGATGTACTGCTCCCTGGCTTCCTTATCTCCCTCTTCAATTCTGGAAAAAAGCTCCTCTTTCTCCGCATTTTTCAAAAGCGGAAGTTTGGAAGTATTCACCCCGCATATTTCAACTTTTCCCTGTGCCATCCTGATGCCTCCTGCCATTCATTTCCATGAATTCCTATCCATTCAGATCTAATAAAAATGATTTACAGAAAGCGGTAAAAATATACATCCCTTCTTTGCATAAAAAATGCAAACCTGCCTCCTGCCGCATACGGTATCCGGAAAGGCCGCGCTGTCACGTTCCTTTCAAAAATGCATATACTGGCAATAAAAGAGGCAGGATGTGCAGCCATGCTGTTTTCAGAATTAAAATGTAAATCCGTCATCAACTTAAAAGACTGCAAATGTCTGGGAAAAGTCGGCGACCTGGAATTTGATGAATGCAGCGGACAGATATGTGCCCTTATCATTCCGTGCGGCAACAAATTCTTTAACTTTTTTGACAGCGACCCCGACTATATCATTCCCTATAAAAACATTAAGAAAATCGGCCCCGATATCATTATCGTCGATATCTGCTGTTAGCGCCTGCCGGATTTTGAACTTCCGGCAGGTCAGGTTTCCCTTATCAGTTCCTTTTTTAAACGTTTCATAATCTTCTTTTCGAGTCTCGATATATAGGACTGGGATATGCCGAGCAGTTCGGCCACCTCTTTCTGGGTCATCTCCTGGCCGTCCGGTGTTCCCAGCCCGAAACGGAGATTGATAATGGTCTTCTCCCTGTCCGACAATTTACTTATGGCTTTCAGCAAAAGCTTCCTTTCCACTTCATTTTCGATATCCCGGTAAATAACATCCTCATCGGTTCCTAAAATGTCGGACAAAAGAAGTTCGTTCCCGTCCCAGTCCACATTCAGCGGTTCGTCAATGGACACCTCCAGCTTCGTCTTATTATTCCTTCTTAAATACATTAAGATTTCATTCTCAATGCAGCGCGAAGCATAAGTCGCCAGCTTAATGTTCTTCTCTGGATTGAATGTATTAATGGACTTTATCAGCCCTATGGTTCCTATGGAGATCAGGTCTTCCACCCCGACTCCGGTATTATCAAACTTCTTGGCTATATATACCACCAGCCGCAGATTATGTTCAATCAGAATGGATTTTGCCTCATCCTCATATTCCGTTCCCAAATCGCCGATCACTTCATTTTCTTTCTCAACCTCCAACGGCGGCGGAAGCACCTCCGTTCCTCCTATGTAATGGATCTCTCCCTGTTTTGCCATAAAAAAATTGGGTTCCCGTTTTACCATTTTAAACTGGACTTTTCCGGGTATTGCCACCTTAAAAATCATTATTCACCTCATTTCTGCGCCGCTTTATTGCGCAAAACCATAAATGGTTACAAGTTTGTGGACGCGGCGCAGACACAAACCTGGATCTTATCTCTCCTGCCCTTCCGCAGGAACATCCGTCCGCTCTCCGGACGCTTTCCCGCATAAATCCGGATGCAGTATCATCTGATACCGTCCGTCCGCGGATACCTTCGTCCTGCTGATTCCCACAACCGCTTTCTGCTGCCGCAGCAGTCCTTCCCCGCTGTCTATTATGATTTCCGGCACCTCGTAGCCTTCCATCATACCGTTTTCCCGTCCAATGCTGCGATAAGGGATAACCTTCAGTTTTTCCGGCAGTCTTACGCCATTTAGCCGGCCGAAGATATCTGCATCCACTACTGACACCGGTTTTCCGCTCACCGGCTCCCTCAGACTGTTCCCTGTATCAATCAGCGCTTTCAGCCATATTCCATTCCCACATCCGCATATACGCACCCTGCAGATTACCGGTTCTTTTCTTTTCTTAAGCTGTGCCAGCCACCAGGCGGTGACCTGATATCCCAGCATCCCCGCCCCTAATATATACCAAATACTCCCCTGTGCCCTATGTAAAAACGGAATGTTCAAAAACAGGAACTTCATCATCCCTCCGAATACAAATGCATAAACATATAGATATCCGGCAGCCTTCACAACCGACGATACATGCTTCATCCTGAAAATTCCTGCCGTTACCGCCATACTGACAGCCATCGGCCCTGCAAATCTCTTTATGAATACCGGAATACCCGGCATAACCGGCAGCAATGTGCAGCATACTGCCCCCAAAGCGCTCCCCGTCCACACCCTTATGCGCGTGACAGTGCGCTTCAGAGTCTTTGTTAAGAGTGCATATAGGTACAGGTTCATAACGAAATTCATAAGAAACAGACTGTCAATATATACCTCATATATATTGTGTTTCCATCCTCCTGCATGTCACCTCCCTTAGAAACCATTATATAAAGTACAGTCCGCTTTTTTTGTCAAAAAGGCACTCATAAACGCTGCTATTTACCGCGCAAAGCGACAACGGCTTACCCGGCTGCTTTCCGAAGGCCGGCGCCTTTCCCCTGCACGGGTCTGCACATAAAAAGCGCCGTTCAGACCTTTTCTCATCTGAACAGCGATTTTCATCCTTCTGCTTCTATTTCTATTTATTAACTGACTGTTAAACCCGATTCTGAACCCCATTACTTCCTCTGAAGGAAATCCGGAATCTTCAATGTCTTCTCTTCTACGGAACTCCGGATATCACCGGGCTTATTAATGCCGGAGATCGTTTTCAGCGGAACGGTTCCTGCCGCTCCCGCATTCAGCGACGGATTCACTCCGCCCGGAGATACGACACCCGCACCGAGGGATGCCTTTCCCTGAAGCGATGTAGGGGTCATATAACCCGATTTATATGTACCGAAGGTCGAGGCAGCAGCAGCTCTTGTCGCCGCATCTTCCAAACCGGTAGCAATAACCGTGATCGTACACGCATCCGCCTTCGTCTCATCATACATGGCGCCGAAGATAATATTCACCTCATCACCCGCTAAATTCTGAACATAATCCGCCGCATCCGCTGCATCAGAAAGGGTGATATCGCCGGATACATTGATGATCACATGTGTTGCGCCGGAAATGGTTGTCTCCAAAAGCGGGCTTTCCACAGCCATCTTAACCGCTTCGCTCGCCTTATCCTCACCCTTACCGTATCCGATACCGATATGGGCAATGCCCTTGTCTTTCATAACCGTCTGTACATCGGCAAAATCCAGATTGATGACTGCCGGTACATTGATCAGATCCGTAATTCCCTGCACTGCCTGCTGCAATACTTCATCCGCTTTCTTAAGCGCATCCGGCATAGTCGTTCTCCGGTCTACGATTTCAAGAAGTTTGTCATTCGGAATGACGATAAGTGTGTCCACATTATCCTTTATCTTTTCAATCCCGTTCAAAGCATTGATCATACGCGCCTTTGCTTCAAAACGGAAAGGTTTCGTCACAACACCGACGGTAAGGATTCCCATGTCCTTTGCGATCTTGGCAACTACCGGTGCCGCACCGGTTCCGGTACCGCCTCCCATTCCGCAGGTGACAAACACCATATCGGCCCCTTTCAGAGCGGCCGTCACTTCTTCGCTGCTTTCCTCCGCAGCCTTCTCACCGATTTCCGGCTTTGCACCGGCTCCAAGCCCTTTCGTCAGCTTTTCGCCAATCTGAAGCAGTTTCGGCGCCTTGCACAGCTGCAAAGCCTGTTTGTCCGTGTTAATTCCGATAAATTCCACTCCGTCAATACTTTCATCGATCATTCTATTTACAGCGTTATTGCCTGCACCGCCGACTCCTACCACTATTATCTTTGCTGCAGCCTCAGCATCGTTTGTCTTAATCTCAAGCAAGGTGTTTCCTCCTTCAACATACCTATTAAAAACTCCTACATGTTATCATATAATTATTTTAACAATTTAGCAACCCGTTTTTTCTTTTTTCTTAAATTTTTTCTTTTTCTTAATCTTTTTTGTCTCCAAAATTCCTTTTCAGTCCTGATGAAACGGAATCAGTCTCGCATCTTCGGTATAATTTTCCATGCTGAGCGTTCCTTTTTTTCCGGAAAGTTCCGGCAGGATGTATTGCAGACGCATGATCTTTTCATCGATTTCCTCACTGGAACCCAGAGTAACCCGTACTCCTTCAAAAAACAGAGTAAGGTCATAGTCTGAATCAAAATAAATTTTATCCGCAGTCAGCTCATACTTGTCCAAAAGCTGGGTAATACTTAAGATCCTCCTGAAAATACCGTCATTTTCCACCGGAAGCGCCTCATTCAAGACCACATAGTTAAACTTCAGCCCCGTCACCTGCGGAATTCCTTCCGTCTTCTCTTTCGAGCTTTCCACGATAATGCCGTCCCTGTCAAAATACATATACCGTCCGAGGTATTCCACATATCCTGCCAGCGCTTTCTCATATACCCTGATCCTTATCGTATTGGGCGTCAGTATGTCCACATCCATCCGTTCTACAAAAGGAACTCCTTCCACACCCTTGTCCTTATATTTCATCGCAAGATACAGGGAGTTATTCCCATAGACTCCGGTCATTACCATATCCATGATCTCTTCATTGGTATAATGCACGTTTCCGTCCACGTAAACGGTTGATACACGGTAATTGGTCACGACATAATAACAGGCAAACGCCAATGCACCGACTACGGCAAATACTGTAAGCCATATAATGACCAGGCTCTTGTGCTGGATAAACCACTCGCCAATTCCCCACCCGCCCGCAGCATAAGATCTGTCATCATATTCCATGGAAACTTCTTTTCCGAAGTTCTTCTTCACGGCGCCTTCTCTTGAAAATGTTTTCTCCGAAGATATCCTTCCCGGAGAAAATTCCTTTAAAGAAGTATTCTTCGGGGAAGACTTCTTTTGAGAAGGCTTCTCCGGGGAAGCTTTCTTTTGGGAAGGCTTCTCCGGGGAAATTTTCTTTTGGGAAGACTTCTCTTTGGAAGTTTTCTTTTGGGAAGGCTCCTCTTTGGAAGGCTTCTTTTTAGAAGACTCCTTTTTAGAAGGCTCCTTTTTGGAAGGCTCCTTTTGGGAAGTCTCCTCCGAAGGAGAACTCTTTGGATGAGTCTGCTTTGATATACTCTCTTCAGGCGTCTTTTTCTTTGATGCGGGTTCCTCCGTTATATTCTCCTTCGAAACTTTCTTCTTTGATGCAGACTCCTCCGCCGTATTCTCCTTCGAAGCCGCCTTTTTCGCGGAAACCTTCTTCTGGGAAGTCTTTTTTCCGGAAGCTGTTTTAGGAGCCGCCTCCAAAGAATCCTTTTTCACCGGAGCATCGTCGTTTTTAACCAGCTTCAGATTCGGATTCCACGGCTTCGTTTTTCCTCCGGTTTTCTTTCCGGCTGCCGTCTTCCCTGCTGCAGACGCTTCTTCTCTGACGCCCTGAACAGCGGTTTCTCTTCCTTTTTTTTCATCCACCGCTTTTAAATTTTTAGTTTTGGATTTATTCCCTGCTTTCTTTCCGCCGCCCATATCCTTACCCGATACTGATATCCGCTCCCAACTCTCTCAAGTCCTTGCAGATATTCTCATATCCTCTTTCAATAAAATGCCTGTTTTTAATCATGGTCCGGCCCTCTGCCGCCAGTCCGGCAACCACCAGCGCCGCGCCGCCCCTCAATTCTTCCGCCTCTACCATGGTTCCTTTCAGTTTTTCTACCCCTCTGATATATGCTTTGTTTTTCACGGTTTCAATATCTGCACCCATTTTCCTCAGACCGTCCACCACACGGAACCTGTTTTCAAAAATATTCTCTTCCACAATCCCCTCTCCTTCAGCCAAAGCCAGTACCACCATCATGGGTGACTGCAGATCGGTCGGAAAACCATCGTAAACCTCTGTCCTTAAATACGGCAGTGCGTGCAGTCTCCGCAGCACGTCAATTCCGATTCCTTCCTTATTAAGGGTAACACAGCATCCCATTTCCTGTGCTGCCTTTAAAAGCGCGCCCAGCTGCCCGGCAGGCGCATGTTCCAAAAAAATGCTTCCCCCCGCCGCCATAGCCGCTGTCATGTATGTTCCTGCCACAATCCGGTCCGCCGGCACCGTATATTTCACTTCATGCAGCTTATCAACTCCCTTTATCATCAGCCTGCCGCTTCCGATCCCCTCAATATCCGCTCCCGCTTCCACCAGAAAATCACAAAGGGCCGTTATCTCCGGCTCTTTTGCCGCGTTTTCAAGAACTGTCATCCCATCTGCCAGTACTGCTGCCAAAATCACGTTCTCCGTTGCTCCTACACTTGGAAAAGGAAGCCGTTCTTCCGTCCCCTGAAGATGCAGGGCACGGGCGGTAAACATCTGATCTTCCTCCACAATTTCCACTCCCATTTTACGCAGTGCCGCAAGATGGATATCGATTGGCCGTCTGCCGATCACACAGCCTCCCGGATAAGACATGACCGCTTCTCCCATCCGTCCCAGCATCGCTCCCAACAGCATAATGGAAGAACGCATCCGGGTCACCGATTCTCCGGACATACGGTTATCACAGACCCGTGACGCATTCACCGTCACCGTATTCCCAGCCCAGCTGACCGGACAACCCAGTTCCTGCAGCAGATTCTGCATATGATACACATCTGCAATACGCGGACAGTTCCGGATGACACAGGTACCTTTTATCAATAAGGTTGCCGCCAATATAGGAAGCACCGCATTTTTGGACCCCTGGATCTTGGTCTCTCCCCTTAGTAAATTTCCGCCGTAGATATGAATAGAATCCAATGATTCACCTTCTGTCATTATTATAAGATCACCTATTCTATCTATATGCGGAGAGAAAACAAACGGTTACTTGCCCGCTTACATATCCTTCAGCCGGATTCCCCTTGCCACGCTTAAAACCAGCCCGATTTCTATCAGCAGGAAAAGCACCGCAGAACCGCCGTAACTGATAAACGGCAGGGAGATACCTGTATTGGGTATGGTATTCGTAACAACCGCAATATTTAAGATAACCTGAATCGCCACATGCCCCATAACGCCGACCACAAGCAGCGCTCCGAACAAATCGGAAGCATTGTTGGCAATCACCATGAATCTCCATATCAGCAGCAAAAACATTAAAATGATCGCAATCCCGCCGAACAATCCCAGTTCTTCACAGATAATGGAAAAAATCATATCGTTCTGCGCTTCCGGCAGGAAGCCCAGCTTCTGCATACTCTGCCCCAGTCCTTTCCCCAAAATGCCTCCGGAGCCTATGGCATACAGCGCCTGAAGCGTCTGGAATCCCTTTCCGTTAGCATACGCCTCAGGATCTAACCATGCCAGAATCCTGGCAAACCGGAAGTTCATGTCCTCCGAAGCGGAAATTCCCCTTATTAAAAGAATCAGAGCTATGACCCCTGCGATACCTATCGCTCCCAGGATAATAAATTTCTTATATTCCGGACTTGATACAAACAGCATAAGAACCGCAATACCGAATACGATAATGGCGGAACTCAGATTGTTTGTGATTTTCCAAATCATCAGACAGATCGGAAGCGGTACGCACAATACCGTAAAAAATCCTTTCGTCGTCCGTATTCCTTTTCCCATCTTGCACACCAGACTGGCAAGAAACAGAATCATACCCAGCTTCGCCACCTCTGCAGGCTGAATGGTCAGCGGTCCCACCTTAATCCATCTGGTCGC
Source organism: uncultured Lachnospiraceae bacterium (assembly GCA_910579935.1). Taxonomy (GTDB): domain Bacteria; phylum Bacillota; class Clostridia; order Lachnospirales; family Lachnospiraceae; genus Kineothrix. Next base: position 28,416 of record CAJTVQ010000037.1, read on the forward strand.
CCCGTTGGCGCTATACTTCAGCCCCGGCACCAGCACCATCGGAATCAGGACCGCAGAACCTATGTATGCAAGAGTCGCAAAACGCTCCCAGAAATGGTAAGGGATATTTGCCACCACAATCATCGCAAACAGTCCGATCACCGTGGCCATCGCCTGCCTCTTTAAAAAAAAGGCCGAATCCCCCTCGTGCTGCAGCGCCGCACTGTAAGAACTGGTCGAATAGATCATGACCAGGCCGAAACCAAGCAGAAACAGCACAACAAACAACATACTGTAATCAAAAAAGTTCTCCGCCTGTTTCTTTCTTGCCTCCGCCCTCGCCTGCGTTCTCCGTCCTGCCCTTATTTCCGCCCGTATTCCTGCCATTGTTTTCCCGCTCCTTTCCTGTCTGTCAGACCCGGTCTCAGTCCGCCAGACCGTTCACATAATCTTTGAACACGTTTCCCCTTACTTCATAATTGGCAAACATCCCCCAGCTGGCACATGCAGGCGACAGCAGCACCGCATCTCCCGCTTCTGCCCGTTCCGTGCAGGTCTTTAAAGCCTCTTCGAAACTTTCCGCCCGGAGAATCTTCTCCGCCGCCATCCCATGCGCCTTTGCACACGCTTCAATCCGGGCTGCCGTCGCCCCGAGCAGTACGAGATATTTTACTTTCCCTTCAAATGCCTCGATCCATTCGTCATAGACGTTTCCTTTGTCATAGCCGCCTCCGATCAGTACCGTCGGCTTTGACATCGCCCGTATACCCTGTATTGCCGCATCCGGATTCGTTGCCTTGGAATCATTGTAATAATCCACCCCTCCTTTTGCAGCGACAAATTCAATCCTGTGTTCCACCGCCTTAAACCGCTTTACGGTATCCAGTATATGTTCCACCGGCACCTGCATACATATGGAAATAGCGATAGCCGCCATCACATTCTCCACATTGCACATCCCTACCAGATTCATTTCATGGATATTCATCAGCCGTTCTCTCTTTCCTTCCCCGGCCATCCAGATATCCTCACCGTCCAGATACAGTCCCTCTTCCAGTTTCCTTTTGGAGGAAAAGAACACAACCCTGGCCGGACACCTGCTCCCGAACTCCCTGGTATGGTCATCCTCATAGTTCAGCACACACACCTCGTCTTTCGTCTGTCTGGCCGCGATCCGTTCCTTCACCGCTACATAATTTTCCATGGTATGATGGCGGTTTAAATGATCTGGGGTAATGTTCAGGATGGCCGATACCTGCGGCTTAAAGCGATCCGTAGTTTCCAACTGGAAACTGCTGATCTCCGCTACCGTGATCGTTTCTTCTTTTGCAGCAAGTGCTGATTCCGTGTAAGGCTTTCCGATATTGCCCACCACGAATACCCCGCCGTAATACTCTTCCAGAATCTGCCCGACCAAAGTCGTCGTCGTGGTCTTTCCGTTCGTCCCGGTAATCGCCGCCAGCTTTCCTTTCGAAAACAGATAGCCCAGTTCGATCTCTCCCAGCACAGGGATTCCTCTTTTCCGAAACTCCTCCATAAATGCTGTATCCATCGGTACTCCCGGACTCGGCACGACTGCCTCGATCCCGCTTTTCACATGCTCCGGCAGCGTACCGGTCATAACATCGGCCGGCAGACCTTCCGGCAGTTTCGCTTTCACTTCTTCCGCTGTCAGCTTTTCATTCTCATCAAACAGCACCGGACAGGCTCCCACCGCACAGAGCAGCTTCGCCGCTCCGATTCCGCTGATTCCGCTTCCGATGACCAATACCCTCTTGTTTTTCCAATCCTGCATTACCATAACCGGTAAACCTCCTGAATTCTTTGGTTTAAACTCCCAGCAGCGCGACCAGGCACAGAAGCGCCGTTACGATCGTGAATACGGTCACCACCCTGGTCTCCGACCATCCGCACAGTTCAAAATGATGATGAATCGGCGCCATCTTAAAGAATCTCTTTCCGCCGCTTATTTTAAAATAACTGACCTGGATCATCACGGAAATCACTTCTGCCGCATAAATCAGCGCCACGATCGGAATAAACAAAGGCATCTGAAGCATATACGCCGTAGCAGCCACAAATCCGCCTAACGCCAGGGAACCCGTATCCCCCATAAATACGCTTGCAGGATACACATTAAACAGCAAAAATCCAAGCAGTGCGCCGACTACCGCACAGGTCACCGGCTCAATGCCGCTGGCCGTCCCTACCGCCACTGCCGTAAAGAATGTGGCGATCATCACGGTGACACTGCTCGCAAGTCCGTCCAGTCCGTCCGTGAAATTCGCGCCGTTTACCGTGGCGATCACAACGAAGAATAATACCGGTATATTGAACATGCCGAAATCCAAATACTTTCCTGCTGCAAAAGGTATCTTCATGGCAAAGGATACATCCGTGTGATGGGTCAGATAATAAGCGAACACACCCGTTACCAGAATCTGTCCCAGCATCTTCTGCCATGCCCGAAGTCCCATGGAACGCTTTAATACCACTTTGATATAATCATCCAGAAAACCAATCAGTCCGAAACCTAACGTGGCAAACAAAATCGGCATGACCTTTGGATAACTCTTCATATAAATGGCCGATGTGACCACGATACTGATCAAAATCAGGATCCCCCCCATGGTAGGTGTCCCTGACTTCTTCAGATGCGACTTTGGCCCGTCATCCCTCTCCGTCTGTCCCACCTTTAACCTTCTTAAAAAAGGGATGACAAACGGCCCCAGCACAACACTTATCGCAAAAGAAATCACTACGGACATAACTACTGTTTGATTCATCTCACTTCCCTGTCCTTTCCGAATCAGTTTTTTCCCAATTCACCTTATGTATTATAATCTATTCCTTCCAAATAAGGAAGAATATTCTCAAACAACTGCCGCACAATAGGCGCCGCGATCTGTCCGCCGTAATAAACGCCCTGCGGATTATTGATGATGGCGACCGCCAGCACCTGCGGATCGTCCGCCGGCGCGAATCCCAGAAAAGAAGAGATATAACGCCCGCTTCCCCTCGGAAGCGTCTGGCTGGTAGCTGTCTTACCCCCAATCCGATATCCCTCCACATAGCCGTTCTTCCCGCTTCCGTTCTCCACCACCTGCTCCAGAATATAGCGCATGGTTTCCGATGTTTCGGCGGAAACGATATTCTGCTTCACCCCGTATTGCAGGGTTTCCTTTACATTTCCCTCATGATCCACTACTTTTACGCCGAAGTGCGGCGTCACCCGGCTGCCGCCGTTAACGATGGAAGATACGGTAGTTGCCAGCTGTATGGGCGTGATCTGAAACGACTGGCCGAAAGAAATGGTAGCAAGCTCCACCGCTCCGATGTTTTCTTTCTTATGCATGATCGTGCCTGCTTCGCCCGGCAGATCCACCCCGGTTTTCGTCAGCAGCCCGAATTGACTGAAATAATCATAATAGCGTTCTGCGCCAATCCGCATCCCGACCGTGACAAATACGGGATTGCAGGAATTCATGGTTCCCTGCACAAAATTCTCCGCTCCATGCCCGCTTACCTTATGACAGCGGATTCTTCTGTCTTCCACCATCACATAGCCCGGACAGCTGAACTGGTCATTTACCGTTACCGCACCGGACTCCAGACCGGCTGCTGCGGTGATGATCTTAAACGTCGAACCCGGTTCGTATGTATCATTGATACATCCGTTTCTCCACATCTGATTCAGCAGATTCTGCTTTTCTTCCTGACTGACCGGCTCCGGGGTTCCCTCCGGCAGGGTATAAGGTTCGTTCAGATTGAATTCCGGCACATTGACCATGGCCAGTATTTCTCCGTTCTGCGGATTCATCACCAGAATCGAAACACTGTCCGCTTCCTTGGTCTCCATTGCCTGCATGGCCAGCTGGGTAGCGTAACTCTGGATGTTGATATCCAGACTCACATGCAGATCGTTTCCGTTTTCCGGCTCGATACGCTCTTCCCCTGCCTCTGCAATTTCCACGCCTTTCGCATCGGTTACAGTTAGGATAGTTCCCTCTTTTCCCTTCAAATATTCCTCATATATGACTTCCAGCCCGATAATCCCCTGATTATCCCCGCCGGTAAATCCCAAAACCTTGGACGCCAGTGATTCATACGGATAATACCGCTTATAATCTTCATCCACTTTTACCCCGTCCAAATCGTATTCCCGTATCTTATCTCCCGTGGCTTTATCCACGTTGCTCTTTATTCTTTCGATGGCGGAATATTTCTCCACCCTTTTCGCCACATATTCCTCGGAAAGTTCCAGTTCTTCGGAAAGAACCTTCACCACTTTTTCCGGCTCCGTGATCTGGTTATGGATGACCGATATGGTACACACCGTCCGGTTATCCGCCAGGACTGCCCCCGTGGAATCGATGATCCTTCCCCTGGCAGCCTTAATCTTCCGTTCTCTTTCGTGCAGTTCTTTTGCTGCCCCGGTATAGTATTCGGAACGCACCACCATCAGATAGACCAGTCTTCCGCATAACAGCAGAAATACGGTACAGCACAGAAAGAAAGTCACTACGATCTTTTTCCGTATATAAGTTTTATGTTTGAATGACATGGATTGCATGACCTCGCAGAAAGGTGTTACTACAATCTATTATACTTTTGATACGGTTATTCTTTTTTTCCTGCTTTTTCATCCGGCCCGCCGCAAAAGGCACGCCGGACGGACTGTTAAAACGGGTTTTTATCATCCTCGTTTCCAAACAGGCTTCCGTCTTCGCTGCCAAGCCCCGGCGGACTAGAATTTTCCTCGGTGAACACATGGCCCGTCTCCGGGTCCACCAGGTTTCCGGTTGCCGGGTCCTTGGCATACCCGGTCTCCGGATCGATCGGAAATGACCTCCACACCTCTGTATGGGTATCCGCTTCCTCTCCTCCGTTTTCTCCGCCTTCTCCATCCGGCTGTCCGTTCGTTCCGTTTTCCCCGCCCTGGCCCTCACCGCCGTTTTCTTCTCCTTCCGTTCCGCCTTCGGGATCTTCTTCTGGCGCTACCGGAGTCATGATTTCCATTTGGAGCGCTTCCAGTTCTTCCCGCTCTTTATCGGTCAGCTCTTCCGTCATGAAAATACCCAGATAAGGAAGCACTTCCGTCAAAACACTCCGGACAATGCGGGTTGCATGTTTTGCGTCATCCTGCTGCGGTACGTTGGGTCTGTCCACTACGACATAAATGGCAATCTGCGGGTCGTCCGCGGGTGCATAACCCATAAAAGAAACCACATACTGTTTGTTTTTACGGGGCAGCGTCTCCGCCGTTCCTGTTTTGCCCCCTATCATATAACCGGCCGGCCGCGCCGTCTTGCCGGTTCCTTTTTCCCCTGCCACTACCAGATTACAGTATTCGATGATCTTCTTTGATGTAGATTCGGAAATCGTCTGTTTTAACAGCCTCGGCTCGATATTCTCCACCGTGGCGCCGGTCGGACTTACGATTTTCTTTACCACATGGGGTTCATAGTAATTTCCCCCGTTTATCAGCGAACAGAACGCCGTTATCATCTGAATCATCGACACATTATATCCCTGCCCGAACGAATTGGTCGCCAGTTCGGTAGGTCCCATGTTATCTTTGTTGTACACCAGGCTTGCGGTGCGGGATTCACCCTCCAGATCGATATTGGTTTTTAAACCGAAGTTAAAAATATGCTGGTAATCCACAAATGTACTGACTCCCACAGCCTCATTGATGTACATCATGGCCACGTTGCAGGACATTTCCACCGCTTCCCCCACCGAGACCGTACCGTCCCCGAACGTATTGTGGCAATGGATGGGATAGCCGCCGATTTCCCGCACGCCATTGCAGGTGTAATACTCGTTTCCCGTAATCTTGCCGGAGTCCAAAGCCGCCGCCACGGTAAAAGGCTTTGCCACGGACCCCGGCTCATAAGTATCATGGATACAGAAGTTCCGCCAAAGGGCATTGAACTGCTGCTGCTTCAGTTCATCCGAAAGCGTTGCAAAATTCTCCTCTGTAATATATTCTCCCTTCCAGTTGCCCACTTCGTTTACCATGGGCATCCCGTACAGCATTTCCTCATTCTTTGTATCATTCAGGTCGAAAACCGGATAACTTGCCATGGCAAGCACCTCTCCCGAATTCACATCCATAATGATGCATCCGGTATTGTTGCTGCCGTTTCTTTCCGTATAACCGTTCTTATACTCATCATCAAATTTTTTTAAATATTTTTCCACAATGCGCTGGATATTGGCATCAATGGTCGTAACGATGGAATTGCCATCCAAAGCCGAGATCGTCGTCCTCTGCAGCGTACCGTCATCGTTCAGATAACCGTATTCCCGACCCGGCGTACCGCTCAGCACGTCATTGTAATACTGCTCCAGCCCATACAACCCCTGATTATCACTTCTCGTGAAGCCGATGACATCGCAGGCCAGACTGTTATTGGGGTATATCCTTCTATATTCTTCTTCGAACCAGATGCCGCTGATATTGGCGCCCTTTTCCTCGTCCGCCTGCAATTCCTTGAAACCGCTGATCTGTTCATACGTCAGCTGTTTCGCCAGTACATAATACGAAGACTCCGGATTGGTCTGTAACCTGCTGCGTATCCTGGAACCGTCCAGCCCAAGCTGCGACTGTGCCGCGGCTATGGTAGGCTCCACGCACTCGCCGTTGTTGGCGCTCAGCATCACATTTGCGTCCAGAATTACATTATAAACCTTCTCGCTGGCCGCCAGCTTCACCCCGTTGCTGTCCAAAATATCTCCCCGCCGGAACGGAATGGTCTTGCTGTCATAAGACTGCTGTGACAGCACCTGCTTTTTATACTTCTCCCCGTTGTCCCTGTTGATGAGTACCAGCCGCACGGATAATCCGACGAAAGCCAGCAGTACCGAAATGAAGAGTACTACCAGCTTCTTCTGCATCCTCAATGTAAATCTTGTGTTCCGTCTTCTCCCCGTCCCCCGATTCCGTATTGTTGTTCCGCTCAAAATTCATCCCTTCTATTGTATCTGCTGTCATCGTTTCCATCGTCTGCTTCTTTACGGTATTTCCCTCAGTCTGGTATATCCGCCACCTGTCGCATATAATCACCGCCTTTGCCCGAAAACGTTATGATCTGTCCCTCTTGTGCATATCTCATACCCAGCTCCTGAATGGCCACCCGTTTCACCTCTTCCAGATCCACGCTGCTCGTAATCCTGCTGTATTCCTCATCATTGTCAAGCTTCATGGTATTCAGTCTGCTTTCCAGCCTGGATATATTCTTGATGCTCGAAGTGATATCCGACTGTAAACTGATATAACCGGTCAGGATCACGCCCGTCGCTATCAGCGCCACGGACAGGAAAAGCACATAACCGAAATTCATATAATGCGCCTTTTCCCTGTTCTTTCTTGCCGTATTGACGTTCGGTCTCCTTTTCGAACCGGGCCTGTTTATTTCCTCTTCCAACCGCCTTGCCGCACTGCCCTGCACATAAGCGCCGCCTCTTGCCGTGTATGTCTGTTGTCTTCTCCTTTGCCCTGATGTTGTCCTATACTGCGCCATAACACTTATCCCTTTTCTTTCCCCGGCGGCCTCTTCATACACTGCCTCCGGCTATTTTCTCAAATACTCTCAGCTTCGCACTTTTCGCACGCTTATTCCAAGCCAGTTCTTCTGTTCCGGAAAGTATCGGCTTCCTTGTGATCATCCTTCCTTTCGGCTTATTCCCGCATATGCATACCGGAAAATCCGGCGGACACGTGCAGGGGTTCTCACCCTTTCGGAACGCAATCTTTACCATCCTGTCCTCCAGCGAATGGAATGTTATGATGCATAACCTTCCTCCCGGATTCAGGAAATCCATGAACGATTCCAAAGAGTCCTGTAACACTTCCAATTCCCTGTTGCATGCAATCCGAAGCGCCTGAAATGTCTTTTTCGAAGGATGTCCTCCTGTCTGGCGCATTTTCGCCGGAATTGCCGCCTTAATGATTTCGTTCAATTCCCCTGTCGTTTCAATGGGCTTGTCCTTTCTTGCCATCACAATATGTTTTGCTATATTTTTTGCAAACCGATCCTCTCCATAGTCCCGGATCATGCCAAACAGTTCCGCTTCGGAATAATCATTTACAATATCTTTTGCAGTAAGCGTCTGTCTTCTGTCCATCCGCATATCCAGCACCGTATCATATTTATAGGAAAATCCTCTTTCCAAAGTATCCAGCTGGTAAGAAGAAACACCCAGATCCAGCAGGATTCCATCCGCGCCTTCTATGCCCATTTCCCTTAATATCTCTACCGCATTGCAATAGTTGCTCCGTATGATCGTCACACGGTCTGCAAAAGGCTCCAGTCTCTGACCGGCAGCCTCTATCGCGGCTTCATCCTGATCCATACCGATCAGCCGTCCCCCCTTACATAAACGGCCGGCAATTTCATAAGAATGTCCGCCGCCGCCCAGGGTTCCGTCCACGTATATCCCGTTTTCTTTTATCGCCAGCTGTTCGATTGTTTCCTGCAGCAACACAGAGGTATGTTTAAATTCCATTTACACTCCCTACCCTACCGGTACACTGTCATACCGGTCCAACCGGACAGTACACTAGATTCCAAGCCCCAGTTCCGCCATATGCTCCGCAATATCCTCCATATCCTCATAGGAAGATGCGTCCTCCCAGCGTTCCCTGCTCCAAATCTCTATTCTGCTCGCCACGCCTACAAGAACCACGTCTTTATTGATCCCCGCAAACTCTTTTAAAACCGACGGCACCAGTATTCTGCCCTGTTTGTCCACTTCCACGCTGGCGGCGCCCGCCAAAAAGAAACGGACAAAAGTTCTCGCTTCCTTATTCGTAAGCGGCAGGCTTTTCAGCTTTTCCTCGAATTCAGCCCATGCTTCATTATCATACACAAACAAACAGCCGTCCAAACCCTTCGTCACAACAAACTCATCACCGAGAGCTTCACGGAACTTAGAGGGAATGATCAGCCGGTTCTTCGTATCGATGGTATGGTTGTATTCTCCCATAAACATAAAGCTCACCCGCCGTTCCAAAAAGCGGTCTGCCACTCAAATGGTATTACAGAACCACTTCGTTCCACTTCACACCACTTTTCACCACTTTTAATCCAATTCTATACTAGAGGGAGTCGTTTGACAAGCAATTTTTTCATTTTCTCCATAAAAAATGCACCCTGCAATTTCCTGCAAGGCGCATTTTACGGGCTTTTTTCAACATATGGTGCGAAACGTCCGTTCTTTATGCCATATATGGTACTTATCGTTATTGTATATTATTATAAATGTTTTTTGGTTTTTCTCCTGTCAAAAACCTCTGTACTGCCTCTGTTTTTACTCTTTGATAATGTCTGATTCCACCGGATCCATTCCAAAAGCAGTTAAGATCTTTTCATCCTTTACCTGCCGCCCTTCCGCGCCTGCGCCTGGAAAAACTACACATTAAACCGGAACAGAATTACATCCCCGTCCTTCACCACATAGTCTTTTCCTTCCATGCCGACCAGTCCCTTCTCCCTGGCTGCCGCCAGTGAGCCCTGTTCCAGAAGGTCTTTGTAATTGACCACTTCTGCCTTAATGAAGCCACGTTCAAAATCCGTATGGATTTTCCCGGCCGCCTGCGGCGCCTTCGTTCCCAGCTTAATGGTCCATGCCCTTGTCTCGTCCTCACCCGCCGTAAGGAAGCTATGTAAGCCCAAAATACGATAGCTTGCCTTAATCAGTTTCTCCAACCCGGACTCCTTCAGTCCCAGGTCCTCTAAGAACATCGCCTTCTCTTCATCGTCCAGTTCCGCGATTTCCTGCTCAATCTGCGCACAGATAACGAAAACTCCGCTGTTATTTTCCGCCGCAAACTCCCGTACCGCGGCAACACCCGTATTGCCTGCACCGTCGTCCGCCAAATCATCCTCTGCCACATTAGCGGCAAAAATAACCGGTTTATAAGTCAGCAGATTATAAGAAGCAAGCCATGCCAGCTCGTCCTCATCCTCCGTTTCAAATCCAAGCGCCAGCCTGCCGTCCTCCAGATGTGCTTTGATGCGTTCCAAAAGTTCCAGTTCCTTTGCCAAAGTCTTGTCCATTCTGGCTCCTTTGGCTGTTTTCGCGATCCTCCGTTCCAAAATCTCCAAATCCGAAAAGATAAGTTCCAGATTAATGGTCTCTATATCTCTCAGCGGGTCTACACTTCCGTCCACGTGTACCACATTGGAGTCCTCAAAACAGCGCACTACATGGACAATGGCATCCACCTCGCGAATGTTGCTTAAGAACTGGTTTCCCAGCCCCTCTCCTTTGGAGGCCCCTTTCACCAGCCCGGCAATATCCACGAACTCAATGACTGCAGGCGTCACTTTCTTTGAACGGTACATATCCCCCAGTAATTTCAGACGCTCATCCGGCACCGCCACGATACCCACATTCGGGTCGATGGTACAGAACGGGTAATTGGCGGATTCCGCTCCTGCCTTTGTCAGCGAATTAAATAATGTGCTTTTCCCTACGTTTGGAAGACCTACGATGCCTAATTTCATAATTTATTATACCTGTCCAGAAAACCTTTATTTTCAAGGGTTCCTGCCTTTCTCTATATTTTTACTACACAAATCACTACACAATTTTTAAGGCACTTTC
>CAJTVQ010000038.1 GCA_910579935.1 uncultured Lachnospiraceae bacterium
AAGAACATTGGGATTCTCTGGCTTCTTAGTGGTACAAACTTTCAACTGTCAAGTTGTTATAAATATGTTGTTATTATAATCCCCCTTTCGTTCCCATGTCAAGAATGAAGTTTCATCTCTGACGGAAATACTATAGCTAAAGTAAGGAACTGTTCCGGCAGATTGTTTGGTGGTGCCAGACAACGCTCCGGCCAAAGGGATTTCGCGGCAGGTTGCGGCCCACGGGAAGGGGCTCTCTGTCCCTGTTTTCCATTCTGCTTAGAAAAATCCATCGGAATAAGTGTATGGAAAACGTGGAAAAACAAAACAGCCAAAGCGCCCTGCCAGGTGCGTCCTCCTTATGTGTGCCTGTACATCATAAAACTACGGTATCACGATCACTCCTTCATGATACCGTAGTTTTTTGCCATTAACCGTTCTTTTATTCCTTCGCCGCCTTATACACAAACATATAATTCGCGGTAGACTGAATCAGCACTTCCACATTTCCGTTTTCATCCGCCTTTGTATTTCCTATGCAGGCATTTTCCCCTACCGTAACATTACCGTCCGCATCCATGCTTACCGTCTCCGCATATACAGATACTTTCGTCCCTTTCGTACACTGCGGAAGATTCACATGCAGACTCGCTACCGTCCCCATATCTTCATGGGATGCAAACCTTACCGTAACCGCCATGCTCTTCTTGCCGCGTTTCTCACTGTCTACCGTAACCGATGCATTGCTGACTCCGTTAAACCCGCTGTTGTCGGAAGAGCCGCTGAATACCAAAGACGCGCCGTATCCGATGTTACAGTGGAGATATTTCGTATAGCCGGAATCATCGGATATAATGCTGTCCTTGATTCCTGCCGGGATATCGCTGACATTCTGTAGCTGCAGCACCAGCGCCTTTGCGTCTGTATCAGGGTTTGTCAGAGAATCCGGCGAAAGTGTCCGGAGCGCTTCATTTATTTGCTGCCAGTCGGTCAAAATGCTGTCTTTGTAATTTAAGGTCTGCAGCTGGGTACTGTCTACCACCTGGACGATTTCTTCAGCCGCATTTACCTCCCCTGCCTCACCTATGGCTTCTAATTCTCCCGCACTGCTGTTTTTTTCTGCATCCTCACCCGCATTTTCTTCCGTCTGTGCATTTTCTTCCGTCTGTGCATCATCTGCCGCCCCTGCGTCAGGCATTGTGGTCAACGCCGAATTATCCGATACCGAACCGTTGAATAAGGAAGCGTCTGCCCCTGTCTGGGTCTGCATAAGAACATCCGCAGATGCAGTCTGCGAATACTCTGCCGCCTGTGCATCCGTTCCGCACTGCCAAAATACCGCCATAGCGCATACCACCGCCAGCCATACCTGTTTCCCCTGAATCTTTCTCTTCTTCAGCACATAACCACCTCCATCTATCCAAAATTTATCAAAAACTATCCCATCTTTACTAATATAATCATTATACACCATTTTTTCGCTTCTGCACACCTATTTTTTATAGGATTTTCAACAAAAAAATTCATTGATTTCTGTACAGATTTCCATTATGATTAATACGAAACTGATGAAGGAAGCCGCAGTAGAGCGGAACAAAGAAAAAGTGCGCAAAAAACAGCGCAGAAATGAGGAAAATATGGACAGACAAAACCTCACCCTGCTTACGGACCTCTATGAACTGACCATGATGCAGGGCTACTTTAAACACAAGGATCAAAATGAAACCGTTATCTTTGATGCCTTTTACCGCAACAATCCAGGCGAAGGCGGATATGCCATTGCCGCAGGGCTGGAACAAGTCATTCAATATATCAAAGAACTTCACTTCTCTAAGGAAGATATCGACTATTTGGCAAGTCTCGGTATCTTCGGAGCCGATTTTCTGGAATATTTAAAAGATTTCCGGTTCACCGGCGATATTTACGCCATCCCGGAAGGCACGGTCATCTTTCCCAGAGAACCCCTGATCAAGGTCATTGCCCCTATCATGCAGGCACAGCTGGTAGAAACGGCAATTTTAAATATCATCAACCATCAGAGTCTGATCGCCACAAAAGCGGCGAGAGTCTGCTATGCGGCACGCGGGGACGGAATCATGGAATTCGGCCTGCGGCGCGCCCAGGGACCGGATGCCGGAACCTACGGCGCCCGTGCGGCTGTCATCGGCGGCTGCATCGGCACTTCGAATGTATTGTGCGGTCAGCTTTTTGATGTTCCGGTCAAAGGCACGCACGCCCACAGCTGGATTATGAGTTTCCCCGACGAATACACCGCTTTCAAAACTTATGCCGACATGTATCCCACTGCCTGCATTTTGCTGGTAGACACTTATGACACCCTAAAATCGGGTATTCCCAATGCCATCCGGGTATTTCAGGAAATGCGCGATGCCGGCGTGCCGCTTACCTATTACGGCATCCGCTTAGACAGCGGCGACCTCGCATACCTTTCCAAGAAAGCGCGGAAAATGCTGGATGCTGCCGGTTTTCCGGATGCAGTCATATCCGCTTCCAATGATTTGGACGAGTTTCTGATTGACAGTTTAAAAGTGCAGGGAGCCGCCATCACCTCCTGGGGGGTCGGCACGAACCTCATCACTTCCAAAGACTGTCCGGCTTTCGGCGGTGTATACAAACTGGCTGCCATTATGGACAAAGACGGTAATTTTGTCCCGAAAATAAAGCTTTCCGAAAATACGGAAAAGGTAACCAACCCCGGAAACAAAACCATTTACCGCATTTATGAAAAAGATTCCGGCAAGGTTAAAGCAGACTTAATCTGTCTCGTAGGCGAAACATTTGACGAAAACGAGCCGCTTCTGCTCTTTGATCCTCTGGAGCCGTGGAAAAAGACAAAACTTGCCGGCGGCAGCTATACGATGCGTGAAATCATGGTTCCTATTTTTAAAAACGGAGAATGCTGTTACGAATCACCGAAGGTTATGGATATCCGTTCGTACTGTCAGAAAGAATTGAACACTCTTTGGGACGAAACAAGGCGGTTGATAAACCCGCATAAGGTCTATGTGGATTTGTCCAAAAAGTTATACGATATCAAAATCGAACTGCTGGACCGCATGAGCCAGACCTGAACCAACTGAAAAGCAGGCGCCTCACCACGTGAGACGCCTGTTTTTACTGCTCCATCTGTCTGCCAAGAAATCCTGCGGCAGAAAGCACCAGCTTCTGTTCTACTTCGCCCATTTTAAACTTATCATCGTTTTCCACCAATATTACGGAGCCGATCACATCACCCTCGCAAATGATGGGGCTGATCGCCTGATGCACATATTCTTCACCGTTGCCATCTGAAATTGCGATGAAATTCCTTTCCCCTTTAGACGCCATCACGGTTTCCCTGTTATTGATCTTGTCCTCCAGCTCATGGCTCAGTCCCTTTCCCATCATATTTTTATAGCCGCCGGAAACAGCAATGAACTGGTCTCTGTCCGTAATCAGCGCCGTGTGCCCCGATACCTGCGCAAGGCTTTCCGCATATTGTTTGGCAAAAGTACTCATTTCACCGATAGGGGAATATTTTTTCAATATGATCTCTCCCTCCCGGTCCGTAAATATTTCCAAAGGATCGCTCTCCCTGATGCGCAGCGTCCTTCTGATTTCCTTCGGTATTACAATACGACCCAGATCGTCGATTCTCCTGACAATTCCTGTTGCTTTCATATCTTTAATCCTTCCTCCATTATCGTGATTATTTGATCAACTCTGAATCTAGTATGTGGAAATATTGGATTAATATACCTAGTACACCGAAAATTAATTATTCGATGCACCAGAGCGTGTTTGGATTTTCAAACACGCTCTGGCCGTCAGGAAATCATATTAAAAATTTTAATTCAAATCCTGCAGGACATAAACATCAATAAGCAGACATTCCGGCTCTTATTTTACTGCACCGGTAATACCTTCCGCAAATGCATTCTGCAGGCAGAAGAACACGATTGCCGTGGGAAGTGTACAAATCAAAACCGCCAGCATCAGCATACCGTAATCCGTTACATAGCCCTGCGTCAGATTGGCCACTACCATCGGCATGGTCTGACTGCTACTATCGGTCATGATTACTTTCGGCCAAAGATAACTGTTCCATGCATTCATAAATGTGATCGTCATGGCTGCCGCATACGTAGACCTCATGGTCGGTATGAACATCTGAAAGAAAATCCTCAGTTCCGAAAGTCCGTCAATCCTTGCCGCTTCCATAATATCATGAGGGAACGACCGTGCACTCTGCCGGAACATCATGATCAAAAACGGCGTGGAAACCGTAGGCAGGATAAATCCGATCGTCGTATTCAGCCATCCCGCCGAAGAAATCATCTGAAACAAAGGAATCAGGGTTGCCACAAACGGAACCATCATTGCCAGCAGAATAATGCTCATTACTGTATCCTTTGCCTTATCATGATAAATCTCAAAACCATAACCTGCCAGCGAGCTGACGATCAAAGATATCACCGTCAGGATGATCGCATACTTAAACGAATTTCCCAAAGCCCTTCCGATATTCTGATTTGCTATCAGGTTTTTAAAATTCTCCATGAAATAAGTTCCCGGAATCAAACGACCGCTCACAACCTCCGCACTCTTGTTCGTAGCCGCACAGATCATCCAATACAACGGAAAAACGGATATAAAGGATACAATGCATAAAAACAGATACATAAGAAATTTTTTACCCTTAGTCACGCTTATCACCTACTTTCATCTGCAGGAATGCCAAAACGGCAACCAACAGTAAGATCAAAAAGGACATCGCAGCCGCATACCCAAAATTGGGCACATATTTAAACGACATATTGTATATGTAATGTGACATTGTAATGGACGCATTCGCGGGACCGCCGTCCGTCAGGTTTACCGACTCATCAAATAACTGCAGCGTACCATTGGTAGACATGATCGCAGTCAGCAGGATTGTAGGCTTCAGCAGCGGAACCGTAATCTTAAAGAAGGTCTGCACGGCCGAAGCGCCGTCAATCTTGGCCGCTTCATATACGGAATATTCTATGTTCTGCAGTCCGGAAAGATAGAATACCATGTTGTATCCCGTCCACCGCCAAAGCAAAGCAATAATTATAACAATCCTCGCGCTCCAGGTATTCGTCAGGAAAGAATACGGCTGATCCAGTATCCCGAGATTTACCAGTATCAGATTAATAATTCCGTTATTTGCGAACAGGGAGCGGAAAATAACCGCATATGCAACCAAAGAAGTGGCACAGGGAAGGAATATCATGGTACGGAAAATCCCTTTGAACCGAAGATTTCTATTATTCAGTATAGACGCTAAGACCAATGCAAAAATTAACATGATCGGCACCTGAATGATCAGGTAGAAAAACGTATTCTTAATGGACTGTATAAATACCGCATCCTGAAACATCCTGACATAATTCAGGACGCCGCACCATTCCATTGCGGCTCCTACACCTGTCTTAAAGGATAACAGCAGGGCCCTGAACATCGGTATAAAGCTCATAAAAAGAATCAGAAGCGCGCCCGGCGCCAAAAACGCCCATCCGGTCAGATTGTGCTTCTTACTCAGTGTCATTTTTTTCGTTGGCTTGCTCACAAGTAAACTCCCTCCTTTTCCGCCTTCTATAAAAGGGGAACAGTCTGTGAGAACCATTCCCCCTGTGTTTGAAATGTTATAAAATATATTATTTTAAATTATTTACCCATATTGAAGTTTACAGTGCTTTCTGCCGTCTGCAGTTCCGTATCAATGCTGGAACCATTGATATAGTTTGTAATGGCCGTTGCAACCGCATCACGTGCTTCGTAGTAATAAACGCCTGTAATATTGGAAGGCACCTTCGTAGAGAATTCTACGATCTTCGCAGATACCGCATCGCCTCCGAAGAAATCATTTCCTACGCCGTAAGCATCGGAATCACCTGCCGGAGCCCATGTTGCAAGAGCGCCGCTGGGAAGAATATTGTCATATAATTCCGTGCTTCCCGCAAAAGTACTCTTAAGGAAATCAAATGCAAGAGCCGTATTCTGGCAGTTTGCAGTCACCGCCCATGAAGAACCGCCGTTGTTGGAGTAGTTGGTTGCACCGGATGCACCTACCAGACTAGGCATATTGGTAATCGCCCATTTACCGGACTGATCCTCTGCCGTCTGGATGGAAGCCATGATCCAGCATCCGTTAATCGTACCTGCCACGTCACCGCTTACAAACGATCCAACATACTCATCCCAGCTGTTTACTTCTACCAGTACGCCGGAATCCTTCAGTGCTTTGTAAGTTTCCATAACAACTTTCAGTGTATCGTTATTTACGATGTTTGCCGTTCCGTCTTCGTTGAACAGAGAAGAACCTGCGGACTGCATCATCATCATTATCAGGTCGCATTCGCCTGCCTGCATGGAAATGAGGGGCTTGCCTGTTGCTTCCAGCACCTTTTTACCATTTTCAATGTACTGATCCCATGTGATATCCGTAAAATCATCTACCGTCAACCCTGCCTGCTCCAGCATATCGGTACGATAGCAGCCGACTACAGCGCCGTTATCAAAAGGAACTCCATAGTTCTTGCCGCCTATTACGGAGTAAGCGGTTTTACCTGCTGCAAATGCGGAATAATCCACGCCGCTTCCTGTCAGGTCCGTGAACGCACTGGGAAAACTGATAACATTCTTTTGGAATGCATTGTCCTGCATCAGTAAAATATCCGGTAATGTGCTTAAATCATTGGACGTTGCTGCCGTAGTAATCTTGGTCTGTACATCTTCCCACGGAGTCTCTACCACATTCAGTTTGAAATTCGGATGGTCTTTCTGATAAACCTTTTCCGCTTCATACATTGCATTCAGGTTAAATGCCGGATCCCAGCACCATACGGTAAGGGTTTCCTCTCCGCCGGTTGCATCTCCCGTAGAAGCGGCTGCATCTCCCGTAGAAGCGGCTGCATTATCCGTAGATGCGGCCCCCGTGTCAGCTGCCGTGTCCGCCGCTGCACCGGAGTTGCCCGTGTCGCTGCCGGAACCGCCGCAGCCTGCCAGCATGGCTGCAACCATGGTACCTGTCAATAAAAGTGACAATACTTTCTTTTTCATTTTTTTCATCCTCCCTATCTGTTTTTTGAGACAATCGGGAAATCTCTGCCTTATCTTACAATTTAAGTCAAATTGTGCACTTTGTACAAATAAGCATATTCCTCAAACGTCTACATGTGCATTATACCAAATTTTTTATTTTATATGTTTTCATATACAATCAAAAAAAGAGCATTTTCGACCATGCATGTGACTGAAATTGCTCTTTTCTTTATTACATTTTGGCACTTCTATACAATCTGCTACCATCCTTTTTTTGCCTTCACATTGACATTGAGCAGTTTTCCCTGATATTTTCCGCTGTTTTTCTTATATTGATAAGGCGATGTTCCTATGATTTTCTTAAAATTACGATTGAACGTGGACATTGCCGTATACCCCACTTTCAATGCCAGTTCCTCCATGGAATACGGCCCTTTCTGCATCAGTTCACATGCCTGCTGGATCCGTATCAGATTAATATATTCCACCGGGGTCATATTCATATATTCCACAAACAGGCGGCGGAAATGGGTTTCGCTCAGGTTGCAGCATTCCGCAAGGGTTTCCAGCTTTATATTCTCCATGTAGAGTTTACTGATGTACTCCAAAGCACTGGAAATGTGATAAATACCGCCCTGCTGCCTGGAAACTTCCGCTTCATTTTCAAGCATGGCTTCCTGTACGCTCCCCTGTCTGGCAATCGCCATCAGAAGGGAAAGCAGAAGACCTCTGATACACTCTCCGGAATATCTTTTCCGATGCCGGCACTCGTCCATAATAATACGAACAATACCCGACAGTTCTTCATTTTCTCCTTTTTCATAATAATGCCCGCTGCTGTTTACCAGTTTTTCTATCTTTTTTACAAACATTCTCTTATTTGGATAAACATCGTTCAATATCATTTCCGGGTCAAAAAACAGGTACTCCCAATAACTCTTTTTCTCCGGCGCGCTTATCGTAACATGCGGATAATTCTTTGGCAGCACCGTCAGCACTCCTGCGGAATAAGGCATGGAATGCCCATCCATGACTATCTCCCCCTTGCCGTCAATGCAATACCCGATTTCCATCAGATTATGAAAATGCTGGCCTGACGTGTCATTGCCATAATCCCGGATCCAGCTCGGTCCGATCAGCGGCAGGACCAGTTCTCCCTGCGGCACTTCATAAAACCGCAGTTCCAACTCCTGCTTCCTTTTGGATGCCAAATCTGATACCCCCTTTTCGGTTCCATATTTTACGGATACATTTTAGTATAAACCGGGTTATTGCATTATGGCAAGAATTATATTTACTTTCCATGACGTACCGGTAATAGTTCAGGAGGATTGAAATCTTAATAATTTATAAAGATGCCCACCCACCCTTGATTTTACGTTATCATATAATAGATAATCTTTGTAAGCAGTATTATACAAAGGATTTATGACAGAAAAAGACACGCGGGAGAAAGAAATGGGAATACAGGAACTTGAATGGATTGATGTAGGGGATGGAGCCAGCAGCCATTCCGTACCGGGAACACCTGAAAGAAGACGGTCACCAGCCGGGGCACAGCATCGCAGAAGGGAAAAACAGCCGGTTCCGAAGGAAGAAATATGGCAGCCGAAACGGCCGGAAGGACGCAGGCGTCAGCTTTCAGAAGAAGAACGGATACGCCGTAAAAAACGCCGGCGGAGGGCAAGAATTGCCAGAAGCATACTTTTGACTGCCACTTTTTTCCTGATCATCGGAACGCTTGCCGGGATCGCCATTGTCGTAAACTATTTATATGAAGAAACAGATGAAGACAAAAAAGTGCAGACAGTATCCAAAGTATTGGTAGAAGAACAGACCATCCCCCAGGATATCCGCAGATGGGGAGCATTTTATGCCACAGATCTGGAACGGCCGCAGCTGGTCGTGGACCTGCTTACCGTTAATGAATATTCCCGTCCGGGAGAAGCGCTTCCCGAAGTAAAGAATGTTTTCATACACTATACGGCAAATGCCGGAACCACCGCAGAACAGAACAAGAGTTACTTCCAGTCACTGGCGGAGACCCACGAACGCTCCGCCAGTGCTCATTTCATCATCGGATACGACGGCGTGATCGTACAATGCATCCCGACGGCAGAAATCGCCTATGCCGTCAAGGAACGCAATTACGATTCCATTTCCATCGAATGCTGCTTTCTGGATGACAGCGGCATATTTACACAGGATACCTATAATTCCCTCCTGGAACTGACTGCCTGGCTTCTGCACAAATACGAACTGAAACCGGAAGACGTGCTGCGCCACTATGATGAGGGCGGCAAGAACTGTCCGAAATACTATGTGGAGCACGAAGAGGCATGGCGCCAGTTCCTGCAGGATTTGGAAACCTACATGGAGAGGGCAACCGATGTAAACCTGCGGTGAAACTCTGAATCAAACCCCCGGCATACTGATAACTGAAAGCAACAGCCGCCCAAAGCCCTTATCCCACCGCTTCGGCCGGCTGTTTTATTTCTTCCCGGCCAGCATCTCACTGCATTCCTTTTGAATGCATACAATGCCGTACTATTGCGGGGAATCCTTCGTTTTTTCACGTATTTCCTTTACCAGCTGTTCCAGTTCATCCAGTTCCCGCTTTAACGTCTCCTTATCCTCGTTCCGAAAAAGCACCTCTAACAGATCGGTTATCGTCACTTCTTTCTCATTGCTCTTTACAAAACCGCTGGCAAATCTGTCCATTTCGAATTCCATCTGTGAAATGACAGGCTGATAGCACCTGGCGAATACATTACCGCTTTTGGCAAAATCAGCCACCTCCACCAGATTCTTCGCTATCATCCGTTTCAATGTGGTATGTACGGTCGCAAGCTTCAACCCTTCATTTGCAATCTCCGACGCCATCAGCGGCCTGTTCGCATTCCATAATACATAAAGAATATCAATTTCCCGTTCTGCCAGCTGAAATTTCCTTATTCCTCGTATGGTCCCTCTTTCCATTATTCTTCATCCTCTCTTTCGTAAGCAACGGATATCACTTTTTGACTCCCTTACGTTAAATTAAAAAATCCCTGTCAGGGATCCGGAAATTCTTATGTGGAACAATAAGATGTTGTTAGTTCCCCTAATAGTTATTATGATACATTTTGCCCGAAATTGAAATAGGCAATTTAAATATTACTGCATTTTTTTCAAAAATTATGTCGAATGGGATTTTAACAGAAGCTGTCCGAATACTTCCTGTTTTAAAATTATAATGTGCCGTCAATATATTTTTTGCCGTCACTCTGCCACTATAATAATGGCAGAGTCATTTACAGGAGGTATTCCATATGTCATTTGAACCGGCTAAATTTACATTAAGGACCGAAAAAGATTTACTGAAAAAATTCAGCTATGTCGCGGAATATAATGCCCGTTCGGCCAACCGCGAGCTGGAAGTCCTTATAAAAAAGCATATCGCCGAATTTGAAAAAGAACACGGAAAAATAACATTCGATTAATTCCGGGCTCATCCCTGCATCTGTAGCAGTCTGTCCCTTAATTCCCCTTCGATCCTGCGCAGTTCCACTTCGGCTTCCCGCCTCTTCTGCCGGCCTTCCGCCTGGATCCGCACCACTTCATCCAATGTGGAGATCAATGATTCATTGGTCTGTTTCAGCGTTTCGATGTCCACAATACTCCGCTCCGCTTCCTTTGCCGTCTCCACCGTCGCCATTTTCAGCACGGCTGCATTCTTTTTCAGCAGCTCGTTTGTCATGTCCGTCACTTCCCGCTGTGCCCGGGCTGCCTGTGTAGAATGGCTCACTCCCAATGCCAATACCATCTGGCTCTTCCAAAGAGGTATGGTATTGACCAGCGTAGATTGTATTTTCTCCGACATGATCGTATCGTTGCTCTGTACCAGGCGTATCTGTGGAGCCATTTGAATGGATACCATTCTGGTCAGCTCCAAATCATGGATCTTCTTTTCGAAACGGTCACACAAAGATACAAAATCATTTACTGCCTGTGCATCTTCCGGCAGACCGCTTACACGGGCCTTTTCCATCAATACAGGCAGTTCCTCATTCCGTACCTGTTCCAGTTTTTTCTTTCCGGCCAATATGTACATGGATAGTTCTTTATAATAATTCCTGTTCAGGTCATACATCTTATCCAGCATGGCCGTATCTTTCAGCAGCTGAATCTGATGCTCTTCCAGCACGCCGCAGATTTTGTTAATATTAACCTCCGCCTTGTCATATTTGCTTTTCATTGCCTCAATCTTATTGCTGCTCTTTTTGAAAATGCCTAAAAATCCCTTTTCCTCTTCTTCATCAAATTTCTTAAGTTCATATACTACACCGGACAGAAGTTCCCCTATCTCTCCCAAATCCTTGGTCTTTACATTTGCAAGGGCTGTTTCCGAGAAATCCGCTATCTTCTTCTGTGCACCTGCGCCGTACTGAAGAACAGCAGCAGAATTCTTTAGATCTATCTGCTTTGAAAAATCATCCACCATCTTCCGCTCTTCCGGCGTCAACATACCTTCATCCAATGCAGCCGTTTCCTCTTTCACCGCCCTTTCCTGTCCTTCCATTGACGGAACGGCAGGCGCCTGCGGCTCCTTCTTTCCTTCACCGAACGGATCCAGGGTCAGTGTGGGCATATCCATTCTGTTCTCCTCCATTTTTCTATCCCTCGTTTCTGTCACATTGTTTCTTTACTTCCTGTTTTTCTGCTCATTCCCCCATTCCCCTATTACTTGTTCTTTCTTTATCCGATGCCTGCCGCTTCACTTTTTCCATTCATCCTCCAAAAGCCCTTCCTGCGCCAGCATCGTCGATAATACGGATATATCCGTGGAAATATCCAGTGCATCCTCCTCAAAAAGCTTGTCAAACATCTTTTCAAAAGCTCCGTTGATATCATCCAGCATATCCTCTATTTCCCGTTTCGCCGTCACGATATTCTCCCCCTGTACCGGCTGGCTGCTGAATTCATGATAACGTTCCACCAGCTTCAGCGTAATCGGGAGATAATAACTCATAAATTTACGGATATCCGGTAATTTCTCCGGTTTTTCCTCTATATGTCCGAATATCTGCGCACAGACTTTTTCCAAACGGAAAAGTTTGCCTGAAATTTCCTGTCCTTCGATGACTTCATTAATTTCCCTGATGCGTCTGATACATTCATTTCCCTCTTCTACTGTCATTCTCAGCTGCTTCCGCACCGGATCCTGTTCCTCCAGTTCCTGTTCCTCTGCCAGACGCTGCTCCTCTTCTTTCCGCTGCCTCAGCTGTTCCTGTGCATCCAGATACATCCGGTAAGACTCATTGGTCAGCATAAAGCAGGTCTGCTGTTCATCCAGATGTCCCTCCTGAAACCAGCCCAGCTTTATCATCTTACCCAGGTCCCTGATGACGAACTTTTCCTTTTTCCTTACTGTCTGCGCCAGTCCTTCTATCGAATAAAAATCCCGTTCTCCCATCGTCCGCACATATTTCCTAAACCGTCCTGCGCGTCTTCTCCAAATACCGCCTGTCACAGCCACCCCCGTACAGATCCCCGCAAAAACCGCCGCCATTCCAGAGGACAGGACGCCGGCTCCCACACTGAAAAAATCAATACCGATCAAAGCCAGCAGCCAGCCCGTAACCGCCGATGTCCAGCCCGCCGCAGCGCCGCAGATGCCGAAGATTTCCATCAATGTACCTGAAACCCTTCCTTTCGGTTTCCTTACCACCGGAAGCTGCCGTTTTCTTTCCTTCCGGTATATTTCCGTATGATCCACAGCCTCCTGTACGGAACGCTGAACCTCACTTACTGTATGCTCCACCGTTCCCCTTATGTTCTCCTGCAGATCCTTTATTTCCTTCGAATTGACAAACTGATCGACTCTCCTGCCTATTTCCCTTCCCCAATCGGATATATCCTTATCATTCATAACCTTTTGCAGTATCCTTTCTGTCGCCTGTCCTTTTTCCGGTTTTTGCCCGTCTCTTTAACACACTGCATCGCCGTCATGTTCCATCAGCGTCACGGATAAGATCTCTTCTCTTCCTTCCAGTTCCTTTAACAGTTCTTTTCCCTTGTCTGTACGCAGTTCCACAATCATATGTAGCTTGTCTTTGGTCAGATTCCTTGATTTTACCTTGCTGTATCTGCTGTAGTTCCTGACCGTATCCAAAATACGGTCTTCCGCATCCAGATTTATCACATTCAGTACAAGCAGCATCGGCGCCCTCAAAATCTGCATCCGGTCCAAAACAAGTATCATTATCGTGATGACCAAAGAAGCCATCACTGCCAGTTCCCCTAATCCCGCTCCGCAAATGATCCCCGCACTTATGGACCAAAACAGAAATGTAAGATCCATCGGGTCCTTGACTGCCGTCCGGAAACGGATAATGGACAGGGCGCCGACCATCCCCAGCGATATCACAACGCTGGACTGCACAGCTAGTATGATGGCCGTCACAATGACAGGAAGCACGGCCAGCGAGATATTAAACTGTTTGGAATAAAACGCCTGTCTGCTCACAAAACGGTAAACAATATAAATATAACTTCCCAATACTACTGCCAGTGCAAAAACCATCACCATTTCCGCAAAACCCAAATCGTTATTGGAAAATCCCTCTATAAATGACTTATTAAAAATATCCGCAAAATTCATCGGCCTGCTCCTTCCCATATCCCCATCTTCAAGGGATTTTCCGCCAGACGGCAGAGATAATATTTGGAAAACGATATCCTGTCCAAACTCACCACCTGTATGCTCTGCCTTATTACATCCGGCAGGTATTCATCATATTTGATCTCCAGCAGATGATACCCCCGCTCCAAAACAGGAACTTCCATAATATCCCGTTCCAAGAACTTCCCCGTCTCCGGCGAACCGCATATGTTCCGGTCTATGGTAATACGCACATTTCCCTCCGGATACACATAAGGTATACGGTCATACTCCACGATGACCGCTGGCTGCAGCAGCATCCGCTCCCGCGCCGCTGCAAACCGGTTCCGCACACTGCTTTCCGCCGTATCATCCGTCCCGTAAGCAACCGGTTCTGCCGCCAGAATCTTTCTGACTTCTTCCGGCTCCAACGTACAGCTTTCCTTCCGGATCCTGTCCTTCACCCTGTGTTTGATCTCCAAATGAAAAACCTCGTCCATTCCCTGCAGGTAAGAACGTATCCTGTATTTTTTCCGGCAGTCCAATCCGTCCTGTTTCTGCTTTACGGCACGATTGTCATAATCGTCAAAATAGAGACTCCTGACCGTATAAAATCCCGCGCTTCCGCTGTGCCTGTCCTTTTCCATCAGGCACTCCAGCTGGCCTTCCAGAAGCTCTATCTGCAGCTGGGTACATAAAAATTTCAGTTCATGCCTGTACCGGACTTCCTTCCTACCGTCCATTTCCGCTTCCCTCCTGCCACGGCCTGCACCTATACCATAATATCACACCACTGCTGCACATTACAAGCAGTATAAAAGGAAAACGATATCGCATCATCAGCCCGGTGATACCCATTTCTCCGTCCGCTGCCTCCAGCTGTTCTTCCGCCTCCCCGTCTGCTTTCTGTCTTTCCAGCGCCGGGAATTCGGGCATCTCCCGTTTTTCCGCCAGATCTTTCGTATAACAGGCATCCATTACCGCCAGTTTGTCCGTCAGATAATCTTCCAGATATTCCACATGTTCTTCCAAAGAAGCGTTTTCCATAAAGACACTCCTTGCGCCCGTAAAACGCTTTGCGTCCATATCAATGGAGGCACGTATCGCCTGCACTCTTTCCCTGACGCCGCCACCTGCCAGCTGCGCCAGCATCGGACGGAAATGCTCCCGGTATTCCTCTTCCGCTATCCGGCAGAACTCTTCCTGCCCGTACAGCCGCGCATACCAGCGACTCAGGTTATTATAGTTCAGGTCATAGTCTATCACAAAAAGAGGCTCCGCTTCCTTGGCAATTCCCCTCCCCATCGTATTGTCCATATCCCATACCGGCCCGTCATACAGAATCTCTTTTTCCAGATCCAGATACATGTAATGGCTGGTATAGCCGAAATCCATATCCTGTAAAATATCCTCCATCACGAACATCTTTGCAAAAGAAACCATATCCATCTTTTCCGCCGGCACTTCCCCTTCTTCCATGCGTCTGCTGAATTCCTCAAAAAAACGTTGCACACCGGCCTCATCCCTGTCCGCTTCCGGTGCATGGATCACGATCGGCTGGTCATTGGACAGCATGACAAAGGCCGCCTCTTTTGCTGCCCGGTCCCTGTAATCAATCTCCAATAGATACTTGTCTCCGATATCCATACGCTCCTTTCCTGTCTGGATTTTTTCCATCACCTGATACAGCCCCATATACTCGTCATTGATATACAGTTCCACAAAACGGCTGTCACCTGCATACGCAATTCCTCCCACTGTCGCCAGTTCAAAGCCGATCTGGTTCCTGATATATGCGCCGTCATAATAATTGGCGCACAATACCCAGCTTTTTGCCGCTCCCATTCCAAACAGATCCACTTCATCACCCAGCTTCAGGATAAAAGATTTCTTCTCCGCATCCCATGACGTATTGCCTCTGCCGGCAATGCCGTCCACCTTTGCCACGCAGGCCGTCCTGCCGCCGGCGTCCACCACCTGCATATAACCGCTTTCATGGTTTCCTTTTTGTGAAAGGATGTGATCCATATTGCCGGAAGCCGTCACCAGCCGGAGTGTCGGAATATCCGATCCGCGCATGAACGCCACCTGCGCATGTTCCGTTTCCTTTCCCTCCGTCCGAAACTCCATCCGGTATGACTTTCCCCACACAATACCGCTTAAAGTATCACCGTTTCCAAGCGTTACCGCTTCCCCGCCTTCTTCTTCCGTCTCCAAAAGCAGCAGCTGCTGCCGTCCCATCTGCAGCCGCACTTCTTCTGACTGTACATATCCGGGCAGACAGAAATACAGGGTTCCCTCCGAAAAAAATCCCTTTACTCTCTGTTTCGACGTTCCCTGTCCGTACTGTAAGGAAAAAAGAGCTTCCTTCTCATTTCTTTCCCCTCCTTCCCTGCCTGATCCCCATATTCCCCAGCCCGCCAGCAGAACCAGCGCCAGCAGACTGACACCGAACAATAGGTGTTTCATTCCGGAAAATTTCATTGTCATAGCCACATATCCTCTGTCAACCGTATAAAGTATTTCCTATCAAGCATATCACATGTCAGGTACTTTTTCTATTTTTTATTTTCTTTGCGGAATTCTTATATTATCCGCGGGTAACAGTTCAGATCCAATGTCATTTACTTAAACGTCACGGTGCTTCGGCGGAAGCACAAATCCCATTCAAACACACTTCCGCTCTGCGTCAAACGCCTCCGCATTTCGTGCAGCGGCTTATCATGCAGAAAACAGGCAGGG
The DNA here is from genome assembly GCA_910579935.1 of uncultured Lachnospiraceae bacterium. Lineage (GTDB taxonomy): Bacteria > Bacillota > Clostridia > Lachnospirales > Lachnospiraceae > Kineothrix. The sequence continues at coordinate 16,433 of CAJTVQ010000038.1, forward strand.
AGCCGGGAATGATCCCGGCTCTCTGCCCGTTTTCCATTTCTTTTTATCTGCTCCGTTTTGCAGTCCGTCATTCTCTAGCAGGTCTTTCCGTCTGCAGTCAGTGATTCAATTCCCGCTTTCTGCGACTTCTTTCGCCATACCAAGCATTTCATCCGCACTTATGGAAAGGTCGAAACCGCTCAATGTATATACTTTCCCGTCCTTTATCCAGCCTACATAATAACTCTGCTGTACTTCTGCATCCTGCCCCTGCCTTCCGTCATAAGCGATCTGAAGCTTCCCACTTTCTATATCTGTCTGCTCCGCTTCGGTTATCTCATAATCATCCGGGACCAGTTTATAGATACTCTGCGAATAATAAAAATCAATACCATCCTCCTGTACGACTTTATCCCATGTACTGCGGTCGGACAGCTGCGCTTCGGATTCACCGGAATACAGTTTCCTAACCCGGAAAAAAATGTCATCCGAGCCCTTTTTGTATTCCAGGCTAATGCCTTTCTGTCTTTCTACTTTCTCTCCGGCCTGATTCTCAACCGTATAATTTGAAATATGGATTCCGTCGTCCAGCACAAATCCATTACTAAACCTTTCTACCGCATCCACCTGATATCCCACTTTTTCTTCCGCCTTTGCCATATCCGCAAAACTCTGGTAGTCAGCCTTGACAGACGTACTGCCTACATAACTCATGATTCCGTTCCCTGCTACGCATACGGTTCCTGCCAAAAGACATGCTGCCGCAACCCCGGCTGCCACTTTTTTCATACTAAAACGATTCATACTGCGTTCCTCCTTTACCAATGTCCTGATCCGGTCGTCAATCCGCCCTTTCAACTCCTCCGAGGCTTCGATGCGTTCACCCATACTTCCCAGAACTTCTGCCACTTCCGCATCCATCCCGCTCCATGCTTTTTTTTCTTTACAAAAGATATAGTTCACGCTTTTTTTCATCTTCTCCGCCTCCTTCTTTCCATGCTCCCAGACTTTTCCTAAGCTTTTTCCTCGCCGTAAAAAGCCTTGATTTTACCGTTCCTTCCGTACATTCCAGCACGCTTGCGATTTCCCTCAAGGGCATCTCCTGATAATAAAACAGGATTACCACCGCCCGATGTTTAAAATCCAGCGCCTGTACTGCACTGTATACCATTTTTTCCTCCTCCGTCCGGATGATCCGGTCAAGGGAAGTAATTCCATCCGTTGCATCTGTCCGTATGCCTATATCTTCGTCCGGTATCTCGCGCCTGCGTTTCCTTACCTGCCGGTACGCCGTCCGGTACAGGATCTGAAAAAGCCATGGCCTGAATCCATCGTCTTTTTTCAGTTCACCGATATGCAGATAGCATTTTACAAACGTTTCCTGCACGATATCCTCAGCGTCATCCATCTGTCCGCTGACCAGGTATGCCATACGCAGAAGCGTATCCTTATATTTCTCGTACAAGGCATCAAAGGCGGCCTGGTTTCCGTCCTTCAGCTGCCGTACCAGTTCTGTATTCTCCACGGCTGGTCCTCCTTCCCGTTTCCTTCCGATAGCTATCTGACTATAAGAGCCGGTAACGAGGTGAATGGTTCATTTTTTTGATTAGATTTGTTGGGGGATGGGGATGGTGCGGAAGAGGACGCTTTGAGGGACGGGGCAGGGGAGGCGGTATGTTGCTGATTTGGGTGGGATGTTTCCGAACAGAATGGACAGGGTTCGAAGGCCTGCGTGCCGCCCTTGTACCGTCTGCCAAAGCTGGTATTTCCACAATTTCTTTTTCCTATTCAAATGCAAAAAGGATAGATGGGGTTGACCGGATGCTAAAAATGCATGTGCGGTCATTGGGTTTATAATAATTCTGCTATCATTGCTGTCAGCAGTTCTTCTGTCGTGTTTAATAAGTTTTCTGCATCCCGCTCTATCATACCGCATTTTTTGTAGCGGAACAGGAATTCCGGGACGCCTTTGGCATTGAAGGACAGTTTGGGATATTTCGTTAATAAGGCCGGTATGTTTTGGGTCATGATTTCGGCGCTGGCAGTCATGATGAAACGGATTTCTTCATTTTTGCCCCGAATTTCAGACATGTACAGTTTGTGCGCCTGCACGCGGATGAGGGCGATGCGGAGCAGGTTGTCTACGGACTTCGGGATTTCACCGAAGCGGTCCAGCAGTTCTTCTTTCATGTCGTCGCTTTCCGTTTGATTTTCTATTCCCGCAATCCGTTTGTAGATGTCCAGTTTCTGGAATTCATTGACAATGTAGGAAGGCGGGATGAACGCATCCACGTCCAAATCTACCGTGGTATTGAAATCTTCTCCGGTCCGGATGCCTTTCAGATTTTTGACGGCTTCGTTCAACATCTTGCAGTATAAATCGTAGCCGACGGCCTGCATATGGCCGTGCTGTCTTGCTCCCAGCAGGTTGCCCGCGCCGCGGATCTCCAGATCGCGCATGGCTATTTTGAAACCGCTCCCCAAATCGGTGAATTCCCGGATGGCCGCCAGACGTTTTTCCGCCACTTCCCTTAGAAGTTTATCTCTCCGGTACATGAGGAAGGCATAGGCGGTGCGGTTGGAACGTCCTACCCTGCCGCGCAGCTGGTAGAGCTGGGAAAGTCCCATGTTGTCGGCATCATGAATGATCATGGTATTGACGTTCGGAATATCCAGGCCGGTCTCTATGATGGTGGTGGATACCAGTACATCGATTTCTCCGTCGATGAACTCGTACATAATCTTTTCCAGCTCGTGCTCTTTCATCTGTCCGTGTGCAAACGCCACATTCGCTTCCGGCACCAGTGCGGCGATTCTGGACGATATGTCCGCTATGTTGTTCACACGGTTGTAGACATAGTATACCTGTCCGCCTCTGGACAATTCCCTGACAATGGCTTCCCGCACCATTTCTTCATTATATTCCATTACATAGGTCTGAATCGGGAGCCTGTCTTCAGGCGCTTCTTCCAGTACGCTCATATCACGGATGCCGATCAGGCTCATATGGAGGGTTCTCGGTATGGGCGTTGCGGTCAGTGTCAGTACATCTACATTTTCTTTCATTTTCTTTATTTTTTCTTTGTGTGCCACGCCGAAACGCTGTTCCTCATCTATAATCAAAAGTCCCAGATCCCTGAATGCCACATCTTTTGACAGTACTCTGTGCGTGCCGATCACAATATCCACCAGCCCCTTCTTCAGGTCTTCCACTGTCTTCTTTATTTCCGCCGCGGTGCGGAAGCGGGACATCAAATCCACCCGCACCGGAAAATCTTTCATTCTCTGTACGAAGGTATTATAATGCTGCTGCGCCAAAATTGTGGTAGGCACCAGGTAAACCACCTGTTTGCCTTCCTGTATTGCCTTAAACGCCGCACGGATTGCGATTTCCGTTTTGCCGTATCCCACATCTCCGCAAATCAGGCGGTCCATGATTTTCCTGCTTTCCATATCCGCCTTGGTGTCCGCAATCGCTGCCAGCTGGTCTTCCGTTTCCTCATAGGGAAACATTTCCTCAAATTCCTGCTGCCAGACGGTATCCTTCCCGTAGACATACCCCTCCTGCTGCTGCCGGACGGCGTATAGTTCCACCAGATCCTTCGCCACCTCATTTACCGCTCCCCGAACCTTGCTCTTCGTGCGGCTCCATTCCTGCGTTCCCAGCTTGTTCAGTTTGGGCCTGTGTGCGTCGGCAGATGCATACTTCTGGATGACATCCAGTCCCGTTGCAAGAATGTAAAGATTTCCTCCGTCCCGGTATTCTATCTTAATATAATCCTTAACAACTTTCTCTACCTCTACTTTTTCGATACCTTTATAAATACCTAACCCATGGCTTTCGTGTACCACATAATCCCCGACCTTCAGATCCGCAAAGTCGTTGATCTTCTGTCCCTCAAATTTTTTCTTCTTTCGTTTCTTTTTCTTCTCGGTGCCGAATATATCGCTCTCCGATATTACTACAAATTTAATGAGCGGATATTCAAACCCTTTTGCGGCATGGCCGTAGAAAGTCATGATTTCTCCCGGCTGTATTTCCCGAAACGGGTCTTCACTGTAAAAAGCAGTCAGTTCTTCCTCCCGCAGATCTTCTGCCAGACGCTTTGCCCTGGTCCGGGAGCCGGACAAAAGCAGGATACGGAAGCCATTTTTCCGGTAACGTTTCAAATCCTTTACCAGCGCTTCGAAACTATTATTATAGGAAGCAACGCTTTTCGCACCGATATCAAACTTCCGGCCGGCCTTCATCAGCGTATTTTTCCTGTCGATCGCAGACAGCATAACCGTCCGGTATGAAGCCATTCTGGCTGCCACCGCTTCCGTCCCGAACAGAATATCTGTCTGTACCGGCAGTGCATACCCCTTTTCCAGACGGTGCAGCATACTCTCCCGAAACTCAAGTTCCACTGCATCGGCGTGCTCTTTTACCCGTGCCGGCTCATCAATAAAAATACCGCATTTTTCCTTATCAAACAATTCCATAAACGATACCGTCTCCGGATAAAAACAGCGGATATAACTCTCCAGATTCACCGAAGTACGCAGCTCCAGCATCTGTTCCTTTAATTCTTTTACCTGAAGGGCGATGCGGTGCGCCTCTTCCGTCTTGAACGCCTCCCTCAGTTTGTCGCCGCACGCCTTTGCCTCAGCCTCTATCCGTTCCATTCCCCTTCTTAATTCTTCCTGTGTCAGTGACATTTCCGTTGCAGGATAGATACGGATAGACTGCAGTTTTTCTATGGAGCGCTGGCTCAATATATCAAAACTGCGGATGGACTCCACTTCTTCTCCCCAAAGCTCAATCCGGTAGGGATTTTCTTCCGTCAGGTCAAATACATCCACAATCCCGCCCCGTATGCTGAACTGCCCCGGCCCCTCTACCTGATAGTTCTTTTCATAACCCATTTCTACCAGCCGGCCCGCCAGTTCCTGCTCATTGACGGCAGACTGATGACTGACGGATATCACATTCCTCTCCAATGCTTCCAAAGGCACCTGCGGCGTCATCAGACTTCCAAACGTAGTTACGACCGTCAGCGGACGGCCTTCCATCATTCTGCGCAATGCCTTGATCCGTTCTTTCACCAGCTGATTCCCATGAACATCCGCCTGATAAAAAATCAGGTCCTTTGCCGGATACATCATGACGTTCCTGTCATAAAGCTGATAGTCTTCATAGATTTCCCTTGCCCGCAAATCACTGGATGCCACGATAATTTTGTACTTTAAGTTCAGACCATCGCTCAAACCGTAAATCATATGCATTTTCTGAGAATCCACACACCCGGTCAGCGCCACGGCCCTGCCCGCTTTCTTCAAATATCCCTCAATCTCTTCAAACTCCCCCAGCTCGTGCAGCGGGGCTGTAAATGTCCTCATATTATAACCTGCTCCTTCTGTCACTGTTCCCTTCAGGCTGTCTGCCTCCTGTCATTTCTCCGCCGGTAAGTCCGCCGCCTTTCTGCTGTCTGCCGCCGGTACCTTACGGTTAAATTCATTCATCGCTGCATCCGCCCCTTCAGTCAGCATCAGCTCCACCGCCCGCACCGCTTTTGCCGATGCTTCCTTCATGGCCGCTTTTTCTTCTTTATTAAAATGCCCCAGCACCCAGTCCACCAGGTCACGGTTTTTAGGTTTTTCTCCCACACCCATGCGGATTCTTTGAAAATTTTCCGTACCCAGCATTTTAATAATATTTTTCAATCCGTTATGGCCTCCGGCGCTTCCCTTCTTTCTCACACGCAGCTGCCCGGGCGGCAGACTGATATCGTCGGATACCACGATTAATTCCTGTTCCGCATCCGCTTTATAATAATCTACCACCATCCGCAGACTCTCCCCGCTCAGATTCATAAATGTCAGCGGTTTCACCAGTACCGCCTTCCGGCCTTCGATATACCCTTTTCCGATCAATGCCTTATGCTTTAATTCCAGTACACTAATATTATATTTTTCCGCCAAAGCGTCTATCACCTCATAGCCTGCATTATGGCGTGTATTTTCATACTCTTTTCCCGGATTTCCCAATCCTGCTATTATATACATACCATTCTTCCCTTCTTTCCAAATACACCGCAGTCCGCAACAACAAGCCACGACACCATGCCGTGACTCTGTTCTTCTGCCCCATTAACAAGAAATATCTCTTTTGACATTTTATTGATTTTAACACAGGTTTGCTTCCATCACAACGTATTTTTTATCCGGCCGATATACCATATTTGCTATAATGTAAAACACGGGTACCGTTCATTTACGGTACCCGCTCATACACCTCTTATAATACACAAAAATAATGCAATCCTATCCCTCCACATCCGGCTCCAGCAGCGCTTTCTCGTAGCTTTCCAGTATTATGTCTTGTATCCGCTCCCGGGTATCCGAATTGATGGGATGAGCAATATCCCTATATTCCCCATCTGTCGTTTTTTTACTCGGCATTGCAATGAAAAGTCCTTTCTCGCCCTCAATCACTTTAATATCATGAACTACAAATTCTTCATCAAGAGTGATTGATACGATTGCCTTCATCTTACCTTCCTTTGCAATCTTCCGTACTCTAACATCTGTAATCTGCATGCCGTATCCCCCTTGGATATCATATGGTCTGAATAGTTTCTATTAATATTATAACATTACATTACATATCTGTCACTATGTTCAATTACTATTTTAATTCCGTCTTCCCCCTTATGGTATGAGTTCGCACGGATTGTATCCCTGCTTTCCACGATACAATTTTCAATGTGTGTGTTGTCACCGATATAAACGTCGTTCAGTATGATCGAATTCTTGATATAACAATTATTGCCGATATATGTCTTCTTAAAAATAACAGAATCCTCTACGGTTCCATTCACAATACAGCCGCTTGAGATCAGGCTGTTCCTTACATGCGCACCCACATTATACTTCGCAGGCGGAAGGTCATCCACCTTTGAGTAAATATCCGGATACTGTTTGAAAAAATAATCCCGTATTTCCGGTTTCAGGAAATCCATATTCGTATTGAAATAATCCTGCACCGATGCTATGTTACTCCAGTATTCCTTCATTTTATAGCCGTAAATCCTCTTTAAGCTCTTGTAGCGGATTAAAATATCTTTTACGAAATCGTGCCGTTCTTCCTCCATCCCCTTCTCGATCATCTCTATCAGCTGGCGTCTCCGGACTACATAAATTCCGCAGGAAACGGTATTCGATTTCGCTACGATAGGCTTTTCCTCAAAGTCTTCAATACGGCATTCCTCATTCATCTTAATGACACCGTACCTGCCTACGTCAGTGCCCGCCGGCATATCCCTGCATACTACCGTAATATCCGCTTTACGCTCAATATGATATTCCAGTATTTTATTATAATCCATTTTATATACACAGTCACCGGAAGTGATCACCACATATGGCTCGTGACTGTTTTTCAGGAAAAACAGGTTCTGGGCAATGGCATCCGCCGTACCACGATACCAAAAATTACTCTCTGCCGTAACAGCCGGAGTAAATACAAATAAACCGCCCTGTTTACGTCCGAAATCCCACCACTTTGATGAGCTGAGATGTTCATTCAGGCTTCTCGCATTGTACTGGGTAAACACTGCAACCTTATGTATATGGGAGTTGGACATATTACTCAGTGCAAAATCAATACCTCTGTAACTTCCGGCAATTGGCATTGCACAAACGGCCCGTTTTCGGGAAAGTTCCTTCATCCTGTGATTATTACCACCTGCTAAAATAATACCTATTGCTCTCACTATTCATCACCTGCCTTAATTAATGTTTTTCCGCTTGGGAGATAGCAGCTTTCATAATCATCCGGCGCCGTAACACCGAAAATCACAGAATTCTTCCCTACAGTTACTCCGTTAGGGATCACGCTTTTCTCGCCGACCGTTACCATACCGTTATTATATATATTCGGATCGGTTTCATTGGGCGCTTCCTCTCCGATACCCAGTCTGACATTATCCTCAATCTTCACGTTCTCCGCGACAATAGACTTATTGAGTTCACAGTTCTGACCAATACTGGTTTCATTCATGATAATGGAATCCCTGACTACAGTCCCCTTCCCTATCGTAACTCCGCATCCGACCACAGAATTGTATACCTCACCGTAAATCTCGGAACCTTCTCCGATAATACTCTTTTCAATCACGCTTTCCGGTGAAATATACTGCGGAGGAAGAATCACGCTGCGCGTATAAATCTTCCAATATTCTTCATAAAGATTAAATTCCGGGACAATATTGATCAGTTCCATATTTGCTTCCCAGTAAGAACTTAACGTCCCGACATCCTTCCAGTAGCCATTAAATTCATAAGCATAAAGCGGTGCTCCGTTTTTATGGCAGTACGGGATAATATGTTTGCCGAAATCCAGAGACGGCTGCTCTGCATTGACCACCAAAGCGTCCCGCAATGTTTTCCAGTTAAAAATATAAATGCCCATGGATGCCAGATTACTTCTGGGATTCTGGGGTTTTTCTTCAAAATCCGTAATCTTTTTGTTTTCGTCGGTAATCATAATACCAAAACGTTTCGCTTCCTCCATCGGAACCGGCATGACCGCAATTGTTACTTCGGCATTGTTTTCTTTATGGAAGTCCAGCATCACCTCGTAATCCATCTTGTAAATATGGTCACCGGAAAGAATCAATACATAATCCGGGTTAAAACCGTCAATATAATCCATATTCTGATATATTGCATTTGCCGTACCCGTATACCATTCACTGTGGGCGCTCTTTTCGTAAGGGGGCAGAACGGTTACACCGCCAATATTCCTGTCAAGATCCCAGGGAATACCGATTCCGATATGCGTGTTCAAGCGAAGCGGCTGATACTGGGTAAGCACACCTACCGTGTCCACTCCGGAATTAATGCAATTACTGAGCGGAAAGTCTATAATTCTGTATTTTCCGCCGAAAGCCACCGCCGGCTTTGCCACTTTTGATGTCAGAACCCCTAATCGGCTGCCCTGTCCGCCAGCCAGCAGCATGGCAATCATTTCTTTTTTAATCATGTCATCACCTCTTAATTAGTCAACTTATACAAGTCACTATATTATGTTTTTTAATTATACCATATCATGATAGAAAAGTGAATATTTTTTACAAAATATCTTTTTCTTTTTGGTAAATTTTATGTACTATTTTTACAATATTTCCATGCATTTCACTTATTTTTTGTTTGTTTTTTATACTTCTTTAATTGTTTCCCTCCTCCACTTGTTTTTTTTAACCATGCCTGTATAATAAATATGGACATGCATTTTCAGAATATGTCTTTCCAGCGGATTCCATAATTCCCATATTTTCGAATTCATCCGTTTACATATCCGAAATTTGCATATAATATAAAGATAGAATAAAGAACAGGAAGTGCATCCATGTATAAAATAGACTTTAACCATCCGATCCACATATACTTCATTGGCATTGGCGGCATCAGCATGAGCGGGCTGGCTGAAATCCTTCTGACAGAAGGCTTCCGCATATCCGGTTCCGATATGAAGCGTTCCGAACTCACGGAGTCCCTGGAAAAAAAGGGCGCCGTCATTTACTATGGTCAGCAGACGGCTCATCTGACACCGGATATCGATCTGGCTGTATATACCAGTGCCATCCATACGGACAATCCGGAATATATCGCCATGAATGAACTTCGCATTCCCAGTTTAAGCAGGGCAGAGCTTTTAGGGCAGATGATGAAAAATTATAAGATTCCAATTGCGGTAAGCGGTACCCATGGCAAAACCACCACTACTTCCATGATCGCAGAAATCCTTTTAGAAAGCGACAGCGATCCCACCTTGTCCATCGGCGGCATTTTCAAAGACATCGGCGGCAATATACGCATAGGCAAGTCCGATTATTTTGTGGCCGAAGCCTGTGAATACACAAATAGCTTTTTAAGTTTTTTCCCAAAAATCGGAATCATATTAAATATAGAAGAAGACCACCTCGATTTTTTTAAGGATATTCATGATATCCGGCATTCTTTCCGCCGTTTTGCCGAACTTCTTCCCGAAGACGGCATTCTGATCATCAACGGCGGCATTGAACACCATGAGGAAATCACGGAAGGACTTAACTGCAGGGTCATTACCTACGGCGTTTCCGACAACTGCGATTACTACTGCTCGGACATTTCGTATGACGGTTATGCACATGCTGCCTTTATGCTGCACAGTCCCGGACAGGACGGTGAACAATTTGCTTTGGCAGTTCCCGGAGAGCATAATGTTTCCAATGCCATGGCTGCGATTGCACTCGCCGACCTGCTTGGAATCGAAAGGCGTATCGTAAAAAAAGCGCTGCTGCACTTCACCGGCACCGACCGCCGGTTTGAATACAAAGGCAAAAAGAACGGATTCACTATAATAGATGATTATGCACATCATCCGACAGAAATTACCGCAACTTTAAAAGCCGCGGTAAATTACCCTCATCATACTTTATGGTGTGTGTTCCAGCCCCATACTTTCACACGTACGAAAGCGTTCCTTCCGGAATTCGCCCGTGCGTTATTACATGCGGACAAAATCGTACTGGCAGATATCTATGCGGCAAGGGAAACAGATACTCTCGGTATCAGTTCCAAAGACCTTCAGGAGGAAATCCTCCGGTTAGGCGGGGAATGTTACTATCTTCCTTCCTTTGAGGCCATCGAAAATTTTTTATTAAAAAACTGCCTAAAAGATGACTTGTTGATAACTATGGGGGCTGGAGATGTAGTAAAAATCGGCGAAAACCTGCTCCAAAAATAACTTTCCACAATATCCACAGAATTTTGGAGGAAATTTTTTTCCAGATACTGTGGATATTCTTATTTTCCGATCGAAGATCCGGTTTTATACAACCCGCATTTTCTGCGTGCTTTTCCCATACTTTTATATGGGACTTTTATTTCTTTCCACAATTATCCACAATATCCACATCTTCCACAAACGGCACATCCGGCGTATTTACGGCATTTTCCGGCAAATTGACTATTTCTTTTTAAAAATGGTTATGATATAATTCATTTTGCTCTGAATCTGGAAATCCCTGATTCAGAACATACATCATATGGAGGACAGGTGGGGCATATGGACCATTTAAGGATTTATAAAGACAATTACACGGACGCTACAGCCGTATCCAATATTTTTATTGATGAATATATGAAGGATGCCAACGACGCACAGCTTAAGGTTTATCTTTACCTCATCCGTATGATGAATGCCAATCTGCCTATCAGCATATCCGATATTGCAGACAAATTCAACCATACCGAAAAGGAGGTTCTCCGTGCGCTCAGATACTGGGAAAAAAACCGGCTGCTTTCTTTGGAATACGACGAAGAGCGCAATCTGTCCGGAATCCATCTCCTTGATCTAACCAGGCCCAGGGAAACTGCCGCGCCCGTTTCGCCTGCCCCGCTCGTGACACTTGTTTCCAAACCGGCCGTACAGGAAACGGATGCCTATGAAAAACCGGCTTATACACTGGATCAACTGAAGGCTTTTAAAGCAGACGAAATGACTTCGCAGCTTTTATTCATAGTTGAGCAATATATCGGTAAAACACTGACTCCATCCGAAATAAAAACCATCTTCTTTATTTCGGACAAGCTTGGCTTCTCCGTCGATCTGATCGATTATCTGGTGCAGTACTGTCTGGAACGGGGGAAAAAAGATTTCCGTTACATAGAAAAAGTAGCAGTCAGCTGGGCGCAGGAAGGTATCACCACACCGGAACAGGCAGAAAAAAGAGCCTATAAATACGAAAAAATTGTTTATGACATTATGAAAGCACTGGGAAAAAACAGTTCTCCCACCGATAAAGAAGCCGCTTACGTCAAACACTGGACAGGAACGCTCGGGTATGGCATGGATGTTATCTCCGTTGCCTGCGAACGCACCGTTTTAAGCACAGACAAGCATCGTTTTGAATATGCGGACAGCATATTGAACAGCTGGCACCACGCCGGTGTCCACCATTTAAGCGATATAGTCAGAGCGGATGAAACTTTTAAACGGACAAAAATTCCTCAGGCACGCACGGTCCAGACCAACAAGTTCAACCAGTTCAAACAGAACAGTTATGACTTTGATGCCCTCGAAAAAGAACTCCTGCAAAATTAAACGAAAGCAGGGTTATGAAATAAGATGAAAGCATGAAAAGGAGAAATCGGAATGCCGTTAAGCAACAGCCAGTACGATTCCATTATCCGTACATATGAAGAAAAACAGAACAGAAACCGGTATCTGCTGGAAGAACGCCGTAATTACGTCTACCAGCATATTGACGGTTACAGGGAACTGGAAGAATCCACTGCTTCCCTATCCGTTGAGCAGGGGAAAAAACTTTTGGACGGCGATGACTCCGCCCTTACGGAATTAAGACTGCTTCTTAAGAACCTCACGGAAGCAAAGAGAGGACTGCTGCTTTCGGCCGGTCTTCCGGCCGATTATCTGGAACCGGTTTATGATTGTCCCGACTGTCAGGACTCCGGATATATGGACGGCCGGAAATGCCATTGCTTTAAACAGGCGGAAATTTCCCTTTTATATGAACAGTCCAATATCAGCCGCCAGCTGGAAAAAGAGAACTTTTCCACCCTTTCTTACGAATATTACCAGGGTGAAGACCTGCGCCGCTTTCAGTCTGCTGTCGAAGCGGGTAAAAAACTTATAGAAAATTATGATTTCGACTACCATAATTTATTCTTTTATGGTACAGTGGGTACAGGCAAATCATTTCTTTCCGGCTGCATTGCAAAGGAGCTGATTGAAAACGGTCATTCCGTCATCTATTTCAGCGCCGTGCGATTTTTTGAAACGCTGTCTCAGATTTCCTTCGACTTTAAAAATAAAGACGAGCTTCATGGCATGTATCAGGATCTGTATCAGTGTGATTTGCTGATCATTGATGATTTGGGAACAGAACTGACCAATAACTTTGTTACCACGCAGTTGTTTTCCTGTCTGAACGAAAGACATATGCGCAGAAAACCTACCATTATTTCCACCAATCTTTCTCTGGAGGAATTAAGAAACCGTTACTCGGACCGGATATTTTCCCGCATCATGAGCAATTATCAGATATATAAACTGTCCGGGCCGGACATTCGGATTCATAAAAAATTAAACAAATAAACACATTATGGCACAAATTCGGAAAGTGAGGACTACATGGCTAGACGTGAAGAAAAGAGAAACCTGGAAACTATCCCCGTTGGTTCCCTTGGCATCATCCCTTTGGAGGGCTGTAAAACATTAGGCGCGAAAGTTGATAATTTTCTTGTCAAATGGAGAACGGAACGCGAAAGTGAACATAAAGCCAGTCTTGCATTTGCCGGTTATCAGCGTGATTCCTATATTTTGAACGCCCAGGTTCCCCGTTTCGGTTCCGGAGAAGCAAAAGGCATTATTTTGGAATCCGTACGCGGTACCGACCTGTATATCTTAGTAGATGTTGCAAATTACAGTCTGACCTATTCTTTGGGCGGTCATGAAAACCATATGTCCCCTGATGACCATTATCAGGACTTAAAGCGTATCATTGCCGCCGTAGGAGGCAAGGCAAGAAGGATTACCGTCATCATGCCCTATCTTTATGAAAGCCGTCAGCATAAACGGACTGCCAGGGAATCTCTCGATTGTGCACTGGCGCTGCAGGAAATGGTAGCCATGGGTGTGGATAATATTCTCACTTTTGACGCCCACGACCCACGCGTGCAGAATGCGATTCCCCTTCACGGCTTCGAAACGGTACAGCCCGCCTACCAGTTTATCAAAGGACTCTTAAATCATGTAAAGGAATTACAAATCGATTCCGACCATATGATGGTCATCAGCCCTGATGAAGGCGGTATGAACCGGGCCATATACATGGCAAATGTCCTTGGATTGGATATGGGCATGTTCTATAAACGGAGAGATTATACGCGGATCGAAAACGGGCGCAACCCTATTGTTGCCCATGAGTTTCTCGGAACCAGCGTGGAAGGAAAGGACATGCTGATCATAGACGATATGATCTCTTCCGGTGAAAGTGTTTTGGAAGTGGCTGCGGAACTGAAGAAACGCAAGGCCAAGAATGTCTTCATCTGTGCGACTTTCGGCCTGTTTACCAGCGGTCTGGACCGCTTTGAGAAAGCTTATGAAGACGGCATCATCGACCGGGTACTTACCACCAATCTAATTTATCAGACACCGGAATTATTGTCAAGACCTTGGTATATTGACTGCGATATGAGCAAATACATCGCATATCTTATCGATACTCTGAACCATGACGCTTCCATCAGTGATTTACTGAATCCTAATGAGCGTATCCAAAGTTTTGTTGCAAGATATAAGAGCGGGGAACTGGATTATCTGGCATAAATTTAGAATGCCGTCCCCTTTTTCCATTTTAAAAATAAGATAAAAGGCTGTTGCAGTTTTGTATGCAGCAGCCTTTTTTATTCACACGGGGAGCTGACAGGCTCCGGCGCGCAGGCAGGGGAAACGCGTTTCCCCTGCCCGGTTCAATGTCTTTATAAAACCGATAAAATAAAAACAGATTTACTTAGCGTGGTACATGTAGCGCAGTTTCTGCCTACATGTACCCATGTAAAAGGGGAATTTGTGGCACATCACATGTACCACGCTAAGTAAATCTGTTCTATCATTTATCTGTGTTTCATTATAATACTATAATATCCATTTGTCAATACCATAAAAGTAAGTTTTAAATTATTTTCATGTTATTCTGAAATTAGCTTTTAAATTATATTATGGTGAGACAAATGGACGTTGCGAAAAGAATAACTCAACTAAGGACCGAAAAAAATATAACCGTAAACAGACTTGCCAATCTTTCCGGATTATCCCAGGGCTTTGTCCGTCAGATTGAATTAGATAACCAGAATCCTACGGTGACTTCTTTAAGCCTGATCTGTAAGGCGCTCGATATCTCTTTATCCGACTTTTTCATGGAAAAGGAACCGCCGGACAGACAGAAACTGATAGAGAAACTGCTTCAGAATATTACCTGCCTGACCAATGACGAACTGACCGCTCTCATTAACATCACGGATTCCATGAAGAAAAATTCTTAATATTCTGAAATTAGAATTCATATTATATATTATGGTGAAACAAATGGATGTTGCAAAAAGAATAACCCAATTAAGAACTGACAAAAACATAACCGTAAATAAGCTTGCCAACCTTGCCGGATTATCCCAGGGCTTTGTCCGTCAGGTTGAATTAGGCAAACAGAATCCCACAATAGAATCTTTAAACCTGATCTGCGAAGCGCTTGATATTTCCCTGTCTGACTTTTTTCGCGAAACGGAAGCGCCGGACAGGCAGAAGCTTCTCAATAAATTAAATGAAAACGCTGCATATTTAACAAATCAGGAGATAACCGCGCTCATTAGAATTACGGACTCCATGCGTCGAAAAACAGGAAGGGACAAACTGCCATGATGAGCGCCTTCCTGCAGTTTAAATATGGAACGCTGCTTCTCATTTCTTAAGGTAACGGGTCTGTAATCCAGCAAATTCTCCATGGAAGTATCAGCCAGCTTATGATTGATCACAATCGGACTCCCCTCTTTTGAAACAGACAAAACTTTTAACGCCGTCATATGCAGGTCAAATCCTGTCTTGGAACGTTTTTCTTCTATAACTTTGGCTGTTACAATGACACAGCTTTCTTCTACTAACTCTTCTTCCCCAAACTGCGCACATTCCGCCGTATAGATGCATTGCAGAATTTCCCTCTTTGTCCGCAAAAGTTACTCATCTTTCTGACTTTGTATATACTTCCGTGAATTTTCACTACCCTGCCTGTATGATTTTTAATTTCTTCTGCTTCTATCGTATTATTTTCTAATTCTCCTGTTATCCAATTCATACTTTTTCCTCCATTTATAAAGGTCTATTGTTATCTTCTTCCTCAATACATAAATCAAATCCATACGGACATCGTCTTTATGCCCCATATCATCACAACCTTTCCGCAAACACACAGCGCTCTGCAACAGATATGACTTCCACACAGGTACAACACTTTAAGCGCTTGTACCTGTGATATACCTCTGCTACAAGCGCTATCTATCATCGTCCCTGTTCAGCTTTGCAAAAAACAGGTCTGCTCCATCCGGTCAGATTGGAAGGTTGGTTGTGACAGGCAACGCTCCAGTCAAAAGGATTTCTCGGAGGCAGGTTCCGGCTGCAGGGGCATCCTCCTTCACAACCCAACAATCTGCTGAACTATTACGGATTGCGTCAAAAAGGAAAGTCAATCCTTGACTTTTCTCCATTTTCCACTATAATGTTTTTTGGAAAACCTATAAATCAGGAATTTCCAACTATACAACGTGAGTTCGAGACCTTCCTCACGAAAAACAAAACTAAAGGAGAACAGAATATGAAAACTCAAAACAACAAAGCGGTTCCTGTAGGAATCGTCCCAAGTTACCCGTTAACCATGGTGCAGGCGGCAATGATTGCCGCGCTTTATGTTGTACTGACTTTTGTGGCCAATGCCTTCGGGCTTGCTAACTATGCCATACAGCTACGCTTTTCCGAGGCGCTTACCATCCTGCCCTATTTCACTCCGGCGGCGGTTCCCGGTCTGTTCATCGGCTGTCTGATCAGCAATATTTTAACCGGCTGTGCACTGCCTGATATCATCTTCGGCAGCCTGGCAACCCTTATAGGCGCCGTATTCACCTATAAGCTGCGCGCTCACAAATGGCTTGCCCCCATACCCCCTGTCATTGCCAATATGATAATTGTTCCTTTTGTACTGCTTTACGCTTACGGAATCAAGCCCCTGTGGTTTTCTTTTCTTACCGTAACAGCCGGAGAAATACTTTCCTGCGGAGTACTGGGTATGCTGCTGCTTTTCACTTTGGAAAAATATAAAGCACATATATTTAAGAACTGATTTTAACCATCCGTACTTATCATAAAACCGATAACCGCATTTTTATCTGCGTGCTATCGGTTTTATTTTTCATATATTACAAAATATTTTCTCCCTGATGAAACAGCTTACGCGTAAAATGCACATTAAAAAACTCGATCACCGGACCGAATCCGAATGCCGTTACCAGTGTTCCGAGTCCTACGATTCCTCCGGCCAGGAAGCAGACCAGCGCACAGACTGCATCGGTACAGATCCGGTGCCAGAAATAAGAAATTTTCGGCATACGCTTTGCCATGATCAGCGAGAGACTGTCATACGGCGCCGTTCCTACATTCGGTGTCTGATAAAGGGAAATACCAAATCCTGTGATCACCATTCCTATCAACACCACCGCAATCCTCACTGCCAGCAAAGTCGGCAGCGGAAACAACGCCAGCCAGATATTATAGAAGAAAGTCACGATATAGCCCAGCAGGAACGCATTCACCACGGTTCCCGCTCCGATGAATTCCCTCCCAAACAACAGCTCTGCCAAAAAAATAAACACATTCAGCATGATCAGAAAATTAGCATACTCTATTTTTACACACTCAGCCAGTGCCATAACCATACCGCTGAAAGGGTCGTTCCCTAAACCGGAAAATTTGAAAATGCTGATTCCCATTCCAAGGAAAATATTTCCTGCCACCATAATCAGCAACCTCTTCGCACCAATCTTTTTAAAATACCCGACCAACATTCTCTTTTACCTCTCCTGTCCTATCCTGTTCTATCGCAGCACAACCCTGGTATTTCCGCTGGAAGCCTGCGTATATATCCGTATCCCGCTGCCGTCTCCATAACTTCCCTTCGCTTCATTTTTCTTCCTGCTCCATTCCAGCAAATCATCAAAATCCGTCCGGATATCCCCGCCTTTCCGCTTTTTATGCTGATACATCACCGTACACGTTTCCCCATCACTTTCACGAAATACCACGTTCATGGAATCACATAAAATCTCTACCTTCTGTATCTCTGACATATCAAATACCTGTTCCCTGCTCAGTCCGGCGCTTCCCCACGCGAAAGAAAATCCTCCTGCCGTATAACCGTCTGCACCGGAATATCCTATGGACGCCGCACAGATTAACAATGAAAATACAAAAATGAAAATCGCACCTGCCAAATATGATTTCTCATTCATCCGCCTCCCTTCCCGTCAGAAAAGAAACCACCGGATAATAAACAGGAATCGTCAGGAAAATGATCCATCCCGGATGCCAGGCTCCCCAAAAAATCCCTATACATAAAAACAAAAGCACTGTCAGTACCGGATATGCAAATATAAACGGATTCCTATGCTTCACCGCTTCCACAAAGCTGTGCCATAACGGTATCATCAGGAACAGCAGCCATGCCGGATGCCAGGCTCCCCCAAAAACACCTGCCAGCAAATACAATATTACAATAAAAAACGTTATCGGAAGTTGATGGCAGCTGATCAGCTCTTTCCGATCATACTTTTTCCCGTTCACATATACGCCACCTCTGTCAATCTGTACATTGTCTCCCCTTTTTTGGTCGTCTACATGGATTCCGTCCCATCCCACATGCACTTCGCTGCCATCCCTATCCCGCACATGGATTCCTTTCACCCCCACCTGCACATACTCGTCATTTTCCTGCTTTCCCTCTTTCGTCTGCTCCTGTTCCATATAGTCCGACGAACTTCTCTTCTCAAATCCGTCCTGTGTCTTTTCCAGACTTACCACGTTCCCTCCGAGATCCGGTTCCGTCTTACCGCCAGCCGTTTTCCCATCCACTGTACCGCTGCAGGATTCCGTTTCTTCTGTACTCCTGCTTCCGGCTTCTTCTTTTCCCGGAACCGGTATCTCGTCTTCCGTCTGCAATAATTCATCCAGGGACACTTTATACAGACGGGCAAGCAAAATCAGATTATCCGTATCCGGCGAAGCCTCCGCCCTCTCCCACTTGCTCACTGCCTGCCGGCTTATGCCCAGCTTTTCTGCAAGAGCCTCCTGTGACAATCCGTTGCTTTTCCTTAAATGAACCAGTCGGTTTGCAATCTCAATATTCATTTTGTTCTCTCCCTTGTTATTTTGTATTTATTATAAAAATTTCTCTCAGACTGCACTACCTATTCTGGTTTGAAATGCCGCAACTATTGGTTGCAAATGCCATAAATACGGCATTTTTACTTTTTCCTCTGGTAAGTGATAAAACGGTTTCCGTTCTCTTCAAACATCTGGGTGGAATCGTTCATCCCCATTTTATAAGGCGTTCCTCCTGTCAGAGGGTCCATCAGTACCGTATTCAGTTCATTAAAACCTACGATCAATACGGCATTCCCGTCATTCAAGGAAGCCAGTACCGGAATATCCTTATTGACATAATATAAAACAGCGTCCAAACTGCATCCCGTCAATTCGAGGACTCTTGCGTCCTCCAGATTCTCTTCCAAAATCTCCCTTATGGTATCCCCGCGGTTCAGCATATATTCCGTATTCCTCATAATTCCTTCATACTGAAGCATAACATCCAGACACACGGCAAGACTGTTCTTCTCTTCCGTTATCGCAGCTCCGGTAATGGCCATGATCTGGTTTTTCAGACTGCGGTTTCCTCTCGCCCACACATAACTGCCCTGCTCATCCACTACAATGCCGGAATACTCATACGCCATATTTACCGCATTGCCTTCGTCCGTAAAAATTTCCTCCACTCCGTTCTTACCATAGACATAATAACGGGAACTGCCGCCGCTCTCTTCCTTCAGGGTGATTTCCCTGCCGCCCTCAAATAATACCTCTTTCGGCGTCTGCAGTTTGTACTTCTTCTCATCCACCGCACTCTTCACTGCGATCTGTGTTACTTTCTCATATGTGTCGATCGCCACAGTCTCTATGACATTGTCACCTTCCGATTCGATCTTTGTATTGACGATCTGATCGTTCTCAGCCGCAATATAATTGACCCCGTCCTCACTGCGCCGGATACGGTACAGATTAATCTGGTTTCCTTCGATTTCACTTCCTGTTATATACATCCCTTCCTGACTGTAAGTCTTCAGTATTTCGCCGCTTTCGCTCTGTATCCTCACACAGTACATGGGAAACAGAATGTTCCCTGTCTTATCCTGCACCACGTCTTCCGTATGCGCAAGGCCATAAATCAAATCCTCCCCCATAAATCCGAGCGGCGCAATATATTGCCCGCTGTCTGCCGCTATTTCCGTTTTTTCCTTTGTACTCAGATTGATCAATATTAATTTCCGGCTCGCATAAGGATTTCCTCCCATCTGCCATACCACCATACGGTTACTGTCGGAAACTTTATAACTTCCTTCCTCCAGACCGTCCACCATCACTTCATATGTGCACTCCGCCAGATTTACCGCATACACTGCACCTTCATGCATGAAAAAGAAAACATCTGCCTTATTGACGTAAGCCAGCGCCTCCAGCTCCGCCCTGAGCACCTCGTAAGAACTCCTGGCCGGAATATAGACAAGCTCCTCCACCGTATTCAGCAGACCGGTGAACTGATATACTGCAATACCGACCTCACCTTCGTGTCTGCCCCTGTTCATATAACCGTATACAATAAACTGCACATTTCCCGCTTCATCCACATTCAATATACGTATTCCGTGTTTCTGCCACATTTCACGCTCGTCCCTGTAGTCTCCGTCATAGAAACTAAACAGCCGGGACAGCTTATTTTCTGTTATATTACAGCAGAACAGCCTGCTGTCATCCGTAAACGCAAAAACATTTCCCCCATCGCTCTCTTTCAGTTCGATCTCTTCTTCCGAAACAATTCCCAGATAAATCTTATTATTGGAAAATATGCCGTCTTCCTCATCAAAAAACTGCTTCATCGTCCTTTCATAATCCAGCAGGTAAATACGGTCTGCCGTGTAACGTATCCGGTAAAATTCCTTCACCCGAAACAGATTTTCCGTTCCGCTTCCTCCCAAAGATACCATATAGACCAATTCCAAAGAACCCGTCTGCTCCCCTAATTCCTTTATAGTGATTTCCGGTTCGGAAAGCACATTCACTTCCAAATCTCCCCAGGTCACCTGATGGAAACTGCTGTGAATATCCACCCTGCTGAACGTAGTATTATCCCCGTCCGCATTTGATTCCAAATACTTTGTCAGTTCTCTTGCTGCCTCCTTGTCAAAAGTCCTTTCATGAAAATCCAGCACATAATCCAGCTTCTCCTTCTCATGATAATTCTCTGTCTGGATAATTCTTGTATAATACCGCAGAGTCTGTCCCCAGCCGTTTTCCAAAAGAAGCACCAGCATATATTCCGTATCCGCATCAATCAGGTCCTTAACGGTAAATTCTGCAGAGATTTGTTCCTCCGTTTCCCCATAATCGGTAATCTCTGTACTCTCTACCAGTCTCTGCCCGTCAATGCTCCTGACTTCGAACATCATTTTCTCTATGTCCTGCCCGTATTTATTTACCACAAAACCAATTCTGCGTCCCTCGCCTAAAGGTGTGATACTGTCACGCTGAAAGCTGGTCTGCATCACTTCCTTATATCCATGAAGGGGGTTCACTTCTGATTCGTCTATCTTCATATGGATCACGGGATATGTTGCCGGCCCCATTTCCATTGTCATATCCGTATTCCCCTGATTCAGGAATGAACCGGCCAAAATCAGTGAAATAACAAACACTGCTGCCAGATATACACATTTTATTAAAGTTTTTTTCATGCTCTCTCATTTTCCTTCTATTTCTTCATCAGCTTCTGTAAGGTAGTATTCACATGAAGAAGTTCTGCCATCTCTTTCACCGCAGTCTCTTTTCTTTCACCATTTTCACGCCTCACTGCACGAATCAGGATATTTTTCGGTGTATGCTCCATATCGATAAATTCCAGTATCTGTACGTCATATCCACTTTCTTCCAATATATTCGCACGTATGGCATCCGTAACCAAAGCAGCAGCCCGCTCCTTCAAAAGACCATACTTAAGCAGCGGCTTCAGTTCTTCTGCCCTGATCTGTTTATTTACTTCATGCTGACAGCAGGGTACCGACAGAATCACCTTTGCTCCCCAGTCCACCGCTTTGGCCAGCGCATGATCCGTAGCTGTATCACAGGCATGAAGGGTCACCACCATATCTACCCTGTTTTCTCCACCGGCTTTTCCTTCATAAGTTCCTATATCCCCCTGCTGAAAGCGGAGTCCTCCATAGCCATATTTATCTGCCAGTCCGTTACACTTCCCTATCACATCCGCTTTCAGATCCAGCCCGGTAATTTCCACATCCAGCCCCTGAAGTTCTTTCATATAATAATAAATGGCAAAAGTCAGATAAGATTTTCCACACCCAAAATCAAGGATATGAATTTTGTCTTCCTTAGAAAGTGTTGGCAGAATATCCTCAATAAATTCCAAAAACCGGTTTATCTGCTTAAACCTGAATTATTCACGGCGGTATAATCTCGCATAAAATTCGCCGCAGTTAT
>CAJTVQ010000039.1 GCA_910579935.1 uncultured Lachnospiraceae bacterium
GCCAGTCATGCTTGACATTGTGGTTAATTGTCAACTGGGGAGAGCCTGCTGCTTCCTGGAAGCAAGTACGCATTATCAACTAGAAGATGGAGATAAGCGGATGGGCGGCAGGCAGTCGGATAGCCTCATAGCACCGTAGAAGATGGGTAATGCCAGAGGAGGGAAGGTGCCTGTGAAGCAAGCGAGGAAGGTTTGCGGAGGGCAACAGCAGGCGTAGAAATGGTAAGAAGCCAGGAGTCTCCTATAATGGAAAGAAGCTGGGTTCCTTTCTGCATTTCACCCAAAGATATTTTTTGTGGGGAATGATTTCAAAGGGAGAATAAGTCTGTATGAATGAAAAGTTGAAATTTCCGGTTCTGTTAGTTCACGGTATGGGTTTCAGGGACAGCATGCACCTGAATTACTGGGGAAGGATTCCGGCCAAATTGGAAGAAAACGGGTGCAGAGTTTATTATGGAAATCAGGACAGTAATGGAACGATTGCGGCCAATGGGGAATTCCTGGCGGAAAAGATCAGGGAGATCATCGAAGAAACAGGAGCGCCCAAACTCAATGTAATCGCACATTCTAAGGGTGGCCTTGATATGAGATATGCGGTCTCCACCTTAAAAATGTCGGAGTACGTTGCCTCGCTTACAACGATAAGCACACCCCATCACGGCTCGCTGACGGTGGACCGGTTATTTCAATTACCGGAATTCCTTATCCGGTTTGTGGCAGGCTGTTCGGATCTCTGGTTAAGAATCTGCGGGGATAAACATCCGGATGCATATGAGGTATTTAAAACGTTTACAACAGAAGCGGCAGAAGAATTTAACCGTAACAATCCGGACGAACCGGAAGTATATTATCAGAGTTATGCATTTGTCATGAAACATGTCTGGAGTGACATGTTTATGTTTGTACCGGGAATCGTGGTGAAATTTTTTGAAGGACCTAATGACGGGCTGCTTACGCCAAGGGCAGTGGAATGGACAAATTTCCGGGGGGTTATGACCGGCAGTTCCAATAGGGGAATCTCGCATTGTGATGAAGTGGATATGCGGAGGCGAAAATTAACGGATAAAGAGGGTGAAGGAATCCGCGATATAACGGAATTTTATGTACGTGTAGTGGATGATTTGCGTAAGAAAGGGTTTTGAGTTTTTTCTGCAGCCTGTGTTTTTTTACCTGAACCGTGAAACCGGCAAAATCTGACCTGTGAAAAAGAAACGGTCTTAGAGAAAGATTAGAGATTGCGGTGGTAGGATATTTTTGGCAATTAAGAAAAGAACACAGGAGGATTTAGTATGAACGGAAAGATAAGAAAAACAATGGCACTATTAAGTGCAGTCTGTATGCTTGGCGTAGTGGCGTCAGGCTGTGGCTCCAAAGCGGCGCCTGTTGCTGCGGCGGAGAAGGATGACGGGGATTCCTTGCAGGAAACAGCGGACGTACGGGCAGCGGAGCCTGCAGAGAATACGGAACATTCCGACCAAGCGGAAAATAATGGGAATACGGCAGCAAATGGAGTAGAAGCGGGGCAGGAAGCAGCAGATACAGATAAAGCGCAGGGAACCACGGAAGTTTCCGGGGGGAGATGGCATGTGCTCTCTCCGGAAGTGGCAGCAGCTGCGGATGCGGATTTTGCAGGTGTGGTTTGGAAGATAGAGGAGCATTCGTTTTTTATTGCGGAAATAGAGATGGAGATTTTGGAGGACGGTTCTGTCGTTTCGGCGTGTCCTGCTCCTGATGCGAATATCCCGGATTCGGATTTGATTCCGGTGGTTTTTGATGAGGGTACTCATTTTTATATAAGAACCATTTATGATCATGGAGAACGGTATGAAGATTCAGAAGCGGTATTTTCCGATCTGAAGACAGGAGTTTCCATTGAAATGAAAGGCAGATTTGAACAGGATGTCTTTTATGCGGACGAGATCAGAATTTTAAAGGTTTAATGAGGTGAAAGTATTTTATATAAAATCAGGGGTTCATCGCATCGGGCGGTGGACTTCTTTTTTGTATGTACAGGTGTCCAAAAGAAAATTTTTACCTCGCCGGATAACTTTGACAGAAAACAGGAACAAACATTAACAAAAATGGAATTTTGTCCGATATACCTAATAAGCAGGAGGATTAAAGCATGGAAAAAGAAACGACTCCCAGTCAGAGTGAATGGCTGGTCATGGAAGTATTCTGGGCAGCCGGCGCTTCCCTGACAGCGAAGGAAGTGATTCGGAAGATACGGGAAAAAACGGATATGTCGCCGAGAATGGTGCGCGTTCTCATCAATCGTCTGTGTCAGAAAGGTGTTTTAAGTTATACCGTGGACGAACAGGATGCAAGAGTTTACCACTATTCCGTTATGAAAACAAGGGAAGAATGCCAAAAGGAGAAGAGCCGGAAATTCGTGGACAGCTATTTTGAAGGAAGCCGGAAAAATGCAATGGCTGCATTGCTGCAGAGTGCAGGGCTGACGGAAGAACAGTATCAGGAACTGGAAGAAATCTTAAAACAGTGCAGACATGAAGGGCATTTTGAGGGAACGGGGCAGACAGCCCGAAAGGACAGTGAAAACGGATGACGGTATGGGAATTCGGTGTTTTTATCCTTCAGTTTCTGCGTGTCGGCAGCGTCTATTACGCCATGCAGCTTGTCAGATGCGCCCTGCTGTCTTATGCGGTATTTGCACTGATCTGCCTGCTGCGGAAAATCGCGGGACGGAATCGGGTATTCCTGAAAGGGGCCTTATGGAGTCTGCTGGTTCCCGTCCTGTTTACAGGCAGGATGAAATTCTTTTATGAGAGCCGGATCGGATGGCATCTGTTTTCGTGGTGGACGGCGTTCAGTGTAAGCCGTACGTGGATATGCCGGCTGTATCTGGCGGGCGTGTCTGTCTGTGTATTTCGGCTGTTTTGGAAAAGAAGACGGCTGAAAAAGCTGACGGCAGGGATGGAAAAAAGAACGGTATGCCAAACGGTGGTCTATGTGACGGATCTGCCTGTGACACCGTCTACCATAGGGGTATTTATGCCAAAGATTGTAATGCCCAGGGTCATACTGGAAGAATACGACAGGAAAGAAGTGGAAATGATCCTGTTGCATGAAAAGGTGCATATCCGGCTGGGGCATTTACTGCTTTATCTGTTTTGGGATATTCTGCGGGCACTGTTATGGATAAATCCGCTGTTTACCACAGGCATGAAATTTTTCCGGCAGGATAGGGAAGAAATCTGTGACCGGGTAACAATTCATAAAAGCGGAAACGATGCGTATGCTTATGGACAGCTTTTGTTAAAGAGCATGAGGATTTTACAGGCCGGGGCTGAGGATTTTAATAGGTATGCCGCTTTTACGGGGGATAAGGAATACCGTAACATCAGGCAGCGGATGGCAGGGATTGCCGGATACCGGCCGTACTGCCGGCGTGCTGCAGTCTGTGTGCCGGCGGCAGCCGTATTGTGTACGGCAGGAGCGGCGGTCTGGATACAGAATGCTTCCTATGACAGATATAACGAAGATGAAACGGTGCTGGTATATGGGTATGATAATGGGGAGGTTGCTTTTTTTGACGACAGCAGCGTTCTGCGAGAGATGATTTCCTATGACGACAGCTATGTTTACGTGGACAGAGAGGCTTTTGAAGACTATTTGGACAAAAGAAATGCAGAAGGGGACATTTTTATTGTATTCGGCGGTTTCTATAAACTTCCCGGTTTTGCCGGATACGGGTATTCCTGCTCATATGAGGCGGGGGAGGGGGATGCGGTGGTCCGGATTTCCTATGAGGAACAGAAGGAGGACTGGATGCTGACACTGTTTAAGATATTATAGAGATGGTTTTTTAATGAAAAGGATTTCATAAGACAGTATATCAAGGAGGACGAATCTATGGCAATGGAAATTACAAACAGTTACGCCAATTATATGGCACAGAGCATGGCGGAAGGCGGCAGTGTGCCGGCGGGCAGTACGAAGAAAAAAGAAGCGGAAAAGACGGCGGAAACCGTCAAAAGCGGAAAAGCGGAAAGTATGCAGGACTATTTAAAGAAGCTGCAAAAGCAGGTTCCGTATATGACACTGGAAATAGGGAGCAGCCTGTCGATGAAAAAGGACAAACGGGCCGGCGTGCTGACGGTCAATCCGAAGCTGTTGGAACGGATGCGGAATGACCCGGAGGCGGAAAAGGAATTTACGCAGAGAATGAAAGATATCGAGAGGGCAGAAAGGACTGTAACCGCGTATTACAATGCGCTGGGCGGCTGCGTGGAGCGTACCAGCCACTGGTATATGGATGAGAACGGAAAGTGCTGTCATTTCGCATATACAGTCCGGGACGATAAATTAAATAAAAAGATCCGTGAAGAGGCGAAGAAGAGTTCAGAGAAATTCATTGAAAGGACAAGGGAAAAAGCGGCGGAAAAGAAAAAGGAATTAAAGGAAGCAGATGAAGAGAAACGTCTGAAAGCAAAGGATGAGGTCAAAAAAGAGGAAGAGGAGGGGAAAAATGCCGTTCCGGAGAAAGTAGGACAGCTTTTGGATGAAAAGCTGGCGGCTTCCAAAGACGGTACGGTTTATCTGAATCATACGGATATTCAGGCGATGGTCGATGCCATAAATGGCAAAGGGACAGGAATAGCGCCTGCAAAGGAACAGACTCCGGCCGGTGCAAATCTGGACCTGCAGGTGTAGGAACCTTCATTTTATATGCATAGCAGAAAGTGTTGTACATACAGTTGGTGTAAAGTCTATGGTAATTGTCCATAGACTTTACATTTCTGGATAAAATCTGCGCTGGTCATGCAGAATGGTTTCGACGATACCTTCTGCGGAGATTTCCACGGATGTCAAAAACGGGTCATCCGTGTATTGTGACAAGGTCTGTGCGGTAACACTGCCGATGCAGATGCAGCGGGGGCCTGTGGGAATTGCGCCATACTTCTCAGCAAACAGTTTCACACCGCCTGCACTGGAAAAAGTAAGGTAATCCAGTTTCGGGAGCGGATTGACGCAGGCATCACTTTCCAGGCTGTAAATCGGTATATCTTTCACTGCAAATCCTGCCTTGCGCAGCATTTCGGGCAGGACAGGGGAGGCAGTTTCTGAGCGGAGCAAAAGGATCGGTTCTTCACGTTTCGCCGCAGCGGTAAGTTCGACTGCCAAAGCCTCACTTGTAAAGCAATCCGGACACAGATCGGCATGTATGCCGTACTGCATCAGTGCGGCGCCGGTTGCCGCACCGATGACGGCAAACTTTTGCGTTCTTAGAGAATGCGGGCAGATGTTTTTTTGCGCCAACTGCCGGAAAAAGGTCCTGACTCCGTTTGCACTGGTAAATACCATCCAGCAGGATTGTTCTGTTAGCATCCGCAGATCGGTTTTTAAGGGAAGCTCCCTGATTCCAAAGCGTAATACCCATACTGCTTCCGCGCCGAGCGCCTGAAGAGCGTTCATTTGCTTTTTTGCAATCTCCTGTGTGCCCGTGATGCCGATTCTGAGTCCCCTCAACCGGCAGGAAGGGGCGGACAGGTCCATAGCTGCCACGTCGCCGATGAGAATAATGGCCGGTGCGGATACATGGGCATTTTTTGCAGCCTGCGCCAGTTGGGAAAGCGGTGCGCGGACCTGAACCGGGTTTGGCGCATTGCCGCCGGAGATTACGGCAGAAGGCGTGTTTTTGTCCTTACCGGCGGCTGCCAGCCGTGTGGCGATGACGGGCAGCCGCTCCAGGCCCATTAGAAATACCAGTGTACCAGAAAGTTTTGCCAGTGTATCGAAATCCGCCGGCAGACCGTCCGGCGTGTCGGCGGTATGGGCTGTAATGATATGCAGGCTGCGGCTTATGCCCCGATGGGTAACGGGAATCCCCGCCTCAGCCGCTATACCGATTGCAGAGGGGATGCCCGGAACTTCCTGACAGGGAATTCCGGCCTCTTTTAATGCCAGTATTTCTTCCCCGCCCCGGCCAAAGAGATAGGGGTCCCCGCCTTTCAGGCGGACCACCCGTAAGCCGGAACGTGCCAGTCCGATAAGCTTCTGGTTGATTTCCGTTTGTGATGCGGCATGGATTCCGCTGCGTTTACCCATGTAGAGGCGTATGGCGGACTCCGGCGCAGCATTCAGCAATGCCGGATCAATCAGGTCATCGTACACCACTGCCTGGCACTGCTGCAGCAGCCGCAATCCACGCACGGTGATCAGGTCTGCCCTGCCGCAGCCTGCGCCCACCAGCGCAACGCTGCCAGACAGTGCGCTGGCGGACGGTGTGTCGGCCATATATCGGTCCGTTTCCTCATCCGTCAGCGGCGCGCCTTTTGTCATGCCGGCGTCAAACAGTCTGCGAAACACCGCCGCCCGCTTATGCTGTTCCGGTATGGAAGCTTTCAGCGCCGGACGCAGAGATTCCAGCCAGAAAAGAAGCCTGTCTAAACCTTCCGGAAGCAGTTCCCGCAGCCGTTCTTTAAAATAAGCCGCAGCCGCAGGGCTTGCCCCGCCGGTGGAGATTCCGGCTGAGAAAGAGCCCTGCTGCACCAGCGCCGGGAACAGGAAACTGCACAGCGCCGGATCATCCGCCACATTCACCGGAATGCGGCGTTTTTGGCAAAGTACGGAAATCCTGCGGTTTGTCTCTTTGTTGTCTGTGGCGGCAATGACCATCATGGGATGTGGCCGCAGATCCAAAACGCTGAAATGGCGTTTACACAGCTTTACACCGGGGAGAGCGGCCAGTTCGGGCAGGATATGCGGCGCCACCACCGTTGGGACCGCGCCGTAAGGCGTCAGCTTCTGCAGCTTGCGAAGTGCAACGACTCCGCCGCCCACGATCAGAACGGGTTTGTTTTTTAAATTTATAAACATGGGAAAATAGGGCATTCTTCAGACCTCCTTCCGGGTACAGTAATATTGTATGCCGTGCGGGGTATTCATACGGTGCACGCTTACCCCGAACACCTGCTCCAGGATACCGCTTTGGTAAACGGAATCCGGGGTGTCATGGCAAAGCATCCGGCCTTCCTGAAACACCGCAATGCAGTCCGCTTCACGAAGCGTCAGGGAAAGGTCGTGGAGTACCAGAACCACCGCTTTCCCTTCCAGGGCAAGGGTATGGGCAGTCTGCATCACTTGAAACTGGCGGCTGATATCCAAATAGGTGGTAGGTTCATCCATGAAAACAGTCAGGGTATCCTGTGCCAGCGCCATTGCCAAATACACGCTTTGGCGCTGACCGCCGCTGAGCTGAAGGACATTGGTATCTTCGTGCTGCAGGCTGCCTGTGGCATTCATGGCGCTGCGGGCGATGGCATAATCCTGCCTGCCGTAGTGCCTGGGATAGGTCAGATATGGAAAACGTCCGTGCAGAACCATCCGTAATGCCTGAATAGAGGGTGTGTTTCGGCTTTGGGTCAGAAACGCTGCCTTTTGGGCAATCTGCCTGCGCTTCAACTGTCGGATATCCACACCGTCATACAAAACCTCACCGCCCATAGGGGGCAGCAGCCCCAGCGCCGCCTTCAGCAGCGTGGACTTTCCGCTGCCGTTAGGACCGAGCAGAACGGTCACCTTCCCCGGCGTAAATTTCATGGTGACATTTTGTATCACAGGGTTTCCGGAATATCCGGCGGAGAGATTGTTCAGTTGAATCATATGCGCACACCTTTCTGTTTGAAGAGAAGCCAGAGGAAGAAGGGAACCCCCGTAAATGCCAGTATGATGCCGACCGGAAGTTCAAACGGTGAAAATAATACTCTCGCCAGCAGATCACACACTGTCACAAAGAAAGCGCCTCCCAGGGCGGAGGAAAGTAACAGCGGAAAGCTGCTTTCACCCAATAAACGGCGCATGGTATGGGGAACAACCAGCCCCACAAACCCCATCAGTCCGCCAAAGCTCACTGCCGCGCCTGCAAGAGCCGCAGCCAAAACCAACAAAATAAAACGCACAGACCGCACGGAGAGGCCGAGGCTTTGAGCCGTATCACTGCCTAATGCAAGGATGTCCATCTGCCGGGAGAGGGAGAGTACGATTCCCAGACTGACAAGGATCAACCATGCGGCAGGGGTAAGCTGCACCATGGTGACGCCTGTAAAGCCGCCGATACGAAAATCCGTAATGCCGCTCACTGCCTCCGGTACCAGTGTGACCACCGCATCGATACCGGCGCTGAACAGAGCGGAAATGGCAACGCCTGCAAGAACCACGGTCATGCGGGAAGCGCCGGTTCGCTGAGACAGGACCGTTACCAAAAGAACGCCTGCCAACGCGCCGCAAAATGCCGCAAGGGGCGTATACTGCTGTGCAGGCGGCGAGGCGGCACAGAGGAAAGCCACGGCAAATCCCGCACCGGAATTGACGCCGATCACGCCGGGAGACGCAAGGGGATTGTCCAGAACCGTCTGAATGACCGCGCCGGAAACGGCCAGGGCCGCACCTGCCAGCATCGCGGCGCAGGTGCGGGGCAGACGGCTGTAAAGTATGATCCGTACAGCAACCGGATCAGCCTCCCTTCCGGTCAGTGCATTAAGCGCCTGTCCGGGCGGCAGCTTCACCGGTCCGAACAACAGACTGAATGCCGCTGCAGCCAGGGGCAGGATGCACAGTCCGGCCAGAAAAATGCCGTTACTGCGCCGGGTAGAGAATATCTGCAAGCTTTTCATAGGCTTCCCCCCATTTTTCATTCGGTTTCAGGTTGTAAAGGTTTGGATCCATGACATAACAGCGTCCCTCTTGTACGGCAGTCAGGGAATTCCAGGCGGGATTTTGTAAAAGCGTGGTTTCCAGCACCTCCTGCGCATCGGCGGGGTCCGCGCTTTGCAGCACCACGAAAATATAGTTCGGATCATTTAGCAGGATGGATTCCATGCTGAGCTGTTCCAAAAGGCTGTCGTCGCTGTCTGCAAGATTCTCGCAGTCCAGGTTGGCGAGCATCTCTCCGAGCACGCTTTCTTCACTGTTTTTTACCTTACAGCTGCTTCCGGTGGCACGGATATACAAAACGCGCGGACGCGAACCGTCCGCCCTTGCAAGAGCATTTTCCACTTGTGACCGGACGGCGGTGCCGTAAGTTTCATAATTTTCAGAAACGCCGGTAATCTCCGTGCAGATTTTCAACATTCTCAGATAGTCTTCAAATGTGTTGACAGAGAAATACGCTGTATTGATTCCCATCTCATCAAAGGAGGACTCCAGTTCCGTGTTCCGGTCTGTGCCGCAGCTTGCCAGGACAAAATCCGGATCGCAGGCGATCAGTTTTTCCATATTAAGGTTCTTGGCAGTGCCCAGATTGACAATATCCTCCCGCAGGGGCAGGTCAAAATAGGTCCAGGTAGCGTTGGTCGCAGCGACGATCTGCTCCACCCCTCCGGCCAGATACCAGATATCCGCAAAGCTGGCGATCAGACAGACCACCCGTTCCGGACGGTCTACCGTCACCTGGCGGCCTAAATCATCCGTAAAGGTCACTGCCGTTTCCGAATCCGTTTCGGAAGACGGCGGCGCGCCGGCAGGACTGCCGCAGGCAGTCAGAAGCAGGAGACAGCACAGTGTAATAACAGGAATCTTCTTTTTCACGGGGTATTTCCTTTCCTTTCTTTTCTATTTCTTTCTGTTCCATTCCATTCCATTCTATTTCATTTCAAGTTATCTTAAAGTTGTTTCAGGTCCGTTTCCGGCAAAATAAAAGACCGCAGCAGACAAAAGAGCATAAAATTCCCTTCCCGCAATGGAAAGAGAAATCGTTTCAACGCCCTTCATCGTCTTATGCGATCCGGCAGATTAGTCTTAACTATGAAATTTTAGCAAAAAACAGATGTTTTGTCAATTTGTATGTTGGGAAAATCGGTGGTGACAGGCAGCGCTCCGGACAAAGAGATTTCGCGGCGCTAGATTCCGGCTGACGGGGAGGGGTTTTTGTCCCTGTTTCCCATGCTGCGTTTCCGGTGGAATTTTTCTTAGCAGAATAAGTGCATGGAAAACGGGGAACAATCAAACCGCCAAAGCACCCCGACAGGGGCGTTCTCCTTCACAACCAGACAATAATTACCTTTGCAGAACATGCGCTCAACAGGTCGCGCCTCCTTTTACGTTTTTCTGCAAAATGGCAGTTTTGTCAATCGTATCAGAAAGCAGCTTTTCGTTCACATAGTCGAAGCCCAGCCGGCTGACGGTATCGGCAAATCGTTCGCCGGAGATGCCTTCGTCCCGGAACAGGAGAATTGCTTTCTCCACAACATCCAGCACTTCTTCCTCACTGCTGAAAATCCTGGTCAGAGGAATGCCGTGTGCCACCTTTTTGCCCCAGCGTCCGCCGATATAGACTTTGAAGCCCTCTTTGTACTCTTCCAGTGCACCGAAGGGACATCTGCCCTTGCAGCGGCCGCAGTTGTTGCAGGCATCGGGATCAATGCGGACCTTACCATCAGTCACCCTGGCTACCTTGATAGGACAGTTTTCTTCAACCTGACACTTTTTGCAGCCGCGGCATTTAGAAAAGTCCACCATGGGAACGCGCTGGCCGATGATGCCCAAATCGTTCAGGTCCGGTTTGACACAGTTGTTAGGGCAGCCGCCTACGGCAATTTTGAACTTGTGGGGCAGAGTCACGCCATGATAACCCACATAGAACCGTTCATGCAGTTTTTCGGACAGGCCATAGGTATCGGCAAGACCATACTGGCAGGTAGTGCCCTTGCAGGAAACAACAGGCCGTACCAGCGAGCCGGTGCCGCCGGTGGATAGATTGTTCTCCTTTAAAAAGT
Source organism: uncultured Lachnospiraceae bacterium (assembly GCA_910579935.1). Taxonomy (GTDB): domain Bacteria; phylum Bacillota; class Clostridia; order Lachnospirales; family Lachnospiraceae; genus Kineothrix. The sequence goes on from CAJTVQ010000039.1 coordinate 10,737, forward strand.
CAATCAGGGGCTGAATGTTCTCATGCTTAACTCCCTGAATCTCCAGCGTCAGGCGGGTGGTCATGGTAACGGCGCCTGAACCGAAGCGTTCAGAAGCCTCGGCAATGGTCCGGTGTTCCGCTGCGGTAATCTTGCCGTTGCGGGTGATGACGCGGACATTGAAAACATCGGGGTAACGTTTGTCCTGCAGACAGCCCAAAGCCTTGACGCGCTTAATCTCATCCGGAGGCAGGACGCCGTCCGTAAACGCTGCCCTGACATGATTGATAAAGGCGCCGCCTTCCAAAACGCGGGTGTTGGTGTAGCCCAAAGCCTTCAAACGGTTTTGCAGGAAGTAGCCGCGTTTGCCTTTGGCACATACGAGCAGCAGTTTTTCATCCGTTCCAATGCCGTCAACCGGTGCGGTAACTTTGCCAAGCTCAATCCATTTTGCACCGGGAATGGAAGCAGCAGGATGGGCATCAATGACACGATAGCCATTGGCTTTTCCGGCAGCGTACTCGGCGGGTGTAAAAGTCTCAAAGGATCCCATCATCTTGTTTTCCAGTATGTAGCACGCCTGTACGAAAGGATGGATGGCGGTGGAAAAAGGAGGTGCATAGGCAAAATCCAGTGTATCAAAATCTTCAATTGCTGCGTTCATGGCAATGCCGGTGACAGCGATATCTACCATCTTGTCTACCGCGCCTGCGCCTATGACCTGAATACCCAGCAGTTTATGGGTATTTTTGTCAGCAATCAGTTTGGTGACAAAGGTGGAGGCATCGGAATAATAGTGAGCTTTGTCATCCGTGACGCAGGTGACTGTGATAACGTCAAACCCGGCGTCTTTTGCCTGCGCTTCGGTCAGACCGGTGCGGCCTGCATTCAGATCGTCTGCCAGCCTCACGACTCCGGTGCCCAGGCAGCCGCCGTAGACTGCGTTATCACCGGTCAGATTCCTGGCAAGGCAGCGTCCTGTGATGTTAGCGGTAGAGCCCATGGCCGACCACTGTCCTTTGCCGGTAATAAGGTTGTGAACCTGTGCGCAGTCGCCTACAGCATATATGTCGTTCAGGTTTGTTTTCTGATGGTCATCTACCACGATGGCGCCCCGGTTCATTTCCAGGCCGGATTCCGACAGAAAAGCGGTAGCGGGACGAACGCCGATGGCAAGCACTGCCATATCGCCTTCGAAGTCGCCCACGCTGGTGCGGATGCCGGCAGCTTTTCCGCTGCCAAGAATCCTTTCCAAAGCAGCGCCGGTAACAATCCGGATGCCTTTCTTCTGTAACTGCCGGCGGATATATGCAGCCATTTCCGTGTCAAATAAGTTGGGCATGACCTGATCGGCCATATCGACCACCGTAACCTTCAGACCTTTGGAAAGCAGATTTTCGGCAATCTCCAATCCTATGAATCCGCCGCCTGCGACCACGGCGCTGCGGCAGTGGTTATTTTCTATGTAGTCGCGAAGAGCGATGGCGTCGTCTGGTGTACGCATGGTGAATACACCGGACAGATCGGTGCCTGGCACGTCGGGTACGAAGGGAACGGCGCCTGTGGCAATGACCAGTTTGTCATAGGAAACGGTTTCACCGTTTGCAAAGCTGACAGTTTTGGCTGCCGCGTCTATGCGCACGGCTTCCATGCCGGTTCTGACTTCCACTCCTGTCAGACTGGCGTACTTTTCGGGCGTATTGACGATCAATTCTTCACGGGTTTCGATACTCCCGCCCACATAATAGGGCAGACCGCAGCCGGCGTAGGAAATGTCCTTACTTTTGGTATAGACCGTGACCTTTGCACTGCGGTCCTGACGCATCAGTTTGGCAGCGGTTTTTGTGCCGGCAGCAACGCCTCCGATAACAATAACATTCATACCTTTTACTCCTTATATTTTTATTTATGGGACGGAAAAATCTCGTCCCACCGTTTCTTTTTAAGTATTTTCATTGTAGCATGGAGTATGGGAAAAATCAATAAACGGTGCGGATCTGACAGGTTAAATTTAGAAACTTCTCCTTGTTGATTCTGACAGTGAGGAGTATAATACCTATGAAAGAAAGGCACTGGCAACGGTTTTGGCGCAGCTTGTTTCGGTGATATTGTCGGCGGCGATCATCCGGAGGCAGAAACTGCCTATCGCATTCTCCCCCGCGCAGTGCAGGATTGACAATGGGGAACTGAAGCGGATTCTGCATGTGGGCGTACCCATTGCCGTACAGGAAACGATGGCGCAGAATATAGGAGCGGGCCTGGAAGGGATTTCTTACTGCTATGGCCACAGGATACGCTGCGGGAGTGGTGATTTTTCTTGGGGGCTTTTTTGGCGGCGGGGTGCTGTCTTCCGTTTTTACCAGTGACAGGGAGGTAATTGCCCAGAGTGCGGATTATTTGAGAGGATTTTCGGTGGAATGCATTTTGACCTGTGTGCTGTTCAGCAGCATCGGCTACTTCAACGGGCGGGGAAGAAGCATACCGGTGATGATTCAGGGGATTTCTTCCGCGTTCTGTATCCGGATCCCGGTTTCCGTTTTTATGTCGCGGCTTCCGGATGCTTCCCTGATGCTGGTAGGATTGGCGACGACCATTACGACCGTTTACGGGATTTTCTTTTTTGCGGTATGTTTTATAAAGTTAAGGAGAGAGGAGAATAAGGTGTGAAAATTGCAGTAAGGGCTTATAAGGAAGAGGATCTGCCGGAAATGATCCGGATATGGAATGAAATCGTGGAAGAAGGGATTGCGTTTCCGCAGGAAGACCTGCTGGATCTGGAAACGGGAAAGCAGTTTTTTGCAGGGCAGACTTATAATGCAGTTGCCGTGGATACGGACAGTGGAACGGTTTGCGGCTGTTACATCCTTCACCCCAATAATGTAGGGCGATGCGGTCATATCGCAAATGCCAGTTATGCGGTTGCTTCGGAATACAGGGGATTGCATATCGGTGAAAAGCTGGTGGCTGACTGTCTGGTGCAGGGAAAACGCAACGGGTTCCGCATACTGCAGTTTAATGCGGTGGTAGCCTCCAATGTCCATGCAAGGCATTTATACGAACGCCTGGGATTTACCGGGCTGGGAACCATTCCCGGAGGATTCAGGATGAAAGACGGGCATTATGAGAATATATGTCCCTATTATCACGAATTGTAAACAGGGAGTTTGGAAGTCCCCTGACAAGTCTTCTTAAGTCAAACGCTTGGTTTGATTTAGGAAGATTTTTTTTGCAAACTAAAAAAATGATACCAAACTGATAAAAGATACCTTTTATCCCAATTTCCATTCTTCTAGAATAAAAAACAAAAAAGCGGTTCAGACGTTCAGGGTGGAAAGGCAGTGAAACATTAAAAAAACAGGAGCAGGAAGGAGATTGGGAAAGAACATGAAAGCAGAAGGATAATGACATTGATTCATTGTCTGCACCGCCTTTTCGCTTTTTCCTTTTATCCATAGGCTTCTCTGCGTCCTTTGGTATCAGCCACATACGACTAAACTTTGCTATGCCGGGTATGCGGTTTTCTTCACATAGCTTTTGCACCCGTCTTTCTGAAATACCCCATTTTTTCGCTGCTTCCGGGGCAGAAATATATTCTAACATTTTCACTCTCCTTTTCCATAAGCTTAATTATTATAATTATATACGGTTAGCCGAATAAATTCAAGTTGTTCCACAAGAATTATTTTAGATAATTAATTGAACAAGGTAGCAGCCCATCATCGAAGCTACTATTGACGATGCAATCAAAATGGAAGTATAGAGTCTGTTTTGATTTAGGGGATTTTTTACTCAGCACAAGAATCTTATTATTATATAGGGTACTGCCGCTTTTTCGGGTCATAGATTTTGTTCCCGTCCCTGTCAAGAATGTACTCCTTTTTCTGCTTCGCTCCCCACTCGCCGCCCTCGTCAAAAGGGCGCATTGTCAGCATGATATGGGCGTGGGGGTTGCCGCCGCCTGTATCATGTATGGCAAAATCGGCGCACATTCCCGCCGCCACAAAATGCCGTTTCACATACTCGCGGACAAGGGAAATGCCTTGCTCCCTCGTCAGTTCGCGGGGTAAGGCAATTTCAATCTCCCGCGCAAGTTGGGCGTTCTTCGCTTCCTCGATTTTCTCCACTTCGTTCCATAAAACCGCCCTGTCTGCATACTCGGCGGGGGCGTGGTCGGGGAGTAAAATCTCGGTGTGGATTACGTCGCCCTTATCCACTGTGTTGCTTATTGCACTGCGATTGGATATAATAGCAAATGAAAGGCGGTGTGAAATATGGCAGTGAAAACAGCAAATGTTAATTCAGGGATGAAAGTAGATATAAAACAGCAGGCAGAAGATATTCTGGAACGGGGGAGGGCTTGATGAGTGAAAAACTATGCTCCTGATGATGTTAAAAATACAAAAGCGATGAGGAAAGCTGCTTTTAAGGCAGCGTTTCCCCATACGATTCCGATTTTTGCAGGATTTTGGTTTCTTGGTCTGACTTATGGGATTTATATGAATGTATCGGGATTCAGTTTCTGGTATCCGATGCTTATGAGTCTGACGATTTTTGCCGGTTCGGCAGAATTTGTGGCAGTGAATCTGCTGCTCGGTTCATTTCATCCGCTTCAGGCGCTGGCCATGACATGCATGATCAATGCGAGGCATTTATTTTACGGTATTTCCATGCTGGACAAGTACCGGGGGAATGGGCGGAAAGATCTTTACCTGATTTACGGGATGTGCGATGAGAGTTTTTCCATCAACTATACGGCCGATGTACCGGAAGACGTGGACAGGGGATGGTTCATGTTCTTTGTTACGCTGCTGAATCATTTTTACTGGTTTTTCGGTGCAACGCTGGGCGGGATTTTCGGTTCCCTGATTCATTTCAACACGGAAGGACTGGATTTTGTCATGACGGCGATGTTCGTCGTGATTTTTATGGAACAATGGATGAAAGAAGAGCGTCATGCAAGTTCGCTGGCAGGAATCGGAATCTCCGTTCTGTGCCTGACCGCATTTGGGCCGGAAAATTTCATGATTCCCGCCATGTTTGCGATACTCGGGGTATTGACGCTGTTGAGAAAGCCTTTGGAGAAAGGAGAAAAAAGAACATGACCTGGAGTGAGCAGATGATTACCATCGGAATGGTGGTTTTAGGCACGGTATTGACACGCTTCCTGCCTTTTTTGCTTTTCCCGTCAGGAAAACCGACACCGAAATACATACAGTATCTTGGAAAAGTGCTTCCTCCGGCCGTATTCGGCCTGTTGGTATTGTACTGCCTGAAAAACGTCAGCCTGTTTACGGGGAATCATGGAATACCGGAGTTTATAGCCATAGCGGTGGTGGCAGCGCTGCATTTATGGAAGCGGCAGATGCTGGTCTCCATAGCGGGAGGTACGGTCTGCTATATGCTGTTGGTGCAGTTTGTGTTTTAGGGCGCGGCGTACATTGTTTCAGAGCCGGAGGATACGGGCTCCGTAACCTTGCAGCATGGTTTCCGGCTTCGCATTTCCGGTATTGTTCCGGTTGCGGTCTGTATCCGCGCTGCGGTCGGAATTTCCGCCTTTTTCCTGTTCCGTATCATACAGGATCTGCGTCTGCCCTTTTAAGGGGAATGCCTTGCAGGGTTTTGCTTCCAGATTACAATCTATCAGAAAAACACGTTCCCCTAAAGACCGTTCGTAGACAAAGCGGCCTTTCTTTTTATTCAGGACACGGAAGTCTCCGTGATCTGTTCCATGGAAGTGAAAGCATAGTTGGCAAGTCCCATTTCATCCCCCTGAAACAGAAAAGGGGTTCCTTTCAGTGTGAACTGCTTCAGTTACGTGTTCGTATTGTTTGTTTTTTTTTGCAGTTCCAGACAGATTCTGTCGTATTCCTCTTCATCCAGTTTATAGTTCCTTTTATACAGGAAATAGGAAACCAGCATCAGGGCGCAGGGCAGCAGCGTCATGGTGATCAGCAGGCCGGTGCCCTGGCCGGCCGAAACGCCGGCAGATTCTTTTCCGGCTGCGCCGAAGATGACATCTGAGATGGCGGAGAGCTTTTCCGCTTCGGAAATCAGGTTTTGCGCACATTGCTGCTCCAAATCGGAAATCTGATTGGTATAACCGGTGACTCCGAATAGCAGGTATGCGGCAGAAGTAGCGGCGACGATCATCGCGGAACCCGTTTTTGTAATAAAGGGACGCAGGGAGGTGATGATTCCCCCTTCCCTGGAGCCATATTTGTATTCGTTATATTCCACGGTGTTCATAATGGATATCATCATAACCAGATAGAAGCAGTACTGTCCGAAGTTAGAAACCATATAGCCTGTTGTCAGCAGCCAGAACCGGCCCATACCGGCGCCGCCAGACAGCAGGGTTACTAACATCAGCATATAACCGGCGGCAGAAATAACCGTCATAATACCCATTAACTTTTTCCGGCGGAGCCGTTTGGAAATGGCAGGATAAAAAATCATCAGAAACGCGGTGGGAATCATACCCACCGTCGTGAACAGAGAGTACAGACCGCCGTTGTAACCAAAGGTAAAATAAATATAGGTAGAGCCGATTCCTCCCACGATCAGTCCGTTTCCGACCTGCTGAATAAGGAAGACAGTGGCAGCCCATACCAACTGGTCGTTTCGGGAAATGATTCCAAATACCTGCTTTAAAGAAAATTTTTCCTGTTTCTGACCGGCAGGAACCGTTTCCCTGTGTTCCCGCACTCCCAGCAGTGTAAACAGAATAAATAACGGCGCCAGGATGGCTATGAGCAGGGCGATCCTGCCGTAAGCCACTGCGGTACTGCCGCCGATGGCGCCGGAGCCCGCCGTGAACATGGGAATCAGCATGGCTGCTAAAGTATTTCCGATACCTGCGAAAAGGGTTGCCCTGGACGTGAACCGGTTCCGGGCATTGGCATCGGAACCTAATGCAGGGATCATACCCCAATAGGAAATGTCGCTCATGGTATAGGCAATGCTGAATGCAAAGTACATAAAACCGAAAAACCATACGAATGTCCAGCCCTGAAGCCGGACGTTGAACAGCAGGTAAATGACAATGGAGGTAGACAAACCGCCCGCCAGCAGCCAGGGTTTGAATTTGCCGAATCTGGAGCGGGTACGTTCGATCAGGTTGCCCATAATGGGATCGTTCAGTGCATCGAATACCCGTGCAGCAATCATGATGCCGGTAATGGCGGCAATCTGCGCGCCGTCCAGAGAGCGGGTAAACAGTATAAAGGTCAGAAGATAATTGGTGATGAGGCAGTATACGGCATCCCGCCCGATTGTTCCGAGGGGGAAGTAGATCAGATTTTTTTTCGTTCTTTTTTCGTTTTCCATTTTGTCTCCTATCCGCGTACAGGATATCGTGTGTTTCCTGACTGCTTTTTGTGTGAATAAGTGAATCGCGGTATACTTTATTATAGCACATGGGAGGACGGAAGGGGAAATTTTTAAAGGGCAGACAGATTGTTTGGTTGTGAAGGAGGACGCCCCTGCCGCCGCGGAATCCCTTTGGCTGGAGCGTTGCCTTTCACAGCCAAACAATCTGTCTGAACCGCTATTTTTAAAGGAAAAATTTTTCCTATTATATTGATGCGGAAAAAACGTTGTGGTATAATGAATCAATTTGGATTAAATTTAGAGAGAGGACGACGGGTAAGAGAGATGCGGGCATTTTTAATTTTGGAGGATGGCACCGTTTTTGAAGGGACACAGATCGGCGCCAGAAAAGAAATCATAAGCGAAATTGTATTCAATACGTCCATGGCAGGTTATACGGAAGTGCTGACGGACCCTTCCTATGCGGGACAGGCTGTCTGCATGACTTATCCCCTGATTGGTAATTACGGGGTCTGCAGAGAGGATATGGAATCGCGCAAACCGTGGCCGGACGGATTTATTGTAAGGGAATTGTCAAGGACGGCAAGCAATTTCCGGGCGGATATGACCATTCAGGAATTTTTGGAAGGGCACGGAGTTCCGGGAATTGCCGGAATCGATACGAGAGCCCTGACCAGGCTTCTCAGGGAGAAAGGGACGATGAATGGAATGATTACGTCTAATGCAGATTATTCGCTGGAAGATGTCCTGCCCCGTCTGAAAGAGTATACGACCGGTAAAGTGGTGGAAAAAGTGACCTGTGAACATAAATTTGAAAGGAAGGGCGTAAAGGCGCTGGAAGAGAACGGCGCCATATCCGGAAGCGCAAGGTTCAGCCGTGAGAACTATGAAGCGGGTATCCATGAAAAGAGGCCCGGTATGGTAAGGGTGCTGAACGGCGCCGGTAAACGGGTGGCGCTGCTGGATCTGGGAGCAAAGGACAATATTGCGGATTCGCTTGTGAGCAGAGGCTGCGACGTGACGGTATATCCGGCGTGGACACCGGCGGAAGAAATCCTTGCGGATGAGCCGGACGGCATTATGCTGAGCAACGGACCCGGCGACCCGAAAGAATGTGTTTCCATTATAAAGGAAATCAGAAAACTGTATGATTCGGAAATCCCGATTTTTGCCATCTGTCTCGGACATCAGCTGATGGCGCTGGCGATGGGAGCCGATACTTATAAAATGAAATACGGACACCGGGGCGGCAATCATCCGGTGAAGGACTTACAGACTGGGAAAGTGTACATTTCGTCCCAAAATCATGGTTATGTGGTAGATACGGACAAGCTGGACCCGCAGACAGCCGTGCCGGCATTCGTCAATGTGAATGACGGGACGAATGAAGGGCTCGCTTATACGGGAAAGAATATTTTTACGGTGCAGTTCCATCCGGAGGCCTGTCCGGGACCGCAGGATTCGGGATATCTGTTTGACCGGTTTATTGACAGCATGAAAGACAGCCAAAAAGGGAGGGAATGAAAATGCCAAAGAATCCGAATGTGAAAAAGGTACTGGTAATCGGCTCCGGCCCCATCGTCATCGGGCAGGCGGCGGAATTTGACTATGCAGGTACGCAGGCCTGCCGTTCCCTCAAGGAAGAGGGCATCGAAGTAGTGCTGGTGAATTCCAATCCGGCTACGATCATGACGGACCGGGATATTGCGGATAAAGTATATATCGAACCGTTGACGGCAAAGGTTCTGGAGCAGATTATAGAAAAGGAGAAACCGGACAGCGTGCTTCCCACGCTGGGCGGGCAGGCAGGGCTGAATCTCGGTATGGAGCTGGATGAATCCGGTTTCCTGAAAAAGCATCATGTAACACTGCTGGGGACTACGGCGAAGACGATAAAAAAGGCCGAGGACAGGCTGGAATTTAAAGAGACGATGGAAAAAATCGGCGAGCCCTGTGCGGCGTCTCTGGTTGTGGAGAATGTGCCGGACGGCGTGGCGTTTGCCGCAGGCATCGGTTATCCGGTGGTACTGCGGCCGGCCTATACGCTGGGCGGTTCCGGAGGCGGCATCGCACATGATCAGGCGGAGTTGGAGAAAATACTGGAAAACGGCCTGCGGCTGTCCCGTGTGGGACAGGTGCTGGTGGAGCGGTGCATTGCGGGCTGGAAAGAAATCGAATATGAGGTGATGCGTGACAGTGCGGGCAACTGCATTACGGTCTGCAATATGGAAAATATCGATCCGGTAGGCGTGCATACCGGTGACAGTATTGTAGTGGCCCCTTCCCAGACGCTGATGGATAAGGAATACCAGATGCTGCGCAGTTCCGCGCTGAATATTATCAACGAGCTGGAAATCACGGGCGGGTGCAATGTGCAGTTTGCGCTGCATCCGACCAGTTTTGAATACTGTGTCATCGAAGTGAACCCGCGTGTCAGCCGTTCGTCCGCGCTGGCTTCCAAAGCAACGGGGTATCCGATTGCCAAAGTGGCTGCGAAGATTGCACTGGGCTATACGCTGGATGAGATCCGGAATGCGATTACGGGAAAGACCTATGCCAGTTTTGAACCTGCGCTGGATTATTGTGTGGTAAAGATTCCCAGGCTTCCTTTTGACAAGTTCATAACGGCGAAAAGAACGCTGACGACGCAGATGAAAGCCACCGGTGAGGTAATGAGTATCTGCACGAACTTTGAGGGAGCGCTGATGAAGGCCATCCGTTCTCTGGAACAGCATGTGGACTGTCTGCTGAGTTATGATTTTTCCGGCTTGTCCAAAGAAGAACTGACAGACCGGATGAAGATTGTGGACGATCAGAGAATCTATGTGATCGCGGAAGCGCTTCGCAAGGGAGTGGACTATGATACCATCCATGCCATCACGATGATAGACCGCTGGTTTATTGATAAGATTGCCGTTTTGGTGGAGATGGAACAGGCATTGCAGAAGGGGCCGCTTACGGCGGAATTGTTAAGGGAAGCAAAACGTATGGAATTCCCGGATCAGGTCATCGGCAGGCTGACCGGAAAAACCGGAGAAGAGATTAAGCAGATGCGCTATGATAACGGCATTACGGCGGCGTTTAAGATGGTAGATACCTGCGCGGCTGAATTTGAGGCAAGCACGCCTTACTATTATTCCTGTTTCGGCAGTGAAAGCGAAGCGGTGGAAACCAGTCCGCAGAAGAAGGTACTGGTACTGGGCTCCGGCCCCATCCGCATCGGGCAGGGGATTGAGTTCGACTACTGTTCGGTACATGCCACCTGGGCCTTTTCCAAAGCAGGCTATGAAACCATTATCGTCAATAACAATCCGGAGACCGTAAGTACGGATTTCGATATTGCGGACAAACTCTATTTTGAACCTTTGACGCCGGAGGATGTGGAGAATATCGTCCGTATTGAGAAACCGGACGGTGCCGTGGTGCAGTTTGGCGGGCAGACGGCCATAAAACTGACGGAGAGTCTGATGAAAATGGGGGTACCGATTTTCGGCACCAGTGCGGAAAATGTGGATGCGGCAGAGGACCGGGAACTGTTTGACGAGATTTTGGAGAAATGCCGGATTCCAAGACCTTCCGGCGGTACGGTATATACGGCAGAGGAGGCAAAGAAGGTGGCGAACCGGCTTGGATATCCGGTGCTGGTGCGGCCTTCCTATGTGCTGGGCGGTCAGGGAATGCAGATTGCCATTTCCGATGAAGAAGTGGAAGAATTTATGGAAATCATCAACCGGATCGCACAGGACCATCCGATTCTGGTGGATAAATATTTACAGGGAAAAGAAATCGAAGTGGATGCGGTCTGCGACGGTACGGATATTCTGATACCGGGTATTATGGAACATATCGAAAGGGCGGGTGTTCATTCCGGTGACAGCATTTCCGTATATCCGGCACAGACTATCAGCAGTAAAGTGAAGGAAACCATTGCAGACTATACGGAGAGGCTGGCAAAAGCGCTGCAAGTCATCGGACTGATCAATATACAGTTTATTGCAGTGGGAGAGGAAGTCTATGTCATCGAGGTCAATCCCCGCTCTTCCCGTACCGTGCCTTATATCAGCAAGGTGACGGGAATTCCGATCGTGGATTTGGCCGCCGGGGTGATCATCGGCAGGACCATACGGGAACTGGGATATGAGCCGGGGCTGCAAAAGGAAGCGGGCTATGTGGCAGTCAAGATGCCGGTTTTCTCCTTTGAAAAAATCCGCGGCGCAGAAATCAGTTTAGGGCCGGAAATGAAATCCACGGGAGAATGTCTGGGTATCTCGAAAACTTTTAACGAAGCGCTGTATAAGGCTTTTCTTGGTGCGGGTATTAACCTGCCGAAGTTCCGGCAGATGATCATAACGGTAAAGGATGCGGACAAGGGAGAAGCGATTGAAATCGGAAGACGGTTTGAAAAGCTGGGATATACCATATATGCGACCAGAAGTACGGCGAATGCATTGAAAGAAGCGGGCGTAAAGGCGCGTAAGGTCAATAAGATCCAGCAGGAGTCCCCTACGGTCATGGACCTGATCTTAGGGCATAAGATCGATCTGGTCATTGATACGCCCACGCAGGGACGAGACAAGTCCAGGGACGGGTTCTTGATCCGCCGGACAGCCATCGAGACCGGAGTAAACTGTCTGACTTCCCTGGATACGGCCAAAGCTTTGGTGACCAGCCTGGAAAACGTGGAAGGGGAGGAAGAACTGACACTGGTGGATATTGCATCTTTATGATAGGAAAAAGATGGGAAAGAGATAGGATTTAAACGGCGGGTATAGAATGGAAAAGGTAAGGAATTATGCAAAAGAACTGGATAAGATCATAGGCGGACTGAACGCACCGCCTGCGGAAAGAAAAAGCCTTTTGCTGCATAGCTGCTGTGCGCCGTGCAGCAGTTATGTGATGGAATATCTGAGGGAATATTTTGACCTTACCGTATTCTATTACAACCCCAATATTACGGAAGACGGGGAATACCAAAAAAGGGTAGAAGAGCAGAAACGCCTGATCGCAGAGTATAACAGACAGGTGGAGGAAGGCTGTTTTGAGGGGATGCATTCTACGGCAGCAGCGGGACCGGTAAAGATCATCGAAGGGGATTACGAACCGGAATGTTTTTATGAACTGGCCAGAGGATTGGAGAAGTGTCAGGAAGGCGGAGAGCGGTGTTTTAAATGTTACCGTTTGCGGCTGGAAAAGACGGCAGCGCTGGCAGCGGAGCGAAACGATGACTATTTCACCACAACACTGACGATCAGTCCGTTAAAGAATGCACGGAAGCTGAATGAAATCGGAGAAGAGCTGGCACAGAAGTACGGGGTGGCATTTCTTCCTTCGGATTTTAAGAAAAAGGACGGATATAAGAGGTCCGTGGAACTGTCGGGGCAGTTCGGTCTGTACCGGCAGGATTACTGCGGATGCGTTTACTCAAAAAGCAATTTTTGAGGCGGATGCGGAACTGGAATAAGGAGAAGAGGTATGAAGAAGATTTTGGAAATGATATCGGATGAAATGAAGCAGGCCTTTACCACGGCCGGATATGACGGGGAACTGGGAAAAGTGACGCTGTCCAACCGGCCGGACTTGTGCGAATACCAATGTAACGGAGCAATGGCAGGGGCGAAGCGGTATAAGAAAGCGCCAATTGCGATTGCACAGGAGGTAGCGGGGGCTTTGGACGGCAGCGGGATTTTTTCGGAAGTGAGCGCAGTAAACCCGGGATTTCTGAATTTAAAGCTGAATCCGGAATTTGTGAAAGATTATCTGGTAAAGATGTCCCAGGATGAAAAATTCGGTCTGGATGCACCAGAGCATCCGAAAAAAATCATGATAGACTACGGCGGACCGAATGTGGCGAAACCGCTGCATGTAGGGCATCTGCGGTCGGCAATCATCGGGGAGAGCGTGAAAAGGATTGCGCGGTATGTGGGACATGAGGTAACGGGAGATATCCACCTCGGAGACTGGGGGCTTCAGATGGGGCTTATTATTACGGAACTGCAGGAACGTCACCCGGATTTGGTATATTTTGATGCAGCCTATACGGGAGAATACCCTGCGGAGCCGCCGTTTACGATTTCCGAACTGGAAGAAATTTATCCTACCGCAAGCGGGAAGTCCAAAGAGGATGCGGCTTATAAGGAAAAGGCCATGGATGCTACCTTTCAGTTACAGAGCGGCGTAAGGGGATACCGTGCTCTCTGGAACCATATCATGAGCGTATCGGTGGCAGATTTAAAGAAGAATTACCTGAATCTGAATGTGGAGTTCGATTTATGGAAAGGGGAATCCGATGTCCAGAATCTGATCCCGCCGATGGTAGAGTATATGAAAGACGGCGGTTACGCTTATATCAGCGAAGGGGCACTGGTTGTGGATGTAAAGGAAGAGACGGATACAAAGGAAATTCCGCCTTGTATGATTTTGAAATCGGATGGCGCCTCCCTGTATAATACAACGGATTTAGCAACCATCAGGGACCGGATGGACACAATCCATCCCGATACCATCATTTATGTAGTGGATAAGCGGCAGGAATTGTATTTTGAGCAGGTGTTCCGTTGTGCACGGAAAACGAAGCTGGTACAGCCGGAAACGGAACTGAAATTTCTCGGATTCGGTACGATGAACGGCAGGGACGGTAAGCCTTTTAAGACAAGGGAAGGCGGTGTGATGCGTCTGGAAGCACTGATTCAGGAAATCAACGAGGAAATGTACCGGAAAATCATGAGTCAGGAAAGCCGCTCCATGCCGGAGAAAGAAGCTGCGGAAACCGCAAAGATCGTGGCGCTGTCCGCATTGAAATATGGGGATCTTTCAAACCAGGCATCCAAGGATTATATTTTTGATATAGACCGTTTTACCTCATCGGAGGGAGATACCGGGCCGTATATCCTTTATACGATCGCACGTATAAAATCCATTCTTGCCAAGTATAAGGAAACCGGCGGACAGCCGGAAGAAGCCGTATTGCAGCCGGCATGCAGCGAGGCGGAAAAGAGCCTGATGCTGGAACTGGTGGGTTTTAATGCCATGATGGAGGCAGCCTGTGAGGAGACGGCGCCTCATAAAGTATGTGCTTATATCTATGGCCTGGCCAATGCATTCAATCATTTTTATCATGAGACGAAGATTCTGACCGAGGAGGACGCGGCTAAAAAAGAAGGCTGGATTGCCCTTCTTGTCCTGGCAGGGAAGGTGCTGGAAACCTGTATCAATGTATTGGGATTTTCGGCTCCGGAAAGAATGTAAAAAATTTATCTCAAAATTTGTCTAAAAAAATAAAAAAACTATTGACATAGCAGGCAAAATAGTTATATAATAGCAAAGCAGGTTGCGGAAAGCAATCTGCTGAAACGGGATCTTAGCTCAGCTGGGAGAGCATCTGCCTTACAAGCAGAGGGTCATAGGTTCGAGCCCTATAGGTCCCACTCCTGACCGGAAGCGGTCAGGATATATATGGCGAGATAGCTCAGCTGGCTAGAGCATACGGTTCATACCCGTAGTGTCGAGGGTTCAAGTCCCCCTCTCGCTATTTAGTAAAATGCCTGAAAATGCGATGTTTCGGGCATTTCTTTTTTGAGAATTAAATAAAAAGTGCCGTTTCAGACCGTTTTGAACCATTATAAATCGTATCAAGTGGGGTCAAAATTGGGGTCAGAAATGTATTAGATGTCAATGTAGTTTAGATTATTTAAGGGAAAGAGGAAAGAAAATCATGCAACTTACAATCTTACGGATTGAAAACGAAATAGTAAGGTGTCAACTTGATACAGGAATGTTCTTAGACATTGCTCGGAGATGGTTTACAGAGTACATACAGGACGGCGACACAATAGAATTAGATTTGCATAATGAAGATGAAGCGTTATAAGGCGATTTTGGAGGAATAAGATGATTATGGTAAAATTCTTTGACTAAATCATTTAAACGGCTAGAATTGGTTTATACGAAGCTACAGATATATAATCGTAAAAAATAGGGATAGAAGAGGATTAACCTCAACTATCCCTAAACTTTTATTTCCGCAGCAACTATTGAGAATACTACATACCGAACTGTATGTATGATGTTGTGAAATGGCAGGAACTAATCACTTCATCCTACTTGATTTCTATTTATCCCACTACATGTAATGTCTTAATTACTGCATGAATAAAAACCATATGGTTAGTGACAAATTATCGGAAAATGCTTAAACGTTTACTTAGTGGCGATTTCTTAATAATATATGATTATGCAATATTTTTCAATCCTATTCCGCTATACTAACAGCTATAGAAGAAACATGATAATTTTGAGAAGTAAATACTAACATTTCTCCATTTTGTGGGTAATACAATGCAAATGCATATAATTCTCTTCCAAGTATATCATAGTTGAAACCACCTCCGGCGGATGGACGTTTAAACTTTGATATACTTGGTAAATGACTTCTGTATTCGGAATACTTATTACCAACAATTGTATTATAATCAATGGGATTGGAAATATTTGCCATGTTGCATAATGGAATCATGGTAGAGAAAGAATTTCCTACTAAGTTATTATCTTGATCTGAGTACATACCATCTACTGAAACTATACAATTTTCACCAAATACTAATTTATCATAATCGTTTTGGAAAAAAGCCTTTAAATCAAAAGAAGAACAACCTCCCCAAAAACGTTGTTCTGAATCAATCTGATAATTTGTTCTCTTCCATTTTGTTAATGGGATACTATAAAGTACATTTTCCTTAAGCCCTTCCAATCCACTACCCAATTTTTTTGGTACTGAATCAGCACCTACCACCCATTTTCCGTTGGAATCCTCATAAAAACGTAATCCACCTAATCTGTTATTAATATTATTCACAACATTTGACAAATTGTCAATGAGACTTTTTAAACTGTCCCTTATGGATTTTACAAGTGAAACATCTGCGGCATATCCGGCACCAGCATCTATATTTTTTGTAATTCCTTTTATGTTTGATATTTTAGAATCAAGAGTTGATCCATCATCAAATTCTACATCGCTTGCATGAGTCCAAAAAGAGTATCGATTCCACATTTTTTGTGCACCACTATTTCCGATGCATACCCTGTGTTTTCTGTGTAAATATATTGTTTCTTTAATTGCCATATATGTATTTCCTTTCTTTTTCTATATCCAAATCTCACCAATTTCTATGTCTGGTTCCGTATCAGAAGCATGATATGGATTGTATTTTTCCTGTACAAACACATAGTCCTGGAGAGTTTTTGTTTTTGCTTCAATAAAATTTAAAATCCCAGCAGAATATGAATGAATTGGACTTTGAGCCAAAAACATAGCCGCATCTGAATATTTACCATGCTCCAGCAATTCATTATATTTATCCAAATATACTTTTGTGTTTATATCAACATCACAAAAGAAAGTCCGTTTATCTATTCCGTTTGGAAATATAGAAGTGTATGGATAATTCATTATGTTCCTCCTTCCCACAAATCTCCAACTGCACAAAATTCTGGCTCAGTCTCATCATAATAAACGCACTGATGTTTTTGTAATGCCATTACCTGTACATTCCGTATTTCTTCCTCTATTGTATTTATGGTAGTAGCATCTATTATGTAGTGAGATAACAAATTAGCATTTTCTGATATCAGTTTACTTGCAATATCAAAATTACCTTGTAATTTGTAACTATTGATTTTATTTATTAAAGATGCAATAGAATTATCTGCATCCATAAAATGATGTTGTGTAATTATTTTGTGTGGAAAATTACTATACTCATTTGTATATGATGAAGAATTTTGGACTATAAAATCTCCATTATTAATCATCTGATTTTTCCTCCTTCATATCTGTTTTGAATAATGATTGGATTTTCTTCGTGAATAGAATTCATTTTATAAGAAAGAACATCATTAGAGTCTATAGATATTACATATATTATTGGATTTGTATTATTATAAATTCCTGTACAGACAAATTTATCAATTGTATCAAAATAATATAAATTTCTTTGTTTTGCTTTTGTCAAAAGTTCTCCTGCAAAAGCATTTATTTGTGCGGAAAGTAAAGGATATAACGTCCAATTCACACCATCTATACTTTTATAAAGGTAATATGTTTTAATATTATCACGAGAATCAAATTTATACATATTTGCAAAAGCCATGCCATGTCCATATGCTGTGGAGACAATTTCATTTTTCAACCAATTGGATGATGCAGAAGATATGCTGTTAGTACTCCATGTCATTCCATTATCATTGGATATGAATAGTGTACTGCTTCCATAGACCATTATTTTATTATCTGTAATTATAATTAATGGATTTACTGGAAAGCCTGAGCCTGGATGTGAATTGGTTATTGATTCATTTGTCAAATTCTCAATATTTTCACTTTTTAGGACAGAAAATATACCATTACCATAAAAAATAAAGTGTCCATTAAGATTTAATATTTGCGTAATTTCACGGTTTATTAGTTTTGTCCAAGTATTTCCTGAATCAACAGAAAAGTAAAAATGATTAGTACTTTGTTCGCTGTTGGACTTTGCATTTATAAATATAAATTGCTTATTTTCTGCACTAACAATACCAGCTATAGAAGACTCCGCAAAACTCTGTACTTTTGCCCACGGAATCCATTTCCATTCATCTGCAACTTTAGATAGCTTTCCAATGGTATCCCCTTTTAATGATGTAGATTTTACTGATGCAAAATAAGTTCCATTCATGCTTCCTATGTATTTATCCGTATATAGACGGCAGTCATCTGTGGTAGAAGTGTATTGTGTACTGTAACATGTACCGAGAGTAACCCAGTTTGTAAGATCATCACTGACATACATTGTTACCTTTGCGGTATTACTTAGCATTAGGAATTGTGGTAGTGATTCATTTTTTCTTTCCCATATTTTTGTTATTTCTCCATCATTTTTCCTCCATATGGATTTTACTTGTTTTGATTCAATTTCTGTAAAAACAGTATTTCCAACTATAGTTTTTTTTGTTATGGAACATCTGCAATCTATTATGTTGTTTCTGCTTAAAAAATTATTTTTGTTAAAATGTATACCCATAGTTTCACTCCAATTATTTAATCTTCATATACAAAACAAATGGTATTTTCTTCAAGTTCAGTTGGGATAGTAGTGGAAAAAATTATATTTGGAATATTTGACAATTTTTCTTTTTCTGCATTTGTATAATTATTTTCTGATAAACCTAGACCAGTTTGTTTATCGACTTTATTTTTAACTATTTCTAAAACGTCTTGTTCGGTTTGGTATCCTATATCATTTATAAATGCGCTTACATTTTCAGGAATATTGATATCACTTCCAGTTTGGTCTATCCATGCATATCTTGGATCTACCTGTAAATCCTCCTGATGGATTCTTCCTAGTACTTGTCCAACTTTTCCACCAGTGGGGACATGTAATCCATCCCCACTTGGTATATTAATATTTTTTACATGCGCAATTAATTTTTCATAAGTATCTTTGATACATTCAAGTAAATCAATCATAGGTTGTGTAAGTTGATTTAAAATATCCATATTATGATGTTTATGAGAAAATAGTGAGAGATGATTAATAATATTATCATCATCTGTGTATTTTACATTGTCATCTAGCCAGGGTAATACATTTAATTCTGCTGGAATAGTAGACCACGAATATGTTTTATTGTGTTCTGCGTTGCTTGTTTTAAATTCTACAACAAAGTATATTTTTCCTGCCTTTTTTGTTACATGGTTTGAAATACACCATTGTAATAGCAATGAATCGTCTAATATTTCCATGTCATTCACTTTATATATGCCACGCTCTTTCATTGCATTATTATATGTTATGGTACAATCTTTTGTTGAAAAATCACATCCGTCAAAATATCTTGGGACTCTTATTTTAATAATTTCTGAATTGTCATCAGTGACCACACAAATGTTATATAATTCATCTGGAATAAAAATCTTCCTTGTATTCGGGTTTATTCGTAATTCTGGCTCAAAAATACGCGAGGTAGTCATAATTGATCATTCCTTTCTTCTTTACGGCATTCTTAGAGGGAAATTAGGATATTTTAGTATATATCAATTCTCCAGATTCAGTTGTGGCTAACATAAATTGATAATTATGTACAATAAATTTAATATTTGAACTAGTAATAGTAAATATATCATTATATCCGTTATCTACAATATTGTCTAATTCGTCAAAACTATTTACTAATACCGCGTTTCCTCCAAATATCAAAAGCAATTTACCATTACACATTGTACCGATTCTGAATTTCATTTTATCTCCCACTTCTTTTGAACATGTCCAAACAGTAGTACTTACACCTGGTTCTTCCCTAAGGATAGAATAGTTATTATTACTTAGAATCCATCTATAAAGTGCTTTATTTATCAAAAATGAACCATTACAATTAGTTACATTCAAACCTTTCATCCATTCAGAATCTGAGTAAAAATATTGACCAGTAGTAACAGAAATTGATGAAATAAATCTTGGATTAACTACCCAATCTATATAGTTAGTAATGTAGTTACCACTAACTATATAAGCGGTATCAATATTAAAATTTTCCCATTTCCCTGCACTTCTTAAATAAACATAATTACCGGTTTCATCTAAAACCAAATAAGTACTTCCATTAAAATAAAGACCTAGAATTTTTTTTCCTTCTAATATTTTAACTTCGAAATTGATTAAGTCTTCCGTTCTGAAAATATAGGATGTATATATTCCATTATTAGATTCAAGAGCTATCATATAATAACTATCAAAATAAAAATGCACATTAACTAAATTAAATGTGCTTTCCTTAGCAAAATCTTGTAGATTTATTCTTTGTAATGGCATTTCTGTTCCATGAAATACATATGTACCACCTATTGCTATAAATTTTTCATTCAAATAGTCAACTCTATTTAATATTACACCTCCTGTATTGAAATTTTTCCAAATCATATTATTATTAAATCCAGGTGTGATTTCTCCGCCACCATTACCATTTAATATTTCAGAATTCTTTAATGATGATAAATCAATTTCATTTCCTCCAATTATAAGTTTTGATGTTTCTTTATTAAATGATATATCTGTTATATTACTTCCTGTTCCAATTCGGGATTTTTCTTCGGCAGTAACAAATTGATGCATATCATCTTCAACAATCATTGTGGCAGGATGTGTTTCAGGATGTGTATAATTATTTGCATTTTGTTCAATGTTGGAAAGTTTTTCTTTATTTTCATTTGTAAAATCATTTGAAGATAATCCCATTCCATCCACTGCGGAAATATACCTACTATCATTTTCCAGTTCACTTACTTTGGTTGGTATATTATCTGAGTTTCCTTTTGGTTCAATCCATCCAATACCTTCTTCTGTGATTCCTATAACCTGTCCTATACTACCACCAGAAGGAATGTGTTTTTGTGTATTTAAAGAATGTTCATATGATGATTGAATACTACTTTGAATTGCAGGTGATAAAAATTTAGTTTCTATACTTCCTTCTTTTAAGATTGCAGATATTACATTATTTTCATCTACGACAATTTGAATTGTATCTCCCTCAGAACCAGTATAAATATCAACAAGCCCTTCAACGGGTATCCTTGATTCACTGTCATCACTCCATACTATTACTATTTCATTACTTTTTTCATTAAAAGTAGCTGACTGAAAAATCAGGCTCTTTGGAATGTTTATAGTAAAAATAGTATCATTATATCGTGTAATTGTGATGATTCCTGTAGATGGGTCAGAAGATATATTTTTAATTAATTTACTGGCAGATTCAACATTTAGTTTAGAATTAAATAAATCTTGATGTGCTGCATTATCCGTTAAGTGTTGATTGAAAATACGATTTTCAGTAAAATCCGAAGCATGTTTTCCCCCTAATGTATCAGAGTTTCCTCCGTTTGCAGGTAAGGATAATGGTTTATTTTTTATGTATGCTGCATTTTCTGTATTTGTTTCATTCCAATCTGCTTGTATTTCTTCAGATGCAAGTTCAATCTGCTTATTTAATTCGGATAATACTGTTGTTAAATTTTTTTCTTCAACATCATCGACATATACAGCATCCGTATGGGTATATGGATAAAATTTACTTCCTAAATGATTTTTCACCCACGTCAATATTAAATTCGCCATATAATTTATCCCTCCATAGTTTCATTAGGTTCTAAGTATGCAATATTTTGTTGCATTAATTCAACACCCGATTTCAGTTCATTAATTTCTGATTTAATTAATTCAATTTTTTCGTCAGAATTATTAATCTGTCCTACCTGTTGCATTAATTCAGCTACCCTTCTGTCCGTAGATTGTATTGAAAGCAGGAGAGAACGATACAATGAAATGTCACTTTCATCTATCACGATGTTATCATCTAGTCCTGCCAAGACGTTTAACTCTGCTGGAAGTGTTGACCATGAGTATGATAACATACCTCTTTCATCAATTTCTTTTTTAAATTCAACTACAAAATATACTTTTCCTGATTTTTTAGTTACTTTGTTTGATATGTACCATGACAGTAATAGTGAATCTTCCTCAACTTTTATTTCTCTTACTGTATATACACCTCGTTCTTTTAATGCATTGTTATAGGATATCGTACATGTTCTCGTAGAAAAATCACATCCGTCAAAATATCTTGGGATTCTGATATTCACCATCTCTGCGTTATTGTCTGATACTACACCAATATTATATAATTCTTGTGGTATATTGATTTTTCTTGTATCTGGATTGATAATAATTTCTGGTTCATAAATTCTTGAAGTATTCAGATATGACACATCCTTTCTTTTTTTATTTTGAATTATGTGTTTTCATTGTATAGAGGATAAAATTTCATTAATGACAGGGTAGAAGTACCTGAGTTAAAATCATGTGATACAGATTTAATAATATATTGTTCAGCTACATCAGATTGTGAATTTTGATATAAGACTTTTATATTTACGTCATAAAAAGGCACAAGATTTGTGGTAAGAGTTATACTGTCTGTTAATCGTGAATTTTTCCAGTTCTCCCATTTTGCTCTGGATAGTGCAAGTGAATCTGAAGTGATGTTATCATATTCCCCACCTGTTTTGACATCCAATATTTCGCCAAGCTTTTGTACTGTGAATGGAGAAGTTGGAATGATTTCAAATTCTACGGACTCACAGTTATATTTTGTTTGGAAATATTTTTTGGAATATTTCTTACATACAGTCCCATCATTAAAAGTATAATCATTGCCAATCGTCCCATCGGTCAAAACATTCATACCATGTGCTTGCCAATGTCCAAGAAGATAAGCGTTAAATATGGTTTGCCCATCAATTCTTTTACTTTTTATTTTAAAAACAAAAACAACATTTTTTTCTAAGGCATTGCTCATAATAGGTAAATCTGTATTTTCATCCAAGATATCAATTTCTCCTAAATTGTTTATATTCAATTTAGGGTTATTTTGGTTAGGTGATGATATTTTTACTGCAACAGAGTCACCATTATAATATTTTTCATCATATCCATCAATAGGGCAGTAGTATACATTATTGTTATAACTGCATTCCTCTGTATAGAAATCTGCTTCGATAACTTTTCCCCAGACTTCACATATGTTTCTTACTGCCGCCATATCTATGCTTGTGTTTTCTGATATATAAATCCTTTGTATAAATTCATTACTGAAAATGATATCATCTTCGTAACAGCTTGGCATCATACGGCATATAAAGACATTATATTCATCAAAAAACATTTCATAATTTGGGTATAAGTCGCGCAGTTTTTCTAAGATAGATAAAACAGTGCAGCCACTCGAAAACTCTAAATCATATGGTATGGTGTTCCATAAAGGGTTTTGTATCCTATAATTCTTCCAATCGCTGTTATTCTGTGACAAAGCTTTGTATTCACCCATGTCATCAACCATATAATTTTTTATGCCGCCTAATTGTGTCAGGATCGCAATTACAGCTTCACGAATAATATTGTATCTGATTACTTCGCCTGTTTCTTCATTTTCTTCATATGCGGGTATCTTAGTAGTCAATGCACCTATTTGCCCATTTTTTGTTCCATCCAATTTTGACATATAATCGCTACATGTAATTGTTAATTGATTTGTTGCAGCATCATAAGTACCAGAGGTATTAGTATATACATAATATCCTTGTTGGTAATATGTATAATCTTTTGTTCTTATATCCATGATTCCTATATATACACGGATTTCCTTATTTAACCAGATAAGTCCTTCTTCAGTAATCTTTGCATCATTCCTGTCATATAGGGTCGGAATTAAAGATATAGAAAAAGTTCTTCTAATGGAAGAGGCACTATCAATGGAAGCAGTTCCTCCAACAATAGTGCCTTTTAATGTATCAAGTATAGTCTTACCATCATCTTTTAATACTTCGATTTTCAGTAAGAAATGCAATGGTTTTTGCAATATTAATTTAAGGTCTTTTGCAGTAATCATTTATTCCACCATTTCTCCTCAATATCAGAAAGATTCGTATAATATAAATCCCTTTCGGATTCATAATTGCCAATCTCTGCCCATTCAAAAGATATATCTCTGTTTTGGTATGTAGTATCTGCGGTATCTGTTGGATCACCCGTGACAATCATTAGCCAGATTCTTCCGTCAAAGTGTTTGAGTATCTTTGGCATTCCATCAGCAAGAAAATCCATTAGCTCTCTCTGATAAGGTATACGTAATGCATCGTCAACAACAAAATCACAGTTTTCTTCGTCTAATTCTATAAATTTACCCTTACAGCTACCTTTATCATAATTGGAAATTGTATTTCTAATATAAGTAGGATATCTGTTATTGATGGTTTCATTTATAGATGATGGTATTCGCCTTGTTGTATCACAATATCCATCAGTAGCAGGAGTTCCGACAATATGATTTTTCTCAACAATAAATATGTCATTAAACTCTGAATCAACAAATGTAGTATAATATGTTCCTTCTTCCATACCATGGAATACGGGAACTACTGCATATTCATATTCTACATGACAGGCATTTGTATAATCATTTCCCCTAAGACCTTTGGTAAAGTCTTCAAGTGTATGTACTTCCTTTACAGCAATAGTCATCCATTTAAATTTTTTTGTATTTCTTCGTTTAATGAGTAAATGTGATACTGTTTTTAAATTCCAATCCACGTTTCCTGCATTTGTTGAATTATTAAAGTCAGCATGAAAAATTGTATCAAAATCCCATTCATCAGGACAATCCATGGAAGGTTCAGAGATTGTTTCTTTTGTTATATATAAACAGTCATATAACCCATTCGCCAATCGGATGTATGTTATATTATTTAAATGTGTTGGTGTAAGTGGAATTGTATTTATACTGGTGCCAAGTATGGTTTTTGAAAGAAAAAACAAAAACTCACCCCCTTAATTCCATATATCATTTATATCAGCATTTGGTGGTTCCTGCTCAGAATAATATGTTTGCATATCATTTTTATTAACAACATATGTAAATAAATTCGGAGCATCAATCCATACATCATATACATCTGGTCTTGCTGGCATTTGTTGTCCATACCAGATATTATTAGTATTCGTATAATCAGGATCTACAATAACTTCTAACTGATAAATATCATTTATTTTTCTTAACCATATACATACCATATCAGTGGAATTAAAAGCAATCGCATCAGAATAGAGTATATAATTACCAAGTCCATTTGGGACTGTTAGTTTAAATCGAGTAGTTCCGTCTTCGTACAAATAGGAATTTATAGTCAGAGAATATTGAGTATTTCTTAATTCTAATATAGTTGCTGTTTGATTCAAATACATTCCTCTTAATTTTAATGTGAAATCACTATCTATTACAAAACCAGTATCATAATATATTCCTTCATTATGCAGGTCTATCATTCCATTTTCAAAGTTAAATGTCTTATTACCATTATATTGTATCACTACGATATTTGTATGATATTTGATGTATCCATGTAATGGATCATTTTCTGCATATATAATACTATATTTGCCTGGACGTCTATAATCTGTATATATTTGAATATATCCTGTATCAATTTCCATTCCATTTACAGTTATGCCGTGACAACGGAAATAGTAAATTGTATGATTATCGAGTCCTTTGTATTGATATCTTATCTTTGTACTGTCATACATAGTTTCACTTTCTGATAATAAGGTTTTTGTACCATCATAAAGATAAAATCTGAAGGACTGGATATCCTCATAATTTTCCTGTAAATAATATATCTGTGCATCATAAAATGCTGACTGTAATGTTTGTCCATTTTCCAAACCATAAAAATAGAAGAGTGGTGTTTTTAATGTTTGAAAATATAATTTATCAGATAATTCGCTTGCATTATCATCCATATCAAATGTCTGAAATTGTGCAATCCATTTTTTCCCATTAGATAATTTTCCTGCAGGAAGTACATGTGTATGTGGGAATGTATTAATTTTTTTATCATACACGATATCCATAGTATCTGCGTTATATATAATTAATCGGTTTGCATATGATTGATTGCCATTCCATGAAAAACTGAAAATTTTATCCATAACGGCATCAAAAGGAGTTATTTTATTTACTATTGGTTTAGACATTTTAATCATATACCTCCTTCCTTTTATTTTCTGCTTAAATTTTACTTAATCCCACATATATGCATGTCTTCTAATCTTCCTGATGGAACTTTCACCCATACATACTGACCAACTTTCAGTGCAGCATTAGGAATGGAACATTTCAGTTTCCTTTCCACACCGCCATCATCCATAATGGTGTAAGTTGAATCTTTGTTTATGCTTTTTACGGCAGATGCAAATGTTTTGTCATATTTGTGTTCGTGGGTCTTGATCAGGTTAACAAATTCCTTAATTAATATATCTAATGCCTGTATATGTTTATTAGTGACTCCATTATTCATATAGTCTATTCCCTTCTTTTCACATTATAAAAAGACAGCTTGTTTTAAGCTGTCTTATATATCATATTATTGATTATTCACTTTCATGAATTATCATTAAAATTAATTAACCCTTTTGATGGCATTCTGAATGAAAGACATATAGTACCATCATATGTAGATAATGCAAAATCACCCAAACAAATCACATCTAATCCAATTAGCATATCTATTCCACTTTTGTCCAATTGATGAGATTCCATTACATGTAGATTGATGGTTTCTTTCTCGTCCAGTAACAAAACCACTTCGTATAGTCCTGATTGATAGGTAGAACCTGATGAATTAATTTTTGCTTTTCCGACCGAGTGTAACCCAAGTCTTTTTGCTAAATCACTTGATATTACAGAATCAGAAGAACCAGTATCCCATAACGCTTTTACAGGAATTTTATTATTTTCGTAACAAATATATTCATCTGTTGCAATGTAGCCATTATATTCTGATTCTTCATATATTTTTGTAAATACAAGTGACTTTCCCATTTTTAATTAT
Organism: uncultured Lachnospiraceae bacterium; assembly: GCA_910579935.1. Lineage (GTDB taxonomy): Bacteria > Bacillota > Clostridia > Lachnospirales > Lachnospiraceae > Kineothrix. The sequence continues at coordinate 37,531 of CAJTVQ010000039.1, forward strand.
TCCCCCTCTAGGTTTTCATCGTTAACCAAGATAGGTTTTCTTAATGGTATATCAGCCTCGACTATCTTATGTATCCCAAAGCTGTATCTCTTCCATCTTGGATGATCTTTATTTATAACTTTGTAACGTATTTTCCCATTCCTAATAACAGGAATAAATTTAATACTATTCGTTTCCATCATTTCGTCTCCATTATATAATGATTTATTTTAAATTGCAATAAAATTATATTGTTATCCTGCACCCATATTTCAGGGTGTAGGATGTTTTTAATATTTTTTCATTTCCTGTAAAATCCGGTTATGCGCACGCATACTTACTATATCTGAGAAATCTTCTGGATTCTGTACACCATGTACATGGATACCTCCGACATCAACATTAACATTCCTGTTCATGGTGTTGTTATTGTTACTAATTACACTGGATAGGTTATTTATGTTTTGTGCGGCTTCAGATAAATCTTTTGCAGAATTCATAAACATAACACCCTTTTTCTCCATGTTTTCCATAAACATCTCCACCATTCGATAGGATGGGTCAGTCATAAAGTAAGGCAATGATTTCATACTTAAGGGGATTACTGGTTCAGTTCCCTCCCCATATGCATTTCCTATCACTTCCCCCTTATTCTTCATGATCTGCCTTGTCTGTTCTTCGTTGAAGATGACA
>CAJTVQ010000040.1 GCA_910579935.1 uncultured Lachnospiraceae bacterium
TGCCATCTTTCCCGCAGTAAGCCTTATGTTGTTGGTGCTAACTTAATGACATTGCGAGGTGATTACCAACGCAACCGGGTACAGCCTTGCCGAATACATGGAGAAAAAACTGTGGAAAAAACTGGATACTGCACATGATGCATACTGGACATTAAGCAACGGGACGGAACTTGCCATGGGAGGTCTGAGTGTATCCCTCAGGGATTATGCCCGTTTTGCAAGGCTGTATCTCAATGAGGGTAATTATAATGGAGAGCAGATACTGCCAAAGGAATGGGTACGGGACAGTCTGGATGTCAGCGCGGAGTATTCCAAACCGGGGGCAAACCAGGATGCTTACAATGTGATCGGATATGGATACCAGTGGTGGGTGCCGGAAGGAGAGGAAGGGGAATTTATGGCAATCGGTGTCTATGGGCAGTGGATTTATGTAAATCCTTCAAAACAGGTGATCATCGTAAAGACCAGTGCAGATCCGGATTTTATGGAAAAAGACTATGAGGTGAAGCATGTGGAATTTTTCCGGGCAGTTGCAGGCGGACTTTGACAGAATGCCCGCTTTGCGTTTACGATTCTTCAAACGGATGCCGGCGCTTGCTTTGGCGGCTTGCGAAAAGATTTTAAGTGAAATACCGTAAGAATATGGTATAATTAGGACGAAACAGGGTGCACCGCTTGAACAGGCGCGTGCAGCCCATAGTTTATAGAAGGAAAGCTGGAAATCATGTATACGGAAAAAGAATTGGTGCGCGTAGCAAAAAGAGAGAATAATACAAAACGGAATTATCTGGTGGTAAACTGCCTTCAGGGCAAACATATTCCGGCAAAACCGCGGGAATGTCTCCGCATGTTTGACGAGCTGTCGGCGGCAGTGGCGAAGGAATATGAGGGGGAAAAGCTGCTTTTGGTCGGATTTGCGGAGACGGCAACGGCCGTCGGGGCAAGGCTGGCGGTGAATATGGGCTGTGATTATATGCAGACGACGAGGGAACAGGCGGAGGGAGTGGAATATCTGTATTTTACGGAAGCCCACAGCCACGCAGCGGAGCAGAAACTGATAAAAACGGATCTGGACCGAATCATCGATGACATCGGACGGATTGTGTTTGTGGAGGATGAAGTGACCACCGGAAACACGATTTTAAACATTGTGGAACTCATGCGGCAGACATATGGCCGGAACCTTGCGTTTTCAGCGGCATCCCTTTTAAACGGCATGGATGCGGAAGCGGAAATACGCTATAAGGAGCAGGGAATCCGGCTGAATTACCTGGTTAAGACGGACCACTCCCGCTATCCGGAGATCGCGGAGGAATACAAAGGAGACGGGATTTATCATAAATACCCGGAAGATCAACCCGTTCCGTTTCAGATGCATCAGGCAGCAGGATATCGGGACGGAAGACGGCTGATAAAGGGTGCGGATTATGAAGCCGCCTGCCGCAGTCTGGCAGAGCAGATGGTGCAGAGGCTTTCTTTTGCGGAAGGAGAGCGGGTTCTGGTCCTTGGAACGGAGGAATTCATGTATCCGGCGATTTATACTGCATCGGTGATGGAGGATGCGGGCTGCCTGGTCAGATGCCATGCCACGACGAGAAGCCCGATTGCGGTCAGTACGGAAGCAGAATACCCGCTGCATGAGCGGTACGAGCTGCATAGTCTTTACGATGAGGAAAGGCGGACCTTCCTTTATGATCTGAAAAAGTATGACAGGGTGGCGGTACTGACGGATTCCCGTCCTACATCGGAGCGGGGAATCCGTGATCTGTGCTGCGTGCTGGCGGAATGCGGAAACACGGATATCCATGTGATAAGGTGGTGTGAGTGATGCGCAGTTCGTATTTGGAAGAAGATGTGATGCTGCTGTTAAAGGATATCACGGGACTGGTACAGCCCCAGCCTACGGAGGAGCGGGAACGGCTGATACAGGCCGGAAAGCACTATTGTGAAATGCTGCCCATCGAGTATGTGCCAAGCAGTAAATATATGGAAGTTTACAGGGAAGCCCTGCGTCATTATGCGGCGCCTACGGCGCAGGCGGTTGCCGTGCTGGCGGATAAGATATTGGAGAAAAGAGGGAAAGAGGTGGTTTTGGTATCCCTTGCGCGGGCGGGAGTGCCGGTCGGCATTCTTTTGAAACGATATCTCCGTTACCGGTACGGGATAGAGGCAGCGCATTACGGGATTTCGATTATCAGGGGAAGGGGAATTGATAAAAACGCGATGCGCTGCCTGCTGGAACGGTATGCACCGGAACGTCTGCTGTTTGTGGACGGGTGGATAGGAAAAGGCGCTATTTTAGGGGAATTGGAAAAAGACCTGGAAGAGTTTGAAGGTGTGCCGGCGGAGCTTGCGGTACTGGCAGACCCTGCCAATGTAACGCAGCTGTGCGGAACCCATGAGGATATCCTGATTCCCAGTTCCTGCCTGAACTGTACCGTATCCGGTCTGATCAGCAGGACATTTCTGCGGGATGATATGATCGGGGAAAAGGATTTTCACGGGGCGGTGTATTATGGGGAGCTGGCAGATGCGGATTTGTCTTATGAATTTATCCATGCCATCGAAAAAGAGTTTGGAGGCAAATGGGAAATGCACAAAATAACAGCAGAAGAAAAATCTCCCATCGGCAGCGGCGTGGAGGAAGTAAAAGAGATTGCCGGGAGATTCGGAATCGAAGATATAAATCTGGTAAAACCGGGAATCGGGGAAACAACACGGGTTCTGCTCCGGCGGGTGCCCTGGAAGGTGCTGATCGATAAGGAGCATGAGAAGGATGCGGCCCTGGCGCATATCATACGGCTGGCGGAGGAAAAGAAGGTTCCGGTGGAACGTTATCCCCTGCGGCATTACCGCGCCTGCGGACTGATCAGGAAGATGGCGGATACGTGAAAGAACCGCTTTAATTTCCTACCCCATAATATTCCGACAAAAGCAGAATCCTTTTTGCCCAGTTTTCATGCGTTTTGCATTCATTCATCCGCTCCTTTGCGGAGTTTCCGGCAACCAGCGTATCAGAGGTCCGGCTCCAGCCGAGAATGGCTTTGGCGTCTTCCAAATCGGTACGGGAAACCTGATAAGCGGAATTGACCAGTTCGATCTGTTTTGGGTGGATGACCGTTTTTCCGATAAAACCGCATAAACGGTCCTGCCGCAGTTCTGCGGATAATCCAGTATCCCAGCCTGCACCGCCGTAATACTCCCATACGGGACCGGAAACCACATAATCCATGCCGAATACCGTGATGATGTCGGAAAAAATATCCGCAACGGGACGAATGGAATGGATGGATTCATCCGCATGTCTGCGGAAGCCGAACATATGGCATAGATCGTTGCCGCCTACGCGGATGTTCAGAATGTATGGTTCGACAGTATCCAGTTTTTCTTTTAAAGCATACAGAATACGGCCCCTGTTTAGCAGATGAACGATAGAAGGGTTTTCGAAAATCGGCATCATGTATACGGTCCGTGATGCGGTCCGGTTCAGTTCCCGAATGGCATCGATGTAGGAATCCGCATTGTCCTGTGCGAATTTCGGAGCGATGAAGCCGGTGATAAGTTCTTGCGCAGCACCTGCCCGCTCGTAAAGCGCCTGGATTTGTTCCGGATGTCTGACGCGGATAAAGATTTTAGGCAGAAAAAAATCCGGTTCCGAATTTTCTTTCCTTATTTTCCCTGCCTCCTGAATGGTACGAAGTGCGGCGATCAGCTTCTGCTCGGCATCTTTGACACAGTTGTCCTGAATGGTATCCTCCAGGCAGAGCGCTAGGGAATATTTGGCGCCAAAGCGTTCCTGAATAATGGAAGCGGCAATGGTTTTATGGTTTGCCGGACAGTAAAGCAGTGCGCCGACGCTGTAATGGATCAGTGAATCTTTCATAAAAATCTCCTCGAAAAAGAATGCCCCAATTCCTATTACTATATCACAGACGGCATAAAAGTGGTAGATTAATATTGCTGAAAGTGATAAAATGGATAACAAGAAAAATCAAACAGGTGATAAGCGGTGGAAGGAATATTGAGATTCAGGCATAATGTAATGAGTGTTACGGCGATTGATACGTTTGAATCGATCAAAGGCGGTATCAACAGGCAGTGTAAGGATGTTTATTTCGTCAGGGCAGTGGGGACAAGCCCGACTTATATCAATGATATCCGCAAGATGGACGATACGTTGGACGGCTGCAGCCAGAGCGGGCGGGGGTATTACCGCAGACTGGGCAGTCTGCCGAAACTGCAGAATACGGAGGATACGGCATTTTATGCGGAGCGCTATGCCAAATGGACGGAGAGCGGCAGACAGGAAGCGGTAATCCGTACCACAATGGGAAGCGCTGAACTGGCAAAACTGCTTGGCAGCGCCTGCTCTGCTGTAGAGGATATCTGTATGCGGGAAGAGATGCTGATGACCGATTCCATACGGAAGAACTTTATCATAAAGCTGCTTTTCTGGTATGATTCCGTATTTGATAAAGAAGATTTCGTATGGGACGAAAGGGAATCCATAAAAATAGTTGCCGATAATATAGAAAAGAAGCAGGAATATCTGTTTTTTTACCTGCTGACGCTGACCGGATGCGACGTACTGCTGCTGCAAAGCAGGGCGGACATAGGAGCGGATGAGGAAAAACTGGGCTTATCGGCAAAGTTTGTGCTGGGAGATTATTCGGAACTTGCCATTCCGGAATACAGACGGAAGCAAAAGCAGAACCTGCAGGAAAATATGCCGGAGCATGATACTGGGAACGCTTTGGTCCGGCAGGGGGGGAATGTACAGGAAAGACCGGTAGTCGTTACGATTCCAAGCCATCCCAACCGTTCTGGCCGTTCCGGTCATGCCGGTTCTGCAAATCCTCCGGCCTGTCCCACGCAGCCGCACAGTCCGGCCCGTCCGGCGTCGCCGGCTTCCCCATTCAATGGAACGGCAGAAGGGAACTCGGAAAAAAGCTTTGAAGAATTGGCACAGCTGGCATCCTCCGTGGTCATGATCGCCATTCATGATACAAAAGGAGATGTGATCGGAACCGGTTCGGGCATCATGGTAGGCCGGGACGGATATATTCTTACCAATAACCATGTGGCGAGCGGAGGAAAATTCTATTCGGTCCGGATTGAGGATGATGAACAGGTTTATGAAACCGACGAGGTGATCAAATATAATTATGTACTGGATCTTGCCGTGATCCGGATCCAAAGGAAACTGGTTCCGCTTCCCATCTATCAGGGAAAGAATAAACTGGTGCGGGGACAGAAGGTAGTGGCGATAGGAAGTCCGTTGGGGCTGTTCAATTCGGTTTCCGACGGGATCATCTCCGGTTTCCGGAAAATCGACAACGTGGATATGATACAGTTTACGGCCCCCACTTCCCACGGCAGTTCGGGAGGTGCGGTGCTGAATATGCAGGGAGAGGTCATAGGAATCAGTACGGCAGGGTATGATTCCGGGCAGAATATTAATCTGGCGATGGGGTATGAATGCATCAATGCTTTTATCAGGGGTTTTACATAAATCCGCCCGGTATATCTGATCATTGCTTCAATCCAGACAAAGGATCCTGCTTGACACTTTGACGTCATCATGATACTATGACAGCGTGTTAATGATTTATCATGCTAAATTGCGGTGTGCCGGGTTAAGAGTATGTTAAGTTTTGGCATGCCGGATTTTTGTGCGGTAAAGTTTTAGCGCGGTTGTAGTTTGCAGTTAAGAAAGACGCGGCGTGGGTGAGAAAATAAACGGAAGGAACACGGCGCGGAGAGAATGTTTGGATGCATGGCAGGGAGGAAGAAAGATGAAAAAATTTATGGCGATGGTTTGTGCGGCGGCGTTTGGCATATGCACGCTGGCAGCGTGCGGTTCCGGAGCGGAAGCGCAGGATACGGCAAATGCCGGAGAGACGGCGCAGGCAGGCGGCGGGGAAGCAGCGGCAGGCGATACGGCGGCAGCAGGGGAACGGAAGACATTTACGGTGGGTTTTGACGCGGAATTTCCGCCTTACGGTTATATGGATGAGGACGGCAATTATACGGGATTTGATCTGGATCTGGCAAAAGAAGTATGTGCGCGTAACGGCTGGGAGTTTGTGGCACAGCCGGTTGACTGGGATTCCAAGGATATGGAGCTGAATTCCGGTTCCATTGACTGTATTTGGAACGGTTTTACGATGCAGGGAAGAGAGGACGCCTATACGTGGAGTGTGCCGTATGTTGATAACAGTCAGGTATTTGTAGTGCCGGCGGACGCGGGAATTGCATCACAGGCGGATTTGGCCGGAAAGGTAGTGGGCGTGCAGAAGGATTCTTCCGCGCTGGCGGCATTGGACGGAGATGCGAAAGAACTGGCAGTTACGTTTGCCGACCTGCAGCAGTACGGGGATTATAATGTGGCGTTCATGGATTTGGAGCAGGGAGCTATTGACGCGCTTGCAATTGATATCGGTGTGGCCAATTACCAGCTCAGTTCCCGTGGGGATGCGTTTGTCATTCTGGAGGAACGTCTGGCAAGTGAGCAGTACGGCATCGGCTTTAAATTGGGTAATGAAGAACTGAAAAACCAGGTGGAAGCAACGCTGTTGGAGATGGTGCAGGACGGTAAGTTTATGGAGATCGCGGAAAAATATTCTGACTTCGGCCTGACGGACAGTGTGTGCCTCGGCAAGTAAAGGACGGTTTATAAAGTTCCGTATCTGCGGCAGGTGTGTCTGCATGGCACTCGCCTGCCGCAGAACATAGAGAAGGGAAAGTCCGCTGCAAGGATGTGAGAAAGAAACTTCCCTGTCCGGTTATATGGTCATTTCGAAAGGTATGGAAAACAGATATGAGTTTGGCAACGATGTTTTTACAATTGGTAAAGGGAATGGGAATTACCGTGGAAATATTTTTCCTCACGCTTTTATTTTCCCTTCCGGCAGGGCTGGTACTGTCATTCGGAAGAATGTCAAAGCAGGGCTGGCTGCGGGTGATCAGTAAATTTTACATATCCGTTATGCGGGGGACACCGCTGATGCTGCAGTTGATCGTGGTGTATTTTGCTCCTTATTATGTGTTCGGAATCCGGATATCTTCGGGATATCGTTTTGTGGCGGTCATCATAGCCTTTGTACTGAACTATGCGGCATATTTTGCGGAAATTTACCGTTCGGGCATCGAATCCATGGCGGTTGGACAGTATGAGGCGGCAAAGGTGCTGGGATACAGCAGATCGCAGACTTTTTTTAAAATCATACTGCCGCAGGTGATCAAGCGGGTACTGCCTCCGGTGACGAATGAAACGATTACGCTGGTAAAGGATACTTCGCTGGCTTTTGTGCTGGCGGAAGCGGAGATGTTTACCATTGCCAAGCAGATAGCGGCGAAGGAAACGAGCATTATGCCGCTGATGGCAGCCGGGCTTTTTTATTACATTTTCAATCTGGCGGTGGCAGGTTTTATGGAGTATCTGGAGAAGAAGCTGAATTATTACCGGTAGGAAAGCAGGGGTGTTGGGATGAATTTACTGGAAATCAATCATATGAAAAAAGGATTTGACGGGTTGGAGGTATTGAAGGATATTTCCCTTTCCGTAAAGAAGGGGGAAGTCGTATCGGTCATCGGTCCTTCCGGCTCCGGTAAATCCACGCTGCTGCGCTGTGCGACCATGCTGGAGAAAATGGACGGCGGGGAATTAAAATATCTGGGGGAGGCTGCGGCCTGGGAAGAAAACGGAAAATGTGTCTATGCCGGAAAACAGAAGAAGAAGGAGCTGCGCAAGCATTTCGGTCTGGTATTTCAGAATTTCAATCTGTTTCCCCACTATACGGTAATGAAAAATATTACGGACGCGCCTGTCAGTGTGGATAAGGTTCCGAAAAAGGAAGCGGAGGAGCGTGCCGTGAAGCTGCTTAAACAGCTTGGGCTGGAAGATAAAAAGGACGCTTATCCTTATCAGCTTTCCGGCGGTCAGCAGCAGAGGGTTTCGATTGCAAGGGCTTTGGCGCTGCAGCCGAAAATCCTGTTTTTTGACGAACCGACTTCCGCGCTGGATCCGGAGCTGACCGGGGAGGTTTTGAAGGTGATCAAAGAACTGGCGAAAGAGCATATGACCATGATCATTGTTACTCATGAGATGCAGTTTGCGAGGGAGTTGTCAGACCGGATTATTTTTATGGAGCAGGGCGTGATACGGCAGCAGGGGACGCCGGATGAAATTTTTGCGTCTTCGGATGAACGGGTGCGCGAATTTATTGGGAAGTTTACTTCCTGATCGTTACTTTGGGCGAACGAAGCGGAATGGTATAATTTGTGATATGTATGTTTAATGGGTACTATGTTTTGGGGGAGAGCAATGAGGCGGCTGCGGGACTGGAATCAAATAAACAGCAGCGCCAGTGCAGTGCAGCTGACAGAGGTGCTGGAAGGGCGGCTGTGGGACTGGAATAGGAGGAACAGTGGGAAGAAAGAGGAATGGGCGTATTGTGATAGGATATGATTTGGGGGAGAATTACGCTCAGATCAGCTATTATCTGCCGTCGGCGGAGGATGTGGAGACGCTTCCGGTGGTGGCGGGCAGTGAACAGTATAATATTCCGCTGGCGCTGTGCCGGCGGAAGGAGAAGAACCAGTGGCTTTACGGTAGGGACGCCCTCCGGGCAGCGAAGGAGCAGGAAGGATATCTGGTGGATAACCTTTTGGAACTGGTCCGGAGCGGGGAGCCGGTGGTAATAGAAGAGGAAAGTTTTGAACCGGCGGCGCTGCTGACTCTTTTTGTAAAAAGGAGTCTGTCACTGTTAAGTATTGTTGCCCAGCCGGAGTATCTGGACGGGGTGATGTTTACCGTGGAGCGGCTGGACGAGCGCATGGTGGACGTGCTTTCGCAGATGGCGGTAAATCTGCAGCTTAAGACCGACCGGATCTATTTTCAGAGTCATGTGGACAGTTTTTACCATTATACTCTTTCCCAGCAGGAATCGCTTTGGGCGTATGAGGTGCTTCTGTGCGAGTACGACAACCGGAATCTGCGGCTGTACCGGTTTGAGTGCAACCGGAAAACGACACCGCGGGTCGTGTTTATCGAAGAGGATGAGCGGCGGGAGATGCAGCGGCAGGAGGATGAAAACGGAGAACTTCCCAAGGAAGGGCTGGATGACCTTTTTTCCCGTATCGTGAAGGAAAAATGCAACGGAAGGGCGGTTTCCAGCGTGTATCTGATCGGCGACGGCTACCGGGATGGCTGGGCGGACGAATCCCTCCATTATCTGTGCAGGGGACGGAGGGTCTTTCAGGGAAACAATCTTTACAGCAAAGGGGCCTGTTACAGTATCTGCGGGAAGCTTGGGCTGCGGGAAGCAAAAGAAGGTTATATTTTTCTTGGAAGGGATAAGCTGTCGGCCAATGTGGGGATGCGTCTGCTGCGCCGGGGGGAGGATTCCTATTTTGCCATCATGGACGGCGGCGTTAACTGGTACGATGCCAGGAAGGAATTTGACGTAATCATGGAAGCAGGGGATACGATGGCAGTTCTGCTGACTCCTTTAAATGGCGGGGAACCGAGGGAAGTCCATGTGGTTTTGAAAGGAATACCGGAAAGGGAGAATTGGACGACCCGGTTGAGAGTGAACGCACAGATGGTTTCCAGGACACAGTTTCGTGTGAAAGTGACGGATATGGGGTTTGGCGAGATTTTTCCGTCTTTGGGAGCAGAATGGGAAAAAAGAATAGAAATCGTTTAAAACTAGTTTGAAAGTTGTTAAAAAAAAGTGCGGAAGGAGAAGATACATGGGTAAATTATTGCTTTGCATGGGAAAATATGCGGAGAAGCCTTTTTTTATGGAAAAAGTCTATGTGAATCTTTATTCCGTGGAAGAACTGTGTTACTGTCTGCTGAAGGACGCCTATCTGATCGATCAGGACTTAATGGACGGCAGACTGGAAGGATGGCTGGCAGAGGAGTGCGGACTGCAGGAACTGGCGGTACGGCTGGAGGAAGCTGCCAAAGGGGGCTGTACGGTAGGCGGTTATGCGGGGGTAATTCTGGAATACGTAGGATACGGAGACCGCGGAACCTGGGAAAAAGCGGTGGAAATGCTGGATGAGGGCAGGGATTTAAGCCTTTGTGAAAAGCGGAAGGCACGAGCCGATTATCTGGCGGGGCATAAAAAGTATATGGCTGCATTAAAGAGTTATGACAGTCTGCTGGAAGAACTGCCCGATGCGGAGAAAGAACTGCGGGCGAAGATCCTCTACAATCAGGGTGCGGTCTATGCACAGCTGTTCCGGTTCCAAAGTGCGGGCCGGTGCTTTAAGGAAGCTTATGAATGCGGCGGCGGGGAGGATGCCTATATCCGTTTTCTGGCGGCTAACCGTATGAGGATGGACGAAACGGAATATGTGGATTTTGCAGCCGGAGATCAGGATAAATATGAATGGACGTTGAAAGTGGAAAAGCTCATGGAAGATGCGGTAAAGGAATTTGAGGGGACGGAAGAAAGCAGGATGCTTTTTACCCTTGGAATATGCAGGGAGGAGAGCCACTCGGCTTCTTATTATGACGAGACCGAGCGGATCGTTCATGTATTAAAGGAACGTTACAGGGAAATCACAGCGGAATGACAGGGTAAAAAAGTATGGGATTATTTAAGAAAAACGGATGGTTCAGAAATTCAAAATTTTTGCGTAAATTAGCGGATTATGAGGAAGAAGAAGAGCAGGGATGGGGCAGCTGGGAGGATGAAGTACAGGCAGAAAGAGGCCGTGTGGTCATGCCGGAGGATTGGAACAGCCTGAATTTCGGTAACAACATCCGCCGGTCGCCGGAAATCTTTGACGTACACGATGCCGCACAGCGTCAGGAATATGTGCAGAACTGCCTGGATCAGATGGGAGAGGCCGCAAAAGAGCTGGAAAATTTAAGTTTTGAATACAATATGGTGACGTCTTATCTGAAGGATATCGAAGAGATTGAGGCCCTTCCCGAGAGCGAGCGGACGGAACTGAACGCCGCCGCACAGAAAATTCAGGATTTGGAAGACCGGCAGGATGTTTACCTGAAGAAAAAGAACCGCCTGACGGATGAAAAATATCATCAGATAGAGCGCATGGAAGATGAAGCGGAAGAAGGCTGCCGGAAACTGGCGGAGGCCGAGGAGTATCAAAACCTCATCCGTCAGGATATGTCTCGTCTGGACGGAGAGAAACATGCCTATTTTTACCGGAAGGGAGAGTTAAAGGGGGCAATAGCGGATGCCAAAGGAATGGCGGTTATCTGTTCCATGGCACTGGTGGTCTGCTTTGTCATACTGTTTACCCTGCAGTATGTTTTGGAAATGAATACCCAGATGGGATTTTTGCTCACGGCGGGACTTGCCGCACTGGTGATCACGGCGCTGTATCTGAAATATACGGAGTCGGTGAAAGAGCTGAAGCGGGTGGAAAAAGGAATCAACCGGATCATCATGCTGCAGAACCGGGTAAAGATCCGCTATGTGAACAATACCAATCTGCTGGATTATCTGTATATGAAATATCAGGTGTCCAGCGGAAAAGAACTGAAGGTTCTTTGGGATAAGTACAAAGTGGAAAAAGAAGAGCGCAGGCGCTATCGGGAGGCGGAACTGGAACTGGATGATTACCATCAGGAACTGCTGAATATCCTGAAGTGTTACCAGGTCAAAGACCCGGCTGTCTGGCTGCACCAGACGGCGGCGCTTTTGGATAATAAGGAAATGGTGGAGATACGCCATAACCTGATCATCCGCAGGCAGTCTTTGCGGCGGCGGATGGACTACAATAAAGAAATGATCATCAATAAGGCGGAAAATGATATAAAAGAGCTGGCGGAGCGGTATCCGCAGTATGCGGGGGAACTGGCGGGAATGGTGCAGAAGCGGTAAGGAACTGTTAAGAAGAAACTTTACACTTTATGTAATTGTTGTTATAATGAAGCAATAACAAAAGCGGGATGAATGATACGGCCTGGCCGGATACAGAGGTAAAAAAGAGTGAAAGATACTGTAAAAAAAATCAAATTTTCTTTTAATTCCCCGGCTGTTCTGGGGTTTACTATCATATGTTTTGTAGCACTGATACTGAATTGGCTGACGCGGGGGCGGGCGAATCATGCTGTTTTTAGCGTATATCACTCTTCCCTGCTCAGCCCTTTTACTTATGTGCGGATGATAGGACATGTCTTCGGACATGCGAACTGGGAGCATTTCATCGGGAATATCATGCTGATCTTAGTGGTAGGGCCGCTGCTGGAGGAGAAATACGGCACTTCCAATCTGATCTTTGTCATGCTCACCACTGCGCTGGTGACGGGAATCGTCAATTATATTTTCTTTCCCCATGTTCAGCTGCTGGGCGCCAGCGGCGTGGTATTTGCTTTTATTTTACTGTCGCCTTTTACCAGTGTGAAGGAGGGGACGGTGCCCGTTACGCTGGTGCTGGTTGCGCTGATCTATATCGGGGGACAGATTTATGAAGGATTGTTTATTCAGAATAATGTGTCGAATCTTACCCATATTCTCGGCGGGATCGTAGGCGCAGGTCTGGGTTATGTGATGCATAAGAACAAGATGAACAGATATTGAAGGTGAAGGAAATCCATGTTTGAACATGTGAAGATTCAAAGTCCGGACGATTTTTTTCTTACGCTGGAGGAAAGGCGGGGCCGGGGAATCTATTTTTACAGAATTAACGGATATAACAGGCAGATAGAGGAATTTATTGGAAAATATTATGAGGCGGCTAGAACCGGGGGCGTGGTCATCGAAGGCAGGATTTCCAATCCGGACGGGAAGAACCTTGCTTATTACAACGAAGTCATGGGGGCGGATTTTCAGCTCAGTATGGGTTTTCTTACGTCCAGCCTGAAGAAGTGGATGCCGCGGATGAACGAATACCAGAGGAATACGGTGGCGGCTTCGATGTATGATACACTGGACATGCTGCGGAAGAACGGAAAAAACGAGAATATGCTGAAAAATGCATACATCAAATTTATGTGCTGGCTGTATTACCGTTTTGAACGGATCGCCGGACGGCTTGGAGATGATCGGGTGCCGAAGATTCTGTATGAGGGTGACATCAGCCTGTATGAACTGTTGTTGATGGAAGTGCTGGCGAATGCGGGATGCGATGTGGTTTTGCTGCAATATGCCGGAGACGGGAATTACAGGAAACTGGATGCGGCATCGGTGATGTCGGACCGTTTGGAACTGCCGGATATGGGAAGTTTTCCGGAGGGTTTTTCTTTGGAACGGGTACGGGAGGAAATGCAGAGGCGGCTGGATACGCAGCGGCTGTACGGGAAGCTGCCGGAGACGGTCAATTGTACCAATGCGTGGATTTCCGGAAAAGGACTGGAAGATTTTGAAACGAAAATGGCGGAGCGGGGTAATGATCCGAATTTATTTTATAACTGTTTTTACCGGATAAACGGGGCGGAGGACAAGCTGACTTATTTGAGCGAACTGTACCGGTTCCGGCAGGAATTGGTGAACAGCGGACGAAGGCTGGTGATTGTTGACAGGGAAATTCCCCAGCCGTCCATGGAGGAAATCGGGGCGGTAAGGAGGAAAAATTACGGCAGACAGGAAGAGATGTTGATAGACCTGTCCCGAAATATCAGTTATACGGCAAACGCGGAACTGCAGAGACTGATGGTGAAAGGGTTTGTCGATGTGATGCTGGAAGAGACTGGAAAAGATACGGGAAGGGAAACAGGAAAAGAAGCCGGGAAAAAAGAAGTGTCCCTGAATCGTCTGACGAGTCGTGCAGTCATACTGTTGTGCTGGCTGAAACGGTATCAGGAAGGGCTGTTTGCGGGCTGGAAGATGCCAGAAACAGGCTGTTTTATTCATATGGGAGGCTGTAAGAATGACAAAGAGGCGCTGTTCCTTAAGCTGCTGTCCCGGCTGCCGGTGGATGTACTGGTATTGAATCCGGATCTGAATACAAGGTGCTGTCTGCAGGACAGGCTGTTATATGAAGTAAATTACGGGGAGAGCCTTGCGGCAGATAAATTTCCGCAGGAAAAAGCGGGGCTGCAGATCGGTACGGCGGCTTATCAGGCGGAGCGGGAACTGGATACGATGCTGTACGGCGATTCCGGCATGTACCGAAACCAGCAGTATGGGAGGGCGGTGTCGGTTACGCTTCAGACCACATATGAAGAAATTGCCATTTTATGGAAGCAGGAACTGAAATACCGGCCTAATTTCGTTACGGTAAATGATACCGTCAATATGCCGGTCATTTTTGCCAAGGTGTCCGGTGTGAAGGACGGCCGGCCGGATGCATACTGGACTGCGGTCAAGGCGCTGCAGACGGAGGAAACTTTTCTGATAAAAAACGGTCCTGCCGTGGATACCTCGGGGGAAAATCCGATGAAACCCTATGCCGCTGCTTTTTTTAAGAACGGGCGGCTTCTGAAGAATAAGATCAAACAGCATCCTTCTTATCCATACGGCGTGCTGAGGGAGGCGGTACAGGACCATATTTTGGAAAAGCTGCAGCTTTTGATCGAACGCAAAATAATAAAAGGGACATTTGAAAACGGCACGGAGTATACCATTATCGCTACGGTACTCAATATGGAAAAGGCCATGATCCGGCTGATACAGAAGTTTGATTTTACGAAACATAATCCGAAAGTGGTATATATCAACACCACGGAAAAGGCAATTTCTTTGGAAGATTCCATACTTACGGCATTTTTGAACCTGGTCGGATTTGATATCGTATTTTTTGTACCCACAGGCTACCAAAGCGTGGAAAGGCACTTTAACATGAGGGTAATGGAAGAGCATCAAATCGGCGAATATATGTACGATCTGCAGATTCCCGATTTCAACGCCGTTCCATCCAATACACGGCCTACCTGGCGTGATAGAATTTTTAAGAAAAAATAAAGCGTAAAGCGGAAGTGAGGAAAAAGTATGGGACTTGATTTCAGCAAGGCAAACACACAGCAGACGGTAACCGTTCCGGATACGAAGAATGAGGTTATGGCAGTGGAACAGTATGATATTGTAGAGGATCGTCAGCAGATGAACCGGACACTGGTGAATTCACCGGAGGTGGATGCACTGGTGAGCACGATAGAAATAGACAATCTGGAAACAATCGTGACGTTCGGGGCGGATGCGGCGGAAGAGATTTCCAGGGCATCGGATGTGGTTCTGAACAGTATGGATATGTCGCAGCTGGATGCCGCCAGCCAGATGTTAAATTTGCTGGCAAAGGTGATGGAGAAGTTCGACATCGAGGAAATCAGGGACAATCCGACCTTGTTCGGCAAGCTTTTCGGCGGTTTGCGAAAACAGTTAGATAAAATACTGGATAAATACCATACTATGGGGGAAGAGATAGATAAGATCTATGTGCAGTTAAAACAGTATGAAACGGAAATTAAGCAGTCAAACCACAAACTCGACCAGATGTTTGACGCTAATCTGGGATATTATCATAAATTGGTGAAGTACATTCTGGCGGGAGAGCAGGGATGCCGGGAACTGGAGGAATATATTGCCAAACGGCAGGCGGACATGGAGGCCGGCGGGGACAATTCCATCCAGTTTGAAATCCAGAACATGCAGCAGGCCCTGATGCTGCTGGAACAGAGGACGCAGGATCTGCGGACGGCAGAGAGTGTTGCAATGCAGTCGCTTCCCATGATAAAGACTATGGAATTCAGCAATATGAATCTGGTAAGGAAAATCAATTCCGCCTTTATCATTACCCTGCCGGTATTCAAGCAGGCTCTTGCACAGGCGATTATGTTAAAACGCCAGCGTATTCAGGCGGAAGCTATTGCCGCGCTGGATGAAAAGACGAATGCGATGCTGATTGAGAATGCGAAGAATACGGTGGAACAGTCCAAGATGACGACAAGGCTGGCATCCGGCAGTTCCATCAAAATCGAAACATTGGAAACAACTTGGAGAACGATTGTGTCCGGTATCGACGAGACAAGGCAGATTCAGGAAAACGCAAAGAAGCAGCGTGCTGAGGATCAGGCCAGACTCGAAAATATCAAAGCGGAGTTCAACAAGATGTATCATATGCCGAACAAAAAATATTAAAATGAGTAAGGAGGTAATGTTATTATGCCAATCAATTTAGCAAAAGGGCAGAAAGTGGATTTGACGAAGGGGAATCCCGGACTGAAAAATATCATGGTAGGACTGGGCTGGGATGTCAATGCATATGATTCCGGTGCGGACTTTGACCTGGATGCGGCGGCATTTATGCTGGGAGAGAACGGGAAATGTCCGACGGAAAAAGAATTTATTTTTTACGGCAATCTGGAGCACGGAAGCAGTGCGGTAAAACATATGGGCGATAATCTGACCGGCGAGGGAGAAGGAGACGATGAGCAGATAGAAATTGACCTGACCAAAATTCCCGCCAACGTTTCCAAAATCGCGTTTACGGTAACCATATACGATGCGGATGTAAGACGTCAGAATTTCGGACAGGTATCAAATTCCTTCATACGGATCGTGGACGAGGCAACGGGAACCGAGCTGATACGCTATGATCTTGGAGAAGACTTTTCCATCGAAACGGCGGTTGTAGTAGGGGAATTGTACAGAAACAACGGAGAATGGAAGTTCAACGCCATCGGCAGCGGCTTTCAGGGCGGCCTGGCGGCGCTTTGCGGCCATTACGGAATCGAAGTGGCATAAAAAAATGGAGGTAAGGACATGCCGGTAAGTTTACAAAAAGGACAGAAAGTAAGTATTACAAAAGATAATCCCGGACTATCGAAGGTAGTAGTGGGACTGGGCTGGGATGTGAACCAGTTTGACACAGGCGGTGATTTTGACCTGGATGCGGCGGCATTTATGCTGACCGACAGCGGAAAGGTAGCCAAATCGGAAGATTTTGTTTTTTTCGGAAATTTAACCCATCCGTCCGGAAGCGTACAGCATATGGGCGACAATCTGACCGGAGCGGGCGAAGGGGACGATGAGCAGATTAAAGTGAATCTGTCTGCCGTACCGGCGAATATTACGAAAATCGCATTTACGGTAACGATATACGATGCAGATGTAAGACGCCAGAACTTCGGGCAGGTCAACAATGCCTTTATCCGGATTTACAACGAAATGACAGGAGAAGAGCTGCTGCGCTATGATCTGGGCGAAGATTTTTCCATTGAGACGGCAGCTGTATTCGGAGAATTATACAAAAACGGAAACGAATGGAAATTCAATGCCATTGGCAGCGGATATCAGGGCGGGCTGGCTGCTTTATGCGCAAATTTTGGCGTGGATGTAGAGTAAAAAAACAGCAGCCGTTTGGACAGTGCCCAGAGGAAGTTACGGATGCGAAGCAGACGGAATTTTCTCTGCGTGAAAAGGTACTGGGAGGAAGGCTGCGGAACTGGAATAAAAACAGCAGCCGTCCGGACAGTGCCCAGAGGAAGTTACGGATGCGAAGCAGACGGAATTTTCTCTGCGTGAAAAGGTACTGGGAGGAAGGCTGCGGAACTGGAATAGGAGAAAGAATATGTCTATTAGTTTACAGAAGGGACAGAAAGTAAGTCTGTCAAAAGAAAGCGCCGGACTTTCCAGCGTAATGATTGGATTGGGATGGGATGAAGTGAAGCGGAAAGGAGGACTTTTCGCCAGGAAACCGGAACCCATTGACTGTGACGCCTCGGCTATCCTTCTTCAGGGAGGCCATTTAAGGGACAAGGCGGATGTGGTATTTTTCGGCAACCTGCAGCATATGTCGGGGACGGTGCAGCACATGGGCGATAACCTGACCGGAGCGGGAGACGGGGATGACGAACAGATTTTGGTGTACCTGGACAGGATACCGGCGCAGTACGACAGGATCGTACTGGTGGTCAATATTTATCAGGCGGTGCAGAGACACCAGCATTTCGGAATGATTGAGAATGCGTTTATCCGTCTGGTGGATGGAAAGACGAATAAGGAAATGTGCAAATATAACCTGACGGAAGATTATTCGGGGATGACGGCAATGATTTTCGGCGAGGTATACAGACACAACGGGGAATGGAAATTCAGCGCCATCGGACAGGGAACGAACGATCCGGGACTCGGCGAGTTAGTAAACAGGTATATATAAGTACACTAGGAGGCAATTTTAAATGAAGTATAACGGACTTACGGATAAGGAAGTAGAGGCTTCCCGCGAAAAATACGGTTCTAATGCGATTCCGGATTCGGAACCCACGACTTTTTGGGAAGAGTTTAAGGAAACATTTTCAGACCCGATGATTCGAATCCTGCTGGCGATCGCATGTTTGATGATTGTCATGTTTTTCTTTGGGTATGCGGAGATTTACGAGCCTTTGGGTACGATCGTGGCGGTACTGATCGTGGCATTCGTATCGGCTAAAACCGGTGTGGCCAGCGATACCAAGTACAGGGAACTGAAGGACAGCACGAAGAAAGACCAGTGCAAAGTGCACAGGAACGGGCTGGTTACCGTTATTGATGTGGATGATGTGGTGGTCGGAGATAAGATATTGCTGCAGTCGGGAGATAAAATTCCGGCGGACGGCGTTTTGGTGTCCGGTTCCCTGCGGGTGGATAATTCGGCGCTGAACGGTGAAGCGGAAGAGTGTAAAAAAACGGAGACTTCGGAAAGTTTCCAGCTGGCAGATGACATTACGGGCGATACGTTCGTAGATGCACATTCCTTATTCCGCGGTGCGGTAGTATTCGACGGAGAAGGTGTCCTGGATGTAAGAAAAGTCGGCTTAAAGACCATGATGGGCAAGATGGCGGAAGAAATGCAGGAAGAGGAACCGGATTCGCCGTTAAAAGTGAAACTGGCGAAGCTGGCAAAGCAGATTTCCACCTTCGGATATATCGGGGCAATCGCTATTTCAATCTTGTATTTTGCTTATTTCATTGTTTCCGCAGGCGGTGTATCCAACTATTTTGCCATAGGTGCATCGGAAGTGATCAAGGATGTGGTAGAAGCGGTGTCGCTGGCGATTGTTATTATTGTATGCGCCGTACCGGAAGGTCTGCCGCTGATGATTTCGCTGGTGCTCATGCAGAATACCAGTAAGATGCTGGACCATAACGTATTGGTGCGGAAGGCGGAAGGTATTGAAACCGCAGGTTCCCTCAATATTTTGTTCAGCGATAAAACGGGTACGATCACAAAAGGTATGCTGGAGGTCGTGGATTTCTTTACGGCGGACGGCAATTCCATTCCGATTCCGGAACTGAGTAAGCACAGCAAGGTGAAAGGGCTGGTGGATCTGGCCATCGGTAAAAACACACAGTCCATGTATGACGCTTCCCATAAGGTCATCGGCGGAAACGCTACGGATCAGGCGCTGATGAAATTCATCGGGGAAGCGACGTTCAATGCCCTGGGAGTGAATAAAGAGTATGTGGTGACTGCCAGTCAGGGCTTTAATTCCACAAATAAATTCAGCCAGGCGCAGATCGGCAGTCTTGGAAAGACCTTCTATAAGGGAGCGCCGGAGCGGCTTCTGGCGCAGGCACGGAGCTATCTGGATGAAAACGGAAATGTAAAAAATATGGACAAGTCAGCGCTGGACCGGAAGATTGATGAACTGGCGTCCAAGGCAATGCGTGTTCTGGCGTTTGGTTATTCCGAAAAAGATATGGTGGAGAACCAAATCAATGACGATATCGTCATCATCGGTCTGGTGGGCATCCGGGATGATGTAAGGCCGGAGGCGAAGGAAGCCATTGAAGAGGTGCAGAATGCGGGTATTCAGGTAGTTATGATTACCGGGGACAGACTGGAGACGGCGGTCGCGATCGCAAAGGACGCAGGTCTGTTAAAGGACAGTTCGGACCGGGCTTTATCCTCTGCCCAGTTAAATGAAATGTCCGACGAGGAAGTAAAGAAGATCATTCCTCATATCAGGGTCATTGCAAGGGCGCTGCCTACGGATAAATCACGTATGGTGCGTCTGTGCCAGGAAATGAATCTGGTAGTCGGCATGACCGGCGACGGCGTAAACGATTCTCCTGCGTTAAAGCGGGCGGATGTGGGATTTGCCATGGGAAGCGGAACGGAAGCGGCAAAAGAGGCCGGAAAGATTGTGATTTTGGACGACAATTTCAAATCCATCAAGGATGCGATCTGGTACGGAAGAACAATCTATCACAATATCCTAAAGTTCTGCAAGTTCCAGCTGGTGATCAACGTGGCGGCGGTAGTGGTCAGCGCCATTGCTCCGTTCTTTGGGGTGGAAGAACCTTTGAAGGTAACGCACCTGCTGTTTGTAAATCTAGTGATGGACAGTCTCGGCGCGATCATGCTTGGGAATGAACCTGCCCTGAAAAAATATATGACAGAGAAACCGCGGAGAAGGGACGAGAGCATCGTAAGCAAGAAGATGATGACACAGATTGGGATCATGGGAGCATGGCTGACGATCATCAGTTTTGTTTATCTTAAGCATCCGTTCTTTGCCGGCCTGTTCGAAAGCAGGGAGCAGCATCTGACGGGATATTTTGTACTGTTCATTATCAGTGCGCTGTTTAACGGATTTAACGTAAGGGATGACGAATTCGGAATATTTAAAGGCCTGGATGAAAATACGGGATTTATGAAAGTGTTCCTGATCATTGTTGCCGTGCAGGCCGTGATCGTCAATGCAGCCCTGATTCCTTTCGAAGTGTTTACATGGATCGGAAATATGTTCAGCTGTGTGCCGTTCGGCATTTCAGGATGGATTGCAGTGATTCTGCTTGGCGTAACGATGATTCCGGTGGATTTGGTCCGGAAGGTTTTGACAAAAGGAAAAAATTAATCTGAGAGTGGATGGGAGCGCGTCGGATAAGGTATGACAGCCTTGGGGCGCGCTCTTATTTTAAGGGAACGGTGGGGCGAAAGGCCGGAGTTTGACAGCGGAGTCGGTTTGAATATGTTGATGTTTAATGTGGATTTGGATAATACGCTGATTTATTCTTACAAGCATGAGATAAACGGCGGGAAAAAGTGTGTGGAGCGCTATCAGGGAAGGGAAGTTTCGTTTATGTCGGACCGGACACAGGAGCTTCTGCTGAACGTTTCAAAGCGGGTTCTGCTTGTGCCTACGACGACGCGGACGGTGGAGCAGTATGAAAGGATCGATTTGGGAGTGGGGGAAATCTCCCATGCGCTTGTGTGTAACGGCGGTGTCCTGCTTTTGAACGGTGCGGAGGATGAAGCGTGGTATGAGGAGTCGCTTGAAAGGATTCGGGACAGCAGGCGGGAACTGGAGAAAGCGGAGAGGGCATTGGATGAGGATGAAAACCGGTGTCTGGAAGTGAGGAATATAAGGGAGCTGTTTCTTTTTACGAAAAGTGAGAAACCGCTGGAATCGGTAAGCCGGCTGCGGCTGGCGCTGGACGGGAACGTGCTGGATGTATTTTGCAGCGGGGTAAAGGTGTATGTGATGCCGAAGGCATTGACGAAGGGAAACGCCGTGATGCGGCTGAAGGAAAAGCTGGGAGCAGAGCGTGTGATCGCTGCCGGAGATAGTGTATTCGATGTTTCGATGTTGCAATGTGCGGAGGTGGGGATAGCACCGGCAGGACTGGCCGTAGAGGGAGCGGCAGGAAAGATCGTGAAAGTGGAAACGGATAGGCTATTTTCGGAAACAATGTTGGAATATTTGTAAGAGCAGAGCACTGCGGAGGTAGAGATGGATATTTTTGAATTGTGTAAATTGCTTGGCGTACAGGAAGAGGTAACGGATGAGATTGCCGTGATTGACAAGGATTATTCCCATGAGGCGGTGGCCGGCATCTGGAATAAGTTTTATGATGCTTCAACGTGGAAAGAGGGAATGAAGGAGCTGCGGGATTATTTAGGGGTGGATGAAAGGGGATTGAAGGCACTGACCTGTGTGCTGCACTGTGCGCTTCATACTTATGGGCTTTATGAGGAAAAGGGAATACCGGAGGAGATATTTACCGCCACATTTGGATTTATTCCGAGATTTTTGGAATGGCATAAGTCGGCCTATGGGGTGTACGGATTTGACCGAACCTGGTGGATTCCAAGGCAGCTGGCCTTAAAGGAGTTCAGGATAGGGACGCTGGAGTATGAAATGGTGGAGGAAGACGGAAAACCGCAGGTTTCCATCCATATTCCTTCGGATGCCGTACTGGAGAAACAAGCGTTAACCGCTTCTTATGAAGAGGCAAAAGCTTTTCTGAAAGCTTATTATCCGGCGTATGAAATGGCGGAATTTGTCTGCGATTCCTGGCTGCTGGCATCGGGGTTGAAGGAATGTCTGGATGCAGGGTCGCGTATTCTTTATTTCCAGAGTTGCTTTGAGGTGCTTCGTGAGAAAGAGGATGTAAAGGAATTTATGGAATGGATTTATTTCAGGACCGATCTGCCGTATGAGGAGCTGCCGGAAAATACTTCCCTGCAGAGACGGGTAAAGCGGTATCTGCTGGCAGGTGGTAAGATTGGCTGGGCTTTTGGCAGATTGAAAGGGTTTTGAGTCTGTTATTTAATAAGCAGCATATCACAAGCAAGTTTATGGAGGAAACGAGATGAAAAAATTTGCAGTTATGTTATTTCCTGACTTCTCTTTGCAGGAGATAACCTGCCTGACTTCTGCATTGACTGTATGGTTTGGTGAAAAGATTGATTTTATTGCGAGTGAAAACAAGGAATATCTGAGCGAAGAAGGCTTGCGTGTGTTACCGACAATAACAACAGAAGATGCAAGGATAACGGATTACAGCTGCGTGATCCTGCCGGGGACAATCCATCCCCTTCCTGCCCTGTTTGACGAGAAGTTAATCGGCTTTCTGAAAAGCGGTGTCAATACAGAGGTTATTTTTGCAGCGATTTCATCTTCCCCGCTGCTGCTGTCTAAAGCAGGGATTTTGAAAGGGAAGAAATTTACTTCAGGATTCTTCATGCAGATGGCGGATACTTTTTCGTTTATTGAAAAGGGGAATTTTATTCATAAAGGAGTAGTTGAGGACGGAAATGTGATTACCGGGATCGGGATGTTTTTCAGGGAATTTGCGGAAAGCGTATTGCGCCGGTTTGATTATGATATAGGGAAAAACTTTATGCGTTATAAGCCGGAAGAATATACCGAAGAGGAATTGACGTTTTATTGGTCTGAAGATGAGTATCGAGAGTTTTTGGATGAACTGAAAGAATATCCCGTGTAAGGATATACCGGATTTGTATAGAACTATATGGATGCATGATGACTCGCACAGATGGGAATATGGCAATCTTATTCCCGCGGGCAGTGAGACAGGTGCCGTGCCTGCGGCGGGGTTTTGATCTTTCAATAAAAAAAGACATATCGCACATTTATGCGGCATGTCTTCTTTTATTCACGCAGGCAGCGCGCTATGCGGCCGCTTAAGAGCCGCAGGTCCTTTCAGGTATTTGGCGACTGTCCTGATTTTGATATCCCGTTCCTTTAATCGATACCGATGCTGATGCCGCCCCGCCGTTCGGAAGGCTGTACGATGACGGATACGGGCTGATTTCCGCTCCATTCGAATGCATAGGATTCGCCGGAAGCCTGTCCGATCAGATTTTTCCATGACAGGTCGGTTTTTACCTGCGGATCATGGACACCGGACGGGCTCATCCAGCAGATGACGGCATCGGGGTCAACGGAAATGGTGTTCCTGCTTTGTATATTGCTGAGAACGATGGGATTGCCGTTGGTGAGGACTGCAACATAGGCGTTGCTGCCGGAGCCGGTCAGCGTGGAGGTGGCCAGTCCTTTCTGTGACAGGACGCCGCATCCGATGAAACGGACGTTGTATTCACAGTCCTGGGTAAAGGCCAGTATATTTTCCGATTCAACGGAGATGGTTTCGCCCACCGCAAGCTTGTAAATAATCACATGCTGGCCGTAGTTTGCGTAATAGGTGACGGAGTCCCCGCTGAACATGACTTTCATCAGGGGGAGATTCTCACCGGTAACACGGCGGATCAGGGAACCGAGGGCAGCCTGTGCAAAGGTGTTCTGCGGCCCTAACAGAAGTTTTTCAAATTTATAGTTCTTGCCTCCGGCATTGTCTCCGGCAATAAAGGAACCTGCTTTGGTAAAGAGTACGTCGCTGCCGGTGCAGGTGACTTTTAAAGTTAATTCGTTGACTGTTTCAAATGTTAACATTCTTATGTACCTCCTAATTGCTTACTTCTACGCCGTACAGCGTGCATAAACCTGCCAAATCCCTGGCGACGCCGTTGCCTATGGCGTTAAACTTCCATGTATTGTTATGAAGATAGATTTCCCCGATCATCATGGAAATGACATTGGTGTAATAGTCCGTCATCCGGAAGCTGACAAGTTCGGTCCGGTCGCCGTCATCCAGAATCCGGATATAGGCATCTTTCATCATACCGAAATTCAGGTTCTTTTCAAACGCATCGTTGATGGTCAGGACAAATACGATCTTTTTGACGGCAGGATTCAGTTTTTGGAACCGGATATCCATAATTTCGCGATCCTCCGCATCATCCGTACGGAAGGTAACGCTTTGGTCGGGACTGGAGGTCTGACCGTAAAAGACAAACCAGGAGTCGCCAGGCACCTTTCCTTCCCCATCCAGCAAAAAGGCGGAAACATCCACATCGCACTGCGGGTTGGAAGTGTTCCAGCCGAAGCAGACGTGGACCGCGTTCAGCGCCCTGCCGGATGCAAGCGCCGTTTTCTGCCCTTTCTGTACGGGCTTGTGCAGAGTCGGGACTGCTTTTTGGACAGGAGCCGCAACGGCTGCTGCCTGCATGGGAGGTGCAGCCGTCACAGCCATGGGTATGCCAGCCGATGATGCAGCAGAGGGCGCGGCAACCGGTATGCCTGCGGATACGGGAGTATCGGCCCGAACAGGACGCGGCATGGTTTCTCTGCAGGCGGTATTGACGGATTCAATATTCTGTGCATTTTTGATACCTTGTGTGCGGGAATGGTTGATCGATAAAAGTGTGTTTTGGTCAACGCTTCCTCTTGTGTTCATTGCAATCTGAATCATAGGTCCTCCTGAAAGTAGATAATAATTACTTGTATTATAACGTATGATATGGTATTTTCATAGTAGATTTTAGGGAACCGAAAATGCAATTTGGTGCTGCGGAGGTAAGCGATGAATGTTATTTTTGACATGGACGGACTTTTGTTCGATACGGAGAAGGTTTTTGTGAAAGCATGGGATTATGCGGGAGAAAAAATCGGAATCGGAAAAGCGGGGTATATGGTCTGTAAGACTTTGGGAATGAATATAAAAGCTTCCTATGCGGTATGGAAGGAAGAATTCGGGGACAGATACAATGAGGAAGAATTAAGGAAATACACGAAAGAGAAGTTTGGTTTAAGTAACACAAGAATTTAACATTGCTCGTACACATTCCCCGGCAGAAATGCCGGGCTTTTTTGTGTTCCAATGAAAACAATGGCTTCAAATTTCCAATACTGCCCGTCAGAAGTAAAAAAAGACACCCAGGCCAGATGCCCCCGGGAATCTTCTTCACATCCCTGAAATGTCTTCTACCAAATCCCTGCATATTCTAAGACCATACTATAAGGAGGGACGTAGGGAATACAGCGCTTTCCGCGCTAGAAAGTAGAATCCTTCCCTACATAATGCCGAACCCTGCTCTACTTAAAAAAGAAGCCTGTTCTACAAAAGACTTTTTAAAAAAGGCTGTTTTGGTCTGGTGCTGTCCAGCACCCGGTTATATCAGGGGGTCATTTTTATTCCACGTCGCCTGCACTAAAAAACCCTGTGTCTGCTCCTGCCCGCCCGCCACCCCCAGTCTTAGTCTTCAAAATCAAACCAGAGGTCCCTGCTGTTCCTTACGGTGTTTTAATCTTAATAAAGACTGTTCTGAATGTCAAGTGCTGTCCAGCACACGGCTATATAAGGGGGACATTTTTCCTTTCCCCGGGACGCCTGCCTGCGGCACTGGCAGGAGCCATCCTCCCTTTCCCGCCCACCCCCGCCGCCACGCTCCCGTCACCTTTTACAAAAGACTTTGGGCAGCTCCCGCTGCCCGGCCCCCTTTTTGTAAAGTGTAAAGGCCCGGCAGGGCGCCGGAGAGGAGGAGGCTATGGCATACAAAAAGATACCGCTTGAAGAACAGCTGGAAAAGGCAGGACGGGAACGCATACACCCGGAGCATGATGCCTGTGCCATCCGGGCATTTGGCAGGATGCCGTTATCTGATTACATGAAAAACGGCCACTGCCGCACAAGGCTCGCCATGATGCTCGGCATCCCGACGGAACGGCTTGAAAAAATGACCGTCCGTGAGACGGCACGCCTGATAGGCAGGCACAAAAGGCCCGGGCCGGGCGCGCTCCCGCACAGGGAACTGTTACGCCTGTTTGCGGCGCCCATGAGTGAAGCCTACCGGGCATGGAAGGAGGCACAGGATAAAAAAGATGCAAAAAAAGAAGAGACTTGAAGAAAGGCTTGCCGCCTGCGGGGACGGGGAAAACAACGCATATCCGGCTGTCTGCTGGATTGACACCCTCTGCTATTTTTATGCGCTCTCCGACATGCGCGGCGATTTTTATTATTCCACGGTCTATAACTGCATGGCATCGGATGAGGCATACGGGAATGTTTCTGATAGTTTTGCTGCGGAAATCCTCTCATGGGCGTACCGAGGGGAACTGCCGGAGCTTCTCTGTGACGAAGTAATCTGCCGCATCCTTATCGAGCCTTTCTGCGATAAAAGCATCATCTGGAAAAAAGGAGGAAAACGCATATGAATCTGTATCTTATGACGCCGCACATCATAAAAGAGAGTTCCGAGGGCACCACCTACTGCCCGGTACAGGACGAGCTTTTCACAAACCGCCGCTCCATCGAAGTTGTCGGTGAGATTAACCGTGAATCCGTCTACTCACTGATTTTACAGCTCCGCTACCTGCACCATGCAGACCCGGAAAAAGAGATAACCATGTACATCAACAGCCCCGGCGGCTCGGTCACGGACGGCCTTGCCCTCTATGACGTGATGGCGGGAATCCCTTGCCCCATCCGTACCGTGTGCGTGGGCATGGCCGCCTCTATGGGGGCGCTGCTGTTCGCTGCCGGGAACAGGAGGGAAATGCTCCCCCATGCCGCCGTGATGATACATGACCCGCTCACAACGGGAATCAGCGGCAGCGCATTGAGCGTTGAGCAGGCCAGCAGACGGCTCATGGAGACCAGGGAGATTACCGCCTCAATCCTTGCAGAGCACACCGGCCACACCATTGAGGAAGTCTACGAGAAAACGAAAAAAGACAGCTATTTCAATGCAGAAGAGGCGGTTGCGTGGCGCCTTGCCGACCGCATCGTCACAGGGATATAAGGAGGCGGAAACATCATGGACGATACTTACAGAATCCTCGCACATGGGCGGACGGTCAGCAACGATACATGGCAGACCGGGCTGAACAACAACGACTTAATCATAGGCCCGTCCGGCTCGGGCAAGACAAGGGGCTATGTCAAGCCCAACATCTTACAGTGCAGTGAGAGCATGGTCATCACGGACACAAAAGGGGCGCTCCGTCCAGACGTCGGAACGGCGCTGGAACAGCAGGGCTATAAGGTGGTGGAGATAAACCTGGCCGACTGTGATTCATCCCCCTGCGGCTACAACCCCCTTGCCTGTATCAGGCAGGACAGGGAGGGGCATTACCGGGAGCAGGACATCCTGACCCTTGCCGCCTGCATGGTGCCCGTTGAGAGCCGGCATGACCCCTACTGGGAGCTGACCGCAAGGATTTATCTGGAATCCGCCGTCAGCTACGTCCTCGAGGCGCTGCCGGAGGAGGAGCGCCATCTCGGGAGCGTCGTCCGGCTTGCCGGGGAGATGGGCAGGGACGGGAGATACAGGGCCCTTATGAGGGAGCTGGAAGTGGTGGACCCGGGGAGTTTCGCGCTCTCCCGCTACCGGCTGTTCCAGTCCGTGTCGGAAAGCGCCGAAAAGACTGCCGCCTGCATCTTCAGCTTCCTTGCTTCCAAGCTGGCGCCGTTCTCTTTCGGTGATGCGGTGAGGGTTTTTACCAACCCTGAGAGAATCAACTTTAAGGAGCTGGGCAGGAAAAAGACGGCGGTGTTCCTTAACATATGGAAGACTTTTACCGGGAGTATCTGGACGGACGCCGGATGGAGGACATCGAGGCCGATGCGGCCAGGCTCTATGAGGGATGCAGGATAAAGGGAGGGCTCAGCCTGCCGGACATGACGGATTTTGAAGCCGTCAGGGGCCTTATCTGCTTTAAGCCCGTAAACAGGGAGCGCAACCGTGAAAAGCTCAAATCCATGCCCCACCGGGATTTCCTCGACCTTGCCATCGTCTATTTTGTCCCTGTCACGATTGGCGGGGAAAAGAGCGGGACCATCACTGTCACGGACCATATGTTCAGGCTGTGGCAGACGGATGAGGAGACCCTGTATGGATATGCGCTGGAAAACACAAGGAGGCTGTATCCCGTGATATTGCAGTCTTTGGAGGACGTAATCCGGGATGTGATGGGTGACGATGCGCCGGAGGGGCTGTTTCCAGAGAGAGACGGCATCCCTGCCGTCCCGCTGTACGTCCTGCGCTGTAATAAGGGAGATATGAGCAGCGCCGCCGCCATTCTTTATGGGGATATACTGCGTGAGTTCGGGCAGGAGCATGGGAATTTCTATATCCTGCCGTCCAGCATCTATGAGGTGCTGCTCACGCCTGCGGGGCCGGGCCCGGCAGATGGCAGATATATGTGCGGCATGGTGCGGGCAGCCAATACGGAACAAGTCCTGCCGGATGAAGTCCTCTCTGACAATGCCTACTATTACCATGCTGACACCGGGGCAATCGAAATCTTCTCATGAGTCTGCGGCTCCTGTGCCCGTCACGCCTGCCGGAGGCTGGCGGGCAGAAAAAGCGCCGTTCCCGGCGCCGGTCTCCCCTGCGAACAGCCGGAGCGTCCGCACGTCTGAATGGCCCGGCAGAAAAAACGATGGAAACTACCGCAGCCATGCGTCAATGGCAGAAAGGAGCTATACGGCATGAGGAAACCAGAAAAGGAACCGAAGACAGAAAAGGCGGGTGCGCCTGTCCCGTCCGGCAGGAGCGGCAAAGAGGGAGATTCCGGGGAAAAGAAGCCGGGAAGAGGCAGGAAGCCCAGGGCGAAGAAACAGCAGGGGGAAACGGGGGCCGCTGAGGAAACAGGGGAAGTCCGGGAAGCCGGCACCGTCACGGAGTCTGAAACCGCTTCGGAGAAAGCGGGGGAGACCGTCACGGAACCCGAGACCGTGGCAGAGGCAGGGAATGAGACCCCTGCGGAACAGGAAACCGCACCGGGGACGGCTGAAATGCCTGCCACTGAAACGGGGCCCGGAAATGACACGGTGGGAGAATCCGCCGCGGAGGATGAAAATATGTCTGCCCCGGTATCTGTCACGGCAGCATCCGCGCAGATAGTGGAATCCCCACTGAAACTGATGAAACAGGAGTTCCAGAGGCGTTCACAGGTCATCCGCAATGAGATGCTCAACATCCAGAACTCGTTTGTCACCATCGGCTTCCAGCTCCACTGGATACACAGGAACAACATGTTCCGTGTCCTGAACTATAAGAGCATCTATGAGTATGCGGAAAAGGAATGCGGCATCAAGCGCACCACATGCTGCAACCTTATCTGCATCATTGAGAACTATGCGGAGCGTGATGAAAACGGGGAGGTCATCGAGAGCATCGCTGACTGTTACCACAACTATTCCGCTTCCCAGCTTGTAGCCATGCTTGGGATGCCCGAGGAACTGAAAGGGCAGGTGAGCCCCGATATGTCTGTAAGGGCCATCAACAGGCTGAAGAAAGGCGGGCCGGAGCCGGGCACGGTGGCAGCTTCCCCTGCCCCTGTGGAAGAGCCTGCGCCCGTAAGGGAGCCGGAAAAAGAGCCGGATGCGGAAAAGGAGGATGAAAATCCTGCCGCAGAGGAAGCTGCTGTATCGGATGATACTGTCCATGAGGAAGGACAGGAAACCGGGGAAATGCAGGAGGCGGAAAGCCCCGGGACAGCGGAGGTCAGCGCTGCCCGTCTGGAAGAGTCGGAAGACACGGAGACAATGGAGACAGAGAATCACGGTGATGATGCAGAAGGACATACATGGGAGGCTGCAAACAGTGAGGGCGACACCCTTGTGGAGATTGACAGCTACACGGATTATCAGAGCATGGCGGACGAACTTGACCTTCTCATGCGGACCGTGTTCGCTGAGGATGCTTCTGTCAGGGTGAAGATTGTATGTGTGCAGGGATAGGCGCCGGAACGCATATGGGAAACAGGGGAATGCGGCGTTGCCGCTCCCCGCCCTGTGTGCGGAAAGACAGCATTTATGCCTTGAAAAACATACACATGTGCGGTATAATTGAAGTTACGAGATAAATAAAAAAGGCAGGACATGAGGGATGGCCGTCCCTCATGCCCCTATGCAGGAGATACTGGCTCCTAACACAGCATAAATACTATGCGCCAATACCTATTTTACTAGATTTTCCACCTTTTATCAATAAGGAAGTCTGGTGATTTGGGTCTGTGTGCTGTACTTTATGACGGTGTGGGTAAATGAATCCTGCGCCGTCTTTTTATTTATCCCGGCAGTGTAACCACTCAGAGGGGGCGGGAATCTCTGTTCCCCCTCTGGGATGACTGTTAAGGGAAAAGTACACGCACATGGACGGCGCTTTCTGGCCGCCCTGTTTTGGGACGGTCTTTTTTATTTTTTTAGGGATACAAGACCCAAAAGCCAAGCCATGTGTCTGATACTATGAATATGGATGATTCAGAATCCAGATGCAGAAGGGAGGCGCATGGCAGAGAACCGAATAAGGGGCACACCGGGGAACAGCCGCCCCAGATGGAGGGCAGGCTGCACAGCAGCCCGGTTGCATATATGGACAGGATGGGAACTGTCCTGACATCCGCCGGTGCCTAAAAAGGGAGGTGTGGCAGCGCACACGCAGGCATACGGGCGGCGAACATAGTAACATCAGACAACTTATATTTCAAGAAACTAAGGAGGTAACTTCGATGAAGAAAAACAATTTAGTAGTAAAAGGTATGGCTATGCTTATGGCATGTGCTATGGTTGTAGGAAATACAGGCATTGTTGCCCATGCAACAGAATACGATGATGGCTGTGTCCGTGATGATGTAGCACCGGGCGGTGGCGGAAGCGCAAGCCTCGATGACGGAGGTTCCAGCTCCAGTGACTCTGGAAGTTCCAGCTCCAGCGATTCTGGAAGTTCCAGCTCTGGCGGCGGCTCCAGTGATTCCGGCTCCGATTACAGCGGCGGCGGTTCCGGCGACTCTGGAAATTACAGCTATGACAGCGGTTCCGGCAGTTCCGCTCCCAGCGGCAGCGGCGCATCTTACAGCGCACCCGCACCTAAAGCGGCAGGCTCAACAGCAGGGGTGACAGGCAAGGAGACCTTCCGTGCCCTGGCAAAGGCTGGCGCTGGCACTTATAAAGTCACTCACAAGGGCGTGGAAATCGCAACGTTCACGCTCATGGATTCCGAAAAGAATGCCGTATCCTGTTCAAAGGTTGCCCTCAAGCAGCGTGAGGACGGCAAGTGGGCTGTCAACTACGAGGTTGCAGATGCGACTGGTCTGACCGTCGGCGCACCGCTCGACAGGACTTACATGTACAATACGCTCGGCGTGAGCTACATCACTATCAACGACACGGTAATCATCGACATCGAGGCGGAAGCGGCTGTAAAGTAAAATAAGTAAGGATGAGGGGCCCCATGCAGGACGCATGGGGTTCCTTTTTTCCTGTTCCGTTCAGCTGTCTGCGTGATTCCGCCCCACGTCCTGCCTGACTGGATGCGCCTTGCGGCGCCGGGCGCAGTTTTGAAACCGGATGCCGTTATGGTATCGCGTGCCCGCTTGACTGCGGGAGCGCACAGGGGCTTTTACAGCCCCTCTTTTATTCTGTCCGTTCTGCATGTATAAGGGAATCACAGTTCCGGGCAGTTATCTGCACGGAAGCAGCAATCAAATAAGCTGATTTATGGAGCTGTTACTCTGTCAGTCTTTAAAGACTGCCCGGGTAGCAGCTTTTTTTCTTTCCGGCAGATGGTCTTTGTATGCGCCTGAAAACGGTCGTTGTAAAGACCACACAGCTTGCAGGATTCTCTTACATCGGAAAACGGTCTTCGCAAAGCCCGTAAAAAACCCATGCACGGGCAGGAAAAGGATGGCGGTCTTTGTGAGTGCCGGAAGATGGTCTCCGTGAAGACCATCCGGCTTCCGGGGAGCTTTTGCAACGGGATGCGGTCTTTGTGAAGACCGTAAAAAAACCATGTAAAGACCACCTGGGAAATATCCGTCAGCGCTGGTCTTTGGAAAGACCATCAAAAGACCAGTTATCCAGAACGGCACAGGGGCGTATGCCCCTCTTATTTTTTCCGGCATCCCTCCCCTGGCGTCTTGCTTCCACCTTGTTTCCCTTTTAAAATTAAAAGGGGAATATATTTCACACACAAACAGTTGACGTAATACCGTCAAACGGACACAGGATGGATAATGGAATCTTGCCCTTTCTGCCCCCAATGGATAGGACGGCTGTATTGCAGGCGGGGAACGGGAACGGCCCCGCACAGTTAAGGGCGTGGTATCTGTCTGGTTCCTGCCGTCCTGTTTTACGTCTGGTTTATAACTTTTTTTCAGACGGTACCGCAGGCACGAATTTATGGAAGAGTGAGGGCGATGCCGTAAAACGTCCTTCCATAAATTCAGTAACAAACGGCGGAAATACGGGCTTTAAATCAATTTATGGAAATTATGGAATTTATGGAAGAGAAAAAACAGGGTCATTTTGAATTTATGGAAGGCTGTGAACGCCCGTATTTACAGGTGCCGCGTGGCTTTTCTGCATTTTCTTACGAAAACGCATCAAAATATGGCTAACAGGATAAGGGAAGCCCACTCACTCCGTTCGGTCAGCATAGCTGACGGCCTTTCGGTGCCAGCCGGGCACCTCACCCACTCCGCGCTTGTGCACTCCGGGGCCCTTACTCCACTGCGCCGCTTTGCGGCTCTGTTCCGCCCGCTCCGCACTCCGTGCTCCGGGGTCCTGTCTTCCTGTGCAGACGGTTTCCCTGCTGGCGCAGGCGCATGGCACAGTGTACGGTATGCCGATGATTATGGGCACAAAGGGCATGTTATTTCCATTTTCCGCTTTTTTTCAATACCCCTTGTATAATAAAAATACGCACTTGTACATTGTGCATATATCCCTTTACGGCACAGGCATAAAACATGTGCATCTTTTTTACGGCCCCGTGTGTAACCTTTTCTTTTTATAAAAAAGGGAAATAAGGGTATAAAAAAGCATATAAAGAGCTTGGGAAGGCTTTATTTTACTGGATTTTTTCTTATTTCCATTTTATTTCCCTTTCTGCCTGTGCATAAAAAAGGGGAATACCGTTTTCCGGGATGTGCCCGCAGATGCCGGAAACACCGGGTCTCTGCGTTTTCCACTGTGCCGTCCTTATTCCCCTTTTTTTCAGGGAATCCGGGAAATGGGAATAAAATGCCCGTCTTTCTTTCTCCTGTGTGTACAGTTTATTTCCCTTTTCTGCCTCTTTTTGGGAAACGGAAATAAGGAGGGAAATAAGACCGTGGCGGCGGAGCCTGCCTTATGTATGGCAGACGGCACGGTGATACAGGATGCGCACACTCCCGCATATGAATGGATGAAAGCAGGACGCCACCCCTGACTTTCCGCCGTGCCTGTGTCTGATAAAGCCTTTACCGACGGCACGGGGACTCAGGGACAGGCAGGATACGCCCACGCCGTCTTACGGGGCATTGTACCACAGCCCCGGCAGAAACCCAAAGGCAGGCCGGGGCACAGCCCCGGTGGCTGGTTCACTGCCTCCGGCTGTGAATCTAAGGACAGGCAGGGGGATTCCGGCATCTGTTATGCTTTCTCTTATATACGGGCTTATGGGAGGCTTTACGGCGGCACTGTGGCCGCACGGCGGCCCGGCTGTGTATAGGAAGATAAAAACTTACTTATTGCAGAAAAGAGAGGGAAATCACTATGAAGAATATCAGGAATTACGGAATCGTGACAGGGCGGCTGACCAAAGACCCTGCGGTCTACAACAACAATGACGGCTCACGGAAGATACGCTTTACTGTGGCGGCACAGGACCATTTCACGGACGGCGATGGAAACAGGGGCTCGCAGTTCATCCCGTTAGAAGCCTTTATCCCCGCACGGCAACAGGGCAACGGCCCCTATGACTACCTTGACTGCGGCGATTTAGTGTCCTGCTCCTATACCGTGCAGAACAACAACTACAAGGATAAGGGCGGGGAAATGGTCTACGGCCTTGTGCTCCTTGTGGACAGTATCGCACTGCTCGAGAGCAGGACATCCAAAGAGGCGCGCCTTGCGGCAAAAGAATCCGCCGCATAAGCCAGACATACAGCAGAATGCCCTGCGGGCGGGACAGCATAAATGCCGTCCTGTCCGCAGGGCATGTTGTTTTTTTGCACTGAAAACGCGCTTGGCATTCAAACGAATGAACGCCCCGGCATTTTTATTTATGAAATTTACCGAGCACTTCGCTGAATCTCCCGTCATCGTAGCTTTCATCGGTTTCGGTGCTGGCCGGAACCGCAGGCGGCGGCTCGACGGCCGCTCCCCCGGCAGGAGGGATATCCGCAGCAGCAGGCTCCGGGTGCCCGTTCCCTTCGCCGGTCTTCCGGGTGCCCAGGCTTTTTTTTCTGTTTTTCCTGGCCTCTTTCTTTTTCTCTTTTTCTTCCTGCTCCTGGTTCCCTCTGGCTTCTGCCTGTTCATCGTCATAATACTTCTTCAGGCCTTCCACGTTGCTCTGGGGTATACGGGGGTTATATT
The DNA here is from genome assembly GCA_910579935.1 of uncultured Lachnospiraceae bacterium. GTDB lineage: Bacteria > Bacillota > Clostridia > Lachnospirales > Lachnospiraceae > Kineothrix. The sequence goes on from CAJTVQ010000040.1 coordinate 34,860, forward strand.
TCCACTGCCCTTTGGAGGCAAACCTGGGGTTTATCTGGTAGCATCCCCTGCTCACCTTACGGATGGCGTTGCACTCACAGAGAGCCCTCAGCCCTTTCTGGAGGCTGTCCCTGTCCGACCAGCCCATGATTTCCAGTATCTCGTCACGGTATGGCTCCCCTGTTATCACCAGCTGGCTGTGCGCCAGGTCATCACTGTCACAGTAGTCCATCCTTGCAGCAAGGACAAAAAACAAAAAGCGGTAGGCTGCGGGGAGCTTCAGATGGGCGGTATCTTCCCCGTCGTCAGCGTTTTTTCTCCGGGCAGGGGAAGTCTTTTTCCCGGCAGGGGATTCATCCTCAGCCAGGGTCTTCTTTTTGGGCATCCATGCTTCGGGGTACAGTTTGACGAAGTCCGGCTCGCCTGACTTCTCCATTGTCCATGTGCGTTCGACTTTTTTTTCCTCAATCATGTTCCCATCTGCGTCAACAACAGTCTTCGTGTCTTTGTATTTTGTAATTCTGGCCATCACAAATCTCCTTTGCCTGCGGCATCAAAAGTAGAATCATTCTCTACAAATTTAGCACAGCGCGCCTGGATTGTAAAGCGCTTTCCAGAACCGGCCATATCAGGGGGCCGGAAAGCCGGATATACAGAGCCGGGAAATGCGTTGCTTTTGCTATCAATATGCGCCGGGCATCACGCAGAGAGGGATTTCCGAAGTGGAAGCAGTCCTCTCGGCTAAATGTGAACGTGTATCCCGGACAAAAGACAAAAACCTTGTGCCCGTAAACAACGGCATCTTTGATTTTGATACAAAACAACTGATGCCTTATGACAAAAAATATGTTTTTCTTGGCAAGTGCCACGTTGATTATGTCAGCAGCCCCATAAGCCCTGTGATACACAACCCAATAGACAATACTGACTGGGAAGTTGAAAAATGGGTCAGGGGTCTGTCTGACGACCCCGGAATCGTAAATCTCATATGGGAGATAATCGGCGCCTGCATCCGCCCCAATGTCAGCTGGAACAAAGCCGCATGGCTCTATTCCACCCAGGGCAACAACGGCAAGGGCACGCTCTGCGCATTAATGAGGAACCTCTGCGGGGACGGGAACCACACGGCCATACAGCTTTCTGCATTCAGTAAAGATTTTGCCCTTGAACCCCTTGTAAAGGCATCCGCCATCATCAACGACGAGAACGACACCGACGTCTACATAGACAGGGCCGCCACGTTAAAGGCCGTCATCACAGGCGACGTGTTCCAGATGGACAGGAAGTTCAAGGCGCCCATAGCGTTCCAGTTTAAGGGCTTCATGGTGCAGTGCATCAACAGCCTGCCCAAAGTAAAGGACAGGTCAAACTCCTTTTACAGGAGACAGCTCGTTGTGCCGTTCCTTAAAAATTTTAACGGCAAGGGCGTCGAACGAAAATACATCAAAGACGAATACCTTGCCCGCAAAGACGTCCTTGAGTACGTCCTGTGGCGTGTGCTGAACATGGATTATTATGAGCTTTCGGAACCGGAAGCCTGCAAGGCATCGCTGCTCGAATACAAAGAAGCCAATGACCCTGTGCGGCAGTTCTGGTCAGAAATGGAGGAACAGTTCGTGTGGGACCTGCTCCCTTACGATTTCATCTATGCGTTGTATGCAGCCTGGGCAAAACAGTACAATGAGGGAGCAAAAATCGTCGGCAGGAACACCTTCAAAGGCCAGCTCCAGGACATCGTCCGTACAGCCAGTGACATCTGGTGGGTGCCGCCCAGGGAGCCCGAAAAGGGAGGCAGGATGCGGGACAAGGTCTTCAACCGCGGGGACATGATGGATAAGCCGGAAACGCTCATCAGCCGGTATAAGATACAGGGCTGGTGCGATGAGACGTACCACGGCGGCGACAAAGACCGCAAACTCATGCCGTCAACCACGAAGACGCAGTTCCGGGGGCTCATGCGGTTCGGGCGCGCTGTGTCTGACGGATGGTGTGACGAAGACGGCGGGCCGCTCCAGAAACGCGGCAGGAAAGCGCCGGCCATGAAAGACAGCCCGGAGCCGGAAGCATAAATCCCTGCATAAGCCGGGAAGCCGTATCCGTTCATTCAGTCTGAACGGACAGCCCGGTTTATGCGGATATAACGATAAAAAATTTCATGCCAGAGGAGGCAGCGACCATGTACCATAAGGACTTAACCTGAATTATTCACGGAATAACGGCATCAACTGCTGAAACCCGCATGGTTA
>CAJTVQ010000041.1 GCA_910579935.1 uncultured Lachnospiraceae bacterium
AAGCGTGCAGCCTGTATTTGATACCGTGATAAGCTCACAGCCGTCCATTTTATCAAAGCTAATCTCAATTCGTCTGCCGTCACCGTATTTGATCGCATTTTCAATCAAATTTTGCAGGCACTCTGCAAAGCGGTCAGTGTCGCAGGAAAGAATGCAGTCATCATATTTCTGAATCGCAAACTCCATTCCCGACATGGCAAGCTGGGGAGCATATCCCGCCTCTATTCTTGTGATGATAACACTTAAGAAAGCCACCCCTGGTGCCTGTTGTCAAGGACTTTTTTTCATCTTGTTTACGAATTGTTCATATTTGAGCATAAAAATAAGGCTGGGAACCTATGTCAGATTCCCAGCATTAATAGTGTTGTATTGCCTTATGCGTTCTGGCCTGCTTGTAGTTTCCTCACCTCATCAAGAAAAAGCCTAAAAGCGTGTTTAAACGATATCAAAAGCACTGTGAAGACATCTTTCTGTACTGTACTGAAAACCATCTTGACTGTTTTTGTTATCAGGATGCGGCTGTCTATTGCGCAACAAGATGCCCGTCATTGAAAGAGTATTCAGTAAAGGAAGCCACAAAAATAGCTTATACGATAGCGGCATACTTTGAAAATGGGTATTTCACATGGAAACCAGTCACTTTCACACAGTATCCGGTCTGCGGGAAATATGAAAGCCTGATGGCTGCCTTCGAGTTGGAACTGCTGAAAAAACTCGGTTCCGGAACTGCCAGGGGCGGCATGGTCATAATCCGCCGGTTCCTGTACTTCCTTGAACAGTCTGGAAAGTCAAATGTAAAGATTTATTTCTTAACAGTTCCTTACCCCAACTCAGGCAAAAAATAACAGAAAGCCAGTACACCCGGTTTTCCGCACTCTTAAAAACAATAATTTCATTTTCCCGACAATCTCTTCAGCTGCGCCCTTTTTAATGTTTACTGCATACAATTCCCCGCAAACACATGCTCCAGATATTTCCCTGCCGTTTCCGTAAGACGGTAAATCTGCCCGACATCCGTTGCCCTTCTGTCCGTCATGCGGTACTGCGGAAAGAAGCGGCTGATATGGAGCGGGATTTCCTTTCCCAAAGAGGCGATCCACCCCGCCTCTTCCTCCATTTCTTCTATTCCGTCATTCTCTCCGGGAACAATCAGCGTGGTAAGCTCCACATGGCAGTCTTTCACCGCCCGCCTTATAAATGTTTTTACCGTCTCCAAATCCCCGCCCAGCTTCCGGTAGTATGCTTCGCAGAATCCTTTCAGGTCAATATTCATGGCATCCGTATAAGGAAGGATTTCTTCCAGCACCTCCATGGACGCCGAGCCGTTGGTAACCAGTACCGCCTTCATCCCGGCCGCTTTCACCAGCCTGGCAGTATCCTTCACATACTCCCATCCGATCAGCGGCTCGTTATAAGTAAAGGCCACTCCGATGTTTCCCGCCTTTCTGTATTCCGATGCCTTCCGGGCCAATTCTTCCGGAGAAAGTTCTGCCAGTCCCGTCACCGCCTCCGCCGTTTTCTCATCCGCCATGGAAATTTCATGGTTCTGGCAAAACGGACACTTCAGATTGCATCCGAAACTTCCCACCGACAGAATCCGGCTGCCCGGATAAAACAGCTTCAATGGCTTCTTTTCAATGGGATCCAACGCCAGCGAAGTAATCATTCCATAATTCCCGCATACAATTTTGCCGCCTACGTTCTTCCTTGCCAGGCAGATTCCGGTCTGGCCCGGCGCCAGACTGCAATGATGCATACATACATGGCACGTCTGTTTCATAGTCTCCCCCGTTTTTGTCCGGCCTGCGGATTTAGTTTGGGTTTTGTGTCCATACGTTTAAACATGCCGGACCACTTCAAACCTTTCCAGTTCCACCCGCTCCGTTTCTCCGATTCCCGCTTTATTCCTAGCGATCGCCACCTGTTCCTCCACGGTATCCACACCGTCCAGATTCGGAAGCAGCAGTCCCCGCCTAAAGCCCTTTGTCACCACCACACCATACCGCTTTACGTCCAGTTCCTTTGGTGAATCTATTTTTTCCATATCTCCCAGTATATCCACACTGATCACCAGCCGTTCCAGTTCCTCCGGCTGAACAGGCAGGAATCTGGTATCCCTGGCAGAAGCGCTGACTGCATTTTCAATGATTTCTTCCGCGACCGACTCCCGCACCGCACGTATGGTGCCGATACAGCCCCGCAGCTTTCCATCCTTCTTTATGGAAACAAAAGCTCCCGCTTTCTGCCTGTACATTTCCTCCGGCAAGTCTTCCGGCACCGGTATCTTCCTCCCGCCGCGGACATATTCTTCTATGGTTCTGCGCGCCAGGCGCACGTAAGCATCCTCTTTTTCCCGCTGCTCCAGAATCCGTTTCTTCTCTTTTTCCTCATACTGCTCTTTGAAATTCCGGTCCGGAGCCGCACTGCACGGCATATAACTGCAGACACCGTACCCTACTCCGAAAGGCCCCTCATAGGAAAGCAGCTCCGCCTCCACCGCCGTTTGGTCCAATGCCCCTGCCATAACCGTAAAAGAGCGGTGTCCGCATTCTCCCGCCTTATCACAGAAATCCTCGGAAAATTCCAAAAGTTCCCCGAACGCCGCCCGCTTCATCACATCCATGATACGGCGGTCATAAGCCGGCCCCTCCTCACGGTATCCATAAGGGCCATCCTCCTTCAGTCTGTGGGACAGATCCCCGCTTCCGATCACCACCACTTTTCTATCCAGTAGTCCTGCCGCCTTCCGTATGCACTGTCCGAGTTCATAGTGACTGGCCAAAGGCAGCCCCGACAGGCCGATGCGCACCAGCCGGTACTCTTTCCAGTACGGTTCGGCAAAATAAAGCGGAACCATCGTTCCATGATCCAGTTTTTTCTCTTTTTCTCCCATGGTTCCGGCCGGAAGTCCCTCCAGAGCCGCCAGTCTGCATAATTCCTCCACAAATGCGGTATCATAAGAAATCTCAAACTTCACGTGTCCCGCTCCAAACTGTCCCAAGTCCCCTTTCGCCCCTTTTCCGGGCGATATGTGGAAATAATCCGCATACATGACCTGATGCGGTGAAATAAGGACGATGGTCTCCGGTTTCTGTTCCCCGATTCTTCTGCCTGTCTCCCGGTAAGCCTCTATCGTATCCGCGATTTTCCTTTCCTCTCCCTTTCCCACATCCGGCACGATCAACGGCGGATGCGGAACCATAAATGCTGCCGCAATTCCCATCTTAACCTCCATACCGCCGGCTTTCCCCTGCTTCGAATGCCGGCACGGATTTCCTGCTCCGCTGTTTCCACACAGCCTGACAGGATTAAGCCCCGGACTCCTGACTGCCCTCCGCTTCCGGATTGCCTTCCGCGCCATCCTCACCCTGGCTTTCTTCCCCGTCCGAACCTTCTTCCGCTCCCTGGCTGTCTCCTATTACATCCACGATATTCCCTTCCGCATCTATCCTGTTTCGGAATTTCACACGGTAAATTCTTTTCAGTGATTCACTAATGCGCTCTTCCGCAATGACGCCTTCCTGCACGGCATTCAATACACCCTGATATGCCAGTTCAAAATCTTCCGGCATAAGAATCATATCGGCTCCCGCTTTCAACGCCCTGACCGCCGCATCATCCGCCGTATAATACTCCGTAATGGCCGCCATGTCCATGGCATCGGTAATAATGATTCCTTCATATCCCAGCTCTCCGCGCAGCAGATTGGTCATGATCTCCTCCGACAGCGAACAGGGCGTATTATCGCCCACTACATTCGGCGCAGACACATGACTTACCATAACAAAATCCGCTCCGGCTTCGATACCTGCCTGAAAAGCAGGAAATTCCGCCGCACGCAGCTCGTCCAGATTCTTCTCCAGAACCGCCATGCCTTCATGCGTATCCTCCGCCACGGAACCGATACCCGGAAAATGCTTCAGGCAGGAACTGACCCCCATTTCCTGTATCCCCCTTACCGTTTCGGCCGCCATACTTCCAACCAAAGCCGGATCACCGCCAAAAGAGCGCTTTCCGACTGCCGAATTTTCCGCATCTTCCACAATATCCGCCACAGGCGCAAAATTCAAATTCAAACCCAGTTTATTCAGGTAAAATCCGATCTGGCTTCCTGCCTCATAAGCTTTTGCCGTATCTCCTCCGGCACCGATATCAGCCATATCGCCTATTTCTTCTACCGTAATGCTGCTTCCCCCTACGCTTCTCACGGAACCGCCTTCTTCATCCACCGCCAAAAACAGCGGATACTCCGTTCTCATTCCCATTGTGCTGGAAAGCATCTGCGTAAACTGTTCCTCATCTACAATATTCTGACTGTTGTATATAAAACCGCCGACCGGATACCTGTTTAAGGCTTCTCTTGTCCCGTCCCCCGCCTGTATCGCCTGCGTCACACCGGTAACCGCTTCGGGAGCCACGATAAACAGACCTGCAACCTTATCCTCCAAAGACATATAATCCACGGAGGATACCACCTGTTCCTCCAGCCAGTCCACCTCTTCTTCCGGCGGCGCCTCATCCACGGAAACCGGCGGCTCAATCACAACTTCTTCCTCGTTTACCATATCCTCCAGCTGCTTCTCAAGTTCATCCGCCTGCTTTTTCTCCGAAATTATTTTTGTCACGGCCCGGATCCCAAACACCGCGCCCGTTATAATAGCCGCGATAAACAGGATTACCGCCACGTACGCAATGATCTGATTCCTGATTCTCCGCTTTCTTCTATATGCACGTCTCTCATCGTAATCATCTTCTCTCTTTTTACCCATAAATTTCTCCTAAAAAGCAATATATAGCTATCATAACCCATATTCTTGATTTTTTCCACATAAAAATATAGAAATCTACACAGAACCTTAGTTCTTCCGTAACAGTCAGATTGTTTGGCGGTGAAGGCAGCGCTCCGGCCGAAGGGATTTCGCGGCGGCCGGTTCCAGCTGTGGAGACGGGCATCTGTTCCTGCTGCCGACATAAAAACAAAACTGTGCACGGCAGAAGCGGATACCAATCATTTCGATCAATACCCGCTTCTAAACTATGCTATCCAATGGCCAATACCTCCGTATTCTTAAATTTTTCAAGCATTTCCATATTCTTTTTTCTTTCGTACTCTTTCCATTTTTCCTCTGTACTACCGTACTGTAACGGCTGATAAACTTTTTAATTGTTATCCTTTGCTGCTCGTTACCTTTTCCTATGTACTCGACTACGATTTCTTTGGTTTATTAATTCTTTTGTGCATCTAATGAATTAATTAAATTAAGTTTTCGGTGGACCGTACCTCCCTTTCTTTTGTATTTTGTTGCATCTATGTGAATTCTTTTGTTTATGTCTTTATTATAATCACTCATCTTTTATTTGTCAACACTTTTTTCTAAAAAAATATAATTTTTTTCATTTTATTTGTTTTTTCGGTATTCTATAACAATATTTTCCATTTTATACATTATATTCAGTTTTTGCTGCTATTTTTTATAAATTATCTTCATTTTATCTCTATTATTATCTTATTCCTCATTGATAATATTATCCTTGCCGCTCTCATGGATCACTTTGGCTTTCTGAATTTCCGCTTGTCGATATTGCTCACAAAAAATCTTCAAACCATTAAAGGCATATTTCATATTCAGATTTTGTTTAACTGCCCGGCGGCACTTAATTTTCTTTTGCATCATTCCGTTCCATCAACAAAGTTATATCTTTATATAAATTCTTAAATTTCTTTTAGGATATTGAACTATCGCCTACAAAGTGTTAAGATGTTCGTATGCCGACAAAACGTTAAGGTAAAAGGAGAACAAAATGGCACAGCAAATTTCCGAATCCGAACTGGTACTAATGAAAATTATTTGGAAGAATGGAGGGGCTGCTTTATACTCCGTCATCATGGAGGAACTGCAAAAAGACAAAAACGAATGGAAGAACAATACCGTACTCACGCTGCTTTCCCGATTAGGAGACAAAAAGTTCTTGAAAGTCAAAAAAATCGGCAGACGGAACGAGTATGTGGCTGCGGTAACAGAAGCAGAATATCAGACCATACAGACACACAGCTTTCTTGATAAAGTTTACGGGGGGAATGTGAAAAACTTAGTGTCAACTTTACTGCGGCAGGATATTCTTTCGGCAGACGAATTGAAAGAAATCGAAATATTTTGGAGAAAAGAAAATGAATGAGTTTATGAAACTATTATTGTCGCTGTCTGTTTCCGGCACTCTGTTATTGCTTCTCACTTTGGGATTGAAACCGTTATATAAAAACAAATTCAGTAAACGTTGGCAGTATTATATTTGGATAATCGCTGTGTTACGCTTTCTGCTTCCTTTTACTCCCGATACTACGATTGTTGGAAGCCTGTTTCAAAAGCTCGACACAGCAGCATCAGCAAACGAAATCCCTGCAATCCCTAATGTACCCGGGAAGTGAATAAATCTTGTGAATTGTCATGTGATGAAAAAGTTATATCCATGCTTGACGTTAAAGCAAGGCGTGAGTATGGGAATACGCTAATTTCTTTTTTGAAGTCAAATAATCTTTAAAAAAGTTCTTTAGCTTCCGTTACTTTAACGGAAGGCGCAGAACAATTAAAAGAAAGGTTGGGTGCGATTACGAATTTTAGTTGAAAATCAATCATTAAAATCCCCCTTTCCCCACTCCCAAAAATCCACTATAATATCCATAGAACCCATCAAACGCCGCCGGTGCGGACATAAAAAGGAGGAACTACCTATGACACACAAACAGGCTGCCTTCCAGACAGCAGCGGAAACCATTATCAAAAATTTGGAAAAACGGGGAATGGAAGGATATTTCTTTGAAGATTCCGTCTCCTGCACGGATGCCATTCTCGCATCCATTCCGGAAAACAGTACCATTTCATGGGGCGGAAGTGAATCCATAAAGGAATCCGGCCTGATGGAGCGGATCCGGAACGGCAGTTATAAACTGATCGACCGCATGAGCGCTTCCACACCGGAAGAAGGACGTGCCCTTTATGCCCAGGCAGTTCTTTCCGATTATTATCTTATGAGCTCCAATGCGGTTACCCTGTCCGGCGAACTCGTCAACATTGACGGAAACGGCAACCGCGTGGCATGTCTCATCCATGGTCCCAAAAACATCATCATGGTGGTCGGCATGAACAAAGTCGTTACGGACATCGAAACCGGTATCAAAAGAGTACGCAATTTTGCTTCTCCGCCCAATGCCAAACGCCTGAACCGCCAGACCCCCTGCAACGCAGCCGGACATTGCGGCGACTGCCTGTCCCCCGACTGCATGTGCAACCAGATCGTCATTACACGCCGCAGCGGTATCAAAGGACGCATAAAACTTTATTTTGTAGCGGAAGAACTGGGTTATTGAACCAGTTCTTCCATTTTTTCCTTTACCCTTTGGGAAACTTCCCCGATTTCTTCAGTGGCCGCGGCAATCTCCTGTGTAGCCGCGGCAAGACTTGTCACCTTACTGTTTACATTGTTAATCGTATCGATCAAATGGTCCGCTTTCTGAAGCAGCGTCTCAACCGCCTCCCCAATCTTTGCCTGGTTTGCCTCACTGTCCGCTGCCGTTTCCTTGGAGGAATCCGCCAGCTTCTTGATGTTCTCTGCAATGATCGCAAATCCTCTGCCCGCGCTTCCTGCCCTTGCCGCCTCTATGCTGGCATTGAGGGACAGCAGATTCGTTTCATCTGCCACATTCGTAATCTCTTCGTTATTATTCTGAAGGCTCTGGGTCAGCGCCTCTATCCCGCTTAACGCGTTTTTCAGTTCTTCGCTGAATTCCATCACGCTCCCCATCAATACATTGATGCTGGTGCTCTCCTCCGCATTATTGGAATTTTCCGCTACCATCTCATGAATGGAATCATCCAGAAGCCGGAAATCTTTTGCCACGCTTTCCACCAGTTCGGCCACCTGCCGGTTCTTCTTTTCGATGATGGCATTCTTTTCCTGCATTTCGGAAGAAAGCATCTGCGCGGTTTCATTTTCTATTTCAATCATATTCTTCATATAATGAAGACAGTTGCTTTTCGTATTGCACCCGTTATAAATAGCCCTCGCCATTTTCTTGCAGGTTTCGTAACCGCAGGCCGAACAGTCTATCTGTCTTTCCTGGTTCGACCTCTTCTCCATGCTGTTATAAATTTCTTCCAGCTCCGCATCGCTGGGCTTCCTGATCACGATTTCCTTCGAATGGTCCGTATAATTTCTGATAAAGTCGTTCAGATCCAGTTTGGCAAACTGACTGTTCAGTTTTTTCAGTCTCTGCTTAGCCGAAAGTCCTTTGGCAAACGGATGGTTCTTTCCGTTTCGTTTGCTCTTTTCTTTAATTTCCTGAAGTACATACAGATTGTCATCCCCCGCTGCCTTCTCCGGTTCTATTGCCGTACCGTATACACAGCCGTTTGCACAGTTTAAAGCATCCACCATAAAAGGGAGACGCTTCCCGTTCAGCACCCTCACTCTGTAATCCTCCAGAAATTCGTACATATGTTTCTCGCCCTCTATCTGGCGGATAAATACTTCCTCCCCGCAGAACCAGTACACGTTTTCTTTTAACCCGCCCGGCATGGGATAAATGGAGCCGAGTCCGTATTCGATCTCATCGGATACATCCTCCCCTTTGATATTATGTTCGCGCACATAATCCATCAGATGGTCAAACGTGACATTATAAGAAACATAGCCATATGTATTCGGGTCTTCAATTTCACTCTTCTTCGCGATACAGGGACTGATAAATGCCAGTTTGTCCGGAAGTTTCATATATTTCTTTATATAGATCGCACCGCACATCATGGGCGAATGGATGGGAACCAGCTTCGGGATCAGCTCCGGAACATACTTCTCAATATAACCGACCACAGCCGGACATGGCTGGGAAATTCCGCCCGTAAAATTATGCTCCGTGATATACTTGATATATCCCCATGTCGTAATATCCGCACCGAAACTCACACTGATCATATGATTGACGCCCAGTTTCTTCAAACCCCCCAGTATGGAAGCATACTCCTCCGGATAATTCGCCAGAAATGCCGGAGCCAGCAAAACGGATATCTTCTCACCTTTCCTTAAATCTGCAAAAAAACGCTCCGTATCATCCCGATAGCTTCTCGCATCATGCTTACATGCATCAAAACATGCGCCACAGCTGATACAGGCGTCCCCGTTTACCACTATTTTGTTTTTCCCATCCTGTTCCACTGCATAATTTGCAGTCAATACCGGACACGCCGAAATACATTTATTACACCCGATACAATTCTCATTTGTGAAGACCAATGCTTCCTCTGCCATACTCATCCCACTTTCCTCCTTGGCAAAATATCCCATGCCCTTATCTTTTCCCTCATCACGTACCCCTTTTTTCTATGCTATATTTTATCATACATCCTATCACTTTACAAATTTAATTTTTGCGCTTCCACGGAAACTGAAAATTGATTTCCATGCCGCTCTTCTTACCGCAGATATGATAAGGCGCACCACAGAATCTGCAGTGCGCCCTTTTTATGCACATGGGCACTCAACGGAAAATGCCAGCCAAAACTGACGGGTACCCTGCTCGATTTATTTCAAATTCCTTTAAACTCCGTAACTACACCAACGGATATCTGTCCGTCAGTTCCTGCACGATTGCGCGTGCTTCCTCTGTTTTTTCCTCACCGCCCTTAATGACCAGTGCGATCGCTTCCGCTATCCGGTCCATATCCGCCGTATTCATGCCTCTGGAAGTAACCGCCGGCGTTCCGAGCCTGATGCCGCTTGTCACAAACGGGGATTTCGGGTCATTGGGAATGGTATTCTTATTCGCCGTAATATGCGCTTCGTCCAAAAGTTTTTCCACCGCTTTTCCCGTCAGGTCAAAATTCGTCAGATCTACCAGCATCAGATGGTTATCTGTCCCGCCGGAAACGATCTTAATCCCCCTGTCCATCAGTCCCCTGCAAAGCGCCTGCGCATTGTCAACTATGCCTTTCTGGTATACTTTAAATTCTTCGCCGAGCGCCTCTTTAAAGCATACTGCCTTAGCCGCAATCACATGCATCAGCGGGCCGCCCTGAATACCGGGGAAAACCGCTTTGTTGAAATTATACTTATCCGCCGCTTCCTGGTTGCAGAGGATCAGGCCGCCGCGGGGACCGCGCAGCGTCTTATGGGTAGTCGTGGTAACCACATCCGCATAAGGCATCGGACTGGGATGAAGTCCCGCTGCCACCAGCCCTGCAATGTGCGCCATGTCCACCATGAGAACGGCTCCCACTTCGTCCGCCACCTCTCTGAACTTCCTGAAATCTATCGTCCTTGCATAAGCGGAAGCCCCGGCAATGATCATTTTCGGCTTTGCCTCCAGTGCAATTTCCCGCAGTCTGTCATAATCGATGAACCCTTCGTCGTTTACTCCGTAAGGCACGATCTTAAAATATTTTCCGGAAATATTTACCGGACTCCCGTGTGTCAGGTGTCCGCCATGGTCAAGGTTCATTCCCATAATGGTATCACCCGGATCGCAGATGGCAAACTGTACCGCCAGATTTGCCTGCGCGCCGGAATGCGGCTGTACATTGGCATAATCGCAGCCGAACAGTTCCTTCGCCCTTTCTATCGCCAGATTCTCCACCACGTCCACACAGCCGCAGCCTCCGTAATATCTCTTGCCCGGATAGCCTTCCGCATACTTGTTGGTAAGCGGGCTGCCCATGGCTGCCATCACTGCCTTACTCACCCAGTTTTCCGACGCGATCAGCTCAATATGGCTGTTCTGCCTGTTCTGCTCGTCCACGATCGCCTGCGCAATTTCAGGGTCCACATTCTTCACTTCGTCAAATGAATACATATACCGATTCCTCCGTCTTCTTCACACTTGCAAATTAAATCCGCAAAATATATGTTGAAGTATATCATAAAATAAATTGAATGAAAACCATAAAAAAGAATAAGTATTACATATATTAAAAAATTATTAAGAAAAATATAGGAAAAGAATCCTTTACTTCATAAAGGAATACTGCTACAATGGGGAATGATTTAAAACAGTCTCAAATTGACCCTTTTTACCAAAGAGGTGTGCCATGTATTATATTATCGTAAATCCCGCCTCCAAGTCGGGACGCGGAAGGAAAATATGGACCGGTCTGGAACCTGTATTCCTGCAAAACGATATTGCTTATAAGGTGATTTTTTCAAAAGGAACGGGACATGTAACGCGTATCGTGGCGAAGCTGACCGCTCCGGACAGACTGCCCGCAGACGCCTCTCCCATTAAGCTGATCATTTTAGGCGGTGACGGCACCATGAATGAAGCCCTTCAGGGGATTTCCGATTTCAGCAGAATCCGGCTGGGTTATATTCCCACCGGTTCCAGCAATGACCTGGCAAGGGATTTAGGACTGCCAAAGAATCCGGCGCTCATCCTGCAGACCATCTTAAAAGGAAAGACCGTGCGTACGATGGATATCGGCACGCTTTCTTACGGGAGCGCCGCATGCCAGACAGATGTATCCTCCGCAGACGAGGCGCCTGCCGTAAGACATTTTGCAGTCAGCTGCGGCATCGGTTTCGACGCCGCCGTATGCCAGGAAGCGCTTGCTTCCCGCTTTAAAAATACATTGAACCGGCTCGGGCTCGGAAAGCTTACTTATCTGTCCATTGCCCTGAAACAGCTGATCGCCGCCAGGTCCGTCTCCTGCGATATTTATCTGGATCAGGCAGAGGAACCGATTCACCTGAACCGATTTCTTTTTACTGCGTTCATGATACACAAATATGAAGGTGGAGGGTTCCAGTTCTGCCCGATGGCGGATGCCTCCGACGGGCTGCTGGATCTCTGTGCGGTAGGACGGATTCCCAAACCCATTATCCTGTTGGCGCTGCCTACGGCATTCTGGGGAAAACATTATATATTTCCGTCCATTCAGCACTATGCCGCATCACAGGTCACGCTGCGGACTTCCGCTCCCCTGTGGGTCCATACGGACGGGGAAGTTTCCCGTAAATCGGACTGCATTACCGTTACCTGTACCAGGCAGCAGCTCCGGCTCATGATGTAAAAATGACGGATTTTATTTCGAATTTAAGAAAGGTATGATAATTCTCATGAAAGCAACCCGTAAAACATTACAGTTCCATATGTTATATGAAAAATATAAACATGCCGTCCCGCTTTTGGTTTACGGCATCATCTATATGATTTGGTTCCTATGGCTGGAAAAGAACATCACAAGCCATTATACCGTGATCCATGTGACTTTGGATGATCATATCCCTTTCTGCGAATGGTTCGTGATCCCATATTTCCTTTGGTTTGCCTATGTCTCCCTTGCGGTGCTGTGGCTCTTCTTCAGGGATAAGGACGACTATTACCGGGCCTGTGTCTTCCTCTTTACGGGGATGACGGTTTTCCTCGTAATATCCACACTGTTTCCGAACGGACACCATCTGCGCCCGTCCGTCATGCCGAGGAATAACATATTCACGATGCTTGTGTCCTACTTATACAGCACGGATACGCCTACCAATCTGTGGCCCAGCATCCACGTATACAATTCGCTTGGAACACATTTTGCCATCGTCCGCAACCGGCGGCTCTCAAAAATCCGGTGGTTGAAAACAGGTTCCCTTATTTTATGCGTTTCCATCATCCTGTCCACCATGTTCATTAAACAGCATTCCGTATTCGATGTGGTAACTGCTTTCATCATGGCTGCCGCTATGTACGGCATCACTTACAAATATGATATTGTGACGGCATACCGGACGCGTATGCGCGCACGTAAAAAAGCGACACCGCAGGTTAACTGAAACACTTCCCCGGATCCGGATACCCGGTCCGGGGAAGTGTTTTCCCGTTAGTCCGCGGTGTTTTTTGCATTTCGCTTACAAATTTTTAATTGAATTTAAAGAAACGACGGCAGATCTTATAGCCTTCCACCGAAATCTTACGTCCTCCTTTTCCGGGAAGGTTCATGGAATTGCCGAGGATTCCGTACCGGAGCCTGCCGTACAGCAGCCGGTCTTTCTGTTTGATGTAATTCCAAAGTTCCTTCTTTTTCTCCAGATGTTCCACTGTCCCTCCGCGGATCAGCAGAATCGAGGAAACGGTCGTGATGATTTCCAGATAATTGATCATATAATTCCGCATCTTCCGGTTATTTTTCAATTTATCCTTATTTTCCGCCATATAATCGACCATTCTCTTATTGACCCCGATCTGCTGGTCGATCCTCGCTATCATGATCGTTTCATTCACCGACTGCCCTTCCCGCCCGATATAATAACGGTAGAAATTCACATCCATATAATACATGTTTTTCACAAAAGGAAGGGGTTCAAATACAAACAGGTTGTCAACATAAAACATATGTTCCGGCAGCTTCAGTCCGCAGTCCCTTAAAAGCTTCGTCCGGAAAATCACGGAATGCATCAGTATATACTGCCCTTTATGGAAATGCCGCACTTTATCCCATGTAAAAATCTCATTCTCGGGAAGCGCATGGCGGTACCGCATGACTTTATTCTTTTTCTCCCCCTCTTTTTCATAGACAAAATTGCTGACCAGCATATCCAGCGCTTTTTCTCCGCCCGCCAGCTCCCGCAGGACGGTAAGTATCTGCCTGTAATCGGCCTCTTTTACCCAGTCGTCGCTGTCCACCACTTTGAAGAACAGTCCTGACGCATGTTCCAGTCCCGCATTGACCGCGGAACCATGCCCTCCGTTTTCCTTATGGATCACCCTCACAATGGACGGATACTTTTCTGCATATCCGTCCGCAATCGAAGCCGTATCGTCCGTGGAACCGTCGTCCACTATGATGATCTCCGCATCCTCGCCGCCGGCCAGCAGTGAATCCACGCATTTTGCCATATATCCCTGCGAATTATAACATGGTACCGTAAATGTCAGTAACTTCATTTTAATAAATATGCTCCCTTCCCAGCCTTAAATCTGAACTCTTATATTCCAAGCCGGATATCCAGATATTCCGCGTAGGCAGCATATGCCGACGGAATCGGATATTTTTCCCGTGCCTCTTCCCTGTCCGCAAAGATCCATTCTTCCGCAGGCCCGCAGTTCTCCGCCCGCTCCAATTCGTCCACCCGCACCGCATACCCCTTCATATGCCACTCCTTATGGGAAAAAATATGTTTTGCCTCTCCTATGGGACGGATCCGGATGACCTTCAGCCCGATTTCCTTTAAATATTCCAGCACCTCCTGCTCCGTGCGGAACCCTTCCATCATCGGAAAACCGTACATACCTGCCAGCAGTCCCTTCTTTGGACGTTTATACAATGCCGCCTTCTCCTCATCCCTTACGATCA
This sequence comes from uncultured Lachnospiraceae bacterium, assembly GCA_910579935.1. Classification (GTDB taxonomy): domain Bacteria; phylum Bacillota; class Clostridia; order Lachnospirales; family Lachnospiraceae; genus Kineothrix. The sequence continues at coordinate 14,328 of CAJTVQ010000041.1, forward strand.
ATACGGTTTTTTCTTCAATGGTTCTCGCTTTCCTGGATTTCTTTTTCGGAAATTCCTGCCACCGTCCCGACAGGTGCGCCTGGCAGAACGTTTCCCACGGACATTCCGTACATTTCGGCTCGCCGCCCGGCAGGCAGACCGTTGCGCCCAGCTCCATCAGCGCCTGATTAAAATCCCCCGCCCTGTCCGGCGGTATAACGGCCGACAATTCCGTCTCTACCCGTTTCTTCGTTTTCTGCGCCAGTATATCCGCCTCGTCCATGCGCAGTCTCGCCAGCACGCGCAGCACATTGCCGTCCACCGCCGGAACCGCCTTCCCATATGCAATGGAAGCTATGGCTCCCGCCGTATAGCTTCCGATTCCGGGCAGTCCGGTTAACTGCTCGTATTCCGAAGGCATCCTTCCCCCGTATGTTTCCATAATGATCTGCGCAGCCTTCTGCAGGTTGCGGACCCGGTTATAATAACCCAGTCCCTCCCAAAGTTTTACCAGCTTCTCTTCGTCCAGCCCTGCCAGCGTCCCGATATCCGGCACATTCCGGATAAACCGGTCAAAATAAGGCTTTACGGCCTCTACTCTCGTCTGCTGGAGCATGATCTCCGACAGCCACACATAGTAAGGTTCCGGGTTCTCCCGCCAAGGAAGAATCCTCCTTCCCCTGTCATACCATGCAAGCAGCGGCGCGGCGATCCGTTCCGTAAGGGACTCTGCCTGCTGCCCTTTCACCGCTTCCGCCAGCCTCACCTCCACCGGTCTGCATATTTCCATCCTGTCCGGCATGACATGGCAGTCATAGGCCAGAATCTTCACCCCTGCCTGTTCAGCCCGCTCCAAAGCTTCCGCAAAAGCCGGCTGCGTCTCCCTGTTGGGAGAAAAGAAATCAATCCCCTCCATCTGGATAACGAAGACGATATACGCCCCATACCCTTCCTGTTTCGCCTGGATCAGTTCCTCCACATGCTTCACGGCCCGCTCCGACGGGGCGTCCGGAAAGTAAGCGGCATTTTCCTTTTCCAGCGTCACGCCTTTTACCTCTAAGAAAATTTTCTCTTCTTCGGTTTCCACATAAAAATCAAAACGCGAGTTTTTATATGTTTTCTCCGCTGTCACACGCTTCAGCGACGGAAACAATTCTTTGGTAAGCAGCCATTCCCCTACCGCTTTATTCGGGGCATTGGAATCCATATTGATCATACGGTCCGCTTTTCTTACCGCTACCAGATCGTATGCCGTGGAACGCTCTTTCTTGTCACTTTTTTCCAAATAGACCTCCGCATGGTCCGTTAGCAGCTCCCGACACCTTCCGGTATTCTTTACATGCACCTTTTCCGTTTTTCCGCAGATATCAACGTATGCGGTAAATCGGTTCGGTCTGTTTATAAACCTGCCCTCTGTAATCTGATCGTACTTCATGCCGTTTTTGTGTTTTCTCTCCTTTTTCCAAACTCCTTACCGCAGGCGGTTGCATTCAAATTTCTCCATCGTATGCAGGCAGCTGCGCAGTTCCGCATAGCGTTCCTCCACATCACCCGGCTTCACTTCGATATCCGTTGCCATAGCCATGACATTGATCATATCATCCGTTATCCGGCAATGCAGCGCTGCCAGGATATTCAGCCTTTCCTCATACGTGGACGCATCCAGAAACTGCAGTACCATGGGATCCATATTTAGTTCTTCGGCTTCCCTTGCAATGCTCTCGCTGTATGTTTCCCTGCTGCCGTCGGCGCTTTTCTTTTCCGTTTCTTCCGAACGTTCCGCTCTGTTTATACCATCCGTTTCCCTGGTGCCGCTTCCTGTATATTCCGCGGCGCCGCTTTCTGCCATTTCTCCTTCCGCTTTTTCCGGAACACCGCTTTTGGCCGTTTCCGCCATGTCATGTTCCGACGCCTTACTGTCCGCCGGCTCCTGCTTCCTGTCTGCGGCTTCAAACCGGTACTCCTGTGCCGCATCCGGATACTTTTCCCGGTCTACTTTCTCCATAAACATTGCAAGCGGGCGGGCATAAGTACGGAATTCCCCGTACATGGCCTGATATATGACAAGTGTTTCCCCTGTCTCCGAATGTTCGGCAAGCGTAACGATCTGATACAGGTTTCCTTTGAAATGTCTGTATATTTGCTGTGGTTTGGGCGTATGCTGCATGATCATCCTCCGTTCCTGTTTCGTTTTATATCACATTTCTTCACGCTTGAAGCATTTCTCCCACAATCTTATTTACCATGGTGCCATCTGCCTTTCCTTTCACTCGCGGCATCAGCTCTTTCATTACCTTCCCCTTATCCCTGACAGTGGGATTTTCGATTCCGAGAGCGGCAAGCACTTCCTCCACCACTTTCCGTACCTCCTCCCCGCTCATCTCTTCCGGTGCAAACTCCTGCAGTACTGCCAGACGTTTTTGGCACTGCTCCTTAATGTCCGTTCTGTCCTCTGGGGCCAGTTCCATGGTTTCTTTTGTCTGTTTTATCTCCTTTTTGATCACTTCATATTCTTCCGCCTCGGTCAGGTCTTCCCTTTTGTCGATCGCTTTATTTTTCAAGGCTGCAAGCAGCATGGAAAGCGTATCTTTCCGCTCCTTATCCTTATTTTTCATGGCCGTTACCATCTCCGCCCTGATTTCATCAATTTTGCTCATTCTCTGCTCCTCGCTTTCCTGTTTCATTTTTATTCCTATATCAGCCAATAGTCCAAATCGGGGTAAAGAGTTCCCGCTTCCTCCCGAATAACCCGCAAGTATCAGCAGGTCTTTTTTTCCGTCAAAATCAAGGTCCTCCACCTCCACGCAATTCTCATATCTGGAACCCAGTCTGCTCAATTCCATTTCCGTATTCCATCCCTGTTCCCCGTCCTCTCCGGACGGGCTGAAATACGGACTTACATAATAACCGTCCTTTTTTCGTTCCTTTCCCATCTATCCTTCAGCAAATCCGCTGCCGCCTGCATATCCAAATCCCACGTATTAATTTTCAGCCAGACCCTGCAGTCTGAAAAATCAGTCAGGCGGCGTTCCAATTCCCTGACTTCCGCTTTCTCACTCACACCGATGCAGACCTCCGTTTCCGAAGACCTGTTCATATCATTCCTGATATGAAGGTTTCTTATCCTCGCCCCATTTCCTGTATGAATCAGATCCCCGGCTTACGCACTGTACCGTACGATCAAAAGTTCCACACTCATCACATCGTTCATCCGCCCTGTCTTAACTGCTTCTTCCGCTTCCACACAGGCTTCCAGCGCTTTCCGCAGGTCACTGCCCTTAAATTTGGCCGCCTGTGCCGCATATTTTCCGGCGATAAAGGGCTGAAGCCCCACTTTGCCGCCGATCGTCTTATTGTCATACCCTTTTCCCTTCAGTTCCTTTACCTGAAGCAGCATATTAAACTGCCTTGCGATCAGAAACAGGATGCGCATGGCCGGTTCCTTCAGGGCCAGCAGTTCATAATACAGATCCAGCGCCTTTTTCTGCCTTCTGTCCGCAATGGCATTGATCATATCGAAAATGCGGCTGCTGACCCGGTGGGTGCAGATATCCTCGATATCCTGTCCGGATATCACCTCTTTGTCCATACAGTAACACATCAGCTTCTCCAGCTCTTTCCGGATATTTTCCATATCCGTACCCGTTTTTTCCAGGAAAAGCTCCAGCGACTGCTCCGTGATCCGCTTGTCTTCTTTCTTTATCATACCGAGAATCCACTTTTTTAAAGTAGCCTCATTCTGCTCCGGAAATTCCGCCGCCATCCCCTTTGCCGATACGGTCTTAAACAGCCTGCTCCTCTTATCGATCTCCTTTTCCACAAAAACAAAATACGATGTCTGTGCCGGTTCTTCCAGATATTCCGCCATCTTCTCGCCGCCCGCCTTGAACAGACCGCTGTTTTCCATGACTATGACCCTCCGGTCCGCAAAAAAAGGAAGGGTTTCCGCCAAATCTATCACGGCGCCCACGGTAATATCCTTTCCTTCAAAATAACTGCAATTCATCGTATCCCCGTCCGCCGCCAGCGCCTTCCTCAGCTTGTCCCGATACTGTTTGCGCAGATACGCTTCCTCCCCGTAAAGGAGATACATCTGCCTGAATTGTCCGCTCTTAATATCTTCATTAATCCGCTGCATCGGACACCTCCTTGTTTCTCCATCATACTTCATTCCTTCTGAAACTTCAATCTTAAGTTTTATTCTGTAACACTGATTATGGGATTTTTCCTTGAAAAATAAACATCCCATTGGCTTCCAATAAATTTTTATAGTATAATGAATCCAAACAGACAAAGCATGAACCAATCACATTCAAAAGGAGCCGCCATGTCCAAGCACTACCTGACCGCCTTCAACACAAGACAATACATGCAGACCAGGGATTTTGAGATTTTTTACTATGAAGACAAAGTCCTTGCCCCCGTTTCCATGCATCAGCACGATTTTTATGAAGTATACTTTTTCCTCAGCGGCCATGCAGATATTCATTTGGGCGGAACAGAATACCCTCTGTCCCACGGAAATATCTGCCTGATTCCTCCTGCCCTCAGCCATAAACCGGTTTTTAAGGACAACGGACTGCCCTACCGCCGTATCGTCCTGTGGATTTCCCCTCTCTATCTGGAAAAATTAAACCGGCACTATCCCGGTATCCTTTACGCCTTTGAGGAATCCCGTCGCCATCATTGTTATCACTATTCTCCGGACTTCGGCTCTTCCCAGCTGCTCTTCGGTAAATTGATCGCAATCCTGGAAGAATCCGCATCTTCCGGGGCGTTCCACGATTCCATCACGGAATGCTGCATCAGCGCATTCCTGCTTCAGCTGAACCGTACCGTTTACCACCGGTTCCATACCCCTGCCTACGATGATAAGACAACCCTTTTCTCCGGCATCTGCGATCACATCAACGCGCACCTGGAAGAGGATCTTACGCTGGACGGGCTGGCCGCGCACTTCCATGTAAGCAAATACCACCTCGCCCATTTGTTTAAGCAGTCCATGGGAATCTCCACCCACCAGTATATCGTACGTAAGAGGCTTTATGCCGGCAGGGCCGGCCTTCTCTCCGGCATGCTGCCGCAGGAAGCCTGCAGAAACTGCGGTTTTAAAGATTACACATCTTTCTTCCGCGCTTTTAAAAAAGAATTCGGCATCTCTCCGAAAGAATTCCGTGAAAACTGCGCTTTGACGCCAACCCCCCATGAACCAGTGTCATTCACTTAACAGTCCGCCACCAAACCGCAACTTTTGCAATATTTTTCACAAGCATTGCAATTCCGTCTCTTTCCCATCCATGCTACGATATTTCCAATAAAACGTTCTGCGGGCAACCGCAAAAATATACAGGAGGTAATCATACATGGAAATGACACTTCGCTGGTACGGCAGCAAATCCGATTCCGTAACCTTACAGCAGATCCGCCAGATTCCGGGAGTAACCGGAGTCATTACCACCCTTTACGAAACGTCGCCCGGCGACTTATGGGAACGGGAACAGATTCACGCCCTGAAAGAAGAGGTCGAAGCTTCCGGCCTGCACATTTCAGGCATCGAAAGCGTGAACATCCACGATTCCATCAAAATCGGCTCTCCCGACCGGGACCGTTATATCGAAAACTATATCCGGACACTGAAACATTTGGGAGAGGAAGACATCCATCTCGTGTGCTATAACTTCATGCCCGTTTTTGACTGGACCCGCACCGAACTGGCCCGGGTCCGTTCCGACGGCTCCACCGTACTGGCTTACAGCCAGAAGACCGTAGACCGCATCGATCCGGCCAAAATGTTCGAATCCATTTCTTCCGGTTCCAACGGTTTCGTCCTTCCGGGCTGGGAACCGGAGCGGATGGCACGGGTAAAAGAACTGTTTGAAATGTATACCGGCGTGGACGAAGAAAGGTTGTTCGCCAACCTGAAATATTTTCTGGAAGCCATCATGCCCGTCTGCGACCAATACAATATCCATATGGCGATTCATCCCGATGACCCGGCATGGAGCGTCTTCGGTCTGCCCCGCATCATCATCAATCTGCCGAACCTGCAGCGCATGATGAAAATGGTGGACAATCCGCACAACGGAGTTACGTTCTGTTCCGGTTCCTACGGTACGAATCCGGACAACGACCTGCCCGGAATGATCCGCGCACTGGAAGGCCGGATACACTTTGCCCATGTACGGAATCTCCAGCACAATTTCCCCGGAGATTTCGAAGAAGCGGCACACTTATCCTCCGACGGCAGTTTCGATATGTATGCAATCATGAAAGCTTTATATGACATCCGTTTTACAGGCCCCATCCGTCCCGACCACGGCCGCATGATATGGGGTGAAAATGCAATGCCGGGCTACGGACTCTATGACCGTGCATTGGGAGCGGCTTATTTAAACGGACTTTGGGAAGCCATTGAGAAAGGAGCGGCAGGAAAATGAAATTGGATCATACCGGATTTAAAAATACAGCCGAATGGGAGGCCGCCGGATACAGTCTGCCGAAATTTGACAGAACGAAAGTGACGGAACAGACAAAGGCCAACCCCCGCTGGATCCACTTCGGAGCCGGCAATATCTTCCGCGCGTTTCAGGCCAATGTCATGCAGGAACTGCTCAACAAAGGTATCTGCGATACCGGACTCATCGTTGCCGAAGGATTTGACTACGAGATCATCGAAAAGATGAACCGGCCCCATGACGATTACAGCATACTCGTCACCCTGAAAGCAGACGGCACGACAGACAAAACCGTTGTCGGCAGCATTGTGGAATCCCTGATTCTGGACAGCCGGAACCAGACGGAATTTAACCGGCTCAAAGAAATCTTCCGTTCCCCTTCTCTCCAGATGGTCAGCTTTACCATTACGGAAAAAGGATACAGTCTGACAGACGGAAAAGCGGAATTACTGCCTGCTGTCGCAGCCGACTTTGAAAACGGCCCTGCCGCTCCGGACAGCTATATCGGTAAAGTAACGGCCCTTCTCTATGAACGCTATATCAGCGGCAGGCTCCCCCTTGCCCTGGTAAGCATGGACAACTGCTCCCACAACGGGGACAAATTAAGAGCCGCCGTCACTGCATTTGCAGATCACTGGGCGGAAAACAGACTGGTTCCGGACGATTTCCCCAGCTATTTGGAAGATCCCGGCCTGGTTTCTTTTCCATGGACCATGATCGACAAGATTACCCCCCGTCCGGATACTGCCATACAGGCCATGCTGGAAAAAGACGGCATCAATGACCTTGCCCCTGTCATAACCGTCAAAAATACCTATGCGGCTCCTTTCGTCAATGCAGAGGAATGCGAATACCTGGTCATCGAAGACCACTTTCCCAACGGAAAACTCCCGCTGGAGCAGGCCGGCATTCTGTACACTACAAGGGAAACCGTGGATAAAGTGGAAAAGATGAAAGTCTGCACCTGCTTAAACCCTCTTCACACCACCCTGGCAGTATACGGCTGTCTCCTAGGCTACCAGCTGATTTCGGAAGAAATGAAAAATCCTCTGCTGAAAAAACTGGTAGAGACCATCGGTTATAAAGAAGGACTGCCGGTCGTTACCGACCCCGGCATCCTCCATCCGGAGGATTTCCTGGACGAAGTCCTGAATGTGCGGATTCCCAACCCTTTCATGCCGGACACGCCGCAGCGCATTGCTACCGATACTTCCCAGAAACTGGCCATCCGCTTCGGCGAAACCATCAAGGCATACAGTGACTCCGAAAAACTGGACACCGCTAACCTACAGATGATTCCTCTCGTGTTTGCCGGCTGGCTGCGCTACCTTATGGCGGTGGACGATAACGGCAATGCTTTTACATTAAGTCCCGACCCGCTGCTTGATTCCCTGCTTCCCATTATGGAAGGACTGTCTTTGGGACATACGGAACAGGCCGAAGACATCCTGCGCCCGATTCTCGAAAACGCTTCCATTTTCGGCGTGAATCTCTATGAGGCCGGACTTGCGGACAAAGTTATTTCTTACTTTAAAGAACTTTCCTCAGGAACCGGCGCGGTGAAGGAAGTCCTTGCCAAATATGCAGGATGAAGGAACGGCTGCGTCCTTTCCCTGTTTCCCATACTGTAAGCAGTTCTTTATTGTCAAACCACCGGAAAGAATGTTAGAATAAACAATAATAACAGACTTTACACCGGAAAGGAAGATAAAACTATGAAAAAATTTGTTTGCACCGTCTGCGGCTATACTCATGAAGGCAGCAGCGCACCGGACGAATGTCCGGTCTGCCATCAGCCAAAAGAAAAATTCAGGGAAGAGCCCCTGGATAACGGCACTGGAAACACGCCCGGACCGGCCGATGCGGAAACAGAACAAAAAGGGGCTTCCTCATCCACGGACTTAAGCTATGATAAAACCTTCTACCGTGTGGATGAGTCCTGCCGCTACATGGAAGAGATCCACCAGATGGCCGTGACCGGACACTCCGTCAGCGGCTCCATGGGAACCAAAATGCCGATGCCGGGCTGGGAAGACATCCTGCTTTTGGGCGCACAGCTGAATCCTGCTCCGCTGGACGATGACGCTCCCGTATCGACCATGACCGTGATCGGTAAACATGCCAAGAAACCGATGATCTTGGATAATCCCGTCTATATTTCCCACATGTCATTCGGCGCACTTTCAAAGGAAATCAAAGTAGCGCTGGCAAAAGGTTCCGCAATGGCCAAAACTGCGATGTGCAGCGGGGAAGGCGGAATCCTGCCGGAGGAAAGGGAAGCTTCTTATAAATACATATTTGAATATATTCCGAACAAATACAGCGTCACGGATGAAAACCTGCGCGCGGCGGATGCCATTGAGATCAAAATCGGACAGGGTACAAAACCCGGCATGGGCGGACACCTGCCCGGGGAAAAAGTAACGGAAGAAATCGCACGCCTGCGCGGGAAAAAGCAGGGGGAAGACATACAAAGCCCCAGCAGATTTCCGGAACTCCATTCCAAAGAAGATTTAAAGGATATGGTAACCATGCTCCGGAACCGTTCGGACGGCAGACCCATCGGCATTAAAATTGCCGCAGGCAGAATCGAAAGGGATTTGGAATACTGCGTCTATGCCGAACCTGATTTCATTACCATCGACGGCAGGGGCGGCGCCACCGGCTCCAGTCCGTTTCTGCTGCGTGAAGCCACCACCGTTCCCACCGTTTATGCCCTGTACCGTGCCAAAAAATATCTGGATTCCGTACATTCCGATATCTCCCTCGTCATTACAGGGGGACTCCGTGTATCCGCCGATGCGGCAAAAGCGCTCGCGATGGGCGCCGACGCAGTCTCTGTGGCAAGCGCGGCATTAATTGCGGCAGCCTGTCAGCAATACCGGATCTGCGGTTCTGGAAACTGCCCGGCAGGCATCGCAACCCAGGACCCGAAATTAAGGGAACGGCTAAAGGTAGAACAATCTGCACAAAGAGTTGCAAATTACCTGAATGTCACACGGGATGAATTAAAGATGTTCGCCCGTATTACAGGCCACACTTCCGTACATGATCTGAATGTGGACGATCTGGTAACACTGAACCGGGAAATCTCGGAATTTACAAATATCCGCCACGCATAATAAAACCAAACCCCGCCGGACGGCGGGGTTTGGTTTTATTATTGTTATCCTTTGTTACCGGATAAAATTCATCGGCTGGAACGGCTCTTTTTTGGGAATCCCGTACTCCGCTTTTCCGAGAGCGATACTCTTCATCAGGAATGCCATATTTTTCGCAAGCGTCCGCATGATCTGAAGACCTTCCGCATCCTGTTCAGCCTCACCCGGAACCGCACCGTGAATGCTGTTCCAATACTGTCCGGATGCCACCGGCATTCCGGAAATCGTAAAGAACTTATTCAGTTCATCAAAGGTGGAAGACAAGCCGCCCCTGCGCGCAGCCACCACGCCGGCACCCACTTTCATCGTTTTGTCAAACGGCGTACTGTAAAACAAACGGGTCAGAAAAGCCACCAGCGTCGCATTGGCAGAAGCGTAATAAACCGGACTTCCGACCACAAGACCGTCGCATGACTCAAACTTCGGCGCAGTCTCATTCACCAGATCGTCAAACACGCACTTTCCCTTTTCCTTACAGGAGCGGCATCCGATGCATCCCCTGATATCCTGATTCCCGATATGTAAAATTTCCGTTTCCATTCCTTCCTGCCCAAAAACCTTCTCCATTTCATGCAATGCAGTATAAGTGTTCCCCTTCGCATGAGGGCTTCCATTCAGCATTAATACTTTCATCCCTAAAACCTCTCTTTCCTTCTTTAATAAAATATGCTGCTTCTTTTTTAATGATACTTTTGGCCTCCCGTCCTCATTTCGGATTACAGAAACCAAACCGCAGACAACCGCATTTATCCCTGCTCCCAATATTCCCGGATCAGCTGGTAGGCCTCCCGGCTGATGGCCGGCGGCACGGCTCCCGGACGGGCCAGGAAGTACCCCTGCAGCAAGTCCACACCAAGCTCCAGCGATTTCCTTACCTCTTCCGCCGATTCCAGCCCCTCTGCAATGACCATCATATTCCTCTTGTGTGCATACTGTACGATATTGGTCACGATCTGCTGTTTATTCGTATCCTTATCAATATTCCGCACAATCGTAATATCCACTTTGACAAAATGCGGCTTTAACTCCAGCAGATTGATCTCACTGTTATAACCGCTTCCGTAATCATCCAGCGCAAACATGCCGGAGAATCCTTCCACACTCTTCTTTCCTTCCACCAGCTCCATATCAAGATGCTCCGCCTCCGTAATTTCAATCACAATGCGCGGCTGCAGCTGTGCAAACTTCTCATGAAACTCCCGTTCTTCTTCTTTTGTCATCTGTGCATTGGCTATGGAATTCACAAACAGGAATGCCTGTCCGGAAACCTCTCCCCGTTCCAGCAGCCTCTCATAACATTCGCAGGAATTGAACAGTGTCATGCACTCAATTTCATTCATCCGTCCTTCTTCCTTTGCCAAACGCAGTACCGTTTCCGGCGAGCGCAGGGTAGGAAGGTTCACCCGCATAAGCGCTTCATAAGCATACGGTTCCCCTGTCCTTCCATGGAAGATCGGCTGGTAATGATAATGCAGTTCCCTGCTTTCCAGCAGCTGGTTAAATTCCAGCCTGCACTGGTTCTGATGCATCTTCTCCTGATATGCTTCCGCATCAAATTCCAACAGACCTCCTTTTCTCGAACGCTTCACCTGATACATGGCAAAATCCGAATATTTCATCAATTCGGACAGCTCCCTGCCGTCCTCCGGGTACCACGCCACGCCGCCGGAAGCGCTCAGCCCCATATTGCTTCCATTCGGAAGAACAAACTCCACCTCCCCAATGGCGCGGTAAAGATTTCCTATCTTCTCCCGTATCTCATTCCGGTCTTCATATCCATAAAACAGCAGAAGGAATTCGTCTCCTGAAATACGGGCACATATTGTATTAGCCGGCGTATTTTCCAAAAAACATCTTCCGGCAGTCTGAATATACCGGTCACCGAAATTATGGCCGAACCTGTCGTTCGTAGATTTCAGGTTATCCAGATCGATCATCAGAAGTCCCGCATGTTTCAGCTTATCAGGCTTTAAAAACAGTGCATCCGCCACTCTACGGAATCCGCGCCTTGCATACAGCTTCGTCAATCCGTCACAGTCTCTTTCCTGTTCCACCCGCATCCGTTCCAGCGTAGAAACGGTAACGTCCTCTATCAGCCCTACCTGCCGCTCCCCCTCCGTTACGTTTTCAAAACGCAGATATCGTATTCCTTCCGGCTGTACCGGAATCTGATATACCATACTGCCATCCTCGGAAACGGTATACTCCAGATTCTGAAGCGCCTCCTTCTGTTTCCGGCGAAACCCTTCCGCTGTCAGATTCCCGATATCCACGCCCTCCAGTCCCATCAGGGAAAAATAATTTTCCGTCACGAAAACGCTGTCAGAACCTTCTTTTATCTCATACCCTGCCAGTTCCACGCTGGCCATGTTCATAATCTGTACGAATCGTGTGGAAGAATCAATGACCTCTCCCTGAAGTCTGGTAATCGCTCCCGCAAACTGGTCAATTTCCCGTATTCCCGTTGCAGAAAGCACCGGCAGGACATTACCCTGCTTGGCCTCATCCACCTCGCAGGACAGCCTTCGAATAGGCTTGGACAGCTTATAGCTGACCCAAAAGATGCCGACAAGGCCAATCAGCATCGTCAGTACAAAGGATGCCGCCAGTATCCGCTCCATCTGTATGGCAAATGCAAACAGCTTTTCTTTTGCACCGATTCCCACCAGATACCATTTATCCGAATCAAAAGGAGCATTGTTGCTGTATACCACCAATGGTTTCACCGCTCCGTAATACCTTCCGCTCTCCGTTTCCACTTCTTTGTGATTATCCCCGCCCTGCATGAACCGGAGTTCTTCCAAAGTCCCTTTCGTCACGGATTCACTGGACAGAATGACTGGTTCCAGCAGACTGCCTTCCTCTTTGGAAACTGCCAGCAGATAAGTTCCCTGCTTCTCTTCCATCAGCTCACTGCACGGCAGTAACGACTGCACATAATCTTCCAGTAATTCTATGCCCAGCACCCCATATACGGTTCCATCCTTCAGCATCAACGGCATGGAATAAGAAACAGCCCGCCGGTTATCCCCCGCCAGACAATAAGTCTCCGTCGTCCAATATCCGTATTCTTTAGCTGTCAGCCGTCTTTCATCGGTATATGCGGTTTGGAAAGGCTTGTAAAAAAAGGGCTGCTTTATGTCCTCTCCGGAAAAAAACGGCTGCCAGCCCGTATCCGTAGCGATACGTCCCGAACGCACCACCTCCACCGGCGCACGCTCCGTCAGGATATCCTCATTCCGCCGGGAAGGCGCAGAAGCCGGATCCAAATCCCTCAGATAGATACCGGGAAGAGACTCCGGAACCGCCTCCCCCTCCAGGTCATAGGTATTCAGAATAAGAAAAATCCCTGAAACCTGCTTATTGTACATCGTCTCGATCAGCTCCGGTCTTATTTCCTGCAAAAAGCCGATGCACGCTTCATTGTTATCGCTCATGTCTTCCAAACGGAACTGTTTCGCATCCAGTTTTTCCTGCACCATGGAATTGATCTCCTCCGAAAGCATACTCAGGTTAGACCAATTCCCAATCATATCATTCAACAAATAATTTCCACGGTTTTCTACCTGCTGCGCCAGCATATCCTGTACATTCTGATTCAGTTTCGTAATCACGCCGCCAAACAGCAGACTCCCCGCCAGCACACACAATTCCACCGCCAGCAGACTGATCAGCGGCAGAACAATCACCCGGAAGATTGTTCTGTCTTTTTTCCGCCCCGACATAACATCCTCCTTAGTTTTCAAATGCCTGCAGCTGTTTCAGTGTATCTTCATACCAGCTGTCAAAATATTCATCCGAAACAAATTCCGCAACCGCCTCTTCCAGGCTCATTCCCGATGCCAGTCTGGCCGCCGCCGCTTCACGGTCCGCCGCCGCACGGTCGCTCATGGCATACTCCAGAACATTACGTGCCCTCGTTCCTGTTTCAAAAGCTCTTGTCGTATACATTTTATTCCCGTTTACTGTATCCACGGCAACCGTCAGCATTTTTTCCATGTTATCGCTGATCTGCGCCCCGTTGTCCATGACCGCATTTTTATCGTTTGCCGTCTTCGTCACCGGCAGATATCCGGAATTCACCGAAAAATCAATATTCCTCTCATCAGCCGTGAACCATTTCAGAAATTCCACGGAAGCAAAAATTTCAGCCTCGCTTCCCTTTGTCACCACCATACCGGCTCCCTGCTGTACCGCATAAGCCGAATCATCTCCATCGAATTTCGGACAGGGAAGTATCTCCATCTCAATGGGATAACTCTCCGTATCGCTGATATTGACGGCCTCCGGAAGAAACGAAACCCCAGAAGAAGCTCCCACATAAGCTATAATATTGCCCGTCTTGATATCATCGCTGCGGAAGCGCCCTGTCGCCGCAAAATATCCCTTTACAAAAGGCACATAATAATGATTCCACAGACTGCGTACCGTCTCTTTATCAAAATCCAGCGTCATCCTTCCCCCGGATACCTGAAAAATCTCCGTTCCCATCTGCATACTGCCGATCAGCATATAATTGGCCATGGCATCCCTGCCAAACAGGGCTCTCCCGTCATTCGGCACATCAGGCGTCTTTTGGTCACTCCATTCATAATAACGCCGCGCCGTTTCCACCAGCCCGTCCATATCTGCCAAGTCCTCATAAGATGCCCCTGTTTCCGATGAAAAAACATCCCAGTCCGTCTTATTCAGGACCAGTATTTCCGTAGATTTCGCAGTGGGGAATATCTTAATCTCCCCCTCTCCGCTGAAATCTCCCTCTCTGATATAACTGTCGATAAAGGCAGAGATTTCCTCTCCGCTCAGATAATCTTTTAAATCCACTACCTGTCCCATCTGATCCACCGCATATGCCGTATCCGCGTATGCTGCAAAAATATTCGGGACTTCGTCCGCACCGACCTCTCCTCTTACGGCCGCCAGCACATTAGTTTCCAAATCATTCACGGAACCCTGGCTGTAACCCTTTACAATGATCCCTTCCTCTTTTCCCACCGTTTCATTGAATTCCTCTACGAGACTGTCAAATGCCGTCAACTGGTCGCCGTTATAATAGGTCCACACATCAATCGTAACGGGATTCTTAGCATCCAGCAGCGACTTATTTCCGCATCCGCCCAAAATAACTCCGAACACGCAAATCCCCCATAACAATCCCATTTTCTTTTGCAGCATAATATCTCCCTCCGCCCATATGCCTCTGGCATACTGATAACAAATACAAATTTGTTCATCATTGTATCACATACACGCACAGCATTCAACCAAAAAACACATTTTCCCATGAAAAACAAAATGCAAATAAATATTTGTACCCAAGACCCATCCCGTCAAGAACAACCTACCGGTGTTACAGAAATCAATTTTCAGTTTTGCCTGCCACCGTGCTGCTGTTGTCTGCCTCTGAAGCCACCTCTGTATTTGGTTCCTGAAAATTGATTTCCATACATAACGCAAGTCAAAACTGCCACAGACAGCCTATACCAGTCTCACTTCGTATTCTTTCAGCCAGTAATTCACCTGAAGCAGGTAAGCCAGCAGCTGCGGCCCCGCCATCAGCTGTCCGTAAAACGGCCTTGCATAATCCGAAGGCCGCTCCATGAACTCCCGCACCTTCTTTCCGTCCACTAACACATTCACCGGTTCACTGCCGTCCTCCACGATTTCCCGCATCTTTCCCCTCAGCAGCTGTTCGTAAGCAGGGTCGTATGTCTTCGGATAGGGGCTCTTCTTCCGGTAGAGTACCCCGTGCGGCAGATAGTCTTTTCCGGCCGCCCGCAGCAGCCCCTTGACCACCCCTTCATGGCATTTCATATCCCACGGAACATTCCACGCATATTCCACGATACGGTGATCCGCAAAAGGAACCCGCGCCTCCAGTCCTGAATGCATACTGGTACGGTCCATCCGGTCTAACAGTGTCTGCATGAACCACTTCAGATTCAGATAGGAAATTTCCCTGCGCCGCTTTTCTTCCGGCTTCTCTCCCTCCAAAACAGGCGTTTCCTCTATCGTTCTGTAATAAGCTTCCCTTGCATAAGCCTCCAGCGGCAGTTCTTCCGCCACTTCGTCCCTTAACAGCATTGTCCGGGGGCCGAAATCCATCGACCAGGGAAACGTATCCGCTTCAAAACATTCCTTTTTATGAAACCACGGATAACCGCCGAATATTTCATCCGCACACTCACCGGTCAGCGTCACCTTGTGCCGTTTCGCCACTTTTTGGCAGAAATACAGCATGGAAGATTCCACATCCGCCATACAGGGCAGATCCCGCGCATCCACCGCTTCAAACAAACGATCATACAATTCCTCATTTCTGCACTCCAGATAATGATGAGCCGTCCCCACGTGCTCCTTTACCTTATCCACCCAGGGCCGGTCCTGCGAGGGTTGGAACGAATTTGCCTGAAAATGGATGTGATTGTCCTTGAAGTCAAACGAGTAGGTATCCAGCGTCTTCCCCTGCCTTTGCAGTTCCCTGCCGCAGATTGCCGTTACCAGGCTGCTGTCCACACCTCCGGATAAAAACGTACAGACCGGTACATCCGACAGCATCTGAAGCTTCACGGCATCCTCCACCAGAAACTGCATCTTTTCCGCCGTTTCCTCCCAGCTTTCCTCATGGGGCCTGCTTTCCAGCTTCCAGTAACAATGCTCCTTTATGCCATCTTCCCCGCATTCGAGAAAATGTCCCGGAATCACCTCAGACACGCCGCGGAACACGCCCTTTCCATATGTTTTAGCCGGCCCCAGGCCAAGTATCTCACACAGTCCCTCTTTATCCGCCCGCGCCTCCATACCCGGGTAGCACAAAATACCCTTGATTTCCGAGGAAAAAAGAATTCCCTGCCCTCTTTTCGCATAAAAACAGGGTTTTACCCCCAGCCGGTCGCGGAACAGATACAGCTTATGCTTCCTTCCGTCCCAGATGGCAAACGCAAAGATGCCGTTCAGCTTTCTCACAAAATCTGCCCCGTGTTCCATATATCCTGCCAGTATGACTTCCGTATCACTGTTGGTGGAAAACTCCACTCCTTCTTCTTCCAGTTCCTTTCGAAGCTGCCTCATATTGTAAATTTCTCCGTTATATACGATGGCCCACTCATGCCCTCCTGCGCTTTTCACCATGGGCTGCTGCCCGCCCGCCAGGTCGATGATGGACAGCCTTACATGCGCCAGTCCGCAATTCCTGCACAGATAGATTCCGTCTTCGTCCGGTCCCCTGTGCTTCTGCCTGCGGTTCATCTGCTTTAGGACCGCCTCCCATTTTTCCTTTGCCGACACATAATCTGCTTTCGTATCAAAGAAACCCGCAATTCCGCACATAATTTTCCTCCACACATTTATACTAATAAAGGCTGTATCTGTTTATGCTCCAGCGCCGCTTCCAAAGCCGGGAGCAGCATATCGGCATGTGCCACCAGCGAATTAGGTTTCTTTTTCCAGTCATCCTGTCCGAAGGGCACGAAATAAATGTTCTTCGTATTCAGCAGCAGCCCGATATTTTTCAGGTTCATTCCCAGTCCGTCGTTGGTGGAAATAAAAATCACCAGCGGCTTGTTATTCCGCAGGTGGGCCTTTGAAGCCATTAACACCGGACTGTCCGTAATCCCGTTTGCCAGCTTTGCCGCCGTATTTCCGGTGCAGGGGACAATCGCCAGCACATCCAGATATCCTTTCGGGCCGACCGGCTCTGCGCCTTCTATGCTCATGACCGGCGCCCGCCCTGTTATTTCTTCCACCCGCTTCCGGTATTCCTCCGGCGTTCCGAAACGGCTCGATATCTGCTGCGCCGCATCGGAAAAAAACGGATAAATCTCCGCTCCGGCCTCCGCCAGACGTTCCATCTCTTTAAAAACCTTATCGAAGGTACAAAAAGAACCGCTCATCGCTATTCCTATTTTCTTTCCTTTCAACTCCAATCGTTCCATATGACTACCTGCCTTTCACGCACTTCACAATTTCTCTACCACATATTCCGTCAGCCGTTTTGCCGATATTTTTCCGGCATACTTGCCCGGCAGTCCCAGACAGTGCAGAGCCTTCACGCCCAGCCGCTCCGCGGCCTGATAATCCACGCCGCCCTTGCCGGATGCAATATCGACGATCAGGGCACCCTTCTGCAGCTTATCCAGCATCCTTTCTTCCAGCACGAGAGCCGGGATCGTATTATAAAGATATTCAAATTCCCCTGCCTTTTCCTCCAGACGGTTCAAAAGCAAAGTTTCCATTCCCATCGCTTCCGCCCTCGCCAGTTCCACGGAATTGCAGCCGCAGACTGTCACAAAGGCGGACAACCCTTTCAGTTTCTGCGCCAATACCGTCCCGCATCTTCCATAGCCAAGCACCAGCGTACGGCTTCTGTGTATATTCGTGTCCTTATGAATCAGCGCCTCCAAAATGGCGCCCTCCGCTGTCGCTACCGCGTTGAATACCGCAATGCTTTCATCCTTCATGAAATCATAACAGCAGATTCCCCTTTCATCACACTCCTGGCGAAATGCCTCCGGTATCACACCGCCGAACACTATATGGTGTTTCCGCAGGTGTCTGGACAATTCCCTGATATGCACGATTCCTTTCTTCTCGATAGGGATGCCCCCTACAATGATTTTTGCCGACTCTACTGCCTGTTTCAGCGATTCCGCCGTGCCGTCCGCCTCTATCTTCCCCTCTTTTACATGGCTTATTTTATAACAAATCACGCGGTATCCCATTTCCCTGAAAAAGGGCGCCATATAGGCCGTACGTTTATCCCCGCCTATGACCGCAATATCATATTCTGCCATAATTCCCTCCATATCCTTCCGGTCTGCATCCATGCAATGTGAAATCCTGTTTTTCTGTCATAAAAAATTCTGTATACCAATATAATAATTGGGAATAGGCTTATTTGTGCATGTTTTCCCTCATTTCCGCGCTGTTTTTTGCAAGTACGGCTGTTTTTCCATTCCCGCGCAAAAATAAAACCTGCCGGAATATTCTCTGCGAATACTCCGGCAGGTTCTGCCTGTTACTAGTTCAAATTTATCCTGTTCTTACGTTCTTTTATTTTTTTCTTACCAGATGTCTCGGCAGACCGTTTACAAACAACGGCTGTAACTCACCCATGATAAGGGGTCTTGCGTACTTCTCATATCCCTCGTTCAGACCGCAGCCGTCCTCGGTAATCCACTCATCCGGAACTGCTCTTTCCACATTGGCAATGGCATGAATATCATATGCGCTGGTACCGCACTGATACGGGTCATCCCCGTTCCTGTTCAGAGTGATCATCATGCCTGTCTTGCCTTCTTCTGCTGCCAGAACCGCATCATGGCCTGCCTGGAATGCTTCATTGATATCTGTCAGGGAAGCAAGGTGGGTAGCCGCACGCTGTAAGGTAGAGAACTCGATGGCACGTGTCTTCAGCCCCGTTACTTTTGCTGCCTCTGCTGCCAAATAAGCAGCCGTACCGGACATCTGCTTATGTCCGAATGCATCCACTGCCACATTTTCATTTGCCAGCTCACATACATAACGTCCGTCCGCAATCTTGATACCTTCGGAAACTGCAATCACAACGGAAGACTTGGTTTCGCCAAGATGTTTTACCTTCTGTATGAAAGCATCCATATCAAAGGTTTTCTCCGGCAGGTAAATCGCATCCACGCCGCTGCAGTCCTCACCCTTTGCCAAAGCTGCGGCAGCGGTAAGCCATCCTGCATTACGTCCCATGATCTCAACGATACATACGGTAGGTTTCTCCACACCGAAAGACTCGTTGTCACGGATCACTTCCTTAATGCTTGCTGCGATATATTTTGCTGCGGAACCATAACCAGGGCAATGATCCGTAATCGGCAGGTCATTGTCAATGGTCTTGGGAACGCCCATGAACCTCTGCGGTTTATTGTGGGCTGCCGCATAATCCGACAACATCTTTACCGTATCCATGGAATCATTTCCGCCTGCATAAAACAGACATTCAATGTCATGTTTCTCCATGATTTCAAATACTTTTTCATATACATCTTCATGACCTTCGATTTTAGGCATCTTAAAACGGCAAGAGCCTAAAAATGCAGAAGGAGTTCTCTTCAATAATTCAATTCCTGTTTCATCTGCCAGATATTCGTCAAGGTCGCACAGGTTGTCCTGTAAAAATCCCTGAATACCGTGTACCATACCGTATACTTTCTTTACTCCCAGCTTCTTTGCCGCCGCATATACGCCGGCAACGGAAGAGTTGATTACGGCAGTGGGGCCGCCGGACTGTCCAACAACAATATTTCCTTTCATTATTCCCTCTCCTTTTGTTTTATAATATTTCCTGTTCTTTCGGGCCGTTTATTAATGATAACCTATTGTTAAATATTAAACACAGCCGTTTCATAAAGATTATAGCAGATTCCCCGTACAAGCACAAGGAAAAATCTGCCTTTCTCCATCTGTTTGTGACAGTTCATGCAGCCGTTCAGATGTCAATGTCACGCTGTCATAAATCCATTCCCTGTTTGCTTTACAGACAGCTCATAAAATACGCATAGATATTCTGATATGTTTCCGCATTAAAATGCAGTCCGTCCACCAGTTTATAGCCGATGGAATTCAGATAACTGTGGCTGTCTATCCAGCGCACATCCCCGCTTAATCCTGCCTGCATCTGGCTGTTGAAATATTCCACCTGTTCTTCCGTCGTATAAGGATTATCCCATACCGGATTCACGGAGGCATAATACACCTTCGCCCCCTTGCCGACCCACTCGGCCGCTTTGGCATTTACCAGCGCCAGATAATCGTTTACATGCCCCGGATCGTTGACTCCCAGATTGATCAGTATTTTGGACCCTTTTCCCACACAGCCGTCAATCCTGGCCACAGCCGTTTCGTTGAACCAGTTGTAACCCTTGCCGTTCTCGGCAATCCATGTACAGCTGTTCTCCCCAATGTTCGCCTGCATCTGCACAAAACGGGAGTCACCCACCATGATCACACCGGCCACATTCTTAACCTCCGTTACCGGCTGGCCTTCCGCTGCCGCCTGCTGCTGGGGCGCCGGTTCCTCCGCCGGCTTTTCCTTCTGAAGATAATGTCCGCTGACATACGCTGTTACGTCACCATAAACGATCTCATACCAGCCGGTATCCGCCTGTCCCGTCACCGACACTTCCTGTCCACGGCTCAGACCGCCGGCCCGTTCAAAATCCGTCGCAGGCCCCTTCCTGACATTGACCGGATCGGACGCATACATGATCTCCGGCTGTCCGTACACCGTTATTTCATAATCAGCCAGTTTGGGCTGTTCCGCTTCTCCGTCTTCTTCTGTTTTGCCGCCTGTGTCTTTTTGTTCCGCCGCAGCCGCTTTTTCCTTATCCCCGTCAGCTTCCTTCTTTTCGTCCTCTTTACTGTCCGCATCCGCCTTGTCTTTGGCATTCTCTTCCTTTGTTTCTGCCGCAGCCGCACCTGTTTCCGCCGCCTTCACTGCCCCGGTGTTTTCCGCTGCATCCGCCGTTTCGTCCGTCTGCCCTCCTGCTCCGCTCTCTGCCGCGTCTTTTTGCCCCGCTGCCGCACTGCCGTCCGTCTTCTCCTCCGTAACGGAGCTGCCGTCTACCGCTGCAGATTCCAGATTTTCCTCCTTCGCCGTCTCCGTTCCCGCAGCCGTTTCAACAGCCGCACCGCCGCAGCCGCCCAATACAAGCGACCATGCCAGCAAAATCATTACCGTCATTTTTTTCATCTTCATACGCTCCTTCCCACAATCTCCATGCCTCATTTTATATTTACCCGCAAAATATATTTCTCCGGGTTGCTTCTTTGAATCCTGCGTATTATAATTAGGTATAACATCAGTTCTGAAAGGAATGCATCTGTTTACAGATGTATCGCCGGTGTCCGGTCTCACACTTGTATATCCCGGGAACACGCGGCGGCTGGTGTTATTTATATGTCCAAATGGCCGCCGCCATACAGTCAACACACCGCCGCAGCCGCCAAGTCCATGCCCAAACGCGTCTGTCCGGCCCGCTGCCACGGAAACATTCGTCCGCTTTTTATATTTTATATGGAAAAAGGATGCTTGCCGAAGCAAACATCCTTTTCATGTAAAAGGGGAATTTTACATTGAGCTCTCTCAAGCTCATATTTAATATACCACATCATTTTCTAATATGCAAGTCTTTTTTTCAAATTTTTTAAAAAAATTTTTATCCCGTGTAACAGTTCGGTCAGATTGTTTGGTGGTGACAGGCAGCGCTCCGGCCAAAGGGATTTCGCAGCGGCAGGTTCCGGCAAAGCACCCCGACAGGGGCGTCCTCCTTCACCGCCAAACAATCCGGCCGAACCGATCATCATCTTTTTTTGCAGTAACGGCAAACGCTTATTGACAGAAAAACCAGGAAATGTTAAGATAGCATACGTGGTTCCGTAAACAAAATCACGCAGGCGGTTATGATGGAATTGGCAGACATGTAAGATTTAGGTTCTTATTCTCCGGAGTGTGGGTTCGAGTCCCACTAACCGCATAAATACAAAGCCCCCGGCATTTATGTTGGATGAATGAAAATCCGCATAAATACCGGGGTTTCTGATTATTACCAAATAGACAAATGTGTGATACTGAATGATTCGTTTATACCAACCCCGGCCATTCCAATATAACAGGCATCTGCCGCTCATAACATCACAATGCACTTTTGTCCATCACTTGATAAAAGACAGTGGATTTCCATAGAAACCTATGGAAATCCACTGTCTTACCAGTGAGGCATCCGGGATTCGAACCCGGGACAACTTGATTAAAAGTCAAGTGCTCTACCGACTGAGCTAATACCCCATATAAATATTGCCAAACTGGGCTAGCTGGATTCGAACCAGCGAATGCAGGAGTCAAAGTCCTGTGCCT
>CAJTVQ010000042.1 GCA_910579935.1 uncultured Lachnospiraceae bacterium
AGAACATTGGGATTCTCTGGCTTCTTAGTGGTACAAACTTTCAACTGTCAAGTATATTAAAAATACGGGAAAATAAGCATGGCCTTCAATAGAAAATAAAAATCTGTTGGAGGTACTTTTATGTTATCAGAACATAATGAATTTTTAGAAAGGGCATACAGGATATTGAATAGGGTATATTTTGAGGACAGCCTGCCGGAGGTAGTGATTACAATACAGTCCTCTCAAAAATCATACGGCCATATCACGGTTGGGGAGATATGGAAGGACAGCTGGGATTCCTATCATGAAATCAACCTGTCGGCAGAGTACCTTAACAGACCTGTGGAAAACATTATCAGTACTCTGGTTCATGAAATGTGTCATTTGTATGCTATGGAAAATAATATAAAGGACACATCAAATAATAACCGCTATCACAATAAAAAATTTAAAGAGATAGCAGAAAAAAGGGATTTGAAAATAAGCTACCATGAGAGCATAGGATGGAGTGTAACCGAGCCTACAGAAAAGTTAATAGAAACGATAAAGGAAAATCATTTAGATTCCCAGATAGAGTATGTGCGTATGGGGGCTTATGGCTGGACTGGTGGAGATAATGGAAGTGATGGAGATAATGGAAATGGTTTAACTGGTACAAAAGGGAAGAACCCCAAAAAGAAGTCCAGCACAAGAAAATATATCTGCCCTAAATGTGGTAATTCAGTGAGGGCTACAAAGGATGTAAATATAGCGTGCCTTGATTGTCTGTTGCAAATGATGAAAGAGGAATAAAAATCAAAAATTCCTCTACAATCTCCCTAAAAATCAGTGACACATAATGGTTTATTTCCTTGCACTATCACGTCTATGAACATGGATAAATCAGCGTTAAGATTTATTTGTAAGTTAAATAAAGTTAGTGCTGAGGCACGGAAAGAAAGAGGTAGACATTATGTGCATGTATCTTACAAACGGTAACTTTTTAGGGCAGAGGCTGATAGGCTATGAATTCTATGACAGCAAGAGCAAGGGCTTCGTAGGCATGACGGAGAAGCAGGTCATTACAAAGCTGAAAAACAATGAAAAGGTTTATGGCTTTGTTCTTGGGGAAGAGGACGGGAAAGAAGTCTTGTTACTTGATAAGGAAAACTTCAACATGGGCAACTTGCAGTTAAAAACCGGTGTAAACAGCCTGTCATGGATGAATGAGGACAGCGGTTCAGATATGAACATGGAACTGATTGTTGTAGCGGTCAGCGGTGACAAGAAGAAAGTTTATGAAACAGTCAATGCCCGCCATGCAAGGGTGGAATACACCGAGGACAAGCTGAAGATGATGCTGGAACTGAATGTTCCCGTAGCCGGTGTAAGGCTTGAAAAGAACAGGCTTGTTGCATGTGAGGGTGTGGAGATTATCAGTAATGAGGAAGAAGTAAAAGAGGGGGCGTAAGCCTCCTCTTTTGAGGACAGGGCATAAAAGGGGTTAAAGAAGTTCTGAAAAGATTTCAGAGAGGTACAGGGAGCAATGATTGAACAGTATCGAGGTTATGAGATAAAGGTTTATTGGAGCAACATTGATTTGGGTTATGTATTCTGCGTGTTCAGCATGGACGGCGAGGGCATTATGGAGAGTGGAACATATTTCTATGAAGAAAACGCATGGATGGGGGCAAAGGAAACAGTTGACCGATATATAGAGGTTAAGGAAAGGGGGCTTGACAGATGGACTATCTGACATTTACAGTAATCCATACAATGATAATCATTTCATTATGTGGAGCAGTTTATTTAGGGAAACAGTGTTTCATATTCATACGCTGGATAGCAAAAGGGGTATGGAAAGAACTGGAAGGGGATAAAAATTAAAGTCTGGGATATA
Source organism: uncultured Lachnospiraceae bacterium (assembly GCA_910579935.1). GTDB lineage: Bacteria > Bacillota > Clostridia > Lachnospirales > Lachnospiraceae > Kineothrix. The sequence goes on from CAJTVQ010000042.1 coordinate 1,862, forward strand.
CGGCAGAATCCATAAAAACCAGTCTGAAATTCCGTTAAGAATCGCTACAGTCAAAATAAAAAATGGATGGTACAATCTCCTGCAGGGTTTGGAGCAGGGGATTGTTTTTGTAACTGTAAACAATGATTTTGAACATTGAAAAGAGAATGGGAAATTTGTCTTATAGGTTATAATACGTGCCTGACAAATATCATATTCTTCCTGAAAAAATAATCCGACATTATAATCCAAATGTTATTGGAGTGCAGGTAACATTTCAGAGAAAGCACTGGAAAGGTGGGGAGCATACCCTCCTGCTTTTGAAACCTTACAACTCAGATAATTGTTATACAGTAAAAGAAAAATCCTGTCTGGCGGCATACTGGATAGGATTTTTCTTTATTCCTGTTTACATACACGCTGTACATAAAGGGGTGTAATTAAAAAAATTTGGAAGGAGTAATTTTTTATGTATGAGCAGGAAATAATTAAATGCCTGAAGAATCTGGGCAAGCAGATTTGGTCAATGCAACAGATAATGTCCAACCTTGACCGGGATGTCAGAAATATGCGTGTCAGTGGGAATACCATAGTCAAAACCATACCCTTTGGAGTCAAGGATATTTCCAGTGTCCAGCTGGTGGATGCATACACAAGGGGGCTGAACATGGAACAGCTGATTGCTCTGGGTAATCAGAAATATACAGCAGAGCAGATATACAATAAATTGAAAAGAGCGGGGGTGGTGGACTGATGAAAGCGGTTGTTAAACATAACGGTGTGGAGTTGCCAGAGGCTTTGTGTCTGGTAAACACTGCCAGTAACATTGTTACATTGGAAACAATGTTAGAACCAAATATAAGCCTTGACCTTGACAAGGTTTATGTGGAAGTCAATTTATTTGGGGATCTGGAAGAATTGGAAGATTAAAAAGGACTGCTCATGGCCTGAAGGCTGTGAGTGGTTTTTTATGGACGTAGATTTAAGTATACACTTTAATGTTGAGGAATTGGGAGAGAGGGAAATTATGTCATGTATGATTTTCCAAAAGTGCACGTTAAGGGAGGGGGATATATTTTTTTCTGAAAAAGTAATTTTTCGGGTGTGAAAACAAGGTTTTCAGAAAAAAAGTGTGTAGGGGTATAACGCTGTGATGAAAAATCGGATGTACGCAGAAATCAGACTGGTTGGAAAAACAGTATTTCAGTATGTTTTGCATGGGATGCTGAACAATCAAAAATATTGAAAAGACCATAAGGGGGAGCATTTCAGAAAATCATGTTTATATAGGAAGAAATACATAGGTTGCAAACCAAGCCAGCATAACAGCAACAATAAATTCAAGTGATAAAGAAAAGTACAATGATAGTTGTGGATCACATGCAGTTGATAAATTTTTATTATGACAAAATTTTATCTGGTTGGAAAAATAGTATTGCTATGGGAGGGAATCAAGAGAGAAAGAGTATTTAACCATTATGATACATGGGGATTTTCAAATATTTTATAAAAATTCACTTCCCGTTCACAACCCATCAAAAAAACAGCGTTACCATAAGCCCCCTTGAAAGAGGGGGCAGTAAAAAATTTGATTATATGGAGGTTAAAGATTATGAGTAAAGATAATAAGAGAAGAGACAGCAAAGGCCGTATATTGAGGACTGGCGAGCAACAACGGAGTAATGGACAGTATTTATATACATACAAAGGAAGAGACGGCAAAAATAAATTTGTTTACAGCTGGAAACTGGAACCGACTGACAAACAGCCAGAGGGTAAGCGTTCAGGAAAATCATTGAGGGAATTAGAGAAAGAGATTGAAAAGTTTCTCAATGAGGAGGTGGCATACCACGGTGGGGATGTCACAGTATTAGAGTTGGTTGAGAGATACATTGCAACAAAAACAGGGGTAAGGCATAACACCCTTGCCGGATATAAGACGGTGGCAAACATTCTGAAAAGGGAAGAGTTTGGCGCCAGACGGATTGATACGGTAAAGGTATCAGATGCCAAACTCTGGCTGATAAAGCTACAGTCAGAGGATAAGAGAAGTTACAGCAGTATTCACAGTATCAGGGGAGTCATGCGTCCTGCGTTCCGCATGGCTGTTGAGGACGACTTAATCCGCAGGAACCCTTTCGACTGGGAACTTGCAACAGTGCTGATAAATGACAGCGTATCTAGGGAAGCAGTCACACCAAGACAAGAACGGCTGTTCCTTGGCTTTGTAAAAGGGGATAAGCATTACAGCCAGTACTATGAGGGTATGTATATACTTTTTAAAACTGGCATGAGAGTATCGGAATTTTGCGGCCTTACACTGTCAGATGTGGATATGAAAGAAAGGAAGATACATATAGATAAACAGTTACAGCGTACAAGGGATGGGAAATACATTATTGCAGATACAAAAACTACATATGGGGAGAGGGATCTTCCCATGACGGAAGAGGTTTACCAGTGCTTTAAAAAGCTGATAAACAAACGCAGGAAAACAAAGGTGGAGCCAATGGTGGACGGCGTGGGGGGCTTTCTGGTGCTGGATAAAAACGGCATGCCGTACCTTGCGCTCCATTGGGAAAAAAGGTTTGAGTACGCTTTGGGGAAATACAATCGGACGTTCAAAGAAGAATTGCCGACAATCACGCCCCATGTGTGTAGGCATACCTATTGCAGTAACATGGCAAAATCGGGAGTAAGCCCGAAAACCTTACAGTACCTCATGGGACATGCCGACATAGCGACCACATTAAATGTTTACACCCATTTGAAATATGATGACGTGGAAAAGGAAGTGAGGGAGTTGGAGAAAAAGCTGTCTGGAGAGTAAGGGGGCATGGGTGGTTTTACCTTTGGAAAGAGTAAAAAAGAGGGCATTTTACTTCTTTTTTACTCATTTTGGGGGACAAAATATACCGGGTTATGGTAAGATATACGGGGAACCGTGTTTTTGGGGCCAGAGGAAAAACCTTGAAAACATGGGAAAAAACCAAGATATACCGAGATATAAGGAGTTATGAGAAGTATGGTAAAAATTTTATTTATATGCCACGGCAACATCTGCCGCTCCCCCATGGCAGAATTCATACTAAAAGACATGGTAAAAAAGCAGGGCATTTCGGACCAGTTTGAAATAGCTTCCGCAGCCACCAGCACCGAGGAAATCTGGAACGGCATTGGCAATCCGGTTTATCCGCCGGCGCGGGATGAGTTGGCGAAACACGGTATCCGCTGTGACGGTAAGCGTGCCGTTCAACTGAAAAAATCAGATTATGATTACTATGATTATCTGATCGGCATGGATACCATGAACATCAGGAATATAGAAAGAATGACAGGGCATAAGTACGGGGAAAATCCGGATAAGATCACCCTGCTTTTGGAGTATGCGGGAAGGAAAGACAGCATTTCGGATCCATGGTATACTTCCAGATTTGATATTACCTATCAGGATGTGATAGAGGGGTGTCAGGCGCTGCTGGAGCATTTATGGGAAAAGGGGGAACTTGAGGATTGAAGGCAGAAAGGATCCCTGTCTATGCAGGTTGTTTTTTCGGGCTGATGGTAGCAGCGTATCTGGAATTCTGTGCGGTGAGTGCTTTTCTTTGGGCAGGGTTTAACGGATATGGCGGAATAGCGATGGAATATAATTCGAAAGGCGAAACTGCTTTTGGCATTGTATTGTATGTACCGCCCCTGATGCTTCTTTTTATACTGGCGCTGCGTATGTTTATCCATTGTAAACAAAAAGCGGCAGTGGAATATTATTTTTATGACCTTCTATTTTGCGTTTCGGCAGTCGGCATGGCTGTCTTTTTCTGTTATTTTTTTAAGGAACCAGGACAGACTATCATTGATTTTGTCATGCGTGCCATCAGGGAAAGAGGCTGGTTATACTATCCTGCGCCGTAAATTGGCAGAAGGGTAAGAGGTAAGGAACTGTTTATAAATAACTTTACAGTTTGCCTGACTGAGTCTGCAAATACTGCGTTGTTGTCAGCCGCCGATGCCCATATCGACTACTTCCGCCGCCTTGCCTTTGCGGATTCATCATGCGAAAAATTGCATAGTTTTTTATAAACAGTTCCTAAGACGGCCGCCCAGACAGCACTGCCTGAAACAGAAAGATCAAACAGAAAGAAACGATAAGGAATGGCGCTGTTTTTTTACGGATTCTCAGAAACGCAGTACAGTGACAGTCCGATGCCAGTCCGCAGCAGGGCAGTAAGACAGCCGCCGGAAACGGAAAATGGATTTCCGTGAAGACAACGGGAATACGCTTGACATCCCTGTGTTATCCATATAGAATAAAGGAATATTTAGCAAAAAGTACAGGGAGCCGTTAAAACAATGATTGAAGTGTCCCATATAAAGAAGAAGTACGGCAAAAAGCAAATTCTTCAGGATATCAGCTTTCAGGTGAGATGCGGGGAGTGTGTGGCGGTGGTTGGGAAGAACGGCTGCGGAAAATCCACGCTTTTGCAGATTATGGCGGGCATCCTCAAAGCAGACGGAGGAAACATCCGTTATTTCGGACAGGATACCAGAAAGAATAAAAAGATATTTCGGAAGTACTGCGGTTATGTTCCGCAGGAAAATCCCCTGATGGAAGAATTATCGGTAAAGGATAATCTGAAATTATGGGGGGCAGGGAAAAACGCTTCTTCTGAGAAAGTGATACAGCAGTTCCAGCTGGAAGAAATTCTGCCTGTGCCGGTGGAAAAGCTGTCCGGCGGGATGAAACGCCGGTTGAGCATAGCGTGTGCGCTGTTGGAGTGGCCGCCCATTCTGCTGTTGGATGAGCCGACCACGGCGATTGATATTTATTATCAGGAAAATGTGCGTCAGTGGATGGGAGAATACCGGAAAATGAACGGTATCATTGTGATGACGACCCACGATGAAAAAGAGATTCTGACAGCAGACAGATGTTTGGTTATGAATGACGGAAAAATGCTGGAATTGGACGGAGACGATATCCGCATGCAGAAAATAAGGAGTTATATTGCAGCGCCTTGACGGATGATGGCATAACGGTATAAAATTCTGTTTTTGTTAGGAAATCCGGCTGAACAAACGGCAATACGTGCATTTATTCCCGCGGGCAGCGAGCCAAGTGGCTGCTTAAGAGATGCAGAGCATCTCCGGCGACTGCCGCGAGGGTCAAATACCAATGTGTCTAAAAGACACATTCCCCTTGGGGTGTTTCAAATTTGATGCCCCGCTGCTTGCGGCGGGGTTTTTGACTACAGATGATGCAGCAAAAAGAGGCAAAGGAAAAAGCATGAAATTTTTTCAAATCGCTTCCTTCCGGATTTGTGTCTGCGCTGCATCCGCAAACTTGTAAACCATTTATGGTTTTGCGCGGCAAAGCAGCGCAGAAATGAGGGTAAAGATGAGTGGGAAATATGATCCGGCGACGGGGGAACTGCTAAACGAAATATCGGGAGAAAACGACAAAGAAATGAAAGAAGGAGCCCCATCGGCCTCCGGTCCGGTACGGCAGGGGCCGGACGCGGCAGCACCGGAACCTGCCATGCATTTTGATCCCATGACCGGAGAGCCGGTGATGGGAAGGGGATATGCGCCGGATATAAACTTTATCGAACCGTCGAAGCAGCCGGAGAAGAATAAAACGAAACTGTGGATTGGATTAGGCGTTGCGGCGGCTGTACTTGTAGTGGCGGTTTCGGCTGTTGTTGCGGCAGTGTTGAAAAGCGGGATTCTTATGAGCAATTCAGGGAAAGTTCTAAGCGCCCTGGCCAATACCATGGCTTACCGGTCGCATTTGGCAGAGGATTTAGCCCCACTTCTGAGTCTTGCGGAGGATGATCATACCATCAGCATAGAGGTAGAGATGCCGGAAGAAGACGCGGCGGTGGAGATAAAGTATCGTTCCCAGCCGTCGGAAAAGCAGTTGGAGGGAGGCATTGATATCACCTATCTTCCGACGATTCATTTTATTGCTTCCATGGATTCTGAGAAGGTAAGAATACATATTCCGTTTTTGGATAAGCGTATTTTCACTTATAATTATATGGAAGAAAAAACGGGCTTTCTTGCCGAATTGCTTTCGGAAGAGGAACTGGAAGAAATGGATGCCGTCCTTGAGTCTCTTTTCAGGGAACAGGGAGAGGAGCATGTGGAAGCGATATTGTCCGGCCGGATGATGGAATGGTATCACTCCTTTGAGCTGGAAAAGGCAGGAACGAAGGAGTATGAAGTAAACGGAACCGCAAGAAAATGTACCGGATACCGGTTTACCGTTACATCGGAAGATATGCTGAATCTGCTTGAGGATATGGATGAGGTTCTTTTCGGAAATTATCCGGAAGAACTGTATAATCCCTATGCGGATTTTTTTGATGAGTTGTGGTATACCTGCAGTGATATGCAGGATATGGATGTGACATTTTATCTTTATAAGAACAGGGTAGAATGCATTCATATGGAAGAGGGCGGAGAGGAACTGGATATACTGTTTGAAAGTGATAAAAAGGGAAATCTGGACGTGGAATTCATCTTCATGGGTGAGACAGTACTGCAGATCAGGAGAAAGATTACCGATTCCATAGAGGAATGCCGTATCCGCGGATATAGTTATGGCGGGTATCTTCTTGATATGGTATATCATTATAAAACCGGGGATTTTACGGTTGACATCGAAGATGATCATGGGGAATATTATTTTTTGGAGGGGAATCTGCAGTCGGATGCAAAAAGTGCGGCAGTTACATTGGAAACCGCGGATTATTACGGGGATGAGCTGAATCTTAAGATAACTGTGGAAGAAGGCGCATCCATGGTGGCATTGGAAGGAACCGAAGTGGATTTGGGAAATTTGTCGGAAGACGACTGGTATGACCTGCTGGAGGATTTCTTGTGGTATTAAAATATTCAGGAGAATAATGTGAAACTGTTTTGTACCTATTTTAAATTGGAGTTTAAGAAAAGCATAAAGGTATTGAAGAAATCCGTCCTGAGCATGGCGCTTATGCTTGTGGTTCTGGGTCTTGGCGTGGCTGCGGTAAGTACTGTCTTATTGCAGTCACAAGTGTTTCAGATCGTAAATGTGGCGCTGGTAGTTCCGGAAGGGGAGAAAATGACCCGCATGGCAGTGCGCTTCATCGAAGGGATGGACAGCGTGAAAAGTGTCTGCAAATTCGAATATATGGAGAAGGATGCGGCAATAAAGGCGATGCAGGAAGGGACTGTACAGGCAGTCATAGATTTGCCGGAGAATTTTTATGAAGATGTGGACAGCGGAATCAATACGCCTGCCAATATCTATGTTCCGAAAGAGTCTGCCCTGCATGTGGAGTTGTTTAAGGAACTGCTCTCGGACGGAGTATCCATGTTACAGACGGCGGAAGCCGGAGTGTATGCGTCTTTACGCATAGCGGATGAATATCCGGCGCCGGCGGGGAAGAATGAAATCGGGAATCAGGCGGCTCTGCTCTATATGGAGGAAGTCATGAGGCGGGGCGGGATATTTGATAAGTCGGTATGCTCGCCTTTGGGAGCGGTGGATTTCGGGCAGTATTATTATTCGGCCCTGGTGCTTTTGGCGCTGCTGATGGGCGGATTGAATTACGGTTTCCTGTACCAGAGGCAGAGCAGGGTGGTCGCAGAAAAGCTGGCAGTCTGCGGGATGGGCAGATGGAAGATGTCCCTGGCAAAGGTGGCAGTCATGACCGGAATCCTGTGGATGACCGGAAGTCTGATTTATGCGGCTGCCTGTGCAGTATCTGCGGCGATGCATCTTGATTTTCTGCGTTTTCACCCGGGAGCGGTTTTTGGGATGTTTATGCTTTGCGCGGCCATGGCTGCTTATTTCCATGCGGTATATGCACTGGCGGGAAACAGTACGCAGGGGGCGGCAGTGGTTTTTGCGCTGAATATCATCATGGTGACAGGGTCGGGGCTTTTGGTGCCTGCCGCATACCTGCCGGATATGGTGGGAAAGATTGGGGCATGGATGCCGTTAAATGCATGGAGCAGGTATCATCTGAACCTGATGTTCGGAATGGTTTCCGTGAAAGAAATTGTCTGGCTGCTTGTCCTGTGTGCAGCCGGGACGGGGATAGGAGCGGTATCTTTATGGAAAAATACGTAATCTGGTACAGGCTGTGGTTAAAATCATATGTCAGGAAAACGTCCTGCTGGCTGCAGCTATTGGGGATGGTTCTGCTGCTTTTGGTGATTTCTTCTGTTTCAGTTCCGGACAGCGGGAATGTAACGGTGGGCATCTGCTATGAAGGAGACGGCTATGCGAAACAGATAGCAGAAGAACTGGCAGAAGGGGACAGCATTTTTACATTCCGTGTCTATGACGGGGAAGAAGAACTGTATCGGGATGTGACTGCAGGGAAAGCGGAGTGTGGATTTCTTTTTCCGGCAGATTTTGAGAGGAAAATAAAAAGAGGCAGCCTGAAGGAATCCGTCGTTTATATTTCTACCCCGCTGACGGCAAAGGGGGAAGTGGCGGGGGAGACGGTATATGCCGTACTGCTTCGGATTTACAGCGATGAAATATTAAAGAACAGTGAAAAGGAATGGTACGGGGATGCCGATGCGGACAGAACGGCAGAACTGTTGAGGTGGAACCGCTTTTATCAGGAAGGAAATCAGGTCTTCCGGCTGGAGACAGAAGCAGTGGATGCCGGAGCGGGAAAAACGTCCCAAGAGGCACAATCGCAGGTTTATCCGGTGCAGGGAATGCTGGGGCTTTTTATTTTTCTGCTGATGTTTCTGGCATACGGGAGAAAATTTGAGGCGGGAAGATGTGCGGTGGAAAAGGCGCTGGACAGGACAGAACGGCGTATCTACGGATATATGGGGTGTCTTGCAGCCGGTACTCTGCCGGCGTTGGCCGGAATCGGAATGATTCTGCTGATAAAAGGACCGGAAGGGCTGGTGGGGGAACTGCTGCTTCTGCTGCTGTTTTTAGCAGTAAGCGGGGGATGGATTCTGGCGGCGGGCAGTCTGATGCACCGGAGTACTTCTTTTTTGTCATGTATCGTGGTGATGACTGCGGCAAATCTTCTGATCTGTCCGGTGTTCGTGGACGGCGCTCTGTATGTTCCGGCGCTGAAGTATGTAAGCTGTTTGTTTCCTTTGGGTATTTACCTGCGTATGCATGGGATGTTTTTATAAAATGGATTTTAGTCAGGAGTAAGAAAAGATGGAAGATAAGATGGAAGATAAGAAAAAAATGTATCTGTTTGAACAGGCATCCATTCCGAAGGCAGTTATGTCTATGGCGGTGCCTACGGTGATCAGTTCGCTGGTCATGGTGATTTATAATCTGGCGGACACCTATTTTGTGGGAATGCTGAACGATCCGGTGCAGAATGCGGCGGTGACGCTGGCGGCGCCGGTGCTGCTGGCGTTCAATGCGATCAATAACCTGTTCGGCGTTGGAAGTTCCAGTATGATGAGTCGTGCGCTGGGGGCAAAGGATTATGATACGGTGCGCAGGGTTTCGGTCTTTGGCTTTTACTGTACGGTTTTTGGCAGTTTTCTCTTTTCCCTGCTTTGTACGTTTTTTAAGAATCCTCTGCTGGCGCTTCTGGGAACGGATGCGGAGACTTACGCGGCTACAGGGGAATATTTGAAATGGACGGTTCTGTTCGGCGCCATGCCGGCGATTCTGAACGTGGTAATGGCATATATGGTGCGTTCCGAGGGAAGTACGCTTCATGCAAGCATCGGTACGATGAGCGGATGTGTGCTGAATATTTTACTGGATCCGCTTTTTATTCTGCCGCAGGGACTGGATATGGGAGCGGCAGGGGCGGGGCTGGCCACGTTTCTTTCGAATTGTGTGGCGTGTGTGTATTTCTTTGTCCTGCTGTTTATCAAACGGAAGAATACGTATGTGTGTATTCATCCGAAACTGTTCCGGTTCCGGAAAGAAGTCATTATGGGAATCTGCGGGGTGGGGATTCCGGCCGCGATCCAGAACCTGCTGAATGTGACGGGAATGACGGTGTTAAATAATTTCACTTCCGCATTTGGTGCGGATGCGGTGGCTGCCATGGGGATTGCGCAGAAGCTGAACATGGTGCCGATGAACGTTGCCTTCGGGTTTACGCAGGGGGTGATGCCGTTGATCAGCTATAATTATGCTTCGGGCAATGGGAAGCGGATGAAGCAGACCATTGTGTTTTCGGGAAAGAGCACGATTTCTTTTCTGGTGGTGATCTCGGCATTTTATTATGCGGGGGCGGGGTTTTGGATGCGGCTGTTTATTCAGAATGAGAGTATTGTATCTTACGGAACCAGTTTTCTGCGGGGGATGTGTCTGGGACTGCCGTTTCTTTGCATGGACTTTTTGGCGGTTGGGGTGTTTCAGGCTGTGGGAATGGGGAAAAAGGCATTTTTCTTTGCGATTCTGCGAAAGATCATTATGGAGATACCGGCCCTTGTGATCCTGAATATGCTGTTCCCGCTTTACGGACTGGCTTATGCGCAGGCGGTTACGGAAGTGATACTGGCGGCTGTAGCGGTATTGGTTTTGCGCGGTATGTTCCGGAAGATGCCGCAGGGGGAGCAGGCGCAGACACGGAAATCAATTTCTTGTGAGGGAAGGGAAAACATGATAGAATAAAGGAAAACGGATTAGGAACGTGAATAAAAAAGCAGGAAAGGCAGGCAAGCAGATATGAAAATCGGTGTTTTAGGTACAGGGGGAATCGTGAAAGCAATTGTACCCACGTTAAAGCGTTTGGAGAAGGTGCAGTGCCATGCCATTGCATCGCGCACGGCAGAGCGTGCAAAGCAGGCGGCAGAGGAATATGGTTTTGCAAAGGCTTACGGCAGCTATGAAGAACTGGCGGCAGACCCGGAGGTGGAACTGGTTTACATTGCGACGCCCCACTCCTGCCATTATGAGGAGATGAAGCTCTGTATTTCCCATGGGAAACCCGTGCTGTGTGAAAAAGCGTTTACCATGAACAGCGGGCAGGCAAAGGAAATCAAGGAACTGGCGGCAAAGGAGGGAGTCTTTACGGCGGAGGCCATTTGGACCAGATATATGCCTTCCCGTAAGCTGATACAGGAAATACTGGAGAGCGGAATCATAGGAAAGGTGTCAACGCTTACTGCCAATCTTTCCTATCCCATCAGCGGGAAGCCAAGAATCGTTGAGCCGGAGCTGGCGGGAGGCGCCCTGCTGGATGTGGGCGTATACGGACTGAATTTTGCCGTGATGCATTTCGGCGGGGAAATCGAACGCGTGGAATCTTCCGTTCAGTTTACGGATACGGGCGTGGACGGGATGGAGAGTATTACTCTGTTTTATAAAGACGGGCGGATGGCAGTCCTGACCCACGGCATATACGGGCGGTCTGACCGCAAAGGGATTTTTTACGGAGAAAAAGGGTATATCGTGGTGGAAAATATCAACAATCCGCGGAGCATTTCTGTTTTCGATACGGATGACAGGCTGGTGCGGCACGTGGATGTGCCGGAGCAGATCAGCGGGTATGAGTATGAATTTCTGGAATGTATGGAGCGCATCGGAAAGGGAGAAACAGAGAGTTGCTCCATGCCTTTGGAAGACAGTATCTTTATGATGGAACTGATGGATTCCATCCGCAGGGACTGGGGACTTGTTTATCCGCAGGAAAGGAAATGAAGAATTTCTAAGGGTGGAAAGGACCCATCTTAAGAAATTCCAAATCATTTCCGGAAGAATCCGTGGACGGATTCTTCCGAAGCCGGGTGTTTTACAGATTGGGAGGTCAGGATGAAAAGATGGAAACGTATTTTTGTAATTGTCATTGATTCGCTGGGAGTGGGGGCGATGGAAGATGCGGCGGCTTACGGTGATACGGGGACGGATACGCTGGGGCATATTGCCGCTTCCGTGAAAGCACTGCGGATTCCGAACCTGCAAAGGCTGGGAATGGCGAATCTGCATGAGCTGGCAGGGGTGTCACCCGTGGAAAAACCCAAGGGGTATTATATGAAGCTGAAAGAGGCGAGTACGGGAAAGGATACCATGACCGGACATTGGGAGATGATGGGACTCCATATTACCCGGCCGTTCCGGACCTTTACGGAAACAGGATTCCCGAAGGAACTGATCGACGAATTGTCCAAAAGGACGGGACGGACGATCATCGGCAATAAGAGCGCCAGCGGGACGGAGATTTTGGAAGAACTGGCGGAGGAAGAAATTGCCACGGGGCATATGATTGTTTATACGTCCGCAGATTCCGTACTGCAGATCTGCGGAAATGAAGAGACCTTTGGGCTGGAGGAATTATACCGCTGCTGTGAGATTGCAAGAGAGATTACGATGCGGGACGAATGGAAGGTAGGGCGCGTGATCGCAAGACCCTATACAGGGAAGAAAAAAGGAGAATTTAAGCGCACCAGCAACCGCCATGACTATGCCCTGAAGCCTTATGGAAGGACGGCGTTAAATGTGCTGAAGGATGCCGGGCTGGATGTGATTTCCGTAGGGAAAATTTTTGATATTTTTGATGGGGAAGGGCTGACGGAGTCCAATAAATCCAAAAGCTCGGTATATGGAATGGAACAGACGATAGAGATTGCAGGAAGGGATTTTAACGGTCTGTGTTATGTGAATCTGGTGGATTTTGACGCCCTGTGGGGACACCGCAGGAATGTGGAGGGCTATGCCAAAGAACTGGAAAAATTTGATGAAAAACTGGGGACGCTGCTCGGGATGCTGCAGGAGGATGACTTGTTGGTCATCACGGCGGACCACGGCAATGACCCGACCCATACGGGAACAGACCATACCAGGGAAAAAGTTCCGTTTCTGGCATATTCCCCGTCCATGGAGGGGGCAGGAGCGCTTCCGGAGGAGGAAAGTTTTGCGGTAGTGGGGGCAACCATAGCGGATAATTTCGGGCTGGAAATGCCGGAAGGAACCATAGGGCATTCGGTGCTTGGGAAGCTGCGGTAATATATGAGAGGGAAGGGATTTTATGATGGAGAAAAGTGAAATATTAAAAAAAGTGGACCATACGCTGCTTTCACAGACGGCCACATGGGAAGAAATAAGAAAGATTCTGGACGACGGGATAAAATATGAAACGGCATCCGCCTGTATACCTGCGGCTTATGTGAAACAGGCAGCAGAATACGTGATGGGAAAACTGCCGGTCTGTACGGTAATCGGTTTCCCGAATGGTTACAGTACTGCGATGGTGAAAGCGCTGGAAGCAAAAGATGCCGTGGCAAACGGGGCGGGGGAAATTGATATGGTGATAAATATCGGCTATCTGAAAGATAAACGATATGAGGAAGTCGAACGGGAAATCCGCCGGGTGCACGAAGCCTGTGGCGGGAGAATCCTGAAAGTGATCACCGAAACCTGTCTGCTGACAGACGATGAAAAGAAGAAAATGTGTGAGATCGTGACGGATGCAGGAGCGGAATTTATAAAAACTTCCACCGGATTTTCCAATTCGGGAGCCACGTTTGCGGATGTGGCGCTGATGCGGGAATATGTGGGAGAGAATGTGAAAATAAAAGCGGCGGGAGGAATTTCTTCCTTTGAAGATGCGGAAGAATTTATCCGTCTGGGGGCGGACCGTCTGGGAACCAGCCGTTTGGTGAAACTGATGGAAGCGGGTGAAAGCAGGTAACGGAGGGCAGATACGGAAACCTATGTTTCCGTTTTACCCTTATAAAGTTTTTCCCATGAAAGTCCGCCATGGTTCTTTTTGTTATAATAAATCAGGATGGCTTCGGAAAAACCGAGGGAACCGTGTCTTCTGTCATGGGCGGCGCGGCTCAGCTCCTTGATGGAAATTTGGCTGAGTTTGGCTTTGAAGATGTCGTCTTTCATATCTTCGCCGTAGGCATGGACGAGTTTGGCAACACCGTTCAGCATGTTTGCACTGAGGGAGTGTGCTTCCCCTTCCCAGGTGCCGACAATCAGGCGGAGGACGCGGTCAAGGGTATGGTAACCGTATTTGTCGTATATATTTTCCAGCGTGGATACGGCGCGGATGCCGTTGGGAGAAGGGGTCGAGATGATGGCAAGTCCATAGGTTTCTACCAGCTCTTTGATAATGAGTTGTTTGTCGTTTCCGGCTTCCACATTTGCCATAAATATTTCATAGGGGAGAAGCGGTTTGACGTATTTCTGCTGGTTGGCGAAAATATCCGCTTCGTGTGCATAGATAAGATCGTCATAGATCATGCACCACACGGGTGTCTCACGTGAACCGGAAACCAAAGCTACAATTTCGATGGTATGCTGTCCGTTGAATACATAATTAATACCGTCACGGCGGCTGACCTTGACCGGATTGATCTGGTACAGGTCAAAATTCTCCGCTGTCCGCTGCACATGTCTGGCAGAAAGATTTCTTTGGTATTCCTGATTGGAAACAAGGTTTTTAATGGGAATTAATTCATAATGGACGTTAGGAACGAATTGCATCATCATTTTTCTTTTCCTCCAATATCCGGTATAGATGGTCTGCTGCCGTTTTGAGGGCCGTAAGTTCTGTTTTTAATTTCTGTCTGGCGGCAGGGGAAATTCTTTCCGGCGCTGTATTTTTTCCGACACGTGTAACGGAGCTTATCCATGACGGAATGGTAAGGGTAAGGCTGGATACTTCGGCATCCGGATCATAGGCGGGGATGCTGCGTATCTGCGGCACGAATTTTTTTACTGCGGGAATATTTTTTCGTTGTGATTCCTGCTGTATGGTGTGGTATCTGATTTGATTTGTATGGCTGTTGTCTATGTTCTTTTTTAAAGCAGTCAGTTCTTTTGCGTTCAGCTTTGCAAGTTCTCCTGTATTTTCAAGGGATATTTTCAGTTCGGAAGAAAGGATGCGGGCGGCGAGTTCTTCTTCTTTTTCATAAATCTGATCCATGTTTTTGGCAAAACGGCTGTATTTCAGGACCGTACTTGCCGCGAGGCGGTACCTGCTGCCAAGCGTGTATGCGGTTTCGTATTTTCTGCACGGTTTGGCCGGAAGCGTATGATGGGTTTCCAGATATTCTTTTGGAGGCGTTTGCAGAAATTCCCGGACACAAATATCTACATCCGCATAGTACTGCCTGCCAATCAGGTATTTTCTCATTTCTGCCGTTAAGTCCCTGCGCGATAGCTGCAGTTGACAGACAAAGGATACGGCATCCGCCAGTTCTTTGAAAGGGTGATACTCAACTGTAAACGGGAGATTCCATAAGCGGCAGATGTTATAGCGGCTGCATCCGTCAATGATATAGCTTCCCCAGACGAGGAGCGGGGTGCTGCATCCGTTGTCGAAAATGTCTTCTTCCAGTGCGCAATATTCTTCCTCCGTAAGCGGCTGTTTTAGTCGCTGCAATACAGGATTTGCCTCATAAATCATTTTATCTGCGTTCATATGTCTGTTCTCCGTTTTTTCTAATACCCGTTTCCATTTTGGAGGTATTCAGATCAAAGACAAAAACGGGTTCTCCGCCGGAGCGGATGAGTTCTCCGGACAGGCGGTACCTGTTTTGGGCATTCCATCCCATAAGAGAGATGATTTTTGCAAAAAAGACGCGGCAGGTAATCTGCTTTGGCGTACGTTTGTCCGCACGGCATCTGCACCAGCGCAGCGAGTCCTTTTCTGCTTCGGTGCAGGGGCGGACTGCCAGTTTTTTTCTGGCGGGGTGAACCAGTATCTGTACATAATCCGTCTCGGGAAAGGCTTTCAGACAGGCAGTATTGATACTGGCTTTATCTTTGTGGAAGGTAAAGATTGGTTCGGAAATGTTTTGTTCGGAATTATTCTTCATGGACAGTCTCCTTATTTTGTATTTGTCTGCGGTTTTGGTTCCGATTTTAGTTCCTTTAAAATGGTATGTATTTCTTTACGTATAACAGAGGCTTCCGTGACCTGCAGATCGGGGGTGGTATAGGGTTGTGATTTTGCATAAGCTTTCCATTCCTGACCGGAAAAGGCGGAGATTTCCCTTGCCTGTGCATGGGTAAGTGCATCTATACCGAACCGGTCTTCCCACTCTGCCGGATATGCAGGTATTTTGAACCTGTGATTTTCGGAATTTATGCCGGATGTGAAAATCTCCGTTTCACGCAGGTTAAAGATCAGGATACTTTCGGTCTGATTTTTTCGGCAGATGCCGAGAATTCGGAAGCGGTATCCGGCTTCCCATCCCAAAAGTGCAAACAGGGCAGGAAGACAGGCGGAACCGGAAATTTCACGGGATATGGTCCTGCCGTTTTGGGTCCTGGCCCACCGGACTGCCCGCCGGCATTCTTTTTGGCTGGGACGGACGGCGAACAGCATATGTATGGGATGGACAAGGAGTTCCACATAGTCGCAGCCGGTCAGCCGGCGGACAGCTCCTGCACTGAAACGAATGCTTTTTTCACCCAAAGTGACACAGATGCGGTCCGCCGTGTTGAAAAACTGCGCACGGACAACTTCGAATCCCTGCAGGGCAGTATGTTCCGGCAGGCCATCCTTTCTTTGCACGGCAGGCATTTCCTCCGGCGTTTGGCCGGATACGCTTCTGGATGCGCAGAGGTAGTCTTCCGGACAGAAACCTCCCCATCGGGGATTTATAGGGACGAAGCCTTTGAATACTCCATCCGGAATCACCTCAGGCTGTGGCAGAAAGCCTTTGTTTCCGTATTTGGCATTGGCGATCAGCCTTTGAACGGCAATGAAATCACTGCGGGAAATGATAGGGTCGTGGTGATCCCTCCAGATGTATTGGTTGCGGTTCTGCCGGTTTTTTTTGGATTTGTGGTCCAAATAGCTGGGGGTAAAAGTTTTGCGGGCAATGACATCGCCGCAGTGCCGTTCGTTTTGGAGGATACCCAGAATACTGCCGGGCGACCATATCGTGCTGCCTTTCTTTGTTTTGCATCCGGTTTCGGTAAGGAGGGAGGCGATTTGCCGGCACGTGTATCCATATAAGTACAGAAAGAAAATCAGCCGGACGATTTTAGCCTCGTCTTCATTGATAACAAGGTTTCCATCTTCATCATGGTCGTAGCCCAAAAGAGCAGGGGTGAGGAAGATACCGCGTTTGAAACGCATTTCAATGGAAGCGTTCATGATTTCGCTTTTGGTATGGCTCTCTTCCTGTGCAAGCGTGGCGATAAATGACAGGCTCATTTCACTGTCGGGGTTCAGGGTGTAGATGTTTTCCGTTTCAAAAAAGATACCCACAGGAGGTGTGAGTTGTTTCAGCTTTCGGATATAACCTATGCAGTCTAGAATATTTCGGGCAAAACGTGACACACTCTTGGTGATGATCAGGTCGATTTTTCCTTCGCTGCAATCGGCAATCATTTTAACAAAAGCATCCCTGTGTTTGAGGGAAGTACCGGAAATTCCTTCATCAGCGTATATTTCTGCCAGTTCCCAGTCCTCTCTTTGGCTGACCATGTCCGTATAATGATTTTTCTGCAGTTCATAGGAGGAAGTCTGCTTTGGGTCGTCCGTGGAAACCCTTGCATAGACGGCAACCCGCTTTATGGAAGATTGGCTGTAAAATCCTGCCTCGGGAAGTGCGGGAATAACGTCGAGGATGTTCGCTCCGGCGCCTTTGTAGCGCTCCCGTATTTTGGCTTTTTGGTCGGTGGTATGTTCCATTTTGCTTTCATCGTCCTTTCCGGTACAGCAGTGCATTTCTTTTAAAGGAATACGATAATGTACTAAAGATTTATTATAAATTTTTTTTGCAAAAAAACCATAAACTGTCGGAATAAATAGTATGCCGTCAGTTTACTCCCGCGGGTAATAACTGCTTTTTGCGGGTCGGGGAAGAATTTCCCAGTCGTTTTGACGAAGTGTATTTTTGGTGGATTTCAGGATATCGAAGAGGAATCTTTTTTCTGTGCCGGAACAGTCATAAAGCAGCAGGTCAATGTCTGTCCGGTAGTCTTCCGGCTGGTTGGTCTGGTTGCCAATGAGCAGGTCGTCCATGGTAACGCCGAGGGCATCTGCGATGGAGATCAGACTTGCAAGGCTCGGATGTTTTTTTGCGTTCTCGATGTTGCAGATAAAAACGGTGGAAAGATTGGAAAAGGCAGCGAGGGATTCCTGCGATAATCCCTGTATCATCCGCAGTTCCCGTATCCTTTTTCCAATCAGGGTATAATTGATGTGCATAAAATTCATCTCCTTTCAGTTTTCGAAAGTGTAAGATGTGAAAGAGGCGGAAGCAAGGTTTTCCGGCATTTTTTATAAAAGAGTGTTCCGGCCGGATATTTTATGTTAAGATAGAAAAAGCGGATAGGAAGGAGAACTGCGGTATGGCGAGAACGGTAGCGATAGGGATACAGGATTTTGAATCCGTGATTGAAAACAATTACTTTTATGTGGATAAAACGGATTTCATCCGCGAATGGTGGGAAAACGGGGACAGTGTGACGCTGATCGCCCGCCCGAGACGTTTCGGGAAAACGCTGAATATGAGTATGATGGAACGTTTTTTCTCTTTAAAGTATGCCGGACAGGGGAGTATCTTTGAACATCTGAAGATATGGAACGAAGAAAAATACCGTAAGATGCAGGGAACCTATCCCGTGATAGCCATGAGTTTTGCCGACATTAAAGAAACGTCGTTTCCGAATGCGAGGAAAGCCATCTGCCGCAATATCAGGAAATTATACAACCGGCATGATTTTCTTTTAAAAAGCGGCTGCCTGAACGGGGATGAAAAGGATATGTTCCGAAAAGTTTCCGCCGAGATGGAGGATTACATTGCGGCGGATTCCATAAGGATGCTGTCGGATTACATGCAGCGATATTATGGCAGGAAGGTGATCATTCTGCTGGACGAGTACGATACGCCGCTGCAGGAAGCCTATGTAAACGGGTATTGGGAGGAAATCGTGGCATTTATCAGAAATCTGTTCAATGCCACGTTCAAGACAAATCCGTTTTTGGACAAAGCGCTTATGACCGGAATCACGCGGATCAGTAAAGAGAGTATTTTTTCTGACCTGAATCATTTAACAGTAGTAACATCCACTTCGGACAAATATGAAACGGTCTTTGGATTTACGCAGGAGGAAGTATCGGCTGCCCTGCTTGAATTTGGGATGACAGAGAGGGAAGGGAAGGTAAAGGACTGGTATGATGGTTTTACTTTCGGGAAAAAAACGGATATCTATAACCCATGGTCCATCATCAATTTCCTTGATACGAAGAAACTGTCAGCCTACTGGGCCAATACCAGCAGCAACAGCCTGGTGGGTAAACTGATCAGGGAGGGGAGCAAAGACGTAAAAGTGATCATGGAAGACCTCTTAAACGGCGGAACTCTTCACACGGAGATAGACGAGCAGATCATCTTCAACCAGCTTGGCAGTAATGAGAATGCCATATGGAGCCTGCTGCTTGCAGGCGGGTATATGAAGGTGGAGAAGCATACGTTCGACGAGGATACCGGAAAGGAAGAATATGACCTGAAGCTTACCAACAAAGAAGTAAAGCTGATGTTCCGCAGCATGATCGAAGGGTGGTTTAAAAACTATTCGCCGGAATACAATGATTTTATCAAAGCGCTGCTGGAAGATGATATGGATGCGATGAATGAGTACATGAACAGGGTTGCCTGTGATACGTTCAGCAGCTTTGATACGGGCAGGCGGCCTTCTGCGAAGTCCCAGCCAGAACGCTTTTACCATGGATTTGTGCTCGGTCTGATGGTGGATTTGTCAGACCGGTACATGATGACGTCCAATCGGGAAAGCGGTTTCGGGCGTTACGATGTGATGCTGGAGCCGTTAAAAGGAAATGAAAAAGATGATGCGGTTATTATGGAGTTTAAAGTCCACCGCCCCCAAAAGGAGAAAAATCTGGAGGAAACGGTAAGAGCGGCGCTGCAGCAGATAGAGGAAAAAGGATATGCGGCGGCGTTGGAGGCGAAAGGGATTCCGGCAGGGCGTATCCGAAAATACGGGTTTGCATTTGACGGGAAAAATGTGCTTATAGGCGCATCTTATTAGGAATTTCCGAATAGGAAATATCCAGAGTGCCGCTGTATTTTTCCACCATTTCCCGTACGTTGGACAGGCCGAGGCCGTGGGCGGACATCTCATCTTTATCGGATTGGGGAAACTGCCTGTGTCCGCAGATACAGGTATCCTTTTCCAAAGCGGTAACATAATTCAGGTTCACCAGATGGCGGTTATGGCAGCGGACAAAATAGTCCGGCAGACTGTCAGTCACGGTATCCAGTTTCCCATAAAATCAAGACTGCTCCCATCGTTCATGGAGAGGATGATTTTTCTCCGGTCGCTGGAAAAAGCCAGTATTTTTTTGCAGGAATTTTCAGGATGCCGGATTTCTGCTCCAATGTGAAGTATTGCTCCCGACTCTTTCCAAGCTCCGCCAGCGCCTGTTTTTCATAAGCAAACGGCATAAAAAGTAAAACGTGCTTTCTATGCCGTTTGCTTTTGGCGTTCGCGCCTACGCGTTATGTTCCATACAAAAACATTTTTTAATCAGTGTGTTGCGCCGCCTGTCACCTTAATATCCTCTGTCGTTTCCACGATCGCCTCGATCGCAGCTTCTATCGCCTCCACCATCATCTCCTGCGACATGGACGGCATATTCTTTTTATCTATGACCTGCTGCGGCAGATAGGGTATATGAATGAAGCCGCTCCGTTTCCCCGGATACTTGGTGGCGATCAGATGGCAGACGCCGTACGTTACGTGATTGCACACAAAAGTTCCCGCCGTATTGGAAACCGATGCCGGAATCTTTCTTTCCTGAATCCTCTGCACCATGGCTTTGATCGGCAGCGTCACCAGATATGCATCCGGCCCTTCCGGAAAGACCGGCTCGTCGATGATCTGGTTGCCCTCATTATCCGGTATCCGGCAGTCATCCACATTGATGCCTACCCGTTCCACCGTAATATCCGGCCTTCCGCCTGCCTGGCCAATGGACAGCACCGCATCAGGATCATATTCCGCGATCGCTTCATCAATTACCCGGAGGGATTTATGACAGACTGTGGGAATCTCCAATTTAATAATTTCCGCACCGGCAATCCTGTCCGGAAGCCTTTTTACGGTTTCTATCGCCGGGGTCACCGGCTCTCCCCCAAATGGATCAAATCCAGTTACCAATAGTTTCATATTCTGCTCCTTTATATTTTTTTAATAAATTATACATTAATTTTTCTACCATGCAATTATTAGGAGAAAAGTATATAAATATTTCAGGAGAAAATCCCATTGCATTATTCATATTATACAATCGTACGATAAGAGCCTTGACAAAACTCCATAACCAATATATGATTAGAACGGAACAAGTGAATGAGAAAATTCTTCGGGGTTGGGTGAAACGGCACGGCCGTCATTCCCTACCGGCGGTGACAGTCCGCGACCCGTGAGGAAACCGGCAGGTTTCCAAAACGGCTGATTTGGTGCAATTCCAAAACCGACAGTAAAGTCTGGATGAGAGAAGGAAAGTAAGGAATGTGTCCGCAGGAGCGAATCCGAGAGAGATGGAGTCCTTCGGGCAGGAAGATTACGGAATATACCCCGAACAGAAGTGTTCGGGGTTTTTATATGCACAGGCCGCATTCGGAAGTTTGCCGCTAAAGCGGCAGATGCCGCGGTATGTATTCCGGGCGGCGGGCAGCGGAGAAGGAGTCCCCCTGTCCGGTTGCGTTAGTTCCGTGAAGGTTCCGTGAAGAATTTTCCCTGAGAAATTAAAAAACAGTTCCTAACTGCCGGAAGGGCAGCTGCGGAATTGAAATCAGGAGGGAAAGAAATGAATGATTTAATGCAGTCGGTAACAGAAAACCTTATTTTTGTGCTGGAGTTTTTGGGCATCGTTATCTTAATGTTCGCGGCGGCGTACGGTGCGGAGAAAGCGGCGAAGAAGAAGAGCGGGGATACGGAGCGCATCCTCTCCACAAGGAAGATAACCCTGATAGGCGTTTTTTCCGCCATTGCGTTTATCCTTATGCTGCTGGAATTTCCGGTGCCTTTTGCACCTGCGTTCTATGAGCTGGATTTCAGCGAAATTCCGGTGCTGGTCGGAACGTTTGCATTCGGGCCGGTGGCGGGCGTCATGATCGAATTCTGCAAGATATTGCTGAAGCTTGTCTTCAAAGGCACGACTACCGCTTTTGTGGGGGACCTTGCCAATTTCGTCATCGGATGCAGTTTTATTTTGCCCGCATCCATCCTTTATTTAAACAAAAAGACGAAGAAAACGGCAGTGATCGGTTCCGTGACAGGTACCGTGTGCATGACGGTTTTCGGAACGGCCTTTAACGCAGTATACCTTTTGCCGAAATTTGCCCAGCTTTACGGGATGCCGCTGGATGCGATCGTTGGTATGGGAACGGCGATCAATCCGGCGATCAACAGTGTGGCAACACTGGTCATATTTGCGGTGGCGCCCCTGAATATCCTGAAGGGCGGCAGCGTATCCATCGTAACGATGTTTGTTTATAAGAAACTGAGCCCGATTCTGAAAGAGGGCCACAGCCCGTCAGCGGTCCGCAGGCCGGCGGAACAGTAAGGAACGGTTCGGAAGCAGGACGGCAGTACGCATCTGCGTCATGTATAAAAATACCGTTTGCACTGGAAGATCCTTTTTCCGTGCAGACGGTATTTTTTACTTTTTTAAAATTTATGAAGAAAAGAGAAGGTTTCATCCGTTATAAGAATAGAAGAAGCCGGAATATTTTTAGTTTTTAAAAAAATTTAAGAAATTTTTAAGCTTATTCTCATCGTATTGTTAGAAAAATGCAATATAATGAAACGGTAAGTTACCGGCACGGTACAGCACAAATGCTTGCACAGTCCGCTCCATCGGGTCGCAAATGCGCAGTTTATGCGCATTTGGACTGTGAATAGCAATCTTACAGTCCAAAATTGCGAAAAACTATCTTGACAAGGGTTGACAAAAATACAAAAATAGATTATTGTATTAGACGAGTAATACAATGAGGCAACGTATGGAGCGCATCACAGGAGGAGGAGAAATGAGTGCATTGGTTGAAATACGGGATATATGTAAGGTATACAATCCCGGAGAAAATGAGGTAAGGGCGTTAGACCATGTGGACCTTACGATCCATGAAAAGGAATTCGTGGCAATCATCGGCCAGTCCGGTTCCGGCAAATCCACACTGATGAATATGCTGGGATGCCTGGATGTGCCTACCAGCGGCACTTATATGCTGCATGATAAGGATGTGTCACATATGAGCGATAATGAACTTTCCGATATCAGAAATAAGGAAATCGGGTTCATTTTCCAGGGTTTTAACCTGATTGCCAACCTGACGGCGCTGGAGAATGTGGAGCTTCCGTTGATCTACAGAGGGGTATCGAGACGGGAGAGGATGCGGCTTTCCGAGACGGCGCTGGAAAAGGTAGGGCTGGCAAAGCGGAAGACCCATAGGCCATCGGAAATGTCGGGAGGACAGCAGCAGCGGGTGGCAATCGCAAGGGCGATCGCGCAGGCGCCTCCGATTATTCTGGCCGATGAGCCAACCGGTAATCTGGATTCCGGTTCCACAAAAGAAATCATGGGAATCCTGAAAGGGCTGCACGAGGAAGGCAGAACGGTCATACTGATCACGCATGATAATGAAATAGCGGCACAGGCGAAGCGTGTGATTAAGATAATGGATGGAAGAATCGTACATGATTCCGCGAATGATACGGAGAAAAAAGAGAAAAAAGAGATAGAAGAGATAAAAGAATCCGGTGCGAGAGGAGAGGACATCAATGAGTGATATGGATTTACAGAAATCAGAAAAGCAGAAACAGAAAGAGTTTAAGAAAGCAGAGAAGAAAAAGGCAAAAGAAGAAAAGAAACAGGCAAAAACCGCTATGGAACCCGGAAGGAAAAAGAAGATCATCAAAAGAAGCATTTTCGGAGGCGTGGCGGCAGTTTTTGTACTGTTTATCGTGTACAGCAACATTGCGGCGGCAAACGCAAAACCGATAGTATCCACCATGGCGGTAACGAGAGGGGATATTGAACAGACCATCAGTACCAGCGGTTCCGTGGTATCGGATGAAGTAAAGGTTTACTTTGCGCCGGCCAGCGTGCAGGTTGGGACGATCCATGTGAAGCTGGGGGAAAGCGCTTCCAAAGGCCAGGCCGTGATTACATATGACGAGACAGATCTGGCAAATGAAAAGAGAACCGCGGAACTGAAACTGCAGCAGAACGAAGGCAGTTATAAAGATTCCATCCAGAAAAACAACGAAAGCCTTGGTGATCTGGGAGAGGCCAATGTGAATCTGGCAGTCCTGGAGCAGCAGATCACGGATATTGATAATTATATCAAGGAATTACAGAAGAATGTGGA
The DNA here is from genome assembly GCA_910579935.1 of uncultured Lachnospiraceae bacterium. Classification (GTDB taxonomy): domain Bacteria; phylum Bacillota; class Clostridia; order Lachnospirales; family Lachnospiraceae; genus Kineothrix. The sequence continues at coordinate 26,150 of CAJTVQ010000042.1, forward strand.
TGATAAGAAAGCAGCCCTTGCCCATGAAGGCGCACTTTTGCAGATCTCATTGATCGACTGGGCGGATGACCCGATGTCCGATGAATACGAGAATCTGCAGAAACTGGTACAGATCAATACCTATGAACAGTCAAACAATGCAGAAATACGCGCGTGGGAGGACGAAATCACAAAATACACCGACATGCTGAACAACTGCAAAGAATATAAGTCCGAGATGAAATCCCAGAAAAGCTCAGCGGAAAGCACGAAGCTGAACGCAGGCGGCAAAGAAGAACTGGAAGCAAAGACAGAAATAGAAACGATCAGTTCACAGGAAACGCTGGATGCCATTTTGGCAACGGAAAACGGTATTATGGCGGAGTTTGACGGTGTGGTAACAGAGATGAACGCAGTGGAAGGAAAGACTCCCACGGTAGGAGAGCAGCTGTTTAAACTGGAAAGCACCGAGAATGTGAAAGTCACGATCACCATTTCCAAGTACGATCTGGAAAAAATAAGGGTAGGACAGAAAGCGGCCGTTACCATCGGGGGATTCACTTATGACGGTGAAGTATCCAAAATAGACAAGATGGCAACGAAGAATAACAGCGGCGCTTCCGTGGTAAATACGGATATAAAGATTCTGAATCCGGACGAGAATATTTTCCTCGGCGTGGAAGCCAAGGTTTCCGTCAGCACCGAGAAATCCGAGGGGACGCTTTTGGTGCCCTTCAGTGCGGTAAATACGGATATGGACGGCAGTTTCGTATACGCGGTGGAAAACGGTATTGTGGTGAAGAAGCCGGTGCAGACAGGCATTTCTTCTGCAATTGACGTAGAGATAACGGAAGGCCTGAACGAAGGAGACCAGATACTGACAGAGGTGAACAGCGGAATTTCCGAGGGCATGGCGGTGACGGCAATGCCGCAGCAGTAACGGGGGGTTTTTATATGGCACAGATATGGGAATATATAAAAATTGCCCTGATGAATATCAAGAGCAACAAAGGCCGTTCCGTTCTTACCATGCTGGGCATTATCATCGGTATTGCATCGGTGATCATGGTCATGGCCATTGGAAACGGCGTAAGGGGGCAGATCAACGATGAACTGGAGAGCATGGGAAGCGGTTTGATTGAGCTGATGCTGGATACGACCCTGGATGATGTGACCATGCGGTTCAGGGAAGATGATTTTGATTTAATCCGTACAAGGATTGACCATGTGAAAGGGGTTACCCCCCTGATCGGCGGATGGGGACAGGCAAACGGCGCCAAGGGAAACTATGAGGCGCAGGCGCTCGGCGGTACGGAGGGGCTGCAATACTATTCCGGCAACGGCGGGCCGGTGATTAAAGGAAGATATTTCACAGAGGAAGACGTGGCAGGCAGCAGGCGTGTGTGCGTTATTTCCGAGAGCAACGCCGTAAGCCTGTTCGGGACTACGGATGTGGTGGGACTGAGCTTTGAACTGTCCATTTACGGAATCTCCAATGAAGTAACGATCGTGGGAATACGTGAGGACAGTACGGGTACGCTCGTAAATACTTCCACGAGTACGCGGATTACCGTGGAAATGCCATATACATCCATGGCGGACGCATATTACTACTATGTGGAGGAATTCAGCGACCTGCTGATCTTTGCGGAGGCTTCGGAATATTGTACGGAGGTGGCGCAAAATACCATTGCCTTACTGGAGAACAAATATGATGTACGGGGCGAAGGGCAGATCATGGTGCAGAGCATTTCGGACATGTCGGCGCAGTTTGACAGTATTTTGGGCATTGTCACGCTGTTCATTTCCTTCGTGGCTGCCATATCCCTGCTGGTAGGCGGTATCGGCGTTATGAATATTATGCTGGTATCCGTAACCGAGCGTACAAGAGAGATCGGTATCCGTAAGTCACTGGGAGCAAGAACCGGTTCCATCCTGCTGCAGTTTCTCGCGGAAGCGGCGATTATTACCATGCTGGGCGGACTGATCGGAATTGTGCTGGGGATTCTGGGAGGTAATCTGGTATGCTCCATTGCAAACATTACGGCGAGGACACAGGTATCCACCATTATCGGAGCGACGTTATTCTCGTCGGCAGTGGGATTGTTCTTTGGTATCTATCCGGCAAGGAAAGCGGCGAAACTCAGCCCGATTGAGGCTTTGCGGCATGAATGAAACTGCCGGTCCCTCAGCTGTGGCGGGAAAAATAATGATTACAGGAAACGGCTTGTATTCCGCAAGGGAGCAGGCTGTTTCCATTTTTGAAGACAGCGCCGCCTGAAATCAGCAAAAACAGCCGGAAGGAAACGATAAGAAATAGCGCCGTTTTTTTGAACGGATTTTCAGAGCTGAATTGCAAGGCAGCCTCAGGATTGGGACAGAGGCAGGGCAGACAGAAACTGAAAATTGATTTCCGTGCGGGAACAGTATTTCCACTTGCACTTTAATAGAATTTCAGTATAATAAAAGAATGAATAAGACATTTCCGAATAGCAACGGATAGGCAGATTAGACACGGAAGAACCGAATCGATAAGGAGCAATCGGATGGAACTGGAATTCGACGTTAAAATAACGGCAAATATTTTATATGACTATATGCTGCGGCACACCTATTACAGTGCGCCAGGACTGCTTGGCACGATAGCGGGAGCGCTTATGCTGGTATATTTTTTTTCACAGGGCGGCGTGATCTTTCTCATAGCGGGAGCAGTTATCCTGTTATACCTGCCGTGGACGCTGTTCATCCGGTCCAGACAGCAGATGGTGAATACGCCGGCGTTTAAAGAACCCCTGCATTACCGGCTGACGGAAGAAGGAATAGAAGTATCGCAGGGCGGGGAAGTTCAGACACAGAAATGGGAAGATATGTTTAAGGCGGTTTCCACCCAGAGGAGTCTGATCGTATATACGTCAAAAATAAATGCATCCATCTTTCCCAAACAGAATCTGGGCGAACTGACGCCACAGGTGATCCGGATGATTTCCACGCATATGCCTCCGGCGAAGGTAAAGATACGGGGATGACAAAGTTGTCTGTAAAGATAATGGACAAAGCAGCAATGGAAGCGACAGGAAAATGGTAAATAAAATGCTAAATAGAATAGAAACAAACAGTGCGGAAGAAACCTATGCGCTGGGAAAACAGATAGGAGAACAGGCATCCGCCGGGGAAGTCTACACGCTGATAGGGGATTTGGGCGTGGGCAAGACGGTATTTACCCAGGGGGTTGCAAAAGGGCTTGGCATAGAGGAAGCAGTCAGCAGTCCCACGTTTACGATTTTGCAGGTATACGAAGAAGGCAGGCTTCCGTTTGCCCATTTTGACGTTTACCGCATCGGGGACGTGGAAGAGATGGATGAAATCGGCTATGAGGACTATTTTTACGGAAACGGCATATGTCTGATCGAATGGGCAGACCTCGTAAGAGAGATACTGCCGGAGCATTATTGGGAGATCACGATCCGTAAAGATCTGGCCAGGGGGACGGATTTCAGATTGATAACGGTAGAGGAGAAGTTTGCGCCTGTGCCGCGTCCGCAGACTTAGAGGCGTGCTAGGCAGAAATGAGGAACGAAATGAAGATTTTGGCGCTTGACAGCTCCGGTTTGGTAGCATCCGCAGCAATAACGGAGAATGACCTGCTGGTTGCTGAGTATGATATTCAGTATAAGAAGACACATTCCCAGACATTGCTGCCGATGCTGGAAGAAATAAGGCGCATGGTCGATTTAGATATGGAATCCGTGGATGCGGTGGCGCTGGCAGCGGGGCCCGGCTCATTTACGGGACTGCGGATTGGTTCCGCGACGGCAAAGGGACTGGGTTTGGCGCTGGATATCCCCATAGTAGAGATACCGACTTTGGAAGGACTGGCCTATAACCTGTACGGGTCGGCAGATTATATATGCCCGATCATGGATGCGAGGCGCGGGCAGGTCTATACCGGTGTTTATGAGTTTGTATGGGAAAAAGGAGAATGCGGCGGCAGCATAACCGGCGGTCCGGCAGGATATTCCATTCAGGCAGTTGTACCCCCATGTGCAGCGGCGATTGAAGAAATTGCCCAAAAGCTGAATGATTTGGGCCGCCGGGTCATATTTTTAGGAGACGGGGTTCCCGTATTCCGGCAGAGGCTGGCAGAGCTTATGCAGGTGGAATACAGTTTTGCACCGGCGCATATGAACCGGCAGAGGGCAGCATCCATCGCAGCGCTCGGAAGTATTTATTTTAAAGAAGGAAAGACAGTTCCGGCGGCAGAGCATGTCCCTGTCTATCTGAGACTGTCCCAGGCAGAACGGGAGCGCAACGAGCGGAACAGACAGGGGAAAGCTGGAGAGGCGTGAAAGATTTTTTCAGCCTTTTACTCCCGGTTTTGTGTCTGCACTGCATTCACAGACTTGAAAGGCGCGATAGGACAGCGCGGAAATGAGGTAACGCATGATAACGGTCAGACGGATGGAAGAGCGTGACGCAGGGACTGCAGCCCGCCTGGAGGCGGAAAATTTTTCAATGCCATGGTCGGAACATGCTTTCCTGGAGACGCTCCGGTGCGGCTATGCCTGTTACTATGTGGCGGAAACGGACGAAGAGGGAAGGGACGGAAAAGTAATCGGAATCTGCGGACTTCGCAATCTGGCAGGAGAAGGCGAGATCACCAATGTGGTGGTGGCGGAAAGCTGCCGCCGTATGGGAGCAGCCGGACTGATGCTGGAAAGAGTACTGGCGGAAGGTACGGAATTGGGTATCGAGTCCTTTACCTTAGAGGTGAGATGCAGCAACCGGGCGGCTATCGGCCTGTATGAAAAGTTTGGCTTCCGCAGCGAGGGCGTACGCAGGAATTTTTATGAAAAACCGCGGGAGGACGCCCTGATCATGTGGAAAAGGAAGGCTGCAGCCAGTGCCGGACAGGAAAGGACCGGCGCAAAGTAACAGGAATTACCACTGTTTTTGTCGTAAAAGCTCGTGTATAATGCAGATATGGCGATATATTGTACATCTAGGGAGGATGAGACTATGCGTAAATATCTGGATGAAAATAAAGTGGAACTTGTTTCCGTTATATGCAATCACTGCGGAAAAGAATTATTGGTAAAAAATGGAATTTTAAACGAAGGATGTCTGGAAGTGAATGCTCCTTTCGGATATTTCAGCAAAAGAGACGGACAGATTCACCGGTTTGATCTGTGTGAAGACTGTTATGAAAAAATGATTGCCGGATTCCGGATACCGGTAGAAAATCAGGAGGTAAAAGAATTTCTGTAAACTCCTGCATCTGGTCCGGCAAAGCGTGTGTCCGTGAAGTGGTACAGGCGCTGGATAGGAGTTATATGTTGGATGTATGTTTGCTCGGAACGGGGGGGATGATGCCGCTGCCTTATCGCTGGCTGACCTCCCTGATGGCGAGGTATAATGGAAAGAGTATTTTGATCGACTGCGGGGAGGGGACGCAGATAGCCATGAAGGAAAAGGGCTGGAGCCCGAAACCCATTGACATTATCTGTTTTACCCACTATCATGCGGACCATATCAGCGGACTGCCCGGAATGCTTCTCACTATGGGGAATGCGGAACGGACAGAGCCGCTTCTTTTAGTGGGGCCGAAAGGACTGGCCAGAGTGGTGAACTCTCTGCGTGTCATTGCGCCGGAACTTCCTTTTCCCATAGAATTCATGGAGATAACGGAGCCGGAACAGCGGTTTGAATTTGAAGGATTTCGGATTGAAGCTTTTCGGGTGAACCATAATGTGATATGCTATGGGTATAACATTATCATAGAACGCATTGGAAAATTCCAGGTGGAAAAAGCAGTGGAACTGGGGCTGGACAGGAGATACTGGAACCGTCTGCAGAAAGGGGAGACCATCGAATTGGAAGGAAAAGTGTATACGCCGGATATGGTGCTGGGCGAAGCGAGAAAGGGCATCAAACTGACGTACTGTACCGACACCAGACCGACGGAGAGCATTGTCCGCAATGCGGAGGGAGCCGATTTGTTTATCTGTGAAGGGATGTATGGGGAACCGGACAAGCAGGAGAAAGCGAAAGAATATAAGCATATGACTTTTTATGAGGCGGCTCACCTGGCTAAGAAGGCGCGGGCGTCAAAGCTGTGGCTGACCCATTACAGTCCGTCTCTTGTGCGTGCGGAAGACTTTATGAAAGCTGTGAAGAAAATCTTTCCATATGCGGAAGCAGGTAAGGACGGCAAGAGCATAGAGCTTATGTTTGATGATGACGCAGATAGGAGGTAAAATATGGAGAAGAAAAGGCAGAATCCTGTAAAACTCATTATTATCGGATGTGTACTGGCGGCGCTTATCGTTGGTTTTTATTTTTATCTCGCTAATAAGACAAGGGAAAACACGTCCGAGGATGCAGCGGCTATGACCAAATCCCAGCAGGTATTACTGCGGAATTTGGAAAATAATTATCCGCCGTCACCAAGAGAGGTTCTGAAATATTACTGTGATATCATACAGTGCCTTTATAATGAAACACATACGGACGAGGAATTAGAGAAGCTGGCGAAGCAGATACAGCTTTTGTATGACGACGAATTTGTGGCGAATCAGACAGAAGAGCTGTATTTACTGAATCTGGCCGGTGAGATTGCGGATATGAGTAAGAATGATATGAAAATATCCAGTTATTCAACTTCTTCCAGCACGGATGTGGAATTTTTCAAGCAGGATAATTTTGAATGGGCGAGGCTTTACTGCATGTTCAACATCCGTAAGGGAACGCAGATATTAACGACCACCGAGCGCTTTCTGATGCGGAAAGACGATGCAGGGCATTGGAAGATATACGGCTGGGAACTTGCGGAATAGTCAGGAAAAAGCGGAAAAAGGAAGTAAGCGGAAAAGAAAAAAAGAGCGGAAAAGGTGCGGTCACAGGCATGGAAGAAATATTAATACTGGCGGTTGAAAGTTCCTGCGACGAAACGGCAGCGGCGGTAGTGAGAAACGGCAGGGAAGTGTTATCCAACGTCATTTACTCGCAGATTGCCCTGCATACGGAATTCGGCGGCGTGGTACCGGAAATTGCTTCCAGAAAACATATAGAGAAGATCAATCAGGTAATCGGGCAGGCCCTTGCCGAAGCGGGGGCCGGTCTGAAAGATATGACGGCGATTGCCGTAACCTACGGGCCCGGACTGGTGGGCGCGCTTTTAGTCGGAGTATCTGCGGCAAAGGCCATAAGCTTTGCCACGGGAATTCCGCTTGTGGGTGTGCATCATATTGAAGGCCATATCAGCGCTAATTTTATCGAGAACAAGGAATTGGAGCCGCCCTTTGTGTGTCTGGTCGTGTCGGGCGGACATTCCCATCTGGTGGTGGTAAAAGACTATGGGGAGTATGAGATCATCGGGCGTACCAGAGATGATGCGGCGGGAGAAGCTTTTGATAAAGTGGCGCGTGCCATCGGTTTAGGATATCCGGGCGGCCCGAAGATAGACAGAGTGTCAAAAGAAGGAAATCCAGAAGCCATTCATTTTCCGCGGGCCAGGGTGGCGGGTTCTCCTTATGATTTCAGTTTCAGCGGATTGAAGTCAGCAGTGCTGAACTATCTGAATTCCTGTGAAATGAAAGGCGAACCGGTGAATACCGCCGATGTGGCGGCTTCATTCCAAAAGTCGGTAGTGGATGTGCTGGTGGAACATTCCATAGAGGCGGTAAAAGAATATGGTTACGGAAAATTTGCCATAGCGGGCGGCGTGGCGTCCAATTCTGCACTGCGGGGGGCGTTTGAACAGGCATGTGCAGAGAATCAGATTGCTTTTTACCATCCCTCCCCCGTATTCTGTACGGACAATGCCGCCATGATAGGGGTGGCAGGCTATTATGAATACCGGAAGGGAATCAGGCATGGTTATGATCTGAATGCCGTCCCTAACCTGAAATTAGGGGAAAGGATATAAGAAACTATGGAAATCCATTTTCGCGGAAAACAGTGTGTGGCAATCGTTCTTGCCGCGGGACGCGGTACAAGGATGAACAGTGATATTCCGAAGCAGTATCTTCCGGTAAAGGGAAAACCGGTGCTTTATTATGCACTGAAGGCATTTCAGGAAAGTTTTATAGACAGGATCGTACTGGTCACATCCTTAGAAGATGTGGAATATTGCAAAAAAAATATGGTAGAGCATTTCGGATTCCACAAAGTATCCGATGTGGTGGCAGGAGGAAAAGAACGTTATCATTCAGTGTGGAAAGGATTGCAGGCGGCAGGGGAATGCGATTATATTTTTATTCATGACGGTGCCAGACCCTTTGTGACGGAAGAAATACTCAAACGGGCTTATGACAGCGTCAGTGAGCATGATGCCTGTGTAGTAGGAATGCCGGTCAAGGATACGATTAAGATAGCGGATGAAAACGGATTTGCAGATTCCACGCCGAAACGGGATCATGTCTGGATGATTCAGACACCGCAGGTTTTCACGGGCAGATTGATTTATGATGCTTATAAGACTTTAATAGAAAAAGAAAAAGAAATTTTACGTCGTGGTATCCGTATTACGGACGATGCGATGGTGGTGGAAACTTTTACGGACAGGAAAGTAAAGCTGGTGGAAGGAAGTTATGAAAATATAAAGATTACAACACCGGAGGATCTGCAGGTGGCGGAGAGCTTTTTGGCCCGTATTTACAGCGATTAAAAAAAATAATAAAAAAATTGAAAAAAGTGGTTGACACAGAAAGAATTTCTTGTTAGAATAACATCTGCACTGCTGAGGAACACAAACCTTGAACGAATGCAAAGTTCGAATGCGGATTACAGTGATCAGGAACAAACAGTGCAGAAAAAAGAGTGCAGACGTTGGAAACAGCATGCGGACATGGAGAGGTATCGAAGTGGTCATAACGAGGCGGTCTTGAAAACCGTTTGTCCGCAAGGGCGCGTGGGTTCGAATCCCACCCTCTCCGCTGGAGATACCTTCTCCGCAGAACTTGTTATTCAACTAATATAAGAATAGCAGGATGTTCAATAAAAAACTATAATAAGCTCAATGAAATCAGCTTTTATTTGGAGAAGTACCCAAGATGGCTGAAGGGACACCCCTGGAAAGGGTGCAGGTCGTTAATAGCGGCGCGAGGGTTCAAATCCCTCCTTCTCCGTTCCGTTTGAAACTTTTGCTTATGGTTTGTTTATGGAAATAAAGAATAGAAACTGAAAAGTAAATGAAAACGGAAGGTATTTCCCGAAAAGAATACTAGAGATAAGATTTGAAAGAAGCAGATGAACCTTGACAAATAAACAGTAATGCAACCCTGAAGATTCCACGGGGCAG
>CAJTVQ010000043.1 GCA_910579935.1 uncultured Lachnospiraceae bacterium
TAACTGCGGCGAATTTTATGCGAGATTATACCGCCGTGAATAATTCAGGTATAATGCTTACTTTCGGCGGCGGAAGTGTGGGGGAGTGAAGTGGAAGGTACAGGAAGGTACATATAGGGAGGAAGCTTCTGATGAAGAAAGGGAAAAGAAAGGTATTATGGCAATTCGGTTATGTTCTGCTGCTTTTAGCGGCCATTATCATTTTATTTCACTGGTATGCCATGCAAAACAGCAAACGCATGGAAGAGCGGAATAAGAGTTACGCGGCAGATTCTGCACGGCAGACGGTGGAGCAGCTTGATGAGGAATTTAAGAATGCACTGAATCTGATCAATACATATGCCTATTTTATAGGGGAAGGACTAAGGGAACCGGCAATTGGGCCGGAGATGCTGAAGGAGATGGAAGAGCATTCCTTTTTTGATACGCTGGTATTTACAGACACAGACGGTGTCAACCATGATTCCAGGGGACGGGTTTCCGATGCGGTCGGCCGTGATTATTATGTGAACGGAATAGAGGGGAAAAGCGGGATATCCGTGATATTTGATTCGGAACTTTTTTCTGAGACGATGATGTGTTTTTATGCGCCTGTCCGCTTTGAAGGAGAAATCATAGGCGTGCTGCGCGGCGTATATCTGGCGGAAGAATATTTGAAGGATATGCTTGCCACCACATACTTTGGAGAAGAGGCGATCGTACATATCTGTATGCCGGACGGTATGGTGATCGCGGGCTCCGATAATGAGGTGCACGATACGAATCTGGTGGATATGCTGGTAAGGGATAGTGTAATTGACACAAATACGGCCGGTGCCGTAAGAGGGGTGTTCCAAAACGGCGGAGAAGGCGCTTTTATCTGTGATTCCGACAGTAAGACGGATAACATCTGCGTGATGTATCTTCCGGAGAGCGGATATGTTCTTGTACAGACATTCCCTAAAAACGTTACGCAGAGGATGATAAAGGCAGAAAATCTGTTGGGGATGCAGCTGGAAGTCATGCTGATCATCTTATTTGCCTTTTATGTCATTACCCTGTTAGTCCGGGCCAGCCGGAAAAAGAAGCTGCTTGAAAAGGAAAACCGGGAGATGGGGTATATCATCGGCGGCGTCAATACATTGTTTACCCGTTTTACCATGGTGGATTTTGAAGCGGGCACTTATCAGTATCTGGCAGGAACAAGGCCGGAAAACAGCGGGCTTTCGGCGAGCGGAAGATACGAGGATTTTGCGGAACATTTATGTTCCCTGCTGATGAATGAGGAGGATCGTCAGGATTTTGCAGGTCAGGTTCGCAGTGATGCGGTGATCGCAGCATTGGATGACCATAACGATGTGCGTCTGGAGTGTCATGTGATGCGTAGAAACCGTGAGGAATGGGAGCATCTGAATATTATTTGTCTGGAGAGAAAAGACGGCAGGGCAGCCAAGGTATTGTTTATCCGGCAGAATATTACGGAAGTGAAGGAAAACGAACTCCGCATTCAGGCGGAAATGTCCCTTGCAAGTCGCAAGGAAAGACAGTACCGGATCGCAGTTGCTTCCAATGCTTTTTGTACTTTTGAATGCAACCTGACGAAGAATCTGGTTGAACAGGATATTGTCTGTACGATAAACGGCAGGAAGCTGTCTCTGATAGAGAGTGTGGGGCTGGAAGTGCCGTGCAGGGCTTCCGAGTGTTTTGAACGGTGGAAGCAGTATGTGCTGGCGGAATCTCTGGAGGAATATTCTGCCGTTGTAAATGTGGAGTATTTAAAAGAGCGTTTTGAAGAAGGGGATATGGAAGTGACTGCCGAGTATTGGGGCAGGGCTTCCGAAGAGGAACAGCTCTGTGTCCGCCAGTCATTTATCATGACGCAGGACGACGATACCGGTGATATCATGGTTATGGTCGTGTCGAAAGAAATTACCGAACAGGTCCAGAAGCAGAGGGAACAGACTCAGGCGCTTCAGGATGCACTGATGCAGGCACAACATGCCAACCGGGCAAAGACTACATTCCTGTCCAATATGTCTCATGACATCCGTACGCCAATGAATGCGATCATCGGATTTACAACGATTGCAGCCAGTCATATCAACAATAAAGATCAGGTCAGGGACTGTTTGCAGAAAGTACTTTCTTCCAGCAATCATCTGCTCAGTCTGATCAACGATATTTTGGATATGAGCAGGATTGAAAGCGGTAAGGTACAGATTAAGGAACAGGAATGCAATATTTCCGAATTGATGCACAATCTGGTGAATATCATTCAGCCGCAGGTAAAGGCAAAGCAGCTGGAACTGTTCATTGATACGTTTGAGGTGGTCAATGAAGAGGTAATAGCGGATTCCCTGAAGCTGAATCAGGTATTTATCAATCTGCTGAGCAATGCGGTGAAGTATACGCCGGCAGGAGGAACCATTACATTCCGGATCATGCAGAAGACGGCGTTCCATCACGGGTACGGTGATTATGTCTTTGTCATTAAGGACAATGGCATCGGTATGTCTTCGGAATTCGTGCAGCATATTTTTGAACCTTTTGAACGGGAGACGAGCGCGACGCAGAGCGGTATTCAGGGTACGGGACTGGGTATGGCCATTACAAAGAATATTGTTGAAATGATGAACGGTACGATTTCCGTTGAAAGTGAAGCCGGCAAGGGAAGTACCTTTACGGTAGAGATGTCGCTGAAGTTCCAGGATACGGAGAAAACGGCGGAAGAGATAAAGGAACTGAACGGACTGCGGGCCCTGGTGGTGGATGACGATTATCATGTCTGTGACAGTGTGGATAAAATGCTGAAGAAGATTGGAATGCGTTCCGAGTGGACGACAACCGGACGGGAAGCGGTTTACCGCGCAAAGATTGCCCATGATGAAGGGGATTCCTATCACACCTATATCATCGACTGGCAGATGCCGGAGACCAGCGGGGTGGAAACGGCGCGCAGGATCCGGAATGTGGTGGGAAATGACGTGCCCATTATTATTCTGACCGCATATGACTGGACGGATATTGAGGATGAGGCGAAGGAGGCAGGCGTAAGCGCTTTCTGCGCAAAACCGCTTTTTATGTCCGACCTGAAATCCGCTTTGCTGGTTGCCAATAATCTGGTTGAGAAGGATGAGCAAGCGGCGGCATGGACTTTGGCCGACTTCAGCGGGAAGCGGGTCCTGCTGGTAGAGGATATCGAACTGAACAGGGAGATTGCGGAAGTCATATTGACGGAAGCAGGTTTTGTGGTGGAAAGCGCACCGGACGGAACGGACGCGGTAGAGATGGTAAAGAAGTCGGAGGAAAACTACTATGATGTAATTCTGATGGATGTGCAGATGCCTATCATGAACGGTTATGAAGCAACCAGAACCATCCGGAGTATGGAGCGGAACGATGTGAAAACGCTGCCGATCATTGCCATGACGGCAAACGCATTGGAAGAAGATAAGCAAGCAGCTTTGAAGAACGGAATGAATGCACATATTTCAAAACCGCTTGATATGGATATCTTTATGCAGGTGCTGGGGCAGTATCTGAATTAAAGGATGAGGGGAAACCGGACTGGTTTCCCCTCATTCCTTTTTCGGTATTTTTTTGTCAGTGCTCAGGATGTGGTTAATGAGCCAGCCCAGTAAAAATTCCAGCAGTTCCTGCAAGTATTCCTGCGGGTTATTTTCGATTTCGTTTAAGTCAATGTTTTCCAGTTTGTCGATAAAGGCTTCATGTGCGCGTTTCTGTGCTGCCAGTCCTTCGTAGCGGATACTTTCCATGTACTCTTCTTCATCGCCGAAGTGTTCGATGGTATAGGCTTTCAGCTCGTTCAGGATTACGATGATGTTGTCGTAACCAGATACCGTATCATAGGATTTTACCAGCCGGTTTGCTTTATCTACGATGCGGAAAAGTTCTTTGTGTTCCCTGTCGACCAATTCAATGCCTACTAAGTAATCATCGGTGAATTCACAGGGATTTTCTTTTATCATCCATTCTTCCAAAGGAGGAAGCTTTCCGATCAGGATATCACTGCTTAGGATATGGCGGTATAGCCATTTGGCCAGGAAGCTTACAAGGTCGGCGAGAACCCGTTGCTGCTCGGTTATTTCATCTATGTTGATCAGATCAAATTCAAGTATTTTTTCACGGAAGAAAGCGTGCTGTGAACGCTGGAGTATCAGTTCCGGGTCACATATTTTGGCCATGTATTCTTCTTCATGGGTAAAATGCTGCTCCGCGTAGTGGTCCAGTTCGGCAATGATCTCTTTCAGCCGTTGGTAATAGTCGCTGTGGTAATCTGTGGTCACAAGGATATAGGCCCGGTTCAGTAGATCGAAGAGGTATTTATGTTCTTCGTCAATGTGTTCGATTCCTATCCTGCAGTCGTCGGTAAATTCAAACATTGGAATCATCCTTTCTATCATATATTTCGGGTTTGGTCAGTAAGGAACTGGGGAGTTTCTATCTGCGTCAATGCAAAGTTATTTCTTAACAGTTTCTAAGATGTTTATGTATTTCCTTACTCATGCCCATTATATCATATGTGAAGGAAAAAACAATATCCGGCGGAGGTCGGATTTGGGGAACAATTCAGGTAGTTTGTTTTGGCTTTTGCGGTGCAAAAAGGAAATGAATTGAAGTTTCATATGTTATATGGTAATATCCACATATATACAATTGGAATTTTGAAGGACAGAAAAAAGGGAGATGGGGAGATGGCGAGGACAGTCGGGGAAAAGGTGAAAAGGTATGGAATTTAATGTCAGGGCAGGGGAAAAAGTAAGGATCTGTTATAATGCGGGAGAGTCGGAAGCGGTAAAGACAGCGGCGGCTAATCTGGCCGCAGATTTGAAAAAAGTGCTTTCCGGCGTGGAGGTTCTGCAGCCGGCTCCGGAAGAAAGTGCAAAGGACGGCGTGCCGGAAATTGTAATCGGAACCATAGGAGTCGGAAAGGATACGGCGGCCGGTGCTGACAGTGACAAAATGAGTGATGAAAACGGCCGGCTCCGTAAAGAGGCTTATCAGCTGAAGGTGCAGGAGGGCAGACTGTACATCTTAGGGAGTGACCGGAGGGGGACGGTATACGGTATTTATACCTTCTGTGAATGGATGGGAGTTTCGCCGTGGTATTTTTTTGCGGACGTACCGGTACGGCGGAAACGGGAACTGGTTCTGGAAGAAGGATACTGCCTGACGGACTGGCCTTCCGTAGAATACCGCGGTATTTTTATCAATGATGAGGAAGAACTGGACGCATGGGTTAGGAATCAGATCGGTGAGCCGACCATAGGCGTGAAGAGTTATGAAAAGATTTTTGAACTGCTGCTGCGTCTGAAGGCAAATTACATATGGCCGGCCATGCATGTGAACTCTTTTAACTTGTCACCGGAAAACGGCGCGCTGGCGGACCGGATGGGGATGGTAGTGGGAACTTCCCACTGCGATATGCTGATGCGTTCCAATAACAGGGAATGGATTCCGTGGATTGAGAAAAAAGGGTATACGGATGCGGTTTACGATTATTCGCTGGAAGGGAAGAACCGGGAAATCCTGAGGGAATATTGGAAAGAGAGTGTGGAGCAGAACCGGGATTTTGAGGTTTGCTATACACTGGGCATGAGGGGAATCCATGACTCCGGATTTGAAACCAGGGAGCTGGACGGAATGGGTCCGGAAGAACTCCGCAGGGCCAAGGTGGAACTGCTGGGCAGGGTGATGGAAGACCAGCGGAAGATCCTGCGTGAGACGCTTGGACATGAGACGATGATGACCTTTATCCCCTATAAAGAGGTGCTCGATCTGTATGACCATGGTCTGGAGGTGCCGGAGGATATGACGCTTGTCTGGGCGAATGATAATTACGGCTACATCCGGCGGTTTCCTTCCGAAAAGGAGAAAGGACGCAAAGGCGGCAACGGAATTTATTATCACAATTCTTACTGGTCGCCGCCCAGCATGTCCTATGTATTTCTTTGTTCCATTCCGCTGGCGCATACCCGCAGCGAACTGAAAAAGGCGTGGGATGAGGGAATCCGTAAACTGTGGGTGCTAAACAGCGGATCAATAAAGCCGCTGGAACAGGAAGTCACGTTCTTTTTAAGGCTGGCATGGGAAATCGGAAAGCCGGGCGCTTTGACGGAAGATGTGGAGGCTTTTGCGGCAGATTGGATTGACCGTACGTTTACAGGGAAGATCGGCAGTCAGGTATCGGCGCTGCTGAATGATTTTTCACAGATTACCAATGTACGCAAAATCGAAAATATGGATTATGATGTTTTTTCACAGACGGCTTACGGAGATGAGGCCGCCATGCGCGTCCATGAATACGAAAGGCTGTTTGAACAGGGAAATGACCTGTACGGGAAACTTCCGGAGGAAGAAAAGGCAGCGTTTTTCCAAATGGTACTGATGCGTATCCATGCGGCATATTTTACGAATCTGGCTTATTACTATGGGGACAGGAGTACGCTTGCCCATGAGAGGGGGGAAATGCAGGCGGCGGCGCGGTATGTGGAAAAGTGCAGGGAAGCGGATGATGCAAGACGGAAAATGCTGTATTATTATAATCATGTGATGTGCGGCGGGAAATGGGAGGGAATCCTGAATCCGGAAGGGTTTCCGCCCCCGCGCACGGCGATGCTGCCCGTCTGTACGCCGCCGCTGGCGGTTACGGGGGAACCCGGTATGCGGGTGGATGTATGGAACGGCGGGGAAGGGCTCTGCTTTGTGACGCCGAATGAGAAGTGGGTGGAGATCGGAAATACAGGCACGGGAGAATTCAGGGTAAGACTGAAAGCGCCTGAATGGGTGCGGATTTCCGAAAAAGAGGCAGTAATACGCACGGAAAGACGGATTATGGTAAGCGTGGAGGAGATTGCGGAAAGCCGTCAGGGAGAGATTGTGATAGAAAATATCCGTGACGGCAGTATAAGGAAAATCCCTGTATGTACGGCGGCGCCGGAGTATGGAAATCCCGGTCCGGCAGACGGCTGGACAGCGGAGGAAGACGGTCTGGTGGCGCTGGAAGCGGATGCCGCGCAGTCGGATGATTTCCGGCCGGTCCGCAGACTCGGGCGGATGAGGGGAAATCTGATGGAGGCCTGTGTACAGCGGTCATGGGACGGGGAAAGCAGCAGTGCGGCAGGCAGGCCCCTGCGTTATGCTTTTTCGACGGTCAGCAGGGGAAAGTTCCTGTTGGAAATCCATCGGTTTCCGTCCCTGAATTCCACGGGCAGGATACGGGCGGGGATTTCCGTGGACGGCGGAGCCGTGCGGATTGCAGAGTCTTTTTCCAATGATGAATGGCGCGGCACATGGAAGAGAAACGTACTGGATAATGCGGAGCGGATGTACATGGAACTGCCTCTGCTGGAGGCGGGTAAGCATGAGCTGTGTGTATATGCGGTGGACCGGTACTTTGCCTTTTCACGGCTGCTGATCTATACGAAACCCAGAAAAGAGAACAGTCTGGCCGGCATCAGGGGATGTCAGGAACTGCCCGCAGAGTGGGAGACCGGACAGTGGTGCAGGACTTTTTACGGAGAAATGCAATTGCAGCCGAGGCCGGTCTTTTATGCGGATTGGAATGATAACAGGGAATCGCTTGCCGTGACCGCGCAGATGAAAGTACCGGACCGGAATGGGCAAAGGATAACGGCGGACTGGTATCTGGGCAGGGGAAACCGTATCTTCGGGGAGGAAAGCGGAGCCATCCGCATCGATGCAGCCGCAGCGCTGGCAGAGAGCTGTTATGCATGGGCGAAAGAACCGGAGGGAAAGGACATAACCGGAAAGAAGGAATTTGGTAAAGGGATAACCGAAAACCGGGGAAAGCTTTGGCGGCATTGCGGCAGTGAATCTTACGGACAAAGCGGGCTGGCTATGTATATCAGAGAGCCGGGGCTGAGCTGGAAGGCAGAAGAGGCGCCCTGTCTGAATTACCGCATCTGCTGTGGGGGCGGCGGTTATACGCTTTGGATTCTGTCCAAATTCAGTGTGCGGGAGGAAAGTTTTTATGCAGTCGGTGTGGACGGAAAAATCATTCCGGCAGAACGTCTGTATGGAAACGGTTGTCCGTGGAAGTATGAGGCGGAACAGGTTTACCGCTGGATACCGGCAGTATATATGGAACTGGAGAGGGGGGAGCATCTGCTTCAGGTGTACGCCCTGGCTTCCGGCATGCGGTATGACAGGTTTTACCTGACCGGAGGGAAGGAACTGCCGCCGGTGGATTAGGAGCGGTTTTTAGAAAAGGCAGCGGGGAAATCATAGGAGATTGCAGGAGGATGAGCATGGAATACAGGAACGATAAAGTGGAAGGATTACAGATCGCATATATCGGAGGCGGTTCGCGGGGCTGGGCGTGGGGGCTGATGGCGGATCTGGCAATGGAGCAAAAACTTTCCGGTACGGTACGTCTTTATGATATTGATGAGAAAGCGGCGGAATGCAATGCAGTCATCGGAAACCGGTTATCGGAAAGAAAAGAGGCTGTGGGAAAATGGGAGTATAAGGTGTCCGGGACTTTGCAGGAAGCTTTGGCAGGAGCGGATTTCGTCGTGATATCCATTTTGCCGGGCACGTTTGATGAAATGGATTCGGATGTACATTTGCCGGAGCGTCTCGGCATTTACCAGTCGGTGGGGGATACTGCCGGACCCGGCGGTATGATGCGGGCGCTGCGGACCATTCCGATGTTTGTGGCTTTCGCGCAGGCAATCCGGGATTATGCGCCAAAAGCCTGGGTAATTAATTATACGAATCCGATGTCGCTGTGTGTAAAGACGTTATATCATGTTTTTCCGGAGATCAAAGCGTTTGGATGCTGTCATGAGGTATTTGGGACGCAGAAATTTCTGCGGGATGTCTGTGAGGCAGAGTGCGGTCTGACAGGACTTGACTGGCATGAGGTAGAGGTCAATGTGCTGGGAATTAATCATTTTACATGGTTCTCGTCCGCATCTTATAGAGGAATCGATTTATTTCCGGTATATGCAAAGTATGTGGAGTCCCATTATGAGGAAGGGTATGAGCATCCGGATGACAATTGGATGAACTCCACGTTTGCCTGTGCGCACAGGGTAAAGATGGACCTGTTCCGGCGGTATGGTTACATTGCGGCGGCGGGAGACCGGCATTTGGCGGAATTCATGCCTTCCGGTGAATATCTGAAAGACCCTGAAACAGTGAAGGGATGGAAATTCGGTCTGACGACGGTAGACTGGCGGAAAGAGGATCTGAAAAAACGTCTCGGGCGCAGCGCAAGGCTGGTGAGAGGGGAAGAAGACATAGAACTGAAACCTACGGGAGAAGAGGGAATTCTTCTGATCAAGGCGCTCCTCGGGCTGGGACGCGTGGTCAGCAATGTGAATATTCCCAATACGTCGGGGCAGATACCCAATCTTCCTTCCTCTGCGATAGTGGAGACGAATGCACTGTTTGAAAGGGATCAGATTCTGCCTGTTATGGCCGGGGAACTGCTGGAGGATATCCGGGAGCTGATCCTGCCGCATGTGGAAAATCATGAGCGGATTTTGAAAGCGGCGCTTCTTTGTGACGAGGAAATGGTGGTGGAAGCATTCCGGCGGGATCCGCTGGTGCGGGGGAACAATTGCAGCGGCCCGGAGGTACGGGAACTGGTGCATCATATGATAGCAAATACGAAGGCATACCTGCCGGAGGGATGGAATACGGGGAGTGGGAAAAGCGTATGAAAGCAGAAGTAAAATTTTATGACCGTGTGGATGACGGACTGTTAAAATTTGCGGTTATCATAGCGAAATCGAACGGAAAGTGGGTTTTCTGCAAGCATAGGGACAGAGAAACCCTGGAAGTGCCGGGCGGGCACAGGGAGCCGGGGGAACAGATTGAAGATACCGCCGAAAGGGAACTGCAGGAGGAAACGGGGGCAATCGATTATACGATTGTCCCGATCTGCGTCTATTCCGTGATCAGGGATGATAAGGACGGGGAAGAGTCCTTTGGGATGTTGTACTATGCCGATATAGAGACGTTTGAAAGGGAGCTGCACAGTGAGATAGAGAAAATAGTCCTGTCGGAACATCTGCCTGAGAACTGGACGTATCCCCTGATCCAGCCGAAACTGATGGAAGAGGCGGCGCGAAGGATGCAGTAAGACAAAGCAGGACCGGGAAAGGATAACAAGTATGTTGCATGCAGCGGTATTATCAGATATACATGGCAATTATGTTGCCTTACAAAAATGCCTGGATTATGCGGTAAACAGCGGAGCAGATACCTTCTTTTTTCTTGGGGATTATCTTGGGGAACTGGCATATCCGCAAAAAACAATGGATATCTTATATTCTGTGAAAGATAGGCAGTCTTTATTAAATCATTTTCAATTCTGAATTTTTAATGTTTTGTGATAAGTAATACGCTGATTTTATATTTGCACTGTCTTTTTTTCCGCAAAGAATTAGAGTTGGACACTTAATATTTTTCACCTTGTCACAGAAATCTAAGTTCTTCATGGTGTTTCCTAAAGCAAAAGTGTCCTTTTTATCAAATGCCATAGTTTTCCTGATTTGCCTGACAGCGATATAAAAGAATTAGAAGCCGAAATTATGCAACCGACCTAAGATCCACTTGTGCGGGAGAGAAAAATTCTACTGTTTTTTATAATTTCCGAAATGACAAGAATAGCCGGCAGCAGACCCTTTCACGAAAATGGCAGCGAAAAGCATTGCCGCAGTGAAAAAAAGAAAAAATGAAACTTTTCTTCGTTCTGATTCGTATTCTTTATATAAGGAAAGACGGACAGGAAGGTGAAAGGAGAGAAGCAGCATGGACATCAGCGCAATACGGGAAGCCATACAGGCGCTTTATGAGGCACAGACCAAAATGACGGCAGGAACAGCGGGCGGAGAAAAGCAGGCTTCTTTTGCAGATTGTATAAAGGGTGCCGTAAAGAAGGAGAATACGGTATTTCCTGATGGAGAAGATGTGGTTATGAACCATCCGCCTCTTTATGCCACGCAGTATGAAGTGGATATGGAAAAGCCGAAAGAAGAGATGACCATGGAGGAATATAAGAAGTATATATGCAACGTGGTGTCAGCGCTTCCGGTCAGTGCGGGGAAGAAGGCGGTCGGTTCGGGCGCGCTGATCTTTAAAGAGGAAGCGTTGGAAAGCATGAAAAATGATTCGGCATATGAAAAAGAGGTCGTTTCCATGCTGCGGGAAACATATTCCGCGGAAGTATCTCCCTATGTGCCGAATGTAAGTTATCAGGTGATTGGCGCCAGTAAGGAGGAATGTTACGGTTCTGCCATTCCGGTTAAAAATTACGGTAGGATGATGGCCGGACTGAACGCATCCGGCCTGGGTCTGACAGTGCCGGGCATATCATCCCTGGGTCTGACAGGACTGGGTAAGTGGAACAATGGATGGGGCAGCGGCGTTTCTTCATACGGAAACAGCTATGCGAATATGGTAAACGCTTATAAAAAGACAGCGGAGAGCAGAAACGGAAGTACGGGATTACGTGAGTATAAGAGCAGATGGAGGTAAGGAATGCGCGTAAAGCAGCGCGGAAATGGAGCAGAGTATGAAAGTAAACGGATTGGGGACAAACAACTATCAAAATGCTTATATGCAGCAGGGAAAGGAATCAGACGGAGCGGATGCGGTACAGCGTGCAGGGCGGTCTGCAGGGGGGAACGGGACACGGGAAGCGGAAAAAAAGACCGGGGCATGTGCATCCCACAAATGGGATGTAACGTGTTCCGGTACGAATGTAGTGCTGCATGGAACGGATACGGAAGAAGGGGATGAAGCCGTTACTGCATGGGCGAATGTAGTGACGGGGACATCCATGACAGTATACCGTCCGCAGGGATTCGATTCGGCAAATCCGGTCTACAAAGTGAAGATGTGGGATGAATCCGGTAAAGAGACGGAATATATGGTGGATATATCAAAGGTAGATCCTTCCAACTGCAATGTGGCGGAGATGTATGCTTACAGCGCCCATTTGAGCAACACCGGAGAATATCCCGGCGCATTGGAACGGTTCATCATGGCGCAGGCGCACCAGAGGGATTCCGTGGCAAATTACAGTGCGGCAAATCTGTTTGACAAGACAAACTGGCTGAAAGTCATCAAAGAGGTAATGCAGATGCAGTACAATGCCGGCAATCTGCAAGGGTATCTGGAATATAAGGGTTTTTTAAGCTTTTTGATAGAAAGGGATTCGGAAAAGAAAGAAACGGCAGGCCGGACAGAAGGAGAGAACAAGGTGGATACCGATATTCAGGTGAAGCCTGACGGTTCACGCATTCTGGTAATGACAAGGCAGATTGGGGGAGTGGCGACGACTACCAGCATAGAGATATCCAGACCGACGAAGCAGATGAATGACGAGGCGGTATCGGAGGAGGAAGGGGATACAGGGAAGGCACGGGAACAGGCGGATATCAGTCTGGAACAAATAGATATGCTGTTAAAAGAAGATTGATTCCTGCGGGATTGTTGATTAATTGCAGGAATCATGGTACGATTAATAAAAATCAGAAAGGAAAAGAAATTGTATATGAGACGATATGTTATGTTTGCATAGCGCTGGCTATTGCAATAAAAAACAACGGATGTTACGTTTGACGGAGCATCTTTATGTTCATTAAGTTGTTATAGCCAATGCTATTCCTAAAAAAATATTTGTTTAGGGAGGCAGACATGGGCTATGTAAGAGCAGAAGAAATTCTGCCAATTGAGGTAATAGAACTGATACAGCAGTATGTTGACGGAGAGACGATTTATATTCCGCGCAAGGCGGCCCACAGGCAGGCATGGGGAGCGGGAACACAGACCAGACAGGAGCTTTTGATGCGTAACCAGCAGATTTACAGGGACTATCTTGCAGGAAGCAGGACTTCGGAATTGGCCTGTAAATATTATCTGTCGAAGAAGAGCATACAGCGTATCCTGAGAAAAATGAGCGGTAAAAAGATGGGCTGATACCAGGTATTGGCCCATCTTTTTGCAATGCGTCCTGCGGCGTACGTTTCCCGCGCCGGTTTTGTCCCGTTCTCTGGTAAACAGGAAGTCAGTGTCCTTCTATATTGTCTGCAAACGGAGCCGGTGTATTGAGATAAATTGTGTAGTCCCCATCATCGGTTTTGTGCACATAGCAGCTCCATTCATCAAACACATAGTATTTTGACATACGATCCTCTATTTCAGATTCCGCCATTTTTGTTAAAAAAGTGATGGAGGACAGACAATCCACATGGTTTCCGGTTCCTGACGTATTCCTGGTTTCCGAGTAAACACTTAGAAGCTCGATATCTGAAATTTCATTTTCCAAATTCCTTTTTAATGTATTGGTCTGCTCCCGGGTCGCAATATGATTTATGCACATGCCGAAAATTTCATACATTCCCCAAATGATCACCAGGATGACCGGCAAAGATAAAATTACAACCACAGATTTCTTTAACCACTTCATAAAATGTCTCCACAAGTCCGGCTTTCATCAGTTCCGCACAATTCCGGAACAGTGAAAGCCATTTACAGGGCAAAGATGCCGGTTTGCTGTTTCCTAAATTATACCGCAACGGTCTTATAAATGAAATAGACTTTATTAATTTGATTGAGGGGTATCTTTGTAAAAATGAAAATGAGATATATTTCTCTCTTTTTCTATTGACAGCGAGAAAAGGAAGTGATATATTTATCACGCAAAGAGATAAATATATCTCAATAGTAGGAGGTTCAATATGAAAAAGAACAAGGTGAAAATTTGGGTCGGCTGTGGGATTTTCTGTGTTCTGAGTGTGCTTATCTCATCATGGTATGCAGTTACATACAATGACTCCCGCCTGGTGGCTCCGATGGATCTTGAAAATTATGTGTTTCATGTAGAGGATCTGCCGATGATCGTTTCGGTTTCTTTCATCTGCATTTATCTGTCCGCCCTGTTTATCCGGCTTTTTATCCATAAGGGAAAAAAGCAGAGACAAGTGGAAGAAACAGGCATTACCTGTAGAATCGATCCGAGGCTGGGTTTTTTAGGCATGTTTGGTTTTGCGGGATTTGCCGGTTTCTGGACATATTCTGTGGACGGTACAATTTTTCCGTTTGCATTTTTCCTTTTCTTTGGATTCTTTGGTTTTTTCTATGAGGGGAAGATGGCAGGAACATTTATGGATGAACGTTTCCGTGAAAATGCAGACCGGGCCAGGCTGAAAGCGTATGGAATTACTTTTTCGATCCTTTTGATCGCATTGGTGATTCTTTGCCAGGGAAAACCTTTTGGCAGTCTTGAGTACACCCTGATCGCTGTGATCATCATACTTTCCCTTGCATTGGCTTTGGGAATTTTCCTCTCTGAATATCTGCTGTATTGTTATGACCATGATGACCAGGCAGATGAAGGTGAGGAATAAGGTATGGCAGAATTTGAATGCAGGTTAAAAAATTACCGGCAGCTAAAGAATCTGACACAGGAACAATTGGCAGAAAAAGTGGGTGTGCGGCGGGAAACGATCATGCGGTTGGAAAAAGCGCAATATAATCCGTCCCTGAAGCTGGCAATTGATATTTCCAGGGCTGTAGAAGTTCCGATCGAAGAAATATTTATTTTTGATTGAAAGCAGTCCGCCTGTAACAGTGAAGGTAACTGAGGAATTGTTTTAAACCAGGAGGGAAAAAGCGTGAGCAAAGAAAAAATCATATATTATATCGGCGGTTCGCCTTGTGCCGGAAAAAGTACCGTGGCTGAGATTCTCTCGCAGAAATACGGTTTATATTATTTTAAAGTAGATGATTTCCTGGACGGATATATGCAGGCAGGGGCACGCAAAGAGCGTTCCATATGCAGGAAAGCAGCCGGGAGGAATGCTGAGCAGACCTGGATGAGGGAACCATTGTTCCAATGCCGGGAAGAATTTGACATTTATAGAGAAATCTTTGAATTTGTGACAGAAGATCTGAAACAGATTGATCGTAAAGGCAGTATTGTTACGGAAGGGGCGGCGTATATCCCAGAACTTATGAAGCAGTCCGGCATTCCGGGCAGCCGTTATATCTCAATTACGCCTACGGAGGAATTTCAGATTACCCATTATAGAAAAAGAGAATTTGTTCCTTTGGTATTGGAGGGGTGTAGTGATAAAGAAACGGCTTTCCGCAACTGGATGGACAGAGATATTCTGTTTGCACAGGAAGTACAGAGACAATGCCGTAAAGAGAAATATGTTTCTGTCATAAATGATGGAACCATGAAAATAGATGAACTGGCCGGTCTGGTTGCCGCACACTTTGGATTAAAATAATTGGATACGGTGTGCCGCTGCTGTGGGTCTTTGATTTTGTACAAGGAGGCCAAAACTGAAAATTGATTTCCGTGTGATAAGACGGATACAACTTGACATAGAACGAAAACAGGAGCAAAATACTTAAGAGTGGGAATTTAGGAAAGGAGCAGGTAAGAAAATGACAAAGATTGATATCGTATCCGGATTTCTCGGAGCCGGCAAGACAACTTTAATTAAAAAATTACTGAAAGAAGCGCTTGCAGATACAAAAGTGGTATTGATAGAGAATGAATTTGGAGAAATCGGCATTGACGGAGGTTTTTTGAAGGAAGCGGGAATTGAGATCAAAGAGATGAATTCCGGCTGTATCTGCTGTTCTTTAGTAGGGGATTTCGGGACTTCGCTGAAGGAGGTGCTGGATACTTATGCACCGGAGCGGATTCTGATCGAACCTTCAGGCGTAGGAAAACTTTCCGATGTGATGAAGGCGGTACAGGATGTGGTGTCGGAAGCGCAGGTGCAGCTAAACAGCGCTGTGGCTGTGGTGGATGCGGCAAAATGTAAAATGTATATGAAGAACTTCGGTGAATTTTTTATCAATCAGATAGAACATGCCGGAACGGTTATTTTGAGCCGGACAGGAAAGATCAGTGAAGAAAAGCTGGCGGCCTGTGTGGTTATGATCCGTGAGCATAACGGTAAGGCGAAGATCATTACTACCCCGTGGGAACAGTTAGAGGGCAGGGATATATTGGAAACCATAGAAGGTGCGAAAGATTTGGAAGCGGAGCTGATGGCAGAGGTTATGGCTCATGCCCATGAACATGAGCATGAGCATCACCACCACGAAGACGGAGCGTGCTGCGGACATGAGCACTATCATCACGATGGGGAAGAGTGTCATCATGAGCACCATCATGACGGGGAAGAGTGCCATCATGAGCATCATCATGACGGGGAAGAGTGCCATCATGAGCATCATCATGACGGGGAAGAGTGTCATCACGGACATCATCATGACGGGGAAGAGTGCCATGACGGCCATCACCATGACCACGGGGAAGAGCATGGGCATCATCACGACCATGGCCCGGATTGTACCTGCGGCTGCCATGATCATGACCATCACCATGCGGATGAAGTATTCACCAGTTGGGGAATGGAGACTCCTGCAGTTTATGAGAGGAAAGATGTAGAGGCGATTTTGGAAGCACTGGAAAATGAAAGTGAATATGGTTTCGTACTGCGCGCAAAGGGAATGGTACCTGCCGGAGACGGTTCATGGATATATTTTGACTATGTGCCCGGCGAAAGCGATGTGCGGGAAGGCAAACCGGAATATACCGGAAAGTTCTGTGTGATCGGTTCCAAATTAAAGGAGGTAAATCTGGAAAAACTGTTTCGCAGGATATAGGATTGAAAGAAAAGCACTTTCAATTCGCAAACCTGTCAGTCATTTAGGAGTTTGCGCGGTAAATCGGCGCGGAAATGAGGAAAGCTATGAAACCAGTATATGTGATTAACGGATTTTTAGAGAGCGGTAAAACGGAATTCATTACCTATACATTGGCCCAGCCTTATTTTCAGGTAAGGGGGAAGACGCTTCTGATACTCTGTGAAGAAGGGGAAACGGAATATGAGGAATTTTTGTTAAAGAAAAGTAAGACGGTGGTTGAGCTGGTGGAGGAGGAAGAAGATTTTACGACTGACCGGCTGATCGCGCTGGAGAAAAAGCATAAACCGGAACGGATCATCATTGAATATAACGGAATGTGGAATTTTAAGAATATGAAG
This sequence comes from uncultured Lachnospiraceae bacterium, assembly GCA_910579935.1. GTDB lineage: Bacteria > Bacillota > Clostridia > Lachnospirales > Lachnospiraceae > Kineothrix. The sequence continues at coordinate 17,052 of CAJTVQ010000043.1, forward strand.
CTGCCGTGGCACTGGTCCGTTGAGCAGCAGATCACCACGATAGATGCATCTACTTTCCCTATGTATTTTAACAATATGAAATCCCTGCTGGCGGAAATGGTAAGGAATTCGGAACTAATCATTTTCAACCGCTGTGACGGCGTGGAGGACTTGAGCGTTTACCGCCGCAATATGAAAGCAATCAACCAAAAGGCGGAAATCGTGTTTGAGGATTCCAACGGGGAGATTGACGAAATCTTTGAGGAGGATCTGCCTTATCATCTGACGGATGATCCGATCGTGCTGGACGACCGCAGTTACGGCATATGGTATCTGGATTCCCTGGATCATTTGGAGCGTTATGAGGGAAAAAACGTGCAGTTTACGGCAATGGTACTGAAGCCGGAGCAGTTTCCGAAGGGGTATTTTGTTCCCGGAAGGATGGCGATGACCTGCTGTGCCGATGATATGGCATTTTTGGGGTTTGCCTGCCGGAGTGAGGAAACGGAGCGGCTGGAAAACAAACAGTGGGTGGAAGTGAAGGCCGTCGTGCGGAAAGAATATTTTGCGGATTATCAGGCGGAAGGTCCGGTATTGGAAGCGGTCAGTGTGGAGAAGACAAAGGCGCCTAAAGAGCAGGTGATCAGTTTTGTATGATGGCGGCGGAGAATGAAAAGGAATTGCAGCAGCTGAAAAAGAGAATTCTTGAACTGGCACGCAAATCCTATGAACATAATATTTATACGTATACCGGATTCCTGAGTATGGCGGAACAGGATGTTTTTTACGGTATGGAGACGGAGTTGAAGGGGACGGCTTACGAACTGTATGGCGGCAGGCAGGATACGGAGCGGCAGATGCTGCGGTTTGGAAGTATGGAATCGCTGGGGTATGAGGAAGCATTTCCCATCGTCTGTCTGTCGGTCAGGCCCGTGATGGAAAAGTTTGCCGACTCCATGACCCATCGGGATTTTCTGGGGGCAGTCATGAATCTGGGTATTGACAGAAGCACGGTGGGGGACATTTTGCTGGAAGGAAAGTCGGCTTATCTGTTCTGCACGGAGAAAATAGCGCCTTATCTGATAGAAAATCTGAGGAAAGTGAAGCATACCAATGTAAGATGTGCAGCGGCGGATGCCGTAGCGGAACTTCCGGTAAAGGAACCGGAAGAAATCCGGTTTACGGCAGCGTCGGAGAGGGCGGACGTAATCATTGCTAAGGTGTATGGTTTATCAAGAAACCAGAGCCTTGCGCTTTTCAGGGAACGGAAGATATATGTGAACGGCAGGCTGAATGAAAACAACAGCTATACCATAAAGGGCGGAGATATGGTTTCCGTGCGCGGGTATGGGCGGTTTGTATATCATGGGGCAGACCATGAGACAAAAAAGGGAAAATGGAGCGTGTTGGCAGGAGTATACCGGTAGGAGGAATGGGATGTATTCATATACGATCACACAATGGCTTTTTTTCTTTTATTTTTATTGTTTTTTTGGATGGTGTTTTGAATCCACCTATGTATCATTGCGAAAAAGGCATCCGGTCAACCGCGGATTTATGAGAGGCCCTTTCCTTCCGCTGTACGGAAGCGGGGCGGTTATGATGCTGGTAGTGTCCATGCCGTTCCAGGACAACCTTTTCCTGACTTATGCGGCAGGATGCGTCGGGGCGACGGCGCTGGAATATGTTACGGGGGTGACGATGGAAGCGCTGTTTAAGGTCAGGTATTGGGATTACTCCAATCAGAAATTCAATTTTCAGGGACAGGTCTGTCTGTCTTCAACACTGGCATGGGGCGGACTGACCATATTGATGACGCGGGTAGTGCATAAGCCCGTCGAGCAGCTGGTGCTTGGGATTCCGGCGGATATCCTGACGGCGGCGGTTTCCCTGCTGACGGTTTGCATTGTAGTCGATTTCACACTGTCTTTCAAGGCAGCCATCGATTTGCGCGATATCCTTGTGAAAATGGAAGCGGCACGGGAGGAACTGGAACGGGTACAGAAGCGTTTGGACGTGATCATTGCTTTATCCAATGAAGAAAGGGAAGTACGGAAACGGGAGCGGAGCGGCAAAATGGACGAGCTGGCGGCAGGCATCGAGGAACGGCTGCTGCACCTGAAAGAAAAGCTGACAAACGGTATGTCTGTTTATCCGGACAGTATCCGGGAGGAAATTTCGGAACTGCGCTTTAAATACCGGCTGAACGCGGAGAAACGGACACAGCTTACCAGTCTGAAGGACTTCTACAAACGCCAGATGCTCAAGGGAAACCCGACGATGGTGTCAAGAAAATTTGGCGATATGCTGAGGGAACTGCAGGAAAATGTGGATGAAACGCCTGAAAATGACAGGTGACAGAAAGAAACCGGGCCGGGGAAATCATCCCCTGCCCGGTTCTCTGGTATATGCCGAAGGATTGTTTTCTTTATGGTTTTGAAATCAGCCTGCATGTCGTTCCCGGTGCCTGTATTTAGGCACATAAACATAAAGGTTGTTTTCCGCGAGTTCCAGTTTCCGCTTATGGCGGCGGAACAATGCCAGGAATTTGTTGTAAAACCAGAAAGAGTAAACGAGCAGATCATTGGCTTTTCCGATCTTCTGCTTGGTAGTGTGCAGATAACGCTTCCCGTCTGCGGTAATCGCGACATCCGAACGGATGGCATGAATCAGATCCGTTTCGTTTTTGATATCCGCATCGATCATGGTATAACCGAAGCCGGCACAGTTTTCCCTGTGGGAATCGCTTCCGCCGGTGCAGGGTTTATCAAAGCATTTGGCAAGTTCCAAAGCCGCCTGATTGGATTCCGGCGATTCACAGGCATTATATGTTTCAATAAAATCAAAGCGGGATACCAGAGTTCTTGACTTTTTACCGCGTCTGGTATTCATCAGACTCAGATATTTTTCCCCGCAGGGATGGGCAGGTCCTAAAATCCCGCCGTAATGATGTACAATGTCGATCAAAAGACTGACGGGCAGCCCGCGGAGTTCCAAAAGCGGAAGTTTCACTCCCGTAGGCATGACCACGATAATATGTCCAGCATCGATCGTATCATATTCAATGCCTTTCAGAACAACAAAATCCTGAAATTCCTTATCTTTTATATTCTTTTTATAGTACCGGTAAGCTTTATAGGAATTATGGTCAGTCACCAGCATTCCCTGATACCCTTTTTCCTGCAGGATGCGAATCGTATCAGCAATAGTAATTTTTCCGTCCAAAGACCCTTCTTTTGTATGACAGTGCATATCTAATTTCAAAGTATACCTCTTTTCCGTTCCCATATGCATAGGGCAGGGGTATTTGCTTTCCCGGTCTATGTATATGAAAACTGCATCCGCCGGTCTGACGGCGGAACTGCTGATTTTGAATTAAGTACAATACCACATTATATTTTACCCTTTTTAAGAGAAATGTAAATACATTTATTTAAATAAATATTTGTAAATTTTGGGTAACGGCCCCGGTTGGTTTTAAGCGTGGCGCCTGATTCGTTTGACAGTTCCTTAAAACCGCTCATTGCATTTCTCTTCGCAGTATTTACAACGGTAAATCTCTTTTTTTTCATCAGAGAGCACGAAAACATGCGGCAGCCCCTGTTCGATGGAAGTAATGCAGCGCGGGTTTTTGCACCGGATAATATTGCGGATTTCCTTTGGAAGCACTAAATCCTTTTTATCCACAATCTCCCCGTCCTTAATTACATTGACGGTAATATTGTGGTCAATGAATGCCAGAACATCCAGGTCAAGGGTATTGATATCGCATTCTACTTTGAGGATGTCTTTTTTTCCCATTTTGTTGCTGCGGGCATTTTTGATGATTGCCACGGTACAGTCCAGTTTGTCCAACTGTAAATGATGATAAATGGAAAGGCTCTTTCCGGCAGCGATATGGTCAAGGACAAAGCCTTCTTCGATTTTTCCTACATTCAGCATGATCAGTCTCCTTTTATACTTTGGTTTTGATGCCCAACAGGGTAAGAATGAGCGCCATACGGACGTATACACCGTACTGCACCTGTTTAAAGTAAGCGGCGCGGGGGTCGTCATCCACTTCCACGGAGATTTCGTTGACACGGGGAAGCGGATGGAGAATCAGCATCTCTTTTTTGGCAAGTTTCATTTTTTCCTTGTTTAAAATATAGAAATCTTTTAAACGTACATAATCTTCTTCGTTAAAGAAACGTTCCCGCTGTACCCTTGTCATGTACAGGAAATCCAGCTGCGGCATGATTTCCTCCAGGCGTATCACTTCCTCATAGGGAATGTTTTTTTCCTTCAGCATATCGGTGATGTAATCGGGAACTTTCAATTCTTCCGGTGAGATGAAAACAAACCGGATGCCTGGATAACGCACCAGTGCATTGATCAGGGAATGGACGGTTCTGCCGAATTTCAGGTCGCCGCACAGACCGATGGTAAAGTTGCCGAGGCTTCCTTTCAGGGAACGGATGGTCAGTAAATCGGTCAGTGTCTGGGTGGGATGCTGGTGTCCCCCGTCGCCGGCGTTAATGACGGGAATGGAGGATCTGCTTGCCGCAACCATGGGTGCGCCTTCTTTTGGATGGCGCATGGCACAGATGTCAGCAAAGCAGGAAATGACCCGTATGGTATCGGATACGCTTTCTCCCTTGGAAGCGGAAGAAGAGCCGGCATCGGAAAAGCCGATGACGCTGCCGCCCAGATTCAGCATGGCGGATTCAAAACTTAACCGTGTGCGGGTGCTTGGTTCGTAAAAGCAGGTGGCAAGCTTCTTTCCGTCACAGGTGTGGGCATATTTGGACATATTGTTTTCAATATCATTTGCAAGGTCAAAGAGGTCGTCCAGTTCTTCGACGGTAAAATCCAGAGGACTCATTAGATGTCGCATGTTTATTTTCCTTTCTTTCCTTATTTATGCCAAACAAAATCGAAGGAAATTGATTCCCTTCGATTTTTATGGGATGACCGGCAGCTGCCGGTATCTGTTACATGTAAGTTAATAGATCAGCCACCGTCTTGCGCTTCAGGGCGGCAGGTTCTTCATCGGGATAGCCGATGGGGATAAGAGCCACGACTTCACGGTCTTCGGGAACACCGAGAATCTCAGCTGCTTTCCTGTCATCAAAAATTCCTTCAATTACACTTCCGATACCGCGTTCGTAAGCGGCGAGACAGAACGTCTGGGATGCAATGCCCGCGTCAAACATCTGCCAGGCATCCCCTCTGTGTGTGGAGAATGAACCGTCGCGTTCAAAACCGCATCTGTTTTTAATAACGGTGACAATGATCAGCATGGGCGCACCTTTGATAATTGCGCCGTTATTCGGGTAATCAGACGTGCATTCATCGGCAATCCGGTCTTTCATTTCACCTTCTGCCGCGATATAGCGGACAATCTGTGTATGTTTCCAGCTCGGGACATGGGAAACCGTTTCCAAAATCTCTTCCAGCAGGGCGTGGTCAACGGGCTGGTCTTTGAATTTGCGGATACTTCTGCGTCCTGTGATACATTCTTTTGCGGTCATTCGTTACCTCCTTTTGTTTGTACACTTTCGTGGCCTGTGCGTCTGCACGGTAAATGCGCAGACCTGCCTGAACTGTTACGCGCGGCAGATACATCAATTGACATAAATCAAAATTTATATTTTATAATATCCTGATTTATGCTATCATGGACTTATGATGTTATAAATCTATGATAGCATAACAGGAGAGGGCTTTCAACGTGAAAACTTAGAAATTTTTGTGAATTCCGCGGCGCATCCTGCGCAAAACTGCAGTGTTATTATGGACCGTTCTTAATCGTCTGTGAACCGCACAATATCATTTGGCGTACATTTAAGGGCCTTGCAGAGTTTCTCGACCGTGAGGAGGGTAATATTACCGTCTTTCTTCATATTTGCCAATGTCTTATTATCAATTCCGACCTTCTTTAACAGGTAATATTGCGTAATTCCATTTTCTTTCATGTATTCCCATAAAGGACTGTAATCCAGCATTTCTGTCACCACCTTCTGCATTTAGTATGAACGAATATAAAGATTTATAACAGAATGTTTATTTCCTTGTGAAATTTTCCGTATTGTAGTATAATGAAAAAATAATAGAGAAAGGGGAATAAAGATATGGAAGCATTTTCAAGTTTAATAGGGTCGGCCATAGTCCTGGGGTTTATAATTTTTGTAGTCACGGCAAATTTGTTCCGTTTGGTAATGTGGATTAAGTGTTTTAAGGTGAAGAGGTGCCAGAACCGCCGGTGCATAAATAATATCATGTGCGGTAAGTATACGGAAAGGATGACAGAAGAAGAGTACCAAAAATTATTAGATAAGATTGAGGCTTACAAAAAGGCATTTGAGGAGCGGCAGACTGAATAAGAGACAGGATATGCCCGTATGATTTTCCTGAAACAGTTAATCATTTTGTATCAAAGGTGATGTGCAGATATGGCGAGAACAATAGGGATCGGATACCAGAATTTTGAAAAGATCATTACAGAGCAGGTATTTTATGTTGATAAAACTTCGTTTATCCGTGAGTGGTGGGAGAATAAGGATGAGGTTACGTTAATTACCCGTCCGCGCCGGTTCGGCAAGACTTTGAATATGTCCATGGTGGAGAATTTCTTTTCGGTGGAATATCGGGAAAAAGGCGGATTGTTCGAAGGCTTATCCGTTTACGGGGAGGAAAGATTCCGCAGACTTCAGGGAACATATCCGGTGATCAGTCTTTCTTTTGCAAATATAAAGGAAAAGGATTATGAGACAGCAAGATATAAGATCTGCCAGCTTTTGGTGAATCTGTATTCCAAAAATGAGTTCCTCAGAGACAGCGGGGTACTGACGGAAAGGGATAAGGAATATTTTGACCGGATATTGGTGGATATGAATGATGGGGATGCAACACTGGCTATTTATCAGCTGTCGGATTTCCTTTCCCGTTATTACGGAAAGAAGGTAATTATTCTGCTGGATGAATATGATACACCAATGCAGGAGGCTTATGAAAATGGTTATTGGAGGGAACTGCTTTCTTTTACCAGGAGTATGTTCCAGGCAGCTTTCAAGACCAATCCGTTCCTGGAACGTGCGATTCTGACAGGGATTACACGGATCAGTAAAGAATCCGTATTTTCAGATTTGAATAATCTGAAAGTGGTAACCACGACTTCGGAGGAGTACGCAGACAGTTTTGGATTTACGGAGAAGGAAGTTTTCCGTGCGCTAGAGGAATATTCCATGGCAGATAAGAAAGAAGAAGTGAAGAAATGGTACGATGGCTTTGTTTTTGGTTCCCTTGGGGATATTTATAATCCATGGTCGGTCATAAACTATCTTGATACGGGAAAAGTGGCAGCTTATTGGGCCAATACCAGTTCCAACAGTTTAGCAGGCAAACTGATCAGGGAGGGAAGCAGAAATATCAAGCAGTCATTTGAACGGCTTTTGAATGGGGAAGTGCTGAAAACACCATTGGATGAACAAATCGTTTATAGCCAGCTGGATCAGGATGAGCAGGGAATCTGGAGTCTACTGCTGGCTGCCGGTTATTTAAAAGTGGCTGCATATGAACGGTTTGAAGGAAATTACAGGGAAGATTTCGTGCCGGAATATGAGCTGGAACTGACGAATCTGGAAGTGAGGATGATGTTCCGCAAGATGGTGCACGGATGGTTTGGAAGCGTGAATTCTGATTATAATGATTTCATTAAGGCTTTGCTGGAAGGAGACATCAAAGGTATGAACGGTTATATGAACCGTGTGGCTTTGCATACCTTTAGCTATTTTGATACCGGAAAAAATCCGTCTGTTTCGGAACCGGAAAGGTTTTATCACGGGTTTGTGCTGGGGTTATTGGTAGATTTAGCAGGACGGTATGCAGTAACTTCAAACCGGGAAAGCGGATTCGGGCGGTATGATATTATGCTGGAACCCTTGAAGGAGGGAGAAGATGCGATTATTTTAGAGTTTAAGGTTCATGATGCGGAAGAAGAAAAAGATTTAAGGGAAACGGTACAGGCGGCTCTCCGGCAGATAAATGAGAAAAACTATGCGGCTGTGCTTGTGGGAAAAGGAATTGCCATGGAGCGTATCAGGAAGTATGGTTTTGCTTTTGAAGGCAAACGGGTTCTGATCGGTAAGTAAAAAATACGGAAATCCTTTAACGGCAGGTTTCCTCTGTCTCCCGTATCAGCCGTTCGAACAGCAGACCGGTGAGGAGCCAGCAGGGGAGGTAGTCTAACCGTATGATTTTTCGTATGTTCCAGCGGGAGCGCTCGTAATTCCACGGGCAGAGGTCGCGGCGGCTTAAGAGTGTTCCGGTGATGAATTCGCCGAGAAAAATAAGGACGGCATAGATAATTCCCCTGATAAGGAAATGCTTCTTTCTTATCAGGCTGCATACAGGGGCAAGGAAGGCTGCCATACCATATATGGGGAACATCCAGATAGAGGTGTTCCCCGTTAATTTGAATTCCCGCCGCCGGAAGGAAGCCAGCGCGGTAAATGTAATTTCAAGGCACCAGCCGAGGATGCCGCAGTGGATAAAATTATGGATTATTCTTTTCATGTCCTTAGTGTTTCCGTTTCGGAACGGAAATATTCAGCTGTTTTGCCATTTGTTTTACCGTGTAGCGGTAAAGGGAAAAGAACAATCCGCCGATGCACAGCAGAAGAAGCAGGCTGACGGCCATGCCTCCGGCTTCCCCGGCGGTGATCTTTCCGTCGTTGACGTACAGGATCAAAGCATACAGCAGATAGATGATGCTCATGCCGATCAGCGCCGGCAGCCGGAAAACGTTGCCGCACTGGTTTCGGATCTCCTGCACTAAAAAGGCGGGGGAAGCGCCGAGCCGTTTCAGGTCGTCGAAAATGTAGCGGTTGTTCAGCGCGATGGTCATGCAGCGGGTGTAGCTGATGACGGAGGCCGCCAGTATGCAGATGATGGATATAAAGAGAAACATCATCAGGAATACCGCATAGGTTTTCAGAAAATCTTCCTGGTCCAGCAGACGGATTTTCGGCATGTAGCTCCACCATGCGCGGAAACTGGAGTCATCCGGCCGGTCGTAACTGATTTGGAACATGGGATCATTCCAATAGAAATATTCTTCTCCTGCTTCTTCAAAGTATGTCTGGACTACCCTGCTGAACTGGACGGTATGTTCGCATTCCGGTCCGAAGGAGTTTACAAAGGTATAGAAAAAATCAGAAGCAAATGCCGGGCTGTCTTCCCCGTCCGCATTAAAGAAGGCAGCGCTTCCCATCCAGTCCTCGGTAAGACCCTGGCAGATGGCGTCATAATCCCTGTCGCTCAGGATATAGTATCCGAAGGAATCAGCCAGCATATCATAGTGGACATACCCGGCGAAGCTGACGGGGAGTGTCTGGCGGGTGACCATATTGGTGAGAAAAGTGGCATGTGAATCAAGGAAAGGGAGGTTCGTCTCGTCCGCATTGGTGACGGCGTAATAAGTACCGTCCGCCACAGTGACAGGCTCTCCCGTGAGCGTGCGGTATGCGGATGCGGAGAAAAATTTCCCTTCCGCAGCCAGATCTATGTGGTCGATATGATAAGAGTTTTCGTTATCATCGTCAAATACATAGGTATAGCCGTCCAATGCCAGAGAAGCATACGGGCTCTCCCTGAAATCCTTAATGCCCATTCCGTATCCTGCAGCCATGGCGGCGATATCGGATTGTGCCGGCACCTGTGTCTGGTCCAGGCGGTAGTGATAATAGTAATCAAAGCTGCGCGACCTTACTTCAAGATAGGAATTGACGCCCAGGGTCGGCAGATAAAAGAGGGCAAAAGAGGCGCCGGCGATCAGGACCGTGCAGATCAACAGGTTGTTAACGGTCTGTCTGCCCTGGAATTTCATCATGCTTCGGGCAATGATATTTTTATAGGGGGCTTTTCTGTGGGCGCGCCAGCCATGGATGACCGTATGCAGCATGATCATATAAAGCCCGGCAAAGACGGGGACATAAAGCAGATTGATCCATATACCGGGGAGGGCGCTGAACAGCTTCATATATGCTTCTGGCGCCAGATAGCCGCAGGCGGCGCCTGCAAAAGTCAGCAGGATTCCAACAGGACCGCACCATCGTCCCAGTTCTTTCACCGGTTCGTTTTTGTGCTCTTCATGTACCACATCCATGATGTTGGTCCGTCTTAAATAGCGGTATGCGGTAAAGCAGGAGGACGTTACCACAAGAAAGAAAAATGCGATGGACAGGAAGAGGAAACGGTAGTCCAGTCTTAGAGTCATCTGACTGCTTTCAACGATAAACAGCCGGAAAAACCCCCATAGAAGATAGACGAAGGGAAGCCCTGCAAGAACACCGGCAAAGGAGGATATCCCGCTTAAGATAAGTACTTCCTTATATAATCCGGGAGCCAGCTTTTTCCTGGAAGCGCCGAGCGCCATGAGGACGCCGAGCTGTCTGGATTTTTTCCGGAAAAAGAGCGCGGAGGCATAAATCGTAAACACGACACAGCCAAAAAGGGCCAGTACAAAGATCGCGATCATCTGCTTCCTGCTGTCCCCGCCCGTAGGCAGGACTTCAAGCACCGTGGGGGAAAACATCATGGCGGCATATGCAGTGATCAGTAAAAGCGAAACAAAATTACAGAACAGATAAAGCGCAGCCTGCTTCCGTCCCGCCTCCGCCAGTTTTTTCTCCAAAAAATTCATGGTCATTGTAGTTTTCATTTTATATCCATTCCTTTCCAAATAACAGTCGATACATAACCATTCAGGGAAGAAGCCTTCCGGGAATGCCTTTCATTCCGGGAATGCCTTTCATTCCGGGAATGTCTTTCATTCCTTGCGCATAACCCTGATTTCAGACAGCAGTCTGTCATGAAAAGCGCTGGCATCTTCTTTTTTCTCTAAATTTTTCCATACGCAGCCGTCTTTTAGCAGAATAACGCGGTCGCAGAAGGATGCGGCGAAACTGTCGTGCGTGACCATGAAGATGGTTGCGCCCAGCTGTTTTCTGGCGTTTTCAAAGGATTCGATGACAGTCTGGCTGGATTTGCTGTCCAGATTGCCGGTAGGCTCATCGGCAAGAATGAGAAGCGGCTGGTTGATCAGGCTTCTGGCGACAGCGGTGCGCTGTCTCTCGCCGCCGGAGATATCTGCGGGATATTTGTCTGCAATGCCGTCAATTCCGAACAGCGAAAGCAGTTTTCCTGCCAGTTCTTCCGCGTCCTTCCCCACATGCCCCTGTATGATGCGCGGGACGAGGATGTTTTCCCTGACGGTGAGTCCGTCTAAAAGCATGAAATCCTGAAAGACAAAGCCAAGTTTTTCGTTGCGGATTCGGGCGAGGGAATCTTCATCCAGACCTTTCAGTTCCTGTGAACCCAGTGTAATGGTACCTTCATCAAAAGGGATATAACAGGAAATGCAGTTTAAAAGGGTACTCTTGCCGGAGCCGGAGGGTCCCATGACGGCTACGAATTCTCCGGAGGCGACGGTTAAGTCGATTCCCTTCAGTACGGGGTAGGATTTGCTCCCTGTACGATAAGATTTGTAAAGTTTTTTCACATGTAACATATGGATACACCTGCACTTTCTTGATTTTAACAGTTTCTAAGGTGAGCATACCACAATTATGGGGGAGCGGATCCGGGGCTGTTCCTTTTGGCCGGTATGATGTAACGTTTGGCGGGGAATTGTAAAAAATGTAAAGAACAGGCCGTGTGATGTAACGTTTGGCGGGCAGGTGCGGAAGAAGTTGCGGCGGGTGAATTGTATTATCGGATATCATTCGCTATACTAAGATGAGGCGCTGCGGACGGATGGTCCGCGGAACCGGAACGGCATGTTTGATAGCGGGAAGGGAGCGGAGGAAGATGCTTCGGATCGGGATATGTGACAATGAGGTGCAGGCAAGGGACGACCTGCGCATACAGTTGGAGAAGGTACTGACGGAAGGAAAAGAGGAGATTGTCTATGAATTTTCCAGCGGAACGGGAGCGGTACGCTGGCTGCGGGCGCATCCGGGAGAAATCGACCTGCTGTTTCTGGATGTGGAAATGGAGGGAATGAACGGAGTGGAGGCAGCGGAAGCGCTGCGGACATTCGACCGGACGATTCTCATCGTATTCATGACAGGATACTCCGATTATGTTTTTGACGGTTACCGGGTAAATGCGCTGGATTATATGATGAAGCCGACGGAGGAAAGGCAGCTGGCCCGGTGTATGGAACGGGTAAGGGAACAGATGACCGGCAGACGGGATAAAATGTTCGTATTTAAGAATACGGATGGTATGTTCCGGATGGCAAAAGAGGATATTTCCTATTTTTACAGTAATAAAAGAAAGGTATATTTAGTGAACGGAGAGAAGGAGTATCCGTTTTACGGCAGGCTGGATGAAGTGGAAGAACAGTTTGCAGGCAGTTTTGTCCGTATCCATCAGAGATATCTGGTGAATCCGGACCAGGTGGAGCATATCGGTTCCGCTCATGTGACGGTTGCCGGAAAAATACTGCCTGTCAGCCGTTCCTTGAAAGAAGAGGCTACGGTGAAACTGGCAAAAGCGATGCTGGGGGCTGATTTCGGAGGTAAATCATGAGCAGTGCGTGGATGTTGGCAATAGAGGTTCTGCGTTTCCTGATGATAGGACTAAACGGATGGATGCTGTATCTGGCAGTATCCCGGATGATACAGGCAAAAGAGCCGCGCCGGTACAGGCTGCTGCTGTATGCGGGATGTATGGTTCTGCTGGGGATGCCTGTTTTTATCGGTGATATCGCGAATCTGTCGATGGCATTTCTTTTCTTTATGGTATGTATCTGCACGGCAGGTGAAGGTTCTTTTCTGAAAAGAGCGACGATGGGAATGATGATTTCCAGTACGGTATTTGCTTTCAACGGCGCTTTGGGAGTCGGGCTCACTATTTTATATTTCGGGTGGAAAACCTGGGGTGGGATACGGGACGACATTACGGAACTTGGAGTAGGAATCGGAATGCTGGCAGCAAGGGGGATTTTTGCGGTTTTATTTTATGCGGGAGTGCGGGTCAGTAAAGTGAAGAAGGAGACGGAACTTGCTCCGGCGTTATGGAGACTGCTGCTGCAGCTGATATGTTTTCCGCTCGGCGTGGTCATTGCGCTGGTGCTGGTCCGAAGCCCTTTTTCTTCGGACTGGGGGACTTTTCCTGCGGATATGCTGCTGTTTATACTGGCGATGCTGTCAATTACCGGGCTGCTGAGAGCAGTTGGGGTATTTGACAGGCAGCAGCGGCTGGAAGAAGAGAACATGCTGGCACAATATAACCGGAAATATTATGAGACAATGGAGCAGCATCAATTCGAGGTCCGCCGTATGAAACATGATCTGCGCAATCATTTGCTGGTACTGGAAAGCCTGACAGAAGAGCGGAGGCAGGAATACAGAAAGCAGCTGCTGGAAAACCCGGATTTTTCACAGGTGATCTTTTACTGTGCGGATCCGACGGTAAATGCGGTGCTGACAGTAAAAACGGAACTGATGAGGCAGCGGGAAATTGATTTTTCGGTAAAGGCGGATATTAAGGAGACGCTTCCCTTCGAGCAGGCGGATATCTGTGCATTGTTTGCAAATGCCCTTGACAATGCAGCGGAAGGATGCGGAGCCTTGCCGGAAGAGCAGCGTAAGGTCACGGTAGAAGCGCGGGCCGGAAAGGGAATGTTAGTCGTACGGGTGACGAATCCGGTTCCAAAGGGGTGTGAGGGCGGTGCGGACGGCGGTCTGCCGGAAACGACGAAAGCGGATACGGCAAACCATGGGTTCGGTCTGAAAAGTATTCGAAAGGTAGCGCAGAAATATGGCGGGGACATGGAAATAGAGCGGAAAGAAACGGTTTTTTCCCTGTTTGTATGGGTGCCGGTTACGGCGGAAGAGAAAATAGGGCTGGAGTGAAAAAAGCCGGGAACATATAAAACAGAGTGTTTATATATTCCCGGTGTTTCTTCTCCCCGGAACCGTCTGAAAGCAGTCTGCAGGAGAAAGAAAAATCCTGTTATTTTTTTAGATTCTTAAGTGCGGCCTGCGAAGCTTCGTCGAAAGAGGTGACATACACGGAGCCGTATGTGGGCGTCCGATACATCGGAGTATCCGATTCAAACGCGGTAAAATATACATAAGAAGAAGTGATATTAATATTCTTATAAATGCCGTTCACGACGGTTTCCACATTGCTTCCGTCCGTATACATGCGTTTTAGGGCAGGGTCGGTCTCGGAATTAGTCTGGTAGTAAATATAGTTGTCATAAACATTGAAAAGATCAATGCGCTCGTTGGTCAGCACTTCCACCACATTGGCCGAAGGCGAGTAACGGCACAGCCGGTAGTTCGCGGACGCGTCCATGAAATAGAAGTATCCGTTGTGATAAACCGGATTGAATACATTTTCTTCCCAAACAGTAGAGATGGAATCATTTGCGGTGTTCAGGGCATATAAGTAGTGGTTATCCCTGGTGCCGTTGAAATAAATTATGCCATCCACACAGGACGCGGGATTGACCAGGTAATCCGTGATCCGTTTATCTTCTGACTTATCAATTTTCATTTTGAACAGTTCCGTGCCGTTGGTATTGTGATTGTCGAAGTTCTGGTAATATAAGTAGTTTCCGCAGAGCTGCAGAGTGATGGCATTGCCGCGTTTCAGGCACTGGGTATGCTTGCCGTTCAGATCGCTGCGGTAAATGCCGTAGGTACGCTGCACCGATTCCAAACCCTGACCGGAATTGTAACTGTCCAGAAAATAGTACAGGTAATGGTCATCTGCATTGATGGAGGTTACGCTTGAGGAAGTCAGTTTCTTCACGTTGCTTCCATCCGATGACATGGAATAAAGACATCCGCTGTCATACAGATTGGAAAAATATACAACGCCGTTGCGTTCGCAGAAGAGACCATTGTTGTTCAGATTTCCTGCCGTGTTGCCAGTGACATAGCCCTCGTTCATTTTGACCCGCTGGGAAAGCATCGTTCCGATGAATATGGTTATGATGGCAAGTATGACAAAAATGGAAATGATGATATTGCGTGTTTGTTTATTCATAAGTCATTTTCCTTTCGATTTTCTTTGGATGATATTAAGTGGGCGGTATGTTCAGGCTGTTTCTTTTCCGGAATCCTGAGCGCTGCCATGGCCTGCTTTGCAGACCGGTTCATGCTTTTTCTTCAAGTCTGTCCGGCATGGTTTCGGACATTGCTGATTCGCCTCCTTTGAGGTATCCTGCTGCTTGCGGCAGAATGTGTGACTTACCATTAGTATAGGGCAAAATGGTTACTTAATCAATGAGTATTTTGTGCGGGTGTTGGGAATTTAATATTTTCTGAATTTTAAATTTTTTGTTTACATAGAGATTAAATTGTTGTATGATAAAGAGGAATAATTTAGAAATTTGTAATCGGGGAACATTTACATAGGCTGTGGTTTAAATAATGGGAAAATGTTAGGTATTTGTTCTGCGGATGGAGTGTTTTTCATTGGCGGATTTTTTATTTTTATGTTGGGAGTGGGATGGGGGATGGGGAATGTGGGGGATGGATAATTCAAAGTTATCCATTGGATTTGTCCATGAGTGGTAAAAACAAAGGATAATTCTTGATTATTTGGTATTTTGAAATAATAATAAGTTATTCACTAGAAGGTAAATGAGTTAATATATCAGTGTTACCTTATTCGTATATGGGAGAAATTGTTGAAATGAATAATGATATAGTGAAATTAAATATCTTTATAAATGATGCAAACAGTGTAAGAGATAAGGAAAATCTATCATATACTTTGTTTAAAAATGAGGATTTATTTTGTGGCAATATTGGAATTTCTTTTTTTAGATGTGATTTTCGAGGTTCTAAATTTGTTAATTGTAATTTTTTTCGAAATAATCTGGATAGAGCAGATTTTGTGTCATGTATGTTTCAAAATGTAAATTTTAAAAATACAAAAATTGCTGCTTGTGAGATAAAGAATTGCTATTTCAGTAATGTTATCTTTGCAGACAAAAATTACTATGACAATACATCTATACAAGAATGTACCTTTATAAATTGTAAATTCATGTCAGAGCAATTTTTAGTAAATATGAAAAATTGTAAATTTATAGATTGTACTTTTTCTTACTGTAATTTTGAACGTTCAACAACAGAAAAAATATATTTCGAAAATTGCGATATATATAATACAGATTTAGCTACAATGCACGCTGAACGTCACATATTCAAAGAATGCAGTCTCAAGAATGTTTATATAGGGATTGACTATATATTTGGTTATTTATTTTGTAATACAAACATTGAAGGAATGATAGTATTATATCATGGCGAAGAAGTGTGTTTGGATGATGGGCAAATCTTTGCAAAATATATTAAAAGTTTATGGATTCAACAAAGGTATTATGAGTTTATTAACGCTAATGTAATTTATAGGTATTATGATTGCGTCCCAAAAGCTCTGAAAAAATCATTGGAGTTATCCAAGAATAAGGTGGACAGCATACGCGAATTAGACATATCGGATATTTTAGATTCACTTTGTTTCTACATAGAAAATAATATTTTACCCTATAATTCTTTTGTGGAGATAATGAATATAATTGATAATTATAATTGGAATGAATTTGGGAACAGAGAATATATTACATATATAACGATATGCAATAGAATTGACTTAATTGTTAATAAGGCTAATTTTTCTGCTGATTTTATTAGTAGTGCCCAAGATAATATAAGCACCGTAACATTTCATTGTAAAACAGATGATTATGACAAAGCATATAATTTAACAACAGATATTTTAAGCGAAATATGTACTGTATGCAATATATCAAACAATTTTATATTATTAGATAAAGAAAAGGGATCTTGGATTTTGACATTCGTAATTTGTAGTAGCATAGCTCTTATGCTGCCCAAAATTATTAAATGTTACGCAGATACAATCTTGGAAATTAAAACCAAAAATAAAATTAGTAAACAGTTGGAACGAAAGCTGGAAAGTAAAAACTTAAAAATAACTGATTTAAAACTTTTATCTGAAATAGCTGAAAATTCTCATATTATTGCAAATTGTGATATAAATTATGAGAAAATAAGTGTTTCAGACTTAATCGACTCCATTAGCATAGGTCTTTAATAATATTTGTATTGCTGATAATAGCTTGTCTTGTGATACAGCTAAATTTACTCTGAAATAGTAATAATCTTCACTGTTAAATATATATCTATCATGTGGAATAGTAAGTATGTTTGTACGAAGTAGTATATTTTTTGCAATTGATATGTTAGACATGTTGAAGTTTTTCAATATACCAATTAAGCAAAAATAGCCACTATCACATAAGGATATCACAAAGGGAGTATCAGCTAGTAATATCTTAAGTAGCGAATAATTCGATGAATAATGCGAATTGTTTTTATTGATTATTTCTGCTATATAATTTTGTGTATTGATATTATAAAGTTGTTCATAAACTAATATTTGCTGTTCTGATAGACATCCGGCAACATACACAGAAATTTCTTCAATTGCTTTAATGATCTGAGCATTTGCAACTATAATACCATGCTTTATTCCGTTCAAAAAAATTCGTTTACATACAGACTCGATTAAAATTGTGTAATTATTTTTTGCTAAGTTCATAAAAAAAGCTTCTTGAGAACCAAGATGATCATCCCACTTCATACCTCCATAAGCATAATCGATAAGAAAATATATTTCACGTTCATTACATATTTCATTAATTTTGCAAAATATATATTTTGCTATACTTATACCAGTACCAAATAACGGTTCTGTCGCAATCAAAATATCTATTGTATTATGATTGACAATTTCACAAATTTCATCAATAATATTTTTATTATTATAACAATCAATGTAATATATATTTGCTCCTATATCTTGAAGTATCCTTATATGGGAAAAATATATAGGCGCTAAAATTAGAGCATTAATTTTCTTTTTCTGCTTACTTATAAAATATAAACAGAGAAAGCTTGCCACAGTACAATTAGAAACTATGGAAAAATGGGATGGTGAAATAGGTTCTATTGTTTCTCCGCATAATGCGAAAGGGGCATGATTTTCTTTGAGTTTTTGAAATTCGTCACTAAAGAAATATACGTTTTTTTTTGTATGATATTTGCTTAGCAAGCTAGTTTTATCAATATCAAAATTAAGAATATTATTTTCTTTATTCCAATCTGATATGAAAAACGTTGCATCATTAGCACATTCTAATATTTCGTGTATGCTAGTACTGAAATTATTCGATAATATCATTTTAACTTACATTCCTTTCGCTTCGCTCAGGCACAAATCGGCAATGAAA
>CAJTVQ010000044.1 GCA_910579935.1 uncultured Lachnospiraceae bacterium
AGGAGAAAGAGAGTAGGTAAGGAAGTGGTATTCGGTTTTGAGGGCATGTCCTTCAAAGATAATGCAAATTGTTAAATAAATAAACAGAAATGGAAATAGGCTATCATTTATGGTAGCTTTTTTGTTATAATTGTATTATAATTGGTTTATGGGTAGCGGATTGTGGAATAAAATAAAAAATTTGTATTATTTTTTATAAACATGTGATATAATGGTTTTAGATTGCTACGCTTGTGGGAAATTACTAATAAATGTGTGAGGTGGACGAAAATGGATACGAATATTCTGCTTGAAAATGGTACGAATGAGTTAGAAGTATTGGAATTTTTACTGGAAGGACAGCATTACGGAATTAATGTGGCTAAGATTAGAGAGATTATTACTTATCAGAATGTAACTCCTGTACCGAATGCCCATCCCAGTATAGAAGGTATTTTTATGCCGAGAGATACGATGATCACGGCAATTAATTTAAGGAACTGCCTTCAGATGAGAGACTATGAGGAAAAGGAGAAAGCAACTTCTTTATTCATTATAACGAATTTTAATCAGTTGGATATTGCTTTTCATGTAGATTCGGTTTTGGGTATACATAGAGTTTCCTGGAATCAGATCATTAAGCCGGGTTCTACGGTATCTACGAGTGAGGACGGGATTTCCACAGGTATTATTAAAATCGGCGGAGAACTGATTATTATTTTGGATTTTGAGAAGATTGTGACAGACATTAATCCTGAAACAGGTTTGAAGATTTCAGAAATTGACGAATTGGGACAAAGAGCGCCGAGGGATATTGCAATCCTGATAGCAGAAGATTCACCATTGCTGAATAAACTGATTGTGGATTCCCTGAAACAGGCCGGTTATACGAATCTGATTCATACTGAGAATGGCCAGCAGGCATATGATGTAATTACCCAGTGCAAGGAAGACGGGACGCTTAAGAAGCATGTACAATGCGTGATTACCGATATTGAGATGCCTGTGATGGATGGTCATCGTTTGACAAAATTAATTAAAGAAGATGAGGAAACAAAAGATATTCCCGTGGTAATCTTCTCATCGTTAGTAAATGATGAAATGAAGAGGAAAGGTGAATCTTTAGGTGCTGATGCTCAGCTTTCAAAACCGGAAATCGGTAATCTGGTTCATATTATTGATGGCTTGTTTCAGTAGGGATAGGTGAAAATAATTTTTAAAGCCGGGATATATTCCCGGCTTTTCATATCGAGGGCAGAATAAGGATTTTGAGGAATCGGAATGGAAAATGAAATGGAAGCAGGAAAAAGGGAATTATTGTTAGGAAATCTGAATGACGCAGAGATGGTACTGGTCGGCATTGGAGAGGAATTTGGCGAAAAAGCGGGGGATTTTGAAAAGAGTGCAGAATATGCTGCTTTTTTGAGAAAAACAAATGGAGCGGAATCATTTCAGTGGATGGTTCCTTTTGTGGAAGAGATATATGTTAAGAATCATAAAGGTGACAAGACAGAGGACGCTTATAGGGTGTTGGAAGAGTTGCTGCAGGGAAAAAATTATTTTATTGTTTCGACAAGGACGGATGATTTTATTTATGATACCCTGTTAAGAAAAGACAGAATAGTGACTCCATGCGGAGGATATCGTCTATGGCAGTGTATGCAGGGGTGCGGACAGCAGGTTTGTAAACGGGATAACCAGTTGTTAGAAAGAATAAGCGGTTTTTTAAATGCAGACGGCAGTGCGGAAGAGATAAAAGAGCCGTTATGTCCGGTATGCGGACAAGGAATGGTTCATAATAATATAAAAGTGCAGCGTTATGTGGAAGAGGGCTATTTAGAGTCATGGGGAGATTACAAAAAATGGCTTCAAGGTACTGTAAATAAGAAATTATGCGTGTTGGAGTTAGGTGTGGGCATGAAATATCCAGGGGTGATCCGGTGGCCTTTTGAAAAGATGGTATTTTTTAATCAAAAATCCATTTTATTCCGTATACACAGCAAATTATACCAGATGACAGAGGAGATTAAGGGAAGAGGATATAAAATAGAAGAAAATCCAGTCGATTTTCTTACAAATAGGTTTGTCTAATGGAAACATATATGGTAAACTAAAAGAGTTGATAATAATATATAGAATGTGAGGGTATTTCATGAGTTCAGATGAAGAATATTTAGATGATTTACTGAAATCTATGGTAGAGGATGAAGAAAGAGCCGATGATACAAATATAGAGGGGAATCTGCTGGAGGAAGCGGACGGAGAATCTCTTTCTATGGATGATTTGGGGCTTGCGATAGAGGACACGGATGACATGACCGCGGTAGAGAGCGGGTTCCCGGCTATTGACGATTTATTGAATGAAAATTCTGAAGAGTCAGAAATAACACAAGAGGTATTGGATTCCGACGATAGCATAATGAATGATTTCGCAATTGAAGATACGGGAGCGGAAGAGGAAGCGTCTGTTGATTTCGCAATCGAGGATATGGGAGCGGAGGAAGAAGCGCCTGTTGATTTTGCAATTGAGGATATGGGAGCGGAAGAGGAAGCGCCTGTTGATTTTGCGATCGAGGATATAGGAGCGGAAGAGGAAGCGCCTGTTGACTTTGCGATCGAAGATATAGGAGCGGAGGAAGAAGCGCCTGTTGACTTTGCAATCGAAGATATAGGAGCAGAGGAAGAAGTATATACTGAGGATATACCATCGGAAGAAGAAATAGATGATTTTGCCATTGAAGATTTTGGAGTAGTTGAACCGGAAGCGGACGGACAGGGGATAAATGAAGCTTCAATTTCGGATGACGAAGTAGACGCCATGTTTGCAGCGGCTGATGCAGCAGCCATGGAAGAGGAAACGGCAATTGAGATAAATACCGAAGAGGATATGCTCGCTTTATTGGATAGTATGTCTAATGAAATTGAAGCGGAGAATGCGGCGGCAGAACAGGCTGCAGCTATGGCTGAAGAGAATACTTTGTCCGGGGAAGAAGAAGAGAGCGAAACAGGAAAGAAGAAAAAGAAGAAGCTTTTCGGCGGGAAAAAGAAAGAAGAGAAGGAACTGGCCGGAGAAGAAGGAGATAATCAGGAAGAGACTGATAAAAAACCGAATTTCTTTACAAAATTTATTGCTTTTCTGACGGAGTCAGATGATGAAGATGAGGATGAATTGAAAGAAGGACTGGAACCTTCGGATGAAAATAAGAGTATTTTAGAGGAATTAGATAAAGAGGATAAGAAAAAGAAGAAAAAGAAAGGGAAGAAAGGAAAAGGCGAAAGCGAGGGCGAAGAGGGAGAAGAGTCCGGCAAAAAGAAAGAAAAGAAGAAAAAGGAGAAAAAGGAGAAAAAAGAGAAGAAAGCTGCCGCCGATACATTAGAAACGGAGCCGGAGAAGCTTTCGAAGAGAATTTCCAAAAAAAGTATTGCCGTTATTGCAGGATTAGGTTTGACGCTTACAGCGATGATCATAGTATTCTGTAGTATTGTTCCGATGTTTTTTGATAAAAAGGCGGCAAGAGATGCATATTATCAGGCAGATTATAAAAAGTCCTACGAATTGTTATATAATAAGAAGCTGGACAGCAGTGATACGATCATATATAATCAGTCCAAAATTATAGTGGAAATGAGCCGTAAACTGGAGGCTTATCATAATTATCTTGCCATAGGGGATGAGGTTCGTGCTTTGGATGCCCTTATGATAGGCGTACAGAAATATCCGGATCTTATGCTGGAAGCTGAGGAATATCATGTAACGCAGGAAGTAGATGCGATTTATGAGACAATGCTGAATATCCTGAATGATAAATATGAGATTCCGGAACATTTGGCAAAAGTTATTATTGATTATGATGATCTGACTTATACAAGAAAGTTAGAATCTGTTGTTAATGGTACTCCTTTTGAAAATCCTAATGCGATAGACTGGAACGGATCGGATGTTCTTTCTGAAGAGCAGGATTTTTATGAGGATACCGCACCGGATAACGTTTTGGAGAACCAGACAGAAACTACGGAAAACAATGGGGAAAACGAACCGGCAGATACAGCTTTGCTGGATGGCACGACAGATTCGTCAGAAAACCCTCCGGCAGATACAGCAGAGGAAAATCCGGTACTAGAGAGTACGGAGGCAGAGCAGACTGCCGGAACGGATACAAATGCTGAGGTTACTTACATACCGGAAGAACCTGTTTCAACAGATACTGCAGTACCGGAAGATAATGCCGGTTCGGCAGGAGAGACAGAAACGCCTTCCGGCGGTCAGGGTAAAATGATTCAGGGAGTGCGCCAGCCGATAGATGTTCAGATACATGGAAATTGACAGAATGGTGAATGGTATAGTATTGTGGTCGGGTACTGATCATACGGGAATGTATACAATTGCTGTACCAGGGAATGAGATAGCAGATGACGTTCCATAAAGGGACAGCGGAGAGTGGCGGCATATGACAGCGATTATTGATTATGATGCAGGAAATATCAGGAGTGTGGAAAAAGCGCTTCAGTTTCTTGGCGAGGAAGTATGTGTAACAAGGGACAGAGAGCGGATATTTGAAGCGGACAGGGTGATTCTTCCGGGGGTCGGTGCGTTCGGAGATGCGATGGAAAAAATAAGGGGATACGGGCTGGAGGAAGTCATTCGTGAGGTAACAGACAGGGGAACACCTTTTTTAGGTATCTGTCTGGGTCTGCAGTTATTATTTGAGCACAGCGATGAAAGCGACGGGGTGAAAGGGCTTGGAATTTTGGAAGGAGAGATTCTCCGGATACCGGATATGGAAGGGGTTAAAGTACCCCAAATCGGATGGAATTCGCTGAAATATCCTAATAAAGGAAGATTGTTTGCAGGTGTGCCGGAGGATTCTTATGTGTATTTTGTACATTCCTATTATCTGAAAGCGAAGGATAAGGGCATTGTGACTGCAACTACGGAATACAGTACGGAAATTCATGCTTCTGTGGAAAAGGGAAATGTATTTGCCTGTCAGTTTCATCCGGAGAAGAGTTCGGATGCAGGACTGGCGCTGTTAAGGAATTTCATTCGGATTTAAAGGGAGGGAGAACAGGATGCATACAAAGAGGATCATCCCTTGTCTGGATGTACACAATGCAAGAGTGGTGAAGGGCGTTAATTTTGTAAATCTGCAGGATGCCGGAGATCCGGTGGAAATAGCGTCGGCATATGATAAGGCAGGAGCGGATGAGCTTGTTTTTCTGGATATTACCGCATCTTCGGATGCAAGGGCAACGGTAGTGGATATGGTACGGAGAGTTGCCGAAAAGGTTTTTATTCCTTTTACGGTAGGCGGAGGAATCCGCACGGTAGAAGACTTCAGGGTGATTTTGCGTGAAGGTGCGGATAAGGTTGCCATTAATTCTTCGGCAATCAATCATCCCGAGCTGATTCGTGAGGCGGCGGATAAATTCGGAAGTCAGTGTGTGGTAGTGGCGATAGATGCAAAGCGCAGGCCGGATGGTTCCGGCTGGAATATTTATAAAAACGGCGGAAGAATTGATGTGGGGATAGATGCGGTGGAGTGGGCAATGAAGGCAGACAGGCTGGGAGCGGGGGAAATCCTTCTTACCAGTATGGACTGTGACGGAACGAAAGCAGGTTACGATATCGGACTAACAAAGCAGGTTGCAGAGAAGGTATCGATTCCCGTCATTGCATCCGGCGGTGCCGGAAATTGTGAGCATTTTTATGATGCTTTGACAGAGGGAAAGGCGGATGCGGCGTTGGCCGCTTCCCTGTTCCATTATAAAGAACTGGAGATAAACGAGGTAAAGGATTATCTGAAATCGCGGGATGTACCGGTTAGACGATAAGAGAAAGGATGCTTTTCCATGGCTATGATACAGAACGATTGGCTGGATGCTTTAAAGCCGGAATTTTCTAAGCCGTATTACAGAAAGTTATTCCAATTTGTACAGGAAGAATACGGCAGGGTGGTGGTTTATCCGCCTGCAGATGATATTTTTAATGCGTTTCATTTTACGCCTTTAAGCAAAGTAAAGGTACTTTTACTGGGACAGGATCCGTATCATAACGTAAATCAGGCACATGGGCTGAGTTTTTCGGTGCTTCCTGAACAGAAGGAGATTCCGCCGTCTTTGCAGAATATCTATCAGGAACTGAGGGATGATTTAGGTTGTTATATACCAAATAACGGATATCTGAAGAAATGGGCTGACCAGGGGGTGCTGCTGCTGAATACCGTGCTTACAGTGAGGGCGCATCAGGCGAATTCCCATCAGAATAAAGGATGGGAGCAGTTTACGGATGCAGTGATAGAAGCGGTAAATGCACAGGAACGGCCGATTGTATATTTTTTGTGGGGCAAACCGGCACAGAGCAAAATGCCGATGCTGACGAATCCAAAGCATTTGATTTTGAAAGCGCCTCATCCAAGTCCGTTGTCCGCTTATCGGGGATTTTTCGGATGCAGACATTTCAGCGCGGCGAATGATTTTTTGAAACAGAACGGAGTGGAGCCGGTAGACTGGCAGATTGAGAATATATAATATAACAGGAACGGAAGGGAAAAACAAATACCCTTCTGTTTTTTTGCCAACGGAAATCAAATTTTGGCTTTTATCTGCTGCAGTTCTGCCGTGGTTTGATTTCTGTAAAAAAACAGTTGACAAATAAGGAAAGAAGAAATATAGTAGTTCTGTAAAGGAATACTAATGAGAGACGGTTAGTTGGGGGATGGTGCAGGAGAAATGGATGTATTGGAAAAATTGATGGAGTTCGGAATGACACGTCAGGAAGCTTCGTTGTATATCTGTCTGTATCAGGGGGGAGAACTGACGGGGTATGAGGTGGCCAAGCAGACAGGTATATCCCGCTCTAATGTATATGGAGGATTGTCCGAGCTGGTGGATATCGGCGCTGCCCATCGGATAGAAGGGAGTCCCAGCAGGTATGTGGCGGTTGCGGTAGAGGAGTTCTGCGGGAATAAAATAAGGGCATTGATGAAAGAAAAAGAGTGGCTGGCCAAGAATATGCCGGCAAT
Organism: uncultured Lachnospiraceae bacterium; assembly: GCA_910579935.1. Taxonomy (GTDB): domain Bacteria; phylum Bacillota; class Clostridia; order Lachnospirales; family Lachnospiraceae; genus Kineothrix. The sequence continues at coordinate 7,002 of CAJTVQ010000044.1, forward strand.
GGAAGAACTGTCAGAGGGATATATAACGATTGACGGAGCCATGAATATCCGGAATAAGATCATCAATATGCTGAAGGGAGCGGAACAGAGGATATATCTTTCGGCGCCGGAGAGTTTCATCAGGGAAATAAAGTATGAGCTGGAGGCGGCAGTTGCGCGCCGGATCAAGCTGGTACTGGTTACCGACCAGGATACGGGAATAGAAAATGCGATACAGTATCTTACGGATAAGAAGGAGGAACAGATCCGGCTGATCATAGATTCCGTCTATGTCCTGACAGGAGATATCGGAGGGAAGAAGACGGATACTTGTCTGTATTCCGGACAGAAGAATTTTGTAAATGTTTTTAAGGAAGCATTAAGAAATGAGATTAAGTTAATAGAATTGACAAGAGGAGAAAAAGAGGATGAGCAACAGTAGAAAAGCAACGGAAGCAGACAAACGGCCATTTGTGACTAAGGAGATGATCGGGGAAATCGTAAAGACATATCCTACACCGTTTCATATTTACGATGAAAAAGGAATCCGGGAAAATGCGCAGGCCGTAAAAGAGGCTTTTTCATGGAACAAGGGATTTAAGGAATATTTTGCGGTGAAAGCGACGCCGAATCCTTATCTGATTCAAATATTGAAAGAGTATGGTTTTGGCTGTGATTGTTCTTCCATGACAGAGCTGATGCTGAGCAAAGCATTGGGCATGAAAGGGGAGGATATTATGTTTTCCTCTAATGACACGCCGGCAGCTGAATATGCTTATGCGGCAAAGCTGGGAGCAATCATCAATCTGGATGACATTACACATATCGATTTTGTGGAGCAGATTCTTGGGAAACTTCCGGAAACGATGAGCTGCCGCTACAATCCGGGCGGAGTATTCCGTATGAGTAACGGAATCATGGACAATCCGGGGGATGCCAAATATGGGTTTACGACGGAGCAGATGTTTGACGGATTCCGTATACTGAAAGAAAAGGGAGTGAAGTATTTCGGCATTCATGCTTTTCTTGCCAGCAATACGGTAACAAATGAATATTATCCGATGCTGGCAAAGCAGTTGTTTGAAGTCGCAGTACAGCTGAAAAAGGAAACCGGTGCGGAGATTCGGTTCATAAATCTGTCCGGAGGCGTGGGCATTCCTTATCAGCCGGGACAACAGGCCAATGATATCAGGATGATCGGTGAGGGCGTGCGGAAAGTATATGAGGAGGCGCTTGTTCCTGCAGGAATGGGGGATGTGGCAATTTATACGGAAATGGGGCGTTTTATGATGGGGCCTTATGGTGAACTGGTGACGCAGGTCATCCATGAGAAACATACCCATAAAGAATATCTTGGTGTGGACGCCTGTGCGGTGAACTTGATGCGGCCGGCAATGTATGGGGCTTATCATCATATTACGGTATTGGGGAAAGAAGATGAGGACTGTGAGTATCAATATGATGTGATCGGTTCCCTTTGTGAAAATAATGATAAGTTTGCGGTTGACAGGATGCTGCCGAAAGTGGAGATCGGAGATTATATCGTAATCCACGATACCGGAGCGCACGGATTTGCCATGGGATATAATTACAATGGGAAACTGAAATCGGCGGAACTGCTTCTAAAAGAGGATGGAAAGGTACAATTAATCCGGCGGGCAGAAAAACCGGAGGATTATTTTGCCACTTTTGACGGAATGGATATTTATAAGGAATTGGAAAAGGAATTTTAGAAAAGTAATTTAAAAAAAGTACTTGTCAAAAACAGCCGGGTATGGTATTATATAACTCGGCTGTTAAAGAATTATCTGATGTTTTTTGCAGAAAGAAGCCGGCGTGTCGGAATGGCAGACGAGGCAGACTCAAAATCTGTTGTGGGCAACCACGTATGGGTTCAAGTCCCATCGCCGGCATTGAAAAAAGTCTAAAACCCTGATAAACAGGTGTTTTAGGCTTTTTTTGCTATGTATTGATTCTCAGAGTGCTTTTCGGAATTAACGCTTGGATTTTTGCGCCAGCAGCTTTTTGCGAAGGCACCAGTAGAGAATGGCACCCGCGGGAAGGGAAAGAACAAAATTCCGGATGCCGTTATTGTAAATTTTGAAAGAGGACATGGCAAACCAGTTTATGATTCCGCCAGCATGGAAGTTAGATGGCGAGAGCCGTATCTGGAAACTGCAGAAGGTCAGGGCTGCCGCCAGCCACAGCCCGAACAGCCGGGGACGTTTCCGAAGGATATCAGCTGCCGTGACAATAATAAAGAGGTAGGACAGGATGCAGAGGATCAGTATACCCCATTGAAGCGCGGAATTTTCCGCGGCAGTTGTGAAGCCCCCGCTTATCAGCACAGGTTCGGCTCCGATGTTGAGGTCGAACCGGTACAGCCCGTCTCCGCTATTGTCAGACAGATGGGTCAGGGTGATGGTGTAGGCATTGTCCTGTGTGTAGACGTAATACCGTGCCTTGCAGATGAGCGAAGTCCCGGAAGCGTCAAGGTTCTTTTTAGTGTTGATGGAATTCAGTTTTATCGTGTGTTCTTCAGATTTTTCCCAAAGCAGCTGTATGGCTTCATAAGACTCGTCAAATTCCTCCCGTGTGATGACGCCCGGATACATGGATAGAAAGATCTGGTCGGCATCGTCTTCATTTAGAGCCGTAATTAAATGCTCTACTTCCTGGTCCATACGCTCATGTTTTAGTAAGCCGGCGCAGCCTGACAGAAAACAGCAGAACAAAATGGAAAGAAGCAGTGTTGCAATACTTTGTTTTTTCATTGGAATCCCTCTCGAAAATTATTGGATTTTGTTATAAAAAGTATAATACACTTTTTATCAACAATGCAAGAAATTATGGAAAAATATTGTATGGGTCTGATATAAGAAGTCTGTCCGTTTGTTTCAGCAAATATTTTGAATGTACCTTTTTTGCAAACCATGACTGAAAACCTGCGATGTATTCCGAACCGGATAAAAGGGAAATGTTTTATGCTACACTATTCCTTATCAAGTTTACGAATCCGTAACCGGGAAGGTGCTTGGACCGTTACAGGGGAATCCAAGAGGATAAAACAATGAACTTTTTGCACAAGTTTATGGAAAACGTAAAACAGCAGCCGGACAGGATTGCCATTGTGGACATGGGGAAAAAGACGCACTACTTACCGTGAGCTGTATGAACTAAGCGGAAAGGCGGCGGCGAAGCTGCGCGGAATGGGCGGTGCGCAGGAAAAAGCGGTTTTGGTCGGGCATGGACAGACGGAATATGTGGCGGCACAGAACCGGCCGGAAAAGACGGCGGAAGCCTATACGAAAAATTCGTACGGCGGCGGGGAAGGATATCGGAGGATGTATCGTACCGGCGATATCGTGCGTTTCCTGTCCGGTATGGATTCCGGTACGGGGAAGGAAAAAACGTATGCGTTGCGGGAACTTATCCTCTGACACAGACGCAGAACGGCATTTTCGTGGAATGTACCGCAAATCCCGAAAGCACCATATACAATATTCCGTTTTTATTCCGGCTGGGATCCAGCGTGGACCTTCTAAGACTGAAAAAAGCGCTGGATGAGGCGGTTGCCGCCCATCCTTATTTGAAGACTACGCTGTATATGGATGAAAATGGGGATATTTGGCAGAAAGGGAACGGTGCGGCCCCTTTTACGGCGGAAATCAACGACCGGCTTTGCAGGGAGGAACTGGCGCGTCCGTACCGCTTGCTGGGCGACTGGCTGTTCCGCACGGAACTGTTTGACACGGAGGAAGGGAAGTACCTGTTCCTGGAATTCCACTATATCATCAGCGACGGCACTTCCTGCGGCATGTTCCTGTGCGACCATCCCCGGCTTGGGAGCGCCCTGTTTATCATTGCCAATGCGGTCAATCTGGTACTGGACGTGTTGTTTATCCGGGTGTTTCAGATGGGAATGGCAGGACGCGCGCTTTCCACCGTGACCGGTTATCGGGCGGGAATGGCGACGGTCTTTATTTATTTCCGTTCCAGACACCGGATGCTGCATTTAAGGAAGGAAATCTGTGCCAATATCATCCGCTGCGGCTACCTTGACGGCAGGAAGAATTACATGGATGTCAGCTTCACCGTACAGGACGGTGCGTATATCTCAAGGGTGCGGGACGATGGTATTCCCTTTAATCCGTTGGAATACCGGGTGCGGGAGGAGGGACCTGCCGTCGGGGGCATTGCCCTGATACGGAAGATGATGTCGGGCTTCCAGTATATGCAGGTGTTAAATATGAACAATACGGTGATAATGTTGGAGATGGACAGGCAGTGAGAGGCTATGTTTGGGAGGCGGGATATGTTGCAGGAGATGGATGGAAAAAGGGAGCCGGAGGCAAGGATTTACTGGATGGATGTAGGGGTGCTGGCAGATGCCGTCTGCTTTGACGGGCATTACCGGATGATGTCCCCGGAGAGGCGGAAAAAAGTGGATGCCTGTCTGTTCCCGAAAGATAAAAGGCTGTCTTTGGGGGCGGGAATCCTGTTTGACAGGGGACTTATCGATTACGGGCTGCGCGGGCGGGAAATTTTGGTGGCTTACGGGGAAAACGGAAAGCCTTATCTGCCGGAACATCCACACATCCATTATAACCTGTCCCACTCCGGCGGCATGGCGATGGCGGTCTTTGCGGATGCAGAAGCAGGCTGTGACGTGGAGCGGATCCGGCAGGCGGACATGGAGCTGGCGGAACATTTTTTTACGCCGCAGGAGTATGCCTATATAGCCGGGCAGCGGCAGGAAATGAGGGATTGGGCGTTTTACCGTCTGTGGACGCTAAAGGAGAGTTTTGTGAAGGCAGTGGGAGCCGGGCTTGCGATGGCGCTTGATTCTTTTTGCATAACCATTCTGCCGGACGGCAGCATCGGAAACTGTCCGGGGCCGGACGGGACGGAATATGAGTTTTGGGAATATGGAGGGGGAGGGTATTGGGCGGCGGTATGCCTGAAAAAAGGGTAGTCTTAAAAGATTTAGCAAACCGTACCGGAAAAGATGCGAATCATGTCATAACGCCCAAATCAGAAATTTTATCTGTTATAATAGTTTGGCTGAAGATGATGCGGGCGGTTTGAGTGCATAAAAATATATAAATCAGAAAAGAGGTCAAATATGAAAATTACAAAAACACAAAACGGAAACAGTTTATATCTTGCACTGGAAGGGCGGCTGGACACCAACACGGCGCCGGAACTTGAGATTGCCGTCAAAGGTTCCATTGGCGGGGTGGAGGAACTGACGATTGATATGACAGCTTTGGATTATCTGTCATCAGCAGGGCTGCGTGTTCTTTTGGGAGCGCAGAAAATCATGAATAAGCAGGGAAGTATGCGTGTGACCCATGTCAACGATACCATTATGGAGATTTTTGAAGTGACCGGGTTTGCAGATATTCTGACCATTGAGAAGGCATAAGTGCAGCGCCGCAGAAAGATACATACATGGAAACAGATGAGATCAGGGAATGATATAAAACGGAGATGTGTGGATGGCAGTAGAAAAGCAGATAAGCAGACTTAATTTATCACAGACTCAGATTGTTATGGCAGAACAGGTCAGTCCGGGCAGTGCACGGAATACGATTTCATTAAAACTTCACCTGCCGGATCATATTCCGCAGAAGATAAAAGAAGCGGCGGACGCTGTGCTTGGGAGCGCGGATATTTTTGCCGCTTCTCTTTGCCGACGGGAAGGGGAATGGATGTTTTTCCGGGGCGGAAGGAAGGTTTCCGAATGCAGTATCGGGAAGGAGCAGGACGCGGAACTGGCGGAAGAATATATGACGGCTATGGACAGGCGGCCTCTTAATATGGAGCGGTGTCCGTATCAGGCAGAAGTCATTCCTCTTTCAGGAGGAGGTGTTTTTTTGTATGTGCGTTTCCATCATGTGCTCATCGACGGATACGGTATGAGTCTGTTTGTACAGAAAGTACTGGATGTGCTTGCCGGAAAAAAGATTGCCCGGTCAGTGTTTTTCAGGGAGAACATATCTGTTCCGGAGACTGCCTGCGGATGCAGCGCCGCAAGGAAGGAGGCTGGCGGCAGAGACAGGCAGGAAGAGGGATTCTGGCAGTCGTATTTTACCGGCGCAGAGTTTGAGCCCGCTGTTTTTCCGCAGAAAGCGGATGGAAACGGAACGGGCGGGAACAGCTTTGGAAGCTGCCGTGTCAGTGTACCGGAAAAACTGATGAGGGAAGCGGAAGCATTTGGGGAGAGAGAGGAGATTTCAATCCCTTATATTTTTGCGGCGGCTTATGCCCTGTATCTGTCCCGGGCTACAGGTAAGAAGGATGCCGTGTTTTTAATGCCCCGTTTAAACCGGACGTCCGGGCAGATGGATACGTTTGGCTGTTACACCCTGCTTGTTCCGGTGAGGGTGCAGGCGGAAGAGGCGGATACTTTTGCAGAATTCTGCCGAAAGGTAAAAAGCGCGTCAGGGGAAGCATCGGCCCACAAAGGATGCGGGTTTGACCGGATTCTTTCCGCTCTGCGCGATGAAAACCTGATAGGGGAATCCCTTTCCGGGTATGTGTTTAATTTTTACCGTTTTTCCTTTGATACAGACTTTCATTACAGTGTCCGGTTCAGTGTGGCAGGAAGTATGGCGAACCATCTGACTTTTAATCTGTTCCGCAATGAAAAAGGCGGTGTGGATTTACAGGCGGATTATCAGGAAGGCATATATACGGAGGAAAAGGCCGGATATTTCTTCGATGCCATTTTGGCAATCATGGAACAGGGAATAGAAGGGAACGGAGAGGCGCCTTCGGACCTGAAAGGTACAGACGGGCCGGCCTGGAAAACACTTTCCGGCATAAAAACAATGGGGGAAGCGGAATACCGGAGAATTACATCGGTGAAGGGGAAATCCCTTCCCATTGAAAAGGAACTTACGATTCCGTCCCTGTTCCGCCGTGCAGTGGGAATGTATAAAGATGCCCCTGCCCTGTATGCAGGGGAACATTTCTTTACATTCGGGCAGCTCGATGAGTTAAGTAGTCGGATTGCCTGCGGGCTCAGGCGTCTCGGGGTAAAAAGCGGTGACGGTATTGCCTTTATGCTAAAGCGTGACTACCGTCTGATTCCCACAATCCTTGGTATATCAAAGGCGGGAGCCGCCTTTATTCCAGTAGACCCTGCTTATCCTGCGGACCGGATTTCCTATATTATGGAGAACAGCAGGGCGGCCTGCCTGATCTCATCCGGGGACATAGAAATGGCAGAGAATTATGACTATATAGAAATTGACACCCTTTTATCCCGGGAGGCAGAGCCGGCCCTTCTGCCGGAAATCGGGCAGGATGATCTTGCCTATATGATTTATACATCAGGCACCACAGGACGCCCTAAAGGGGTGATGCTTTCCCACAAGGGCATCGCCAATATTGTGCACCCGGATAACAATCCTTTTAACCGGGATATCACTGCAAACTGTCACGGAATTGTGGCCATTGGCTCTGTCTGTTTTGATATTTCCCTGTTTGAAATCTTTGTGCCTCTGATGAACGGCTTGTTTGTAGAACTGGGGAATGAGAAATCCATGATGGAGGCAGGAGAACTGGCGGCCCATATCCTCCGTCACAAAGCGGATATCCTCCACTGTACGCCTTCCAGGATCATGGCTTATCTGGCAAATGAAGCTTTTCGAAAAGCGATGGGCAGTGTAAAAGCCATCCTTGCCGCCGGGGAGGTTCTGCCGGGCAGTCTTGTGAAGCGGCTGGAGGACACTTATAAGATACGGATTTACAATGGTTACGGGCCTACGGAGACGACCATCGGGGCCACTATCACCAAGGCAGGAGATGCGGTTTCTATCGGTATGCCTATTGCCAATATGGCCATCGTCCTCTTAAACGGGGAGAGAAATCCGGTGCCTTTCGGAGCGGTGGGAGAAATCTGTGTATACGGAAACGGTGTGGGCATCGGCTATAAAGACAGGCCGGAGGAAACGAAAGAAAAGTATATAAGCTGGAGAGGCATCCGGCTGTACCGGACAGGAGACCTGGGATATTTTTCAAATGAAGGAAGGCTTATGTACTGCGGCAGGAACGACAGACAGGTGAAACTGCGGGGCCTGCGCATTGAACTTTCGGAAATTGAAAATGTGATGGGAGAATTTCCCGGTGTGGCGGCGTGCTGCTGTATGATACGCAAAATCGAAAAGGCCGACCGCCTGGCAGGATTTTATACGGCATTGCCGAAAGGAGACGTGGACGTGGAGGCATTAAAGGCCCATATGAAAGCAAGACTTACCTCCTATATGGTACCGGATGTGTTAAAGGAACTGGATGCCATGCCCCAGACACCAAACGGTAAGATTGATGTAAAAGCGCTTGCGGCAGAGCCGGTAGAATATGTGCGGGTTTATAGGAAACCGGAGACTGAGAGGGAAAAACTGGTCTGCAGCGCTTTTGAAGAGGTGCTGTCCGCAGAACAGGCCGGTCTGGATGACAATTTCTTTGAACTGGGCGGTGATTCCCTGAATGCAGTCACGTTGATACTTAAAATCGAAGAAAGGCTGGGGCTTTCGGAAAACCAGCTGGAATTTGGAGACTTATACCGGTTTCCCACACCGGATCTTTTGCTGGAGCGGATTTATAAAAAGGCAGACAGCGGAGATGATGCGGGATTTGCCATAAAGACTTTGGATTACAGTGGATTTAAAGAGTACCTTGCCTGCCATACAAAGGAGAGGGTTAGTCATAAGCCCCTTGGAAATGTGCTTCTGACAGGGGTGACAGGATACCTTGGAATACATATTTTAGTGGATTTGCTTAAGAATCCTGAATGGTGCGGCAGAATCGTCTGCCTTTCACGGCCTAAGAAAACCCTGACGGCTTTAAAGCGGGTAAAATCTTCCCTGTTCTATTATGCGGAAGAGGATTTCTCCGAAGGGTATGGGAAGAAGTGGCTGGCTGTGGAAGGGGATATTACAGATCCCGGTATTTTTGTGCAGGAATGTCCGGTTCCCATTGATACCATTATCAATGCTGCGGCTGATGTGTCTCATTTTTCCTATGGGGACAATTTGGAGAAGATTAATACGGAGGGCGTTAAAAATCTGATACGTTTTGCCAAAAAGGAACAGGCGGTGCTTTGCCAGATTTCTACTATCAGTGTTGCAGGCATGACAGCGGGGGCGGCGGAAAAGGACCGCTTCAGCGAGTCGGATTTTTATATCGGACAGGAGATACATAATAAATATATTTACTCCAAATATATGGCGGAGTATGAGATGCTGCGGGCCGCGGCGACGGACGGACTGAAAATCAAGATCATGCGCATTGGAAATCTGCAGGGGCGTATCTGCGACGGGGAGTTTCAGATGAATCTTCATTCCAATGCTTTCACACGTCAGTTTTCGTCCTATATTAAGCTGAGGGCGGTGCCGGAATCTATCTATGAGGGAAGCGTGAATTTTTCGCCTGTGGATGAGACGGCCCGTAATATTGTCGTACTGACTGCCACGGAAGAGGACACGGCAGTATTCCACGTGTATCCGCCGGTGGAACTGAAATATGCGGATTTGTTTCAGTGTGCCGGAAAGCTGGGATATTCCGTTGACGTGCTGCCCGATGAAAAATTTTTTGAACTTCTTCAGGAGAGGAAGCGGACAGAGGAAGGACGGGAACAGTTACAGGGACTTATGACAAATGAACTGGCGAAAGACCGCCGGGACATTCCCGTATTACAGGAAATGACCAACAGATATTTAGAAGAGCTGGGGGCAGGCTGGAGCGCCATTACCGAAGAATATTTAAGTAAATATCTGTCCGCCCTAAGCGGGATGGATTTATTTTAAACATGGGAATCGCGGCAGTTTAAGAGAGTCTGCCGCTGGCATACTCCTATTGCCCGCTGCCGGACGATGATTTTATAAAGGAGAGGAAAGCAGAATGGTAGTAATTGCACTTTGGAGTTTTGCAGTTTTTATGGCATCGGTTTTCGCCGGACTGTTGACGGGAATTACACTTACCCCGAAATATAAAGGGAAAATAAGGGCTGTCTTTTGGAGCATCGGGGCCATCGCAGGCTATATCATGGCATTTGTGAGTTATTCCGTTAATCTGTACAATGATGCGGTGGGGATACTGGGGCTTTCCGCCCTTGTATGCATCGTGCCGCAGTTTTTGTACAAGGACAGTTGGTCTACCAAACTTTCCATCTCCCTGATGGCCTGTCTGATCGCCAATGTGAGTACATTTATGTTCTGCGGAACTACTGACACACTTCTTGGCACGGCACTTGGATTTATTAAGGAAAGTCCTTATGATACGACAAATCTGATTTTCTTTATCTGTATAAAAATTTTTGTTTATGCCGTGTTTTCGGTTTTGTATGCCCGTTTCCTGAAAAAGACCATACACCGCACCATTGAGGCGGTAGGGGGGAAAATGATGGTGTTTCTTCCGGCGCTGTTTATTTCGGTGGTAGGGTTTTACTTTATTAATCTTGTGTCAAACGGCGTGGGGATTTATCCCAATAATCCATGGTTTTTTCTGCTGTACATTACCGTATGTCTGATATTTGTGGTGGAATTCTGGATGATTTTTTATTCCATCAACCAAAGCGCGAAGAGCATGAAAACTATGGCGGAACTGAATGTGGCCACTAATATCCAGCAGTCCATGCTGCCCTGCATTTTTCCGGCCTTTCCGGAACGGGAGGAATTTGACGTGTTTGCGGCCATGGAACCTGCAAGGGAAGTGGGCGGTGATTTTTATGATTTTTTTATGGTGGATGAACGCCATCTTGCCATTGTGGCGGCAGATGTATCGGGCAAAGGTGTTCCGGCAGCGCTGTTCATGGTCATCGGAAAAACCCTGATTAAGGACCACACCAAGCCAGGCAGGGATTTGGGGGAAGTGTTCACAGAGGTAAATGATCTTTTGTGCGAATCCAACAGCGAAGGAATGTTCATCACTGCTTTTGAGGGGGTGTTAGACCTTGTGACAGGGGAATTCCGGTTTGTAAATGCGGGTCATGAGATTCCCTTTATCTGCAGAAAAGATGGTATATTTGAACCTTATAAGATACGGGCGGGCTTTGTCCTTGCAGGCATGGAAGGCATACAGTACAAGTGCGGCTCCATGCAGCTTGAAGTGGGGGATAAATTCTTCCAGTACACAGACGGCGTGACGGAGGCCACGAACAGGGATAACGAATTATACGGTATGGAACGGCTGGGGAAAGTGCTTTGCGCAAATGCGGCGCTGCCGCCAGCGGAACTGCTCCCTGCCGTGAAAGAGGATATCGATGCATTTGTAGGGGGTGCGGAGCAGTTTGATGACATTACCATGCTCTGTTTCGAGTACAGGAGGCGGATGCAGAAGTGAAGATATTCGGATCTTTCATCTTTTGGGAGTCTGATCTGATGCGGGATCAGGCAGTCTGTTTTTCCCAAAAAAGATGTGCTGTTGATGCCGCAAAGCGTACCGGAAAAATGCGTTCCGTGTAAAACTGCTTTTGGGGAACTGTTTTTTTGATACAATGCAGTCACCGGCATGTTTACATGCGGGAAAACGGAACCGAAGCGACTTATGACAGGAGCATCGAAGCGCTCTGCCGGGACAGGGGAATCCTGACGTAAGGGTACAGGAAAATGAACAGGGGCGTCAGGGCTCCGGAAAGGATAGGTTACGGATATGGAAAAACCGATTTATACAGGCTTATCCCACGTCTGTATTTTTGTGGATGATGTGGAAGAAGCCTTTCGTTATTATGAGAGGATCTTGGGCGCCGTACCCAATCAGTGTATTCCTCACTGGAAGAACAAGGGATTTTTTCAGGCGGGCGGATTCATCGAGGAAGCGGATGAGGCAGAAGTTTCCATCGGCTTTATGGATGTGCCCGGAACAAAATTTACGATTGAACTGATGTGCTATCATTATCCGGAAGGCCGCAGGGAGCCGATGGTATTCCGTGCCAATGACATCAGCGGAGCAAGGCATGTGGCGCTAAAGGTGGTGAATATCGAAGCGGCTTTTGACCATATTAAGGCGCAGCCGGATGTGACGATGATCAACACCACGGAAGAATACCGGGTGTATCAGATCAGCAAAACGGAACCTTCCGATTTCTATTATTTTGATGAGGCAAAGGAAAAGGATGCGGAGGGGAAACGGAAAGCGGCGGAGATTTTAGGGAATACGAAATATTTTTATTTTATTGATAAGTATGGTTTACAGTGGGAATTTGAACAGGGGCATACAGACATCGGAGATTAGGACGTCTCTGAAAATGTTTCGGAACATATGGAGAATATAACTCCGGGCATGTTTGCAGAAGGTAGGGAAGGAGGCTCATATGCCATTTATTAATTCAAGAGTGAGTGTGCCGGTGATGGCAAGACAGCAGGCATCCGTGAAGGAAAAGCTGGGTAAGGCGATTTCCATCATTCCGGGTAAGTCAGAAAAGGGGCTGATGGTGGAATTTGCCGATGACTGCGATATATATTTCCAGGGAAACCAGGCGCAGCCTTCGGCTTTTGTGGAAGTCAAAGTATTTGGCAGAATTCCGGAGAAAGGTCTGGACGAGATGACGAAGGCAGTCTGCGGCATTTACGAAGCGGAACTGCAGATTCCCGGGGAGCGTGTTTACATAAAATATGAGGAAAGTGATAAATGGGGATGGAACGGGACAAATTTTTAGAGTGTTTTTCAGGAATAAAGACGGGAGCCGGAAAAGGAATGGCAGGACAGCGGCGGCACTGTCAGGTATCCCGGTGGGGAGCTACCGCTTTCTTGCGGGTATGGTGACGGCGGTATTCCTTGCAGTGGGAGCCATGGTAGTATGTTCCCGCAACACGGCGGCGCAGCTTTGCGGCTGTGATAATTACCTGATGCCTGCGCTGGCGGCGGTGTTTGTGGGCAGGTCCGTAGGGGGAAAAGAGAAGCCCACTGCCGTTGGGACGGTACTTGGCGCAGGGCTGATCGTCGTACTGGAAAACGGGCTGACACTCTGTTCCGTCCCATATTATATACTGCCTGCTGTGAAAGGCGGTGTGCTGGCGGTGGCGCTGGCAGCGGTTTATCTTTCAAAAAAGGAAAAAGGATGTGCATAGGAAGAGGTGGTGGGACTGTCGTCTTTTCCCTGTCTGCCCTGTCTCTTTTTGGTACTTTTGGTTTTAAGGATTCCATGGTATACTGTAGGAAACCGGATTCTTTGCGATATCCGGAAAACAGTGCAGAAATGAGGAAAATATGAAAGCCATAAAATATTATGATATTGGTCTGAACTTGTTTTGCAGACAGTTTCCCAGTCCTGAAAAAATCATTAAGGAAGCATGGGACAGCGGAGTATGCTGTATTCTGACGGGAACCGATGGAAAAGAGAATGAAAAGATCAATGAGTTTGTAAAAGCGCAGAATGCTTTCGGGACGGCCGGAATCCATCCGCATAATGCGGATCGTGCCACACAGGAGGATTTTCGGCTGATAGAGCACATTCTGTCAGAAAATCACCGAATGGTAGCAGTGGGAGAATGCGGTCTGGATTACGACCGGATGTTTTCCACGAAAGAGAATCAGATCCGGTGTTTGGAAAAGCATATTGTACTTGCGGAAAAACTGAATCTGCCGTTGTTCCTTCATGAGCGCAGTGCAGCCGGGGATTTTGTCAAAAGATTCAGAAACCATCCGGATGTCTGCAGCAGGTCGGTGGTACATTGTTTTACGGGAAATAGAGAAACGCTGGAGAAATATCTTTCCATGGGGTTTTCAATCGGGATTACCGGATGGATTTGTGACGACCGCCGGGGAAAAGAACTGCGCGAAGCTGTACCTGTGATTCCTTTGAACCGGATTTTGGTGGAGACAGACGCTCCGTATCTGACCCCAAAGAATGTGCCGGGGCTCGACAGGACAAACGTGCCGCAGAATATCCGGTATGTGGTCAGGGATTTGGCAAAATATATGAAAGTACCGGAAGATGAGCTGATGGATCATGCGAGGGAAAATACCGAAAGAATCTTCCGCCTCAATACGATTCCGGTGCAGACGATTGAAAATTAGTCAGAGCGGATATTTTACCATTCAGGGGATTAAAAACCGGATGCAGGCGGCCGGACTGTATGCGCAGACAATGGCGGAGAGGGGGTTCCTTACCATGGTTTTTGATCCGTCCTTTACCGGAGAAAGCGGCGGGCAGCCCCGCTATATGGCATCCCCTGATATTAACACGGAAGATTTTATGGCTGCTGTGGATTTTCTTTCTTTACAGGACAATGTTGATCCGGAAAAAATCGGCATCATCGGTATCTGCGGCTGGGGAGGCATGGCGATCAACGCGGCAGCGCTTGATACCCGTATCAAAGCTGCGGCTGCATCCACCATGTATGATATGCCAAGGGTAAATGCCAAGGGTTATTTCGACACGGAAGACAGTGAAGAAGCCCGTTATGAGAAACGCAAGGCTCTGAATGCCCAAAGAATTGAAGATTATAAAAACAGCTCCTATGCTCTTGGCGGCGGTGTGGTCGATCCGCTTCCGGAAGACGCCCCATTCTTTGTAAAGGATTATCATGACTATTACAAAACAGACCGGGGCTATCATGCACGTTCCCTCAATTCTAATGGAGGCTGGAATGTGATCGGCTGACAGTCTTTTATGAATATGTCCATCCTCCGGTATGCAAACGAAATCCGTAGTGCCGTGCTGGTCATCCACGGCGAAAAGGCGCATTCCTGCTACTTCAGCCGTGGCGCATACGCAGCTATGGTGAAGGATAATCTTTATGCGGATAACAAAGAATTGCTGATCATTCCGGATGCTGTCCATACGGACCTGTATGACGGGGGCGGAAAAAATGCAATCCCATTTGCTAAACTGGAACAGTTTTTCGGGGAATATCTCAATAAATGACAGGCTGAAACCTGATGAATTGAGAAAATTTGAAGCATCATTAGCTTGTTTGATACCCCGCTGCCTGCGGCGGGGTTTTTGACTCAATGGCACTTTTGTATCTGGGCAGGAGTGCCGTTTAGATTGTACGGAATAAAAAAGATTTTATACCTTCATCGACTTTTTCCCTTAAGAACTATATAATCTAAATGACTGAAAAGGAATATTTGGTCATTATTGGGAGGGCAATCGTATACCTAAGATATTTTCAGAACAGGAAAGGGAAATTATTCGCATTAAACTATTAAAGGCTGGAATGCATGAATTGGAAAATAAATCGTACCGAAATATTGCGATTGACAGCCTTGCGACAGAAGTGGGCATTGCAAAAGGAACTTTTTATAATTTTTTTCCTTCAAAAGAAGCATATTTTTATGCAATCAAGCAGTTTATCAAGGAGAGAAACCGAAGCGAATTAAAAAAATGGTGCTTTGCAAGGAAATACAGAAAAAAGGATATTGTATCCTGTTTGTATCACAGGCATACAAAGATAAAAACAGTATATGATTACTTTTCACCAGAGGAAATGAAAATTATTATGCGTAAACTTCCTAACGGTGATGAAATAGACGATAGCGTCGAATTTGCAGAATGGATTTGTAAAAATCTTTTGGTTTCTGAAAAAGAGAAAGCAAAGGTAATTGTGAATATGTGCAATATTATGGCGATGGAGAAGCAATTCTTGTATTTTGCAATGCCATAGCAGATTTTATGTTTGAGAAAGCGGGAAAATGATCATGAAGTATTTGGAAAATTTCAATCAAAAATATCCTCCGCAGACAACCGGGTTATCTACAGGAAAGCTGTTTACATATCGTTAGGAACTGTTAAGAAATAAATCTTTACATTTGACTTGTCTGAGTCCGCAAATGCCACGTTGTCATCAGTCGTCGATGCCCGCATCGACTCCATCTTCCGCCTTGCCTTTGTGAACTCATCCTGCGTCAAAGTGTAAAGTTATTTCTTAACAGTTCCTTACTATAAAAAGCCAAGAGCAAAAGCAACAATCATTCTTTTGACAGGCGGGATTGGGCTATCCGATTTACTTTATTTTCAACAAAAATATACAGAAATACATGACGGAAGTATAGATAAACTCATAGGTGTTTTGGGGGATTAAATATAAAATTCTATACTTGCCATTGTACCGGGAAGAAAGCATATAAAATTCTAAAGGATAGCATGGGTGAACTGTTAGATTATTTTTCAACAGGAACTATGATTGAATTGTGACTTGGCTGGTGACTTCCGGTTTGTAGAATTGCAGTTACCTGCTAATGCCCTGCATGGAAAGACCAGAAAAATGTATTAGGAGCAGAATTCATTGGTGTGCAATAAGCAGAACACTTTGAGACAAGGCATCCGAAATACACGTATCTCTGCGCTTGAGACGGGGAAGAATAAGCAGTAAGATAGAAAAAATCGTTCAGGAGAGGATTAGTATGTGCGGTAGATATTATGTGGATGATGAAACGGCTAAAGAGATTGAAAAACTGGTCCGGCAGATAGATGTAAAGAAAAGACAGGAATCCCTGCAGGCGGCGGGCAGGATAGCGGCAGGAGATATTTTCCCGGGGAAAGAGGCTCCTGTCCTGGCAGGAAGAGACGGCTCCGTATGCTGCGGGTGGCAGCATTGGGGATTTCCCGGTTTTGATGGTAAAAAGCTGATTTTTAATGCCAGATGCGAGTCTGCCCTGGAAAAGCCGCTGTTTCGGGACAGCATCCGGCACAGGCGAATTGTAATTCCGGCATCCCGGTTCTATGAATGGAACCTGGAAAAAGAGAAATATACATTTTGCAGAAAAAATATGCCAGTGCTGTTTATGGCGGGGTTCTGCAGACCGTATGGGGACGAGGAGCATTTTGTGATACTGACGACTGCGGCAAATGCTTCCATGAAGCCGGTGCATGACCGGATGCCCCTGATCCTTGAACCGGATGAAATCATGGAATGGGTAATGGATGATGCAAAAACGGAAAGTATCCTGCATCAAATCCCCTGCCTGCTGGAGCGGAAAACGGATTACGAACAGATGAGCCTGTTCTGAACCGGACTGCATATTGGAGAGGTATACGGGTATCCCTTCCATAGAATATGACTGCACGCTGGCGCTTCATGGACAGAATGTAAGGGCATGGCTGATTTATTACCAGTCGGAAAGCCGGTGGGTATTCAATTTCAGGTAAAGAGAATGGAGAGCCGGTTTATCGGTGATGAAGTGGCAGTGAACAAAACCGGCAATATTGTCATACGAATAACGTGCAGTGGATTTACAGTAAACACCGGAGAAAGGATAGAAATTCCTTTTCTCCGGTGTTTGTTACCATGGTCAAAACGCAGTTTTTTATCTTACTGTGCCAGTATTCCCGCGATTTTCTCAATCATTTCATCCTCTCTCAGCCGGAATTTGATTTCCACCCTGCGGGAGGCCGCCATATCGATTTCCTGCGAGTTTTCCTTGTAAACAGGATTGCTGTAAGAGCGTCCGTTGACGGTCATAAGCTGGCGGAGCTGTTCGATTTTTTCTTCGCTCAGCCCGTTTTTCGAATCCTGACAGAAATTTGCCACTGCATTGGCACGGTTATAGGAAAGCTCCATATTGCTCTGATAACCGCCGTCCGTATCGGTATGTCCTTCAATAATGATTTCAGCGATGTAGGGGCGGTAGGCATCCTGCAAAAGCACATCAAGATACAGGGGGATGATCTCTTTCAGAGTGTCCATGCTATCTGTCGTCAGTCTGGCGCTGTTGTAGCGGAACAGAACGTCAGAAGAGAAGGTGATGGAGCCGGTCTGCGGGTCTACCTTCATGGTGGAGTTGCTGAACGTACTCTGTAATGCGCCGATGATATCCGTCCGTATGCCTACGATATCCTGCAGTTCGCTTTTGGTAGCGGCAAGCTCCGCCCTTGCATTGTCGATTTCCGAATATGCCTTGGCGAGCTCCGCCTCGGTCATTTCCGAATAGGCATAGGCCGCCTGCAATTGAGAGAGGGAATCCTCCAATTCCTGATTGGACAAAGCGATTTCCTCCCGGTATTTGTCCAAATCTTCCTTGGCGGAGTTTAACTCAATGCGGGTCTGCTCCAAATCGGAGGTTTTCTGTTTATAAATGGAAAGGGTAATGGCAATCATCAGGACGAAAATCAGCAGCAGCGCTGCCATCATATCCGAGTAAGACTGCCAAAAGCTGTGCTCCTGAAAGGCTTCTCTGGTTTTACGATTCTTTCTCATATAGTTCCCTCATCTGGTTAAATGTATATAACTGGTTGCTGATATCCTCGTTTAAGGTATCACAGGCACGGGAAAGTATTTCCTGCTGGTTTTTCAGTTCTTTGGAAAATCTTTCCTGACGGGTCATGGTATGGTCCAGCGTTTCCATCAGCCCGCGGCTGGCTTCCAGCAGTTCTTTGGTGGTGTTTTCCATGCTTTGGTAGTTGCGGGAATAAATCGCCTGGGCATCACATGCTTCATTCAGGGATTTTCCCAGTTTTTCAAAGTCGGAACCCATGGTGTCGGAAAGCTGGCGGACAAATTCCCGTAAGACACGTTCCATTCCGGCGGTCTGTTCCGCGGCAGTACCCTTTAATAAATCAAGAATGGATTTCATGGAGTTTGCCATATTTGCCTGATATACCAGCATCGCTTTGGAATTTTCATCGGCGCCGGAACCTACGGAGGGCATGACACATTCCCGGTAGCAGGAATGAAATTCGGACAGCACCTGATAGGAATATGCCATAATACTCCGGTATACGAAGTTGAACACCAGTGAGAAGAAAATACCGTATACGGAAGTATGGAAAGCCACTTTCATGCCGTCTAAAAGAGGTCCCACATTGTCGGAAATGGTGAAGATATCGTTGCCGGAAAAAGCGCCCAGACCAAGGGAAAGTCCGATAAAGGTGCCAAGGATGCCAAGTCCGGTCATGGTTCCCGAAATATTGGAATTAAAATGGGAAGCGCCAATCTGATCCAGCAGATCTTCGTTTATGTATTCTTCCAGATCACAGGTATTTGTCAGACCGCGTTTGGTTGTATAGCTTTTCATCCGTTTCTGATAGCGGATAAAGGCATCGTCCAGCTCCGGATGCTCGAACACGTTTTTCTTATCCCGGTATTCGCCCCAAAGATTTTTGCCTGCTTCCTTATATCTTTTGTATATGGAATAAGTAGCAAGGGAAAGGGCATCCACGCAGCGGGCTAGTTTCGTAAAGCTGACAGCGGAAAGAATGAACAGAATCCCGATGACCAGCAGACATCCCAAGTTGATGAAAAGGTTGGCGTAGGAGGTGATTTCTCCGGAAAATACGCCGTTAAGGTATAGAATGAAACCGAAAATCAGGAAATAAAATAAGAATAAAATAAAGTATATTTTGTTTTTCATATGATTCCTCCTTGGTATTTTCTCCACCATATCATATGTTGGATGGTATCACAAGAGATTGGGAAAAATCTTAATTAAAAATTAGGAATTATTGGCTGGAAATACTTTTTTTTCAGAAGGTTTTCTGATATGATATATTCTTGGAATATTTTGGACAGGAGGTTGGCATGGAAAATATATGGAAGAATAAATACTATTTGTATGCGACGGAATTTTTTGCAGGAATGTCAGTGATGGCAGTGGAATTGGGAGCCAGTCGTCTACTGGCGCCTTATTTCAGTTCCTCGCAGATCGTGTGGACGATTATTATCGGCACGATCATGATTGCCATGGCATTGGGAAATATATGGGGCGGCAGGAGTGCGGATAAGAATCCGGATCCGGACAGGCTGTATCTGAGGCTGATTGTGGCCGCGCTTTGGCTGGCGGCGATCCCGCTTGTGGGAAAATATGTGATTTTAGGCATATCCGCGGTGCTGGTGCTGACGGTAAACCATAATTTCCTGATTCTGGCGGGCTTTGCGGCATGTATGGTCATTTTCGTATTCCCGTTGTTTCTGCTGGGGACGGTGACGCCGTCTTTGGTGAAATATACGGTGGAAAGCCTGGATGACAGCGGCAGGACGGTAGGGACGCTGGGGGCTTTTAATACGATCGGAAGCATTATCGGGACTTTCCTGCCTACGTTTGTAACGATACCGGCGGTGGGAACTTCGGTCACTTTCCTGATTTTTGCGGGAATCCTGCTGGTGCTGGGACTGGTGTATTTTCTTACGCGGAAGGAAAAGAAAGGAGTCTGTGCCGGAGCGGTTTTGTTTTTTGTACTCTGTGCGGTTTTCGGGCATTCCGGCAGTTTTGCTTTTTGGGAGAACAGTCTGCTGTACGAAGGGGAGTCGGTTTATAATTATCTGCAGGTGAAAGAAACGGATGACAGCGTGATCTTGTCTACAAATGTACTGTTCGGCGTCCAGTCCATTATGAAAAAAGATGATTCCCTGACGGGGATGTATTATGATTATGCGCTGGCTGCCCCGGTGATGGCGGGGGTCGGGGAGAAGGAAGATGCGGACCTTCTGATTCTTGGCATGGGAACCGGCACATATGCCAAACAGTGCATGAAGTATTTTGAACATATGGATATAGAAGGAGTGGAAATCGACCAGAAGATTACGGACCTGGCGGGAAAATATTTTAATCTGCCCGATACTGTCAAAGTGACGACTTATGACGGGCGTGCCTATCTGCAGGCAGTGGATAAGAAATATGATGTGATCATGGTGGATGCCTATCAGGATATTACGATTCCTTTCCAGATGTCTTCGGTGGAGTTTTTCACAATGGTGCGGGAGCATCTGAAGGAAGGCGGAATTATGGTGGTGAACATGAACATGCATTCCGAGGAAGAGGGCAATATTAACGATTACCTTTCCGATACGATTGCGGGTGTGTTTAACTATGTATGTACCGCGGATGTAAGGGGAACGACCAACCGTGAGCTGTTCGCCACACAGGATGAGGATGCTTTTGCTTTTTTCGGAGAAAATGCGGCAAAACTGGAAGATACGGAACTTGCTGCCATGATGGGCAGGGTGGGGGATGCCCTGACGGTATATGAAAAAGGGGAATATCTGCTGACGGATGATAAGGCTCCGGTGGAACTGCTGGGTATGAGTGTCATCGACGGACTGATTCAGAAGGAAATCGGATATTATAAGGAAATCTTCAGAAAAGAAGGAATGGAAGGACTCCTGAACGCAATGTAAGCGTGTCGGGAGTCTGTTTTTGGTACTTTATTTTACATGTTTTTTGATGGCTTCAAAACTTTCCTTACTGATGACATGCTCCATCCGGCAGGCATCTTCAGCGGCAATTTCAGGGTCAACGCCTAACCGCACCAGCCAGTCCGTAAGCAGCTCATGCCTTTCATAAATCATTTCCGCAATGGCTTTGCCCGATTCTGTCAGATAGATGAAGCCTTCTTTCGTTACCGTAATATGTTCTTTCATCCTGAGATTTTTCATGGCTACGCTGACGCTGGATTTCTTAAAGCCCAGTTCTTCGGCAATGTCCACAGAACGCACCACCGGATGGGATTTGCTCAGGATTAAAATGGTTTCCAAATAGTTTTCTGCCGATTCATTTACATTCATATACTGATACCCCGCATTAAAATGATATACTCACAATTTGTTTATTTCCGCGAGCAACGAGCCAAGTGGCTGCTTGCAGACATTTGGCGACTGCCGCGAGGGTCAAAAACCCCGCCCCTTGGGGCGTTTCAAATTTGATGCCCTGCTGCTTACGGCGGGGTTTTTGACTTATGAAAAACAGTATATCACATTTTTCGGGAGGCAGTAAATAGTGGAAGCATGAAGTTTTTCTAAAGTTGTTACAGTTTGGATAAATTGTTTGGTGAGGAAAGGCAACGCTACGGCCAAAGGGATTTCACGGCGGCAGATTCCGGCTGCCGGACAGGCATTTGATCCTGTTTTCTATGATTCGTTTCCGGTGAGGTTTTATTGGTAAAAATAGTCCTTGACAACTAATGAGCGTTAGTATATACTAACAGTGAAAGCAAATGAAAATAAAAATCAATTTCAAAAAACATTACAGAAAGAAGATGGTCAATGATGCCGTTAACAATGGTAAATACCGGAGAACCTAGTGTAATACGTAAAGTCGGAGGCAAAGAGGAAACAAAGAAATTTCTTGAGAATCTTGGCTTTGTGACAGGGGGAGTGGTGACTGTCATAACGGAAATGAATGGGAATATGATAGTGAATGTTAAAGATTCCAGAGTCGCCATCGGCAAAGATATGGCGAATAAGATTATGGTTGGGTAATGTTTGGCGTTGAGGAAGGAGGCTGAAAATGAGGACATTAAAGGAAATCCCCTGCGGGAGTACGGTAAAAGTAACAAAGCTGACCGGAGAAGGTCCTGTGAAAAGGCGTATCATGGATATGGGTATTACGAAAGGCGTAGAGGTGTTCGTAAGGAAAGTGGCGCCCCTGGGAGATCCGGTGGAAGTGACGGTCAGAGGTTATGAACTGTCTTTGCGTAAAGCAGATGCAGAAATGATCATGGTAGAGTAGAATTGCTTTTTACATTTTACTCTCTGTTTTTTACATGATGGTTAGCTTGAACTAATAAAAGATAGCAATATGCAATAAATGAAAAGCCATGGGGCGGAAAGAGGTAGGATATGTCAGTAAAGATTGCATTGGCAGGTAATCCCAACTGCGGGAAAACGACACTGTTCAACGCGCTTACCGGTTCCAACCAGTTTGTAGGAAACTGGCCGGGAGTTACAGTGGAGAAAAAAGAGGGAAAATTGAAAGGGCACAAGGATGTGGCGGTTATGGATCTTCCGGGTATCTATTCCTTGTCCCCGTATACTTTGGAAGAAGTGGTGGCGAGGAACTATCTGATCAATGAAAGGCCGGATGTGATTCTCAACATTGTGGACGGAACGAATATTGAGAGAAACCTGTACCTGAGTACACAGCTGATGGAGCTTGGCATTCCGGTGGTGATGGCAGTCAACATGATGGATGTGGTGGAGAAAAACGGCGACAGTATACATACCGGTAAATTAAGCGAAAAGCTGGGCTGTGAAGTGGTGGAAATCTCCGCGCTGAAAGGCACCAATATACAGAAAGCGGCAGAAAAGGCAGTAGCGCTGGCAGAAAGGGCAGGCCGCACAGCGCCTGTTCATAAATTTGCACCGGCGGTAGAGGCCGTGATCGAAGAAGTGGCATCTATGCTGGGATCCGATGTAAAAGAAGAACAGAAGCGTTTCTTTGCGGTGAAGCTGCTGGAGAGCGATGACAAAATCGGAACGCAGATGCAGAAAGTTCCGGATGTTTCCGCACAGATCAAAAGGCTGGAGGAATCGTTGGATGACGATGCGGAAAGCATTATTACCAATGAAAGGTATGTATACATTTCTTCCATTATCGGAGAGTGCGTAAGCAAAAGCAGGGCGGAGAAACTGACCGTATCCGATAAAATTGACCGCATAGTGACCAACCGTTTTTTAGCGCTTCCGATTTTTGCAGTCGTGATGTGGCTGGTGTATTATGTTTCTGTAACTACGGTAGGTACATGGGCAACGGATTGGGCAAATGACGGTGTATTCGGCGAAGGATGGAGCCTGTTCGGGTTAGAAGTTCCGGGGATTCCGGCGCTTGCGGAGTCGGCGTTGAGTGCCATCGGCTGTGCAGACTGGTTGTCAGGACTGATTTTGGATGGTATTATAGCAGGTGTAGGCGCAGTACTTGGTTTTGTACCCCAGATGTTAGTGCTGTTCATATTCCTTGCTTTCTTGGAAAGCTGCGGATATATGGCGAGGGTGGCATTTATCATGGACAGGATTTTCAGAAAGTTCGGCCTGTCAGGAAAATCCTTTATTCCCATGCTGATCGGTACAGGATGCGGCGTGCCGGGTGTTATGGCATCCCGTACGATTGAAAATGACCGTGACAGGAAAATGACGATCATGACTACGACGTTTATTCCCTGCGGTGCAAAACTTCCGATTATCGCACTGATTGCCGGCGCATTGTTCGGAGGTGCGTCATGGGTGGCACCCAGTGCATATTTTGTGGGAATTGCAGCAATTATCTGCTCCGGTATTATTTTGAAAAAGACAAAGATGTTTGCAGGAGATCCGGCTCCTTTCGTTATGGAGCTTCCGGCTTACCATCTGCCTACTGTTTCCAATGTATTGAGGAGTATGTGGGAAAGAGGATGGTCCTTTATTAAAAAGGCAGGAACCATTATTCTGCTGTCTACCATTGTGATTTGGTTCACTACTTATTTCGGTTTTGTGGACGGACAGTTCCGGATGCTGGAAGATATGGAAATTGACCATAGTATCCTTGCAGCCATCGGCAACGGGATCAGCTGGCTGTTTATCCCTCTTGGATGGGGGGATTGGAAATCTGCAGTTGCAGCCATTACCGGTTTGGTAGCGAAAGAGAATGTGGTAGGTACGTTCGGTATTTTGTTTGGTTTTGCAGAAGTAGCGGAAGATGGCGAGGAAGTATGGGGCTCACTGGCCGGAAGCATGACAGTGGCAGCAGCTTATTCCTTCCTTGTATTCAACCTTTTATGCGCACCGTGCTTTGCGGCAATGGGAGCCATTAAGAGGGAAATGAACAATATCAAATGGTTTTGGTTTGCCATCGGTTATCAGACAGGGCTGGCTTATGTGGTATCCCTGTGCGTATACCAGATCGGAACCCTGTTTACCGCAGGTGCGTTCGGGTTCGGTACGATAGTGGCTTTTTTACTGGTCATCGGATTCATTTACCTGTTGGTAAGACCTTATAAGGAAAGCAGTACGTTAAAGGTAGATATGAGAAATATGAAAAAGATGGCGGCAGCAAAATAGAGTTTGTGACATATCGGTCAGGAGGTCAGGATGGGAACATTGGTAGTTGGCGTAATTGTGTTCGGAATAGCGGCTCTGATAGTCAGGGGTATGATAAGAGACAGGAAAAACGGAAAGTCCATCCAGTGCGGCGGTGACTGCGGGCACTGCAAAGGACACTGCCATTAGGAATAACTCTTTGGAACTGTTGGTATAGAAAGGCGCCGGTATGCGGATGAAAGAAGAAAATAGCAAAGACCAAAGGAAGATGGCAGATTCCAGAAGTTACCGGAGAACAAAGATGCAGAGGGAACTCATTATATCCAAACTGAAGGAAAGGGGCTGCCGCATTACGAAGCAGCGTCTGACCTTAATCGACATTATTCTGGAAAATGAGTGTTCGAGCTGTAAGGAAATCTTTTACCGTGCGGCAGAAGTGGATGAAAGCATCGGGACGGCAACGGTATACCGGATGGTAAATGTCTTGGAAGAAATCGGTGCTATCAGCCGGAAAAATATGTATAAGGTGGCTTATTCGGAAGAATGTACGATGGAAGATGCCTGTACGATCGTTTTAGATGATAAAACAGCGTACCACTTGTCGGCAAAGAAGTGGAATGAGGTAATCCGGGCAGGTTTGTCCTGCTGTGGATATTTGAACGGGCAGAAAATAGAATCCGTTTCCGTTCGTCCCTGTGAATGTGACAGGGTGGAATGCGGATAGTGTCCGGAGCTTTTTTCAATACGCTCAAAGCGGGAGGCGGCGTCAGCAGCACTTGTAGGGGGTGCAGCTGGCGCTGTTTCCATTTTTTATTTCCGCGAGCAACGAGCCAAGTGGCTGTTTAAGAGATGCAGGGTATTGTCTGCAGCGGGGCTTTGATTTTCACGGGAAACCGGAATCAGAAAACGGAACCGTATAAATGGATGCGGATGCAGAAGCAGCCGCGGCGGCTGTCACGGAGAGGGAGTTACGTGTTCATACCGCCACTGTCTCGGAGAAATCCCGTATACATTTTTGAAAGCCCTGGAAAAGTGCAGCTGGTTCGGATAGCCGACTGCATTTCCTATATCACCGACCGATAAATTGGTGAGTTTTAATAGTTCGGCCGCTTTTGTCATGCGGTAGGAGATAAGAAATTCCTGCGGGGATTTTCCCATATTTTCGTGGAAGATTTTTCCGAAGTAGCTGCGGTTCAGGCCGCAGGCTGCAGCAATATCTTCCACGGAAATATTATTTTGGAAGTTCTGTTCAATGAAGGCAAACGCCTCCTTAATATAAAAATCGCGCAGACTGCTGCCTTTGCCGATCTGTGCAGAGGTAGAGGAACGCACCAGGCTGTCGATGAACAGATAGAGGTGTCCGATTAAGTGGAAGGGGGATTCCTCTTTGTGGTTTACAATATAGATCATTTCATTTTTCATAGTCTCGGAAATATCCTTATAGCGCGCCTTGTAAACCGGCTGTTCCGGTTTCATTCCCGTTAATTCGATGGCTTCTTTGACCCGCAGACCGTCAAACTCCAGCCAGACATATTCCCATGGAAGTTTCTCATCCGCAATATAAGTACAGATCTGATGGGGGAAAAGCATAAAGCCCTGTCCGCTTTTGATCTGGAAAGCGGCGGATTCCTTTTTCCCGTTCTGTGCATAGAGGGTACCCGCACCGGAAAGGCAGTAGTGGAACAGATAGTGGTTCCTTGCGGCAGGACCGAAAGAATGGGAAGGATCGCATTGTTCCCAGCCAAACTGATACAGACCCAGGTCAACAAAATTCTCACTTGGAAAAATTGAAAAAATCCATTCGCTCATAACTTACCTCATTTCTGCAGCTTTTTCAGGCATATTTTCTGTTCTGACGTATATTATATACCATAATGCTAGTACTCCATCCGGCTAGTTTCTAAACTATAACCGGATACAGCTTGGCCAATT
>CAJTVQ010000045.1 GCA_910579935.1 uncultured Lachnospiraceae bacterium
TAAATTGCTGTTTATCTCACCAACATTTGCTTTGAGCTTGTCCAGCTCCCCCTGTATCACCGGCCCCAGACGGGCATCCATAAAAAACCCTTTCTCTGTTGCCAGCATATGGTTCACGCCTCTTAATAAAATCCAGTCCCTTAATGCCTTCACATTTAAAATTCCCATTTATTCTTCCCCGCTTTCTGTATTCTGATTCCCGTTTCCTTCTGTTTCCTCATTCAGCAGTGCCATCGTTTCTTCATAAGACAGTTCCATATCTTTCTGCATCTGCCCCACCAGGGTCTTATGCTTTACCCGCTTCGTTCCCGTTCCGTCCCCCATTCTCACGATATAATCGCTTTCCCCGGATATCTCCGTCCCTTCCCTTAATTCAGGTATTTTTATTCCCGTATTCATGCCTGCAAAAACCTCCTTTTTTCCATCTTAAAATCAACAGCACTTACATACAGGCCAGTCAGCCAGCAGCGGTATCCCCATATCATCGGTCATGTAATCGCCATCGGATGTTTCTATCCTTGCCGCAGCCATTCCGGTAAATATCATTTCTTCCACATCTTCCATCCGTCCGGTCAGTCCTTCCAGTCCGTTCGCAAGGTTTCCCGCCGGATCCGTGCCGAGCATTCCCTTGATACGGTCGAACCATGCTAAAAATTCCGCCTCATGGGTATTCCTGAAATCAAGAAGCTGCTGTGTCAATTCCGCCAGATCAGCGTCCCCCTTCGATTTCAGCGCTGACATGTATCCTGAAATGTCCCTGTTGAAATCGTTATACAGTTTCTCTCCCAGGCTGACCAGATTGTTATATGCGTCCGTGCTGTCTTTTTTCAGTGCATTTATGTAATTTGTTATGTCCGTATCAAAATCCTGATAAGCTTTCTGGGCCATCTGGCAGAACTCTTTGTAACTGGTTTCGGATTTATCTACAAATTCCTCATAGAATGCCTCAAACTGTGCAAAAAACACTTCCGTATCAATATGGTCGATCAGCTGCGTAATATATCCGCATACGGAACTGTTCGGACGAGTATCCGTTATGCTGCTCTGTGTTATGCTCTTCTGTCCGGCAGTCAGACGGATATTGGCAAGGCACAGTTCAAAATAGTCCCCCGCATTCGGTCTGACCAGTGCCGGTGCTGCCGGATTTGCTGCCTCTGTCCCTGTCCTGACCACAATTTCCACCATCCGTTCCAGATAGTTGCAGCGCATGATAACACGGTCTATCCTGCTGTACTTCTGCGGGGCCGGTTCAATATCCAGTTCCATTTTTTCGTCATTATAGGCAAAATGCCCCTTCACCATGCCAAAGCCCGGCTGTACTTCAACCTTCGTACCGCTGCCGGTCCCCAACACCTGAAAACAGTTCTTAGGCTGCGCAAGGACACCGTCACTGACAAGTCCTGCAAGCAGCAGCGCAAACAGGTCAGAGGTTTCGGCCCTGTCAAAAACCGGCATTCCCTCATCATCCACGCCTATGATATCCGAATCAAAATACCCGTATCTTAAAGCCATTTATGTTGTCTCCTTTCTGATAATCTTTTTGAAGTCGGTCGCACTGTCCGTTCCGAAAATAACGCTTAACGTCCTTCTGGCCCCCTCAAATACTTCCTGAATTTCCGTAATACGCTTTGAGCACTCTATATTTACATCACTGTACCGGTAAGTACACAGATCTCCCAAATCAAAATCCGTACCGTAAACCAGATTGGCAGCCGGATCCACGTCACTGTCAACCTTTTCAAGAACCGCATAGTCCGCTAATTTTTCAAGCCCGCGCTGAAACAGCAGGTCCCGATACTGCGCATCCGTATAGTTCACTGTGTCAGAATGCTGCTGAAGGTCCCTTGCATCCACCCACAATTCCCGGCGTTCTTCATCCGGTCCTTGCCTTATGTCCACTTCTACTATTTCCCGGGCGGAACCTTCGCCCTCTCCTGCCACGTATGCAAAATTTCTATGATCGGATTCATCCCTGTCGTACTGCGCATTTTTGATATTCCGGAAACTGTCCGAAAAAATTGCCCAGCTGTTTTTGTCCTGGGAATCCCTCCGGTCAAGCCCCTGCCACACTTCGTAGGTCAGGCTGTTTTCAAGATAGTCAAACACAAGCCGCTGTGACATTTCCTGTGTTTTCAGTGTGTCATACAGGCGGTCTCCCACGTGGTCTCCCGTGTTCTGCAGTGTAATGGAAGAACCGCCGCCGCGAACGGCGCCCAGCCTTATATTTCTAATTTTCCGGGCAGCACTGGCGGGATTGATGATATATTGCTCCACCACAGCGCGGGCCAGTGTTTCAGGCGTACCCGCCCGGCTGAATGTCGGGCAGATCACATTGTTATTCAGCAGATGTTCCGCAAAGTAGCCCTTGCAGTATGCCGTCTTCTCACCCTTCTCGCCGCGCATGAAATTCACTTCCCGGATAACCCCCAGTTCTGTACGGTCATTCCGGTACAGATACCGGCCGCTGTTTATCAGATCAAAATACCCTGCCGGAACATGAAGCTCGAAAATTCCAGGGCTGTAATAACGGCGGTACCACAGCAGGGTATTGAACACACCTATCGAACCCGTGGTCTGAAAATCCTTGTCAAGTATAATAAACTGCATGTCACACCCCCAGATATTTAGGCCTGTAATACAGGTTTACATCAAGATTCGTATAATTCTCATCCGCATCGTATTCAAGATAATTGTCCCCCACTTCCAACTGGAAGGGTTCCGATTTCCGGTCAATATGATGGTAATAGTTTGTCCCGTTCAACTCGATCACCTGATGGCGCGGGTCCGTATCTACCAGCAGGACGTCTCCCATTACCATGCTGCACACTACCCGCATGAATTGTCCGGTTCCTGTATTGGTTATTTTGGGATTCTTCACATCCCCCCTCTTAGCCACGAACTGTATCTGCACGCCCGTCGGCACGTCCCCGTCATTGGCAAGCACCACTTCCTTATGCAGTGTCCGGTAGCCGGTGATCATACCGCCCAGCATCAGCCCCCTTGCCCTTTCCGGATAATCCTTTTTGTTTGTGGCACGCCTTGCCAGGCTGTGCCAGGGAAAGTGGAACTGTGCCGTATAGTGGGCCATGTTCTTGCCAAAGTTGTCAATATTCAGCATGTAGGGATCCGGACACTTTAAATCCACAATAATGCCCAGCCTCGTATCAAGGTTCTTCTGCTCCGCGAATGTCCACCCTTCCAGCTCATACCCAATATTCCGGGAAATCCCCATATTTGTGATCAGGGCTTTCCCGGTATACTTTGGATTGAAAAATTTAATAACGGCGGCCCTGTTTTCCGGATTATTCCGGCCGCTCCTGAATTTCGCTTCGATGTGGATGGGGCGGCTTCCTATCTTCTTTCCGTCCACCGAATCCCCGTCCACCAGCGCATTATCCGACGTACTTATTTCCAGCTCCGATGATTCCAGTCCGGAAACTTTTGTAATGTCCAGATCCTCCCCCGGTCCCATGGCCAGGGTTCTGCCGTTGCAGGCCAGTTCAATTCTCAGCGTATTTACCGTCATTACTTCACTCCTCCTGCCATTTTCCTAAAAGCTTCTCTCTGCGCCCTGTTTACCTCTGCCGCTGTTGCAGTCTTCACATGGTAATTATTTTCCTGTTCCAAATGGTTATCGTTATATACAACGGTTCCTGCAGAGGTCAGGGCCCTTGCACCTGCCGCACCGGAGGCATTTAATGTAATCTCGCCCATGGAAGCCGCTACCGTTCCCTGCATTGCCGCCAAAAGTTCACCCGCCTGCTCCTTCATGTCACGCAGCGTCTCCGGCATGGATTTTTTCACGCCCTCCATCGTGCCGGGCATCAGCCAGCGGCCGAATTCGTCGCGGAATCTTCGTGACGGGGAGTGAACGCCCAGCGCATCCTTGGCGCCCTCCAAAAGGCTGTTAGCAAGGTCCGCAACTTTTCCCTTTAACCAGTCCCATCCGCTTGAGATGCCGTTCCAGATACCGGAAACAATGTTGCTCCCGATTTCCGCCATTTTGGAAGGCAGGCCGCTCACGCCGTTCACTACGGCATCAAATAATCCCCTGGCTGCCCCGGCTCCTTTGGAAGCCAGCTCATTCCCCCAGGAAACTACCTTTGAAACGACATCCGACAGGTACGCCGCAATTTTCCCGGGCAGTTCGGATATAAGGGAAATAACCGCCGAAATCATGTTACTGATCGCTGTTTTTGCGGTATTCAGCATCTGCTGGCCCCACGCGGTCACCTTTGTGACGGTATTGACCAACCACGTCCACACTTTTCCGGGCAGTTCGGATATAAGGGAGATAACCGCCGAAATCATATTGCTGGTCGCTGTTTTTGCGGTGGAAAGCATCTGCTGGCCCCATTGCGTGACCTTCGTCACCACATTTACAAGCCATGTCCAGACTTTTCCCGGTAATTCGGAAATCAGGCTGACAATGGCTGAAATCATTTTGCTGACCGCTGTTTTCGCGGTATTCAGCATCTGCTGGCCCCATGCGGTCACTTTTGTCACCACGTTGACGAGCCA
Organism: uncultured Lachnospiraceae bacterium; assembly: GCA_910579935.1. Classification (GTDB taxonomy): domain Bacteria; phylum Bacillota; class Clostridia; order Lachnospirales; family Lachnospiraceae; genus Kineothrix. Next base: position 4,522 of record CAJTVQ010000045.1, read on the forward strand.
TGTCCAGATTTTCCCTGGGAGTGTTGCGATTAAATCGGCAACAGTGTTCACTACATTCAGCATTATGCTCTGTGCATTGCTGAGCATCTGCTGGCCCCATGCAATAATTTCCTGAACAGTCTGATCAAGATATGCGGCCAGTTCAGCGGGCATATTTGCAATCCCGTTCACAAGCCCCTGCACCAAATAATCACCCTGTTCAGTCATCACGGTTGACGGGCTGTGTATACCGAAAAATGACTTGATTCCGTCCAAAATACCAGAACCCAGTTCAACGGCTGCATCCCATACTGCACCAACGCCACCGATCAAGCCGTTCACAATACCGGCTATAATATCAGGCACGGCCCCAGCTAAACCGGTCACTATTTCAGGAACCGCCGTTATAATCTGCCATAACAGATCTTTTGCCGCCGTGAATATCTGCGGGATGGCCTGTGCTAAACCTGTAGCAATCGCTGTTATGATCTTTGGAAGGTTTTCAGCAATCGCCACGACAATATCAGGAATTGCTTCAATGATTGCCATCAACAATGTGATGGCTGCTTCTAACAGCTGCGGAAGCGCACCCACAAGCCCGCTGACAAGTGCTGTTATGATCTGCGGCAAATTGTCCACGATTGCCTGAATAATAACAGGGATCGCCTCAATAATGCCCATTAACAGCTGAATTGCACCGTCTACGATCCGGGAAATATTCTGTGAAAAGAAGTCAATGATCGTGGTGATCAGCGTGGGAAGTGCCTGTAATAGCTGTTCGATCACTACGGGCAGGGCTTCCAGTATGGCCATAAATAACTGAATAGCGCCCTCCAGTAAAACGGGAATTCCTTCCGCCAGTCCCTGTACCAATCCCATGATCAACTGCAGGGCGGCGTCCACAAGTGCCGGAAGATTTTCAACCAATGCCAGTGCCATATCCGTAACAATAACAGCCGCCTGTGTCATCAGTGTGGGAAGTGCGTCAGCAATTCCTTCCGCCAGTGCAACAATAATATCCGCACCGGCCTGTAGAATATCCGGCATCCAGTCAACAATACATTCCACAATGTCAGTGATTGCCGTGGAAGCCGCCTGAACCATCTGCGGCGCACCGGCGGCAATTCCTTCCGCCAGCTTGCCGATCAGGACTATGGCCGTCGTCCATATTTCACCGACGCAGGACATCAGGCCGGTAACAAGGGACGTGATCAGACTTGCCCCCGATTCACCGATACCCGCCGCGCTTTTCAGTCCGTCACAGAAGGAATGTATCAGATTTACGGCGGCGTCAATGACCATAGGGGCCGCATCTGCAATCCGCTGTACAATCCGCGCCAGCACATTACCAACGGAACCAACCAGTCCCTCAAAACCACCTTCATTAAACGCATCCTGAAGCTGCTGAACCATCCCCTGCGCTTCTTTTACCACGTCCTTTGCCGTATCCTGCATGGTTTCATACATGGACACGCCCAGCCCTTCAAGACCGGACTGAAGAATTGTCAGCTGGCCCTGTAAATTGTCCTGCATGATTGCGGCCATTTCTTCCGCCGTCCCATTGCAGTTCGCGATGGAATTGGATAACTTTTCAAAATCCGCATCTGACGCGTTAACGATTGCCAGCAGTCCGGACATTGCTTCCTGACCGCCCAGCATGGCCGCATAGCTGGCTTTTTCGTCCTCTGTAAGACCGGAAAAGCCTTTCCGCATATCGCCCACAATTTCAGACAACGGCTTCATTTTGCCGGATGCGTCCGTAATGGACAGACCCAGTGCATTCATAGCGGTCTGCGATTCCTTCGTGGGCTTTGCAAGCCTTGTCATAATGGAGCGCAAAGCGGTACCGGCCTGACCGCCTTTTATACCGGCGTTTGCCATCAGCCCAATAGCCGTAGCGGTATCTTCCGCGGAATACCCCAGCGAACCCGCCAGCGGAGCCACATACTTGAAAGTTTCCCCCATCATACCGACATTGGTATTTGCGTTGGATGATGCCGCCGCCAGTATATCCGCAAAATGCGTGGATTCCGATGCTGACATTCCAAAAGCTGTAAGGGCATCCGTCACAATATCGGAAGTGGCCGCCAGGTCCTCACCGGATGCGGCCGCAAGATTCATGATGCCTTCAATGCCGCCCAGCATATCTTCCGTTTTCCACCCAGCCATTGCCATATAATTAAGGGCCTCCGCTGATTCAGTCGCGCTGAATTTCGTGGAAGCCCCCATTTCCTTGGCTTTTGCTGACAAAATATTCATTGCAGTTTCAGTTGTATTAGCACCTTCCTTAAAGGAAAGCCCCATCTCATTGGCTACTCTGACAATATCAGGAAGATCCTTATCAGCCACAGTACCCATAACCGCCTGCACCTGCGACATCCCCGCTTCAAAGTCAGAGCCGACTTTAATAGCGGCGCCGGCCAGCGCAGTAATTCCCGCTGCGGCGCCTTCCAAAACTTTTGTAGTAACTGACAGTCCTTTCTGTGCGGCACTGCCAATACCATTTAAGCCTTTTTCAAAACCCGAACTGTCTATTTTAGTATCAAAATTTAACGAACCGTCATTGTTGGCCATCTAAAAAACCTCACTTCATAAGCTGTGAAACGTCACCCCCTTTTTCAAGGATGGCGTTCAGTTCTTTTTCAAGCCTTATCTGTTCAGCCGATTCCGGGATCTTGTAGATCCGTTTCATTCGCTGATAGAACTGTTTCTGTGCTTTTGGCATTTTGGGCGGTATCTCCATAGTGCGATAGCCCATAATTTTGCAGAAAAGCACCGTTTCCGGCAATCCTAAAAATAAGGCTCTAAACTGCCACCAATGAAGTCTGTTCTTTGTCAGGTCAATTCCATATGCTTCAATAAACGCAGCGTAAATATAACCGGCATCATGTTCATAAGAAAACGGCGGATCCTTACCGGAAGCGCCCCCTTCCGTTTCAGATCCCGCCGTTTCATCACTACCGCAGCGGTAAAACCACATAATCCCGTTCAATGCTTCCTGTACCATGTCCATATCGGACAGCAGCGGGAAAACGGCGTCCCCATAGTACAGCGTCAGCACAGTTTTCAGCTTTTCATCATCCGGCATGACCGGATCACTTAAAGTCTGTTCAAACAAAATGCCTGTTCTGTAATCTGTATTTATGGGGATCTCAATATCCGCTACAATGACGCTACAGGGCAGGTCATCCATTAAAACATTCATGTGCGGTTAGGCTGGTTTTTCTGTTTCTGCTTGTGGCCCTGCACAGACTGGAAACTGTTCTGACGCTGCGTGTACTTGTTGGAAAGATCGTTGAACCGTTTCTTTTCAGTCTTCTGCGCTTCCTCAATCCGGACCAGCGCTTCCAAATGTGCCATGACATTCTTGCTCCCCTGAAAAATACTGTCAGCAGTACCTTCACCGAAAACTTCATTGAAACAGGTTTCTATGCTCTGGTTCATCAGCTTATATTTTGCCGCAACACTGCCTTGCATGGTCTTGCTTTCGTTGATTTTGTCCCGCACTTTATATACAGCGGGTTCGAACTTTTCCATAAAGTCAGCATCCATAAAATCAACCTGCAAAGTTACTCCATTGATCTCGATATTCATTTTTTTTCATCCTTTCAATCACCACAGCGTATAAAAACAGCGCAAGGCCGTGGCGGTACCCTGCGCTGTTCTGAACGTCCACTGTCATGTAGATCAGTTGTCGTTTTCAGTAGTGTCATTATTGATTTCTGGTTACTCTGTATCTTCTCCGGGTTCTGTGACTTCTTCATCATCAAGTGCAAGGTCATATTTGCCTTTGAACCCACCTTCTGTAAAGGTCTTTGTCACCGTATCAAACTTCCCGAAAACGGGATCCCCCACGGCATGGAGCGTACCGGAAGCACTGATTTTTTCCCCGCCATTTCCGGTGAAATCGCTGACCTCATTTGACACAATAAACTGCCGTGCGGTAAATTCCGCTTTTTCCTTTGACAGCGTGCCAATGGGATTAAACAATTCAACCCGCACATAAACATGCTGCGCATCCGCTCCCGTATGGTGGTCACGCCCGTCTTTCCACAGGCTGTACAATGCCTTCTGCGAAGGTACTGCATCGAACTCATAGGAAAACTCTGTTTCATATCCGATAATGTCTGCGGATGACGTTACCTCATTGATATAAGTCGTGGAATCACTCTGCGCGCCGGGACTTTCATCCAGTTTGGTAAAACCGATTCCGCACAGTTCCATTTTCCCGCCAACCTCAAGATAATCCGCTATCTGATTCCGGATTAAAGCGCTTCTGCTTCCGCCGAAAATCTGTAAATCAAATTTTTTCATGCTTTTGGTGCCCCCTTAAAATATTGTAGCTGCAGCTGGACCTGATAGAAAGCATTTTCCATCGTTGCATCCAGCATGAATCCCGGTGTCAGAACGGTCAGGGCCTGCGCTTCACACCCTTCCGGCATTTCAGGAAGGTTCCCGATCATGCTTTGTTCTTCCACCCAGTTACAGAAATTTTCATAAAAACTTTCATTCTGTATTGCCATGATCCGATCCATTGAATAGGCTTCCCGGCTGTTGAAATTGAACTGGTACTGTCTGATACTGGAACCATCGACATAAGTTCGTACAACCGGGGAAGTCATCCCCGTTTCAAGCGCATATTCCACGGGTTCACTTCCCAGCGCATCCACCCGGAAAACTCCGTCTTTCAGAAGGGGACACTGTAAAAAATAATCTGTCAGCCCTTCAATGATTGACTTGACCAAACTTTTACCCCCTTTCCGCAGCCCTCTGAATGTCTGCTTTGTGCGCTGTTTTCATGCGTTCAAACCATTTAGCGCCCCGGCGTGAATCATAAGACCGTGACTGTGCCGTTTGGTAATACTGAAAACGTGCGTATGGTGTCGCATACTGAACATTTCCGCTGCCGATCACGGTTCCGATTGTCCCGGAACGTGTCAATGTCCCAGTACGGAAGGGGATCAGCGGCGCACAGTACCGCAGCACTTCACTGTCAACAATTTTCTGTTTTCTGCTGAACATGGCGCTGCGGTTCCGTCCAAACGTACTTGACCAGCATAATTTGACGCTGCCGCCCACGAAATTGATCACCCGGTTCACCGGTGTGACAATGTTGTGTATATCCATTATTTACCCCCGATCCGCCAGTGTCTTGTGTACAGGCTGCCCCCTGACGTGTCATCGGCGTATTCCGTGACACGGATCAGGTCAAGTCCCTGTTCCTTTGAGTATGCAGATATTTCATCCTCACCCAGCAGGGGACTGTCACCGGCATATTCACCCCGGACAACCAGATCCCCCTTCTGTATTGTCCAGTATTTTGCTGCTTCTTCATTGTCCAGCTTTGCATAGTTCAGATCCCGCATATATTCCCGGTTATCCTGAACCGCGGCGATCAGGGGAACCCTGATTTTATACTGAACATCGTCACTCCACACCCCATTGTCGGCCACTTTGGATCCTTTCCCTTCGACATAGGAAACGCCCTTGATCACCGTGGGGATATAGATTTTTCTTCGTGTCGCTTTGTTCGTCCTGCCATTAAAGACAGTCACAGCATCCACATTTGTGATCATGTTTACACCCCGCTTTCCGTGAAAGCCAGCCAGTAGGAAGCAGCCGGATCCGGATCACCTGATACATACAGCGTTTTATATAGTCATCCGCTGTTTCTCCGTCTTTACGGGCCACAACAAACGACACGGAAAGCCCGTCTTTGCTTTCAGACTTGACATTCCCACCTTCCGCTGTTTCCCTGACTGCCATATAATAGGCATCTGCAGCAGCACAGACAGCGCCCTTTATAGCGTCAGCCTGTGCCGTATCTGCGAAAATATTACCGTTCAGGTACGTCAGATACCGGATGTACGTTTCAGCTTCCTGTTCAGCTTTCTGAAAAGTTCCTTCTGACAGGACTAAACCACTGAACACGCTGGAATAATATTCAAAATCAACGTACATTCCCGATCCCCCTTATCCTTCGTTCTGCTGCTCCAAAAACTCCGCAATAATTTCAGCTTTCAGTTCTTTGGTAATGGTATAACCCTTTGCAGTAGCCAGCGCTTTAATGTCATCCACCTTCATACGGGAAAGCTGCGTTTCCGTATAAGGCCCATCGTCCTGACCGCTATCCTCTGAATATGCCGCAACGGAAGCGCCGGAAGCAGCGCTTGTCAGGATAGCGAACGGGCAGCGCTTTGTCTTGTCGGGAACCATAGCATTGATCGGGTTCGGGATCTCCCAGCCCAAACGCATGACGGCCCGCAGCGCCACCATGTCATTCTGCATCAGGTTATACAGGATGTCACCCGTTGCCGGATCCTGAATCACACCCTGATCAAAAATCTTGAAAGTAATGTCCTGACGGATGCTGTATGCCAGCTGTGAGAAGTCCCCGGAAATCATCAGGGCCTTGCTTCTGTCAAAGGCTCCGTTCCGGGGGAAGTTCATCGGGGAACCGTCCAGTGTGTAGGTCGTGCCGGTCTGCATATCAGACTTGAACACGGGCTGTCCCGTGGTGTCTTTCAGGCCCCGCAGCTTTGCCCGCATGGTAATGTCAGCCATGTGGCCGTTTACAAAGTAGCTGCTTTCCTCAACCTTTGCGATCACACCGCCTTCACCCAAAATAGAATCATACAGATCGGATCCCAGCGTCACAACAGCCCCGGCACTTGTGGCTGTGGTCACAACGTCATCCCGCCATGTTGCGGGCTTATCCTGACCGAACAGAATAGCGCCGTCAATCTTCTGGCCGAACGCTTCGATCAGGCGGGGCCGTACTTCTCCCCAAATATCATAGTCAGCATCGTCAAGGACAGCTTCGGAAATCGGTACAATGACCGCAATTTCTTCTGCATAGATTACCTTTTTATCCCATGCCATCGTTGTCAGCTTCTTCTTTGCGGATCCGCCCTCACCGTTGACGAAATACGCCACAGGAAGCAGATCAAGCACAGGCATCTTGTACTGTGCTGCGGTCATGTTCGCGAGTCTCCTGCCGCGCTGTAACACTGCAGACTGTTCCACCACGCCCTGAATAATGTCATGGCTTTCCTGTACGGGGATCAATGCTTCTGCGTTGCTTCTGGTGATAGCAGTACCACCGGTAAACAGCTGTAAATTAAAAAGTTTCTTGTTTCTGTTCATGTTCCTGTTCCTGTTCTCCCTTCTTTATCTTCCAAACGCTGAACGGATGGAAGCGTTGATTGAATCATTGACTGTCTGGCCTGTGCCGGAACCGCCGTCAGGCTTGCCGGTGGAAACAACCTTCATCCCCTGTCCCGTAAAGCGGGGATTCTCTTTCAGGAAAGCGTCAGCCGCTTTCTTGAAGTCGGTCTTGTCATCCACCTGTTTGCTGACTTTGAAAAGCACATAGTCCAGATCGTCAGGCTTCACGCCTTTGTCACGCAGGTAGTTGGTGTTCTTCATTTCTTCCACCTGTGCCAGCGCCGCATCCCGTTCTTTTTCCACGGCGGTGACATTGGGCTGCTGTGCAGCCTTTTTTGCCTTGAAATCAGCAAGGGCAGCAGTAACTTCATCCTCGCTCATTCCCTGACGCTTGAAGAAATCGGCCAGCGCCGCCTTTTCTGCCCGGTCAGCCCGTGCCTGTGCGATCTGTTCGGCCTGTTCATAACTGTAAGTTGCACCCCCGGCATTGTTTTGGCTACCGTTGCCATTCCCGGCTGTTCCTGCACCAGCACCCGCAGCACCAGCGCCGCTTTCACCGCCGTCAGTGAAAAGCTGTAAATCAAAAAATCTCTTTCTCATGGTTTCATCCTCACTTTCCTGTGATAGTCCCGTATTTATTGCCCCGTCAGGCATGAAAAAAGCACCCTTTTCAGGATGCGTCATTCACTCATTATAAAAATTCAATTACCGGGTATTCCGCAGCGATCCCGCAGATACCCAAAAACCATGTATCAACCAGCGCTTTGCCGGTGTCGTTTATGTTCTGCCACTCAATACAGATATTTCCCTGTTCCACGCTTTCATACAGCTTCATAAGGGCGATTTCTTTCAGTCCCCTGATAAGTGTAAGGGTAAGGGCGGAAACCGCCGCACAGACAATATCTGAACCATGCGGGGCCGTGTTTGCGTGACCCGATACATGGATCCTGTTTGGTGTTACCAGTACCGTAATCATTCTTCTCCCTCCCCAACAACTTCAATATCGCCTTTTTTGCAGTCAAACAGGGGGTAGCATCCGCCATCCCTCCCCTTTACCGGTCCTTTTTCCGAAGATTCCACAACATAATGGATCACGCCATTCCGCCGAGAGATATCAACTACCGTTCCAGTAATGTTTTCTTTTTTGATTCGTACGGTATCATACAATTTCATTTCTACCCCTCCCTGTGCCCTGTGATCAGGCGCGGTTTTGCATCCGAAGAATCCTTTTGCCATACCATACGGAACGTCTTACGTTTTTGGCCTGTTCCAAGTTCCATAAATATACTAAACCGTTCCGCGCCATCCAGCAATTTCTTTTTATCGACTGCCTTTCCTTCATTATACTGGTAAAGGATATCCCTGTGCAACCGTTTGCCATCCTTTTCTGAATATCCGGCATTAAAAAATTCTTGTGCGTGTTTTGCCCCGGGTTTAAGGAAAAAGCTATCTATTTTTGCCGCCGGGATATTTACTTTCTTTCGATTCTCTTCCACTATCCGATATTCCTTATATGTCTTCTGCGACGGGGCAACACGGCCATGCAGATCGGCATAAATCCGTTCCCGCTGTTCCGGAAGGCCGAACTTCCTGCTGAATTCTTTATACTCGTCAAGCATTGCCTGGTATTTGCACCGTGCATTCAGGATATCGTCCTTATCGGCGCCACCCTGTTTCAGGAGCATCGCTTTCTCACGCTGTGCACGCATGGCTGTTTCCATCTGGCGCTGTTTCTGCGTGGCTTCATAGGTATTGTATTCCCTGCCGCGGTATGGGATCTTCTGCGCTTCCTTCCTGTCCATCTCCGCCAGCCACTCATCGGAATAATTCCTGACGGAAATTCCCTCAATAAAAGGATAATATGTATGGCGGCAGTGCCATCCCAGCAGCCCCGCCCCCGTTCCCAGCCCGCAGATCTCAACGAGCTGCCTGCGTGTCCACACCCTCCCCTGCCATACCGCATGACTGGGACGCGCGCCCGGATGCCAGTCAACCTCATATTTGTCGGTTCCCAGCCTTTGGCCATTCATGTCGGCTATATGCCCCGTCAGCTGTCCCATTCCCGTCAGCAGCGCCCGCCTGACGGCCACGTCCACCCTGTTGCTGCGACCGGATGCATAATCCACGGCACGCAGACCGGAAGCGGTCATATCTCCTACCACCCTGCGGATCAGCGTATTATAGTCGAATGCCCCCGACGCCATCATTACAATGGCATTGTCTATATAACCGTTGTATATCTCTGACAGCGGCGTGAATACCAGCCTTCCGGTTCCGTTATCCACCATAAACCCCAGCGACTTGCTAATGTTGAAAAGTTCATCATTGGACTGCTGGATCAGTGCATTGGTAAGCTGCTGTAATTCATAATTCTGTTCATATGGGACAAAATGGGCGTTGACCTGTTCATATAGGGCCTTGCTTCTGACATATTCCTGTTCTATGACTTCATCATATAACTTGAAAGTGTCAGCCCAGTCACCACCTACAGCTGAACGGATGATATTTTCAACATCTTCCGTACTGTGACCCAGCACCATATAACGCTGTATCTGCCAGTCAGCTGTAGAAGTAATCTTCCCTGCTTTTTGAATACGGCGCACTATGTCCTTTTCAATTTCTTCTTCCAGCATCAGGTATTTCTTTTCTATGCCGTTTTGTAGGATTGACTGGTATTCCTGCTTCACGGGATCACCCCTTTGTCAAACTGCTCCGGAAGATTCTTCTGCGCCTGTTTCAGCGTCTCCCCATAATACTTAGCCCTGTATTCAGCCAGGGACATAACACCCATTGCCACATCCTGACGGTCATTCTGTCTTTCTGCTTCCTTATCCTGAATAATGCTATCATCGAACTGTATATTTATCTCCGTATTCTCCTGCAGACCGGGAATCCCTATACTGATACCTGCCCTTATGATCGTCCGGATCAGCTGGATCAGAACCCTTTCCAGAACTAATTCATGTTTCGTTAAACTCCTGTACATATCGGAATTTTTACTGATCACTTCTGTAGCAGTCTTGACCTGACCACCTTCAAATATGTATCGGTCAGTACCAAAACCGCACTTGAATGAAAGCCAGTTCAGATCGTCATTGATCGCCTTGCTGTGTTCCTCAATCCGCAGTTCCATGTTGACCTCATGCATTGCTTCCTTTGTGTCCTTGAAATAATCTTCCGGCAACTCATAGAAAACAGTGTCCTGTGGATCAAAGACGGCATCCCCGCCCTGTGTGGTCAGAAATTCCGGGGCAACAAAGATCCGCTTGCGCCCTAAAGAAAATTCATTTGCATAGCTGTCATATTCCAGGTCGATCTTGCGGATCACGTCAATGCCGTTTGCAAACAGGGCCACGCCCATCGGGTTAGTGGTATCTTCATCCGCATTATTCACCATGTTCAGCCGGTCAATAATGAAAAGCGGCTGGTCTGAACCTGTTTCAATGCGTTCAGCCAGCCCACTGAAAGCGGGTATTTCTTCCCATTCTTCCGGTGTCAGTTCCTTTCCGGCTCCTGTGGTATTCTCCACAACTGTGTTTTCAATCACATACTGTTTCCGATTCTCACCGGGTACATACTCAATCCGGTGATACTGGAAATGAACGTATTTTTTCCGCTTGTAGGTTTTGGGGAATGTGAAAATACATTCCGTGATCACCTTATTCTGCCAGCTGGTAGGGTAAATATGGGCTGCTTCCACATAATTGATCCCCACGGTTCCCCCTGTCATGTTCCCGGCTTCGTCCACCACGGCATCCTTGATATACACCACATAGGCCACGGTTCCAAGTGCAGACTTCCATTCCTGAAATTCATTCCCCAGTTCTTCCCATGTGTTAGATTCCAGCACTTCCTTCACAAAGGTGTCTGTGGTCTGGTCTGCTACGGTGATAGTTACCTTTTCATTCAGCAGCAGATCCGCCATATCCTCACACACCTTCTTACCCATCCCCAGTGAATACCGGGTACAGTTCACAGAAGTGCCGTTCCCACGGTAAACCTTGTATTTATGAAATTTACGCACATTGGAATTGTACCAGCTGCGCCACACTTCGATCTGCTTATAAAATGAGGAATCCAGCGTATCGATTCCTTTGTTCCTGAAATAACTGAAAACGTCCATACTATTTTTCCTTCTCGTCCTCCTGCTCTGACACTGGAAGCCAGTGCTTAATTTTTGTCCACATGCCCATGACAAGATAGCGTAAGCCGTCAACGCAGTGATCCCCAATCTTTACGGGTTCTTCTTTTCCTTTTTCAATGGATTTCGGGTCATATGCATAAACCCCCAATTCCCTGACAAGGTTCTCCTGATCCGGGGAAATACCTAATATATGGAACGTCAACGCCTTCTGCACCCTGCTGATTCCCAGCTTTACATCATTTTCGGCATCACGTATGATAACCGGCACACCGGAAGTCCGGCAGGCACGTTTTATTTCCTCCTGCAGTCCCTTCGCGGAAGGATCCAGGTACAGATAAAAACGTGTTCCCTCTGTCCCATACTTTTCACCAAGCTCCTTCACAAAAGCAACAAAATCCTGTGCATACTCTGATGGGGCCTTCTGCGTACCTGATTCCCGTCCGCTATGGTAATACTCCCCCAGCCCGCGCAGTTTCCTGTTGGCCATATCCAGCCCCGCTGCCTGGAATGTCGTGGCGTTCTGCTGCCCGTAATCTCCCCCGATGGCTATAATGGAAAAGCGGTCTTCGTACGGAACCGGGACATCTTTCATATGATCCGGACCGAACATGTAATAAATGACCTCATCAATGCCGACCTGGTCACCAAGCCATACCCAGCGGTACATCTTTTCATCCGATGCCTTCATGGCCTCCGCTTCATCAATAAGATTCTGTCCCAGCCATGCCACCGGCACATCCCGGTAATCCGTATGGATGTGGATGCAGTCGGGACGCTCTTCCATCTTCACACACCACTGGTTAATTGGCGCATTTGGGTTCTTGGGCGGGTTGTACAGGTAGATCATCTGGAACCCGCTGCTGTTTCCCCTGATAAATGTTGCCGTAATATTGGAAAGTTCATCTTCTCCCTCCCCATCGTCAAAGAACTCCGTTAATTCGTCCAGTATGACCAGCTTGATCGGTTTATCTTCGTCAATGATTCCTTTTGTATCGTCAATGCCGTCAGACCCCGCAAAATACATCGTAGTGCCGTATTTTTTATAAGTAATTTCCATCGGGGATTTCGTTATTTCAAATTTGTTCTTTGGTACCCCGAGCCTGTTGATGCCACGGAGCATTTCCTTGTACACCGTTTTCCGCAGTTTGTTATGGCGCTTGCGGAGCACGACCACTGATCCGGATGCATCGTCTATCAGCTGGAACGTCCCCCTTATCCCCGCAAAACTGGACTTCGTTCCTGCCCTGCCGGATGTCAGGATGATATGCTTGTAAGTACGGTTATTGAATATTTTCCAGTACTTCGGTATGATTATTTCCGAAAGCCTCACCTGCTTCTTTTTCCCGCAAGTCATTTATCACTTCCACCCCGTCTCCTTCATCTTTTTCCGGCCCCATTCTTGCCGTATTCGCCTTAAGCTGTGCGATACGCGCCTTCTGCTCTTCGGTTGCAAGCTCCCAGTTCTTGTGAAGCAGTTCGTCATACTGCTTGATCATGCTCCTGAGTTCTCCCTGCGCCCTCGCCTGTGATTTAAGGAAATTCGCCTGCTTGTCCCACGCCTGCTGCACTTCCCATTTTTCGCCGATGACATTGCCCGTCTTGTCTTCAATCTTCTCAATCGTCTTGTCTTCCTTATCCCGCACGTACATGATCCGCTGTGCACGGATGATCGCGGCATGGGCAAGCCGTATCTGGTCCCACAGGATATCAAGCGGATCCTCCGGTACCGCCTGCATGATGTCCAGGGTCTCTTCCGGAAGGTACCGCGAAAACAGGCCGTGCTTTTCCGCATTCTTATTCTTTTTCGGGGCGCCATGGCCGGCGGCATTCCGGTTTCCCGCCTGCCCGCCTTTCTTTCTGTGCGAACGCTCGTTATTTTTATCCGAGCGTTCGTTATCCCATTTATGGGTGCTTTTCCATCTCCTGACTGTCCCCTCCGGCAGGCCCAGCCGTTTTGCAATTTCAACCAGTTTCATTCCCTGCTTGAACAGTTCCTTCGCTTCCGCTATCCTTTCATCCGGTTTCCGCGGCATCACCACCACCTCTCATCCGTTTGTTCTGTGTAATATAAAAGAGACAGCCGGAGCCGTCTCTTTGTTTTTTTTGTTTTTCACTGATTACACTATATCATAGATTGAGTGTGTACTTCTATGTACTTTTAAAATTTTTTATGTCTTTTTTTTAATTGTGAAATGATCTAATGCCCTACCATGAATTTTATGTACTCCCTTATAGCTAAGTTCCATTTTATCTGCTATATCAACCCATTTCATCAGTTTTATGTATCGATACATCAGGACATCCTTTTCATCTTCGTCGGAAAGTTCTTCTATCCTGTCAGTTATTTCCCTGCAAATCTTAATACGCTGGTATCTGCACCGCATATACCTCTTTTCTTCCTGTTCCAAAAGTGCGGCATAGCCGGATAAATCATTGTTGGACGAAGCATGGGGCATACCATCATTAACTATTGCCGGAATCATCCTGCCCAGACGCATCTCTTTTATTTTTAATTCGCTGCGCTCCATCTGACGTACCACGCGTTCGTATTCCTTAAGGTACTCCTTCTTTTCTTTGATTTTCTTTTTCCCTTCGGTTTCCCCTCTCTCGTCGCGGGCAATCGCTTCTTCCTGAATAATTATTTCTGTTTCCTTGTTGCATTTATCGCATATACGCATCAATCTCTAACACCTCCCATCCTCTTGGAACATCCTGCCATTCCATAATGCACTCACCACAGGTATCATCTTCCGCCGGATTTTACAATCCTTACTGCAACTTCTTTTGTTATAACCGGCTTTTTATCCACATAGCATACAATTCCATCTTCATCTGTGCTTGATGATTCCAGCCGCTCCACAACCTTATCCACGTCATAGGCAATAGGCACATTTCCGATAAGTGCAAAGGCTTCAAGCAACCCCTGCACAATATAGGATACCTTGCTCTCATTTCCTGTTTGGTAATCGTAAACGCTTTCAATTTCGCATCCATATACATTTCTCATGTATTCGTTTATTTCTTTTATAAACGCGCTTCTGCTAATCAAATCATTACTCATTCTCATTTCCCCCGTCTCTCAGCAAACAGCTCCAACACCTCAGAAACTCCACCTGTGAACAGTTCCCCTACCCTACAAGGCAGTTTCAGCAGTTTCCCCTGTTCTTCTAAGGCTTTGTAAGCATTAAACTCTTCCAATGCGTCCAAAGGCTTTCCACAGGTATTAATGCAGTCCATTATACATCCAGTCCAATCCTTACAATTTTTACATTCTTCAAATTTTAATTTCTCCCTATTTCCCTTCACAATCTTTGTAATCATATTTTTTTTTCTATCCCTTCTTCTGCCCGTGTGTTCCATGCCTTCAATGCTTCCCTAAGCGAATTCTCTGTTGCGCGCGGTTTTATCCTGCATGCACTGTTTACGCAACAGACCGTAACGCATCCTCTCAACGGCATATCATACGCCAAAACGGGACTTTCCCCACAAAATGGGCACTCCTTCATTGTCTCATCCATGCTTCCCACCCCTTTTCTTCTGCAGGTCCTTTAAAAACTCTACAAGATATGTTTCGCTGTCCGGAGTATTCCGATATTTCTCATCGTACCTTGCCTGCCCATATCCCTTCTTGCCCATTTCAAGCAGATGGAAAAAATATTCATCCCTTGGTTCTTTCCGCCAATAATCCTGTCGCTGCGGATGCTCTGCCACTATCAGACGGCTTCCGTCCTGAAAATCGTACTTGTAATAATTTACATCGATGCTCTCATCCCTGTACCACAGCCCCCATGCCTTATAGTTCCTCAGCCATTCTTTGCGCTGGTCCGTATTTTTCAGGGACGGCAGCTCCGGCTGTATGATTTCTTCCTGCCCGGATTCCTGCCCTTTGACCATCAATTCCAGTGCATTTACGATAATCCCCTGCCTCAGTACCGTCATTTCCGGAATACCGCCAACCTCAATGTATTCGTTTAACAGTCTGCGTTCTTTATCAAGAATCCATTTTGCCTCAGCAGATTCATATTCCGGTGTGCTCTCTTTCACATCCTGCGCTTTGGGTATACTGCCAGCACTGCTTTCTCCTTCATCCGTTTTTGCTACAGATCTGTCGCATCTGTATCCACAGGTTTCCGTACATTCTTTGCAGCACGGATCCGCCGCGTTATCTCCCGGCCGGTGGTAAGCCTTTTCCTGGCTGATAAACTGACAGGAATCTCCCATTTCCTCTTTAAGCTGCCCAAGCACATTCATCGTTGTACAGGAAAATGGATTACCAAGAGGCGCCTCAGCACAATACCTGTCCTTCTGACGGATTCCGCAATCCTGTGCACAGGAAAAGCAGTTATACTTATGCCCGCATCCTTCTGTTGTCAGTAAACTTCCTTCCGGATACTCCGTAACCGGATACCCGTAAGGAGACAGTTTTTCCACCTGCCTGTCTGGTATACCTGCATTTTTCTTCTCTGACGCAGCTTCCATCAACACCGCCGCAAACCGGGCATAGGTAAAATGCATTTTTTCCGTCCCAAATCTCATATCCAGTCCCTTTGCAAAACTGTGAAAATGGAATTCCCATTCTTTACAACCCGAATAGTGGCATCCATAGGGTGGGATATACTCCTGCAGCGCCTTGGCGCGTTTACTGCTGTCCCCTTCCATGCGGCACACTTCAATGAGTCCTTCCGCTTCCGACGCACATATCCCCATATACTGTCTGACAAACCAGTATTCATCATGCGGCTCCTCCGGGAATCCCATTTGCGACGTCGCAACTTCCTCCTTCTGCTCCTGCGGTACCTCCCGGTATTCCCCGTCAATAACCACTTCCGTTTCTTCCTGCTTTGGTACCGGCTTTTCTTTTTTCGGCTTTGCCTGCCGTTTTATATCCCGGACTTCCCTTACGGTCATTTCCGGCTTAACGTTCCCTTCCAGTTCCGGAGACATACTTAACATTTCGATCAGTACCCCCTGCGAATATTCCGCATATTCGGGACGTATATCCATGCTCCTGCCCGATATGGAATACCTCTTATTGATCGCAATGAAACGGCTTGCCAGTGAATACTCCATATGCAGTTCTTCCCTCAGGTAATCATCAAAACTGTTATACCCTGCCTTCCAGATCCGGCCATCCATTACGCGCCTTAACATAAATCCGAGTTGTACCGCATCCCGCGCGGAACGCCGCATTGCGCGCTTTATTTCCCCCGTCAGCTGCTCGTATTCCATTCTTTCCACTGCCATCGATGCATCCATAACCTTTTCCTCCATTCTTCCTTTAAGTCCGGTATTTCTCAACCCTTGCCTTCAGTGCTTCCAAAAGCGCCGTCTGGCAGTCACTTTTTTTCTGCAGGGCCCCGACAACATCCTCGTCCACGCTGTCCTCCACCACGAGATGGTGGATGCGCACCGTGTGCTCCTGCCCCTGCCTGTGAAGCCTTGCATTTGCCTGCTGGTACAGCTCCAGGCTGTAATTCAGCCCGAACCATATCACGTCACTGCCTCCCTGCTGCAGGTTCAGTCCGTAGGCCACGCTTGCCGGATGCGCAAACAGGATATCCGTCCTGCCTGCGTTCCAGTCCGCAATATCGGCCGCATTCTTCAGTTCCGCCATTCTCAGCCCCGATTTTGCAAGCGCCCGTTCCAGCCGTTCCAGATCATGCTGGAAATTATAAAAAACAAGTGCGTGGCGTCCGTTCAGTTCCTCCACCAGTTCCAGGAATGCTTCCACCTTGTTTCCGTGTACCTCCACGGTTTCCCTGTTTTCAATGGCACGGTCATCCTCGTACCGTTCCGTTGTCCGGTAAACGGCCCCGTTCGCCAGCTGCAGCAGTTTCCCCGAAAGAACCGCCGCGCTCCCGGCATCCAGTACGCCCTCCGGCAGTTCCAGTATCCGCTCCCGTTCCATCTCGTCATACGCTTTCCTTGCCCTGCTGTCCAGTTTCACATACCGGAAATTGTCAATCCTTTCCGGGAGTTCCAGGTAATCCTTTGCCGAAAGGCTTATGCAGATGTCCCGTATCCTCTCCTGTATCGCCTCATCCGCACCCGGCAGCGGCTCATAGGAAAAAATGGTCGTCCTGTTCCGGGATGCCGGCGTAAAATAGTTATTGCGGTATTCGGTTAACGTCCGGCCAAGCCTCTGCCCCCCGTCCAGCAGGAAAACCTGCGCCCACAGATCCGTAAGCCCGTTGGGGGACGGGGTTCCGGTCAGCTCCACAAGCCGGTTTATATGTCCGCGTATGTTCCGCAGGCTCTTGAACCGTTTCGCCTTATGGCTCTTGAAACTGCTGGACTCATCGATCACCACCATGTCAAACGGCCAGTCATTCCGGTAATAATCCACCAGCCACGGGACGTTTTCGCGGTTGATCACCCAGACGTTCCCCGGGCTGTTCAGGGCCCTTATCCGGCGGTTCCTGTCCCCGAGTACCGGAAGCACCTTAAGCATCCGCAGGTGGTCCCATTTGTCCTGCTCCCGCGTCCATGTATCCTCCGCCACTTTTTTCGGCGCTATGACAAGGCATCTCGACACAAGGAACCGGTTGAATATCAGGTCATTGACCGCCGTCAGTGTAATGGCCGTCTTGCCGAGTCCCATGTCCAGGAACAGTGCAAGGGCCTCGTCCTGGATAATGCGCGTTATGCAGTATCTCTGATAGTTGTGCGGTATGAATTTCATAGTTTCCCTCCATGCGGCGCCCGGTCCGCCATTTCCTGAAATACCCTGTCCAGGGGGCCTGGCTGTTCCCTGATGCTCCTGATTGCCGCTTCCGCGGAATCCGCATCATCCACGACTGCGGTAAAACACCCCAGGCGCCGCAGCTCTGCCATCCGGAATTCCTGCTGCTTTCCGGGCTTTTTCCCCTTCTGCTTCAGCTCGACGAAACCGATATGCCCTCCCGGCATTATGACCAGCCGGTCCGGTATTCCCGTATTCCCGGGTGACACGAACTTATACGCCTTTCCCCCTGCCCGTGCTACCATTGCGCGGAACTTTTTTTCCAGTACGCTCTCTTTCATTTTTCCCGCCTGCCTTTCATGCCTGTCATGTACGTTCACGCCTGTGTATCGTGTGCGTACGCGTTACGCGCGTATATCTTTTTATAAAATCAAGGGTACAAGGGGTATATATACCCTTATTTCCCTTGTTTATTTATTTATATAGTAAAAAATGTTTAAATGTCTACAAATACCATCTAAGCCCGTATTTATCGGCATTTCAGCGTAAACATTAGAATGTTTTTTGCTGTCTACATGTCTACCCGCCCCCGTAGACATTTCCGTCCGGTGGATGAATGTCTACACCACGAATGTCACGCCTTAAAAACCCTCTCTGAAATCCATATTCGCCGCCGAACCGGATAGAACTTTTCTGCCGCTCCCATCCCGGCAGACGTTCCAGGATGCTGTTAATCTCTTTTGCATCGGATTTCTTCATGCGGTTATAGCCCGCCATCTTAAAACACTCGTTCCATATTTCGATAGCGCATATCCTGTCCCGGGACATCAGGCTTTCCTCCCCGCACTGGCTCTGTATGAACTCCGAATCCAGCCAGTTCCTGCGCTCGTACATACTCCTGCCGTACCAGTCCTTCGGTACTTTCCTTTCAAGGAATTCCTTTATGACACCTTCCGAATAAGGCACCTCCCTGTGATCCTCCTGCGCGGCCTCTGCCATCCGTTCCACTTCTTCCGAAAGGATCAGACTTTCCCCCACCCTGTAAAGCGCCACGGCTTCCGCCCATATCTGTTCCACCTCTCCCGGCAGGTCGCGCCATATGCTTTTTTTCCGTCCTTCCCCTGAAAGGTCCACCGGCCAGAAAC
The DNA here is from genome assembly GCA_910579935.1 of uncultured Lachnospiraceae bacterium. GTDB lineage: Bacteria > Bacillota > Clostridia > Lachnospirales > Lachnospiraceae > Kineothrix. Next base: position 23,639 of record CAJTVQ010000045.1, read on the forward strand.
GGCGGTTGCCCGTACAGTCCGTAAGAAACTCCTGGTCATTGGTCGTTCCCACGATAATACACTGGCGCAGATGCTTTCCCGTGCGCCTGCCGTATGCGGCCCTGTATATGTCGTCGCTTTTCGACAGGAACTGTTTGACGGAATTCATTTCAGCCTTTGTCATTCCCCGCAGTTCCCCCGCTTCCAGGATCCAGTATCCCTGCAGCAGCTCCGCCGCATCCTTGCCCACAAAAGTGCCAAGGCTGTCACTGTACCATTCCATGCCAAGAAAACGAAAAAAAGTGCTCTTCCCAAGCCCCTGCCTGCCGGACAGTATCAGCATGGTATCGAACTTAACGCCCGGATGCAGCACACGCGCCACTGCCCCCACCAGTGTCTTGCGCATGGCTTCCCTTGTGTACGGGGAATCCGGCGCGCCAAAATAGTCCTGCAGCAGGGTGTCAATGCGCGGCACGCCGTCCCACTGTATCCCCAGCAGCCTTTCCCTCAGCCTGTGTACCTGATGGTTCCGGAGATACACGGCCAGCCCGTCCATGATCTTTTCCTTTCTGGTTATCCCGTAAAGCAGCTCCATATAGCACCGCAGCCCTGCATCGTCATCGTCCCTCCACTGCCTGGCAGTATAGGCGCCGGACTGTGGTTCCCATGGCAGGGGACCGCCGGACATCGGGCATTCGGACATGGCGTCAAAATAGATCTTCCCCTTAAGCTGCGGATCATTTTCCAGTATCACCTGCACGTTCTGTCCGGTGTTCAGGATTTTTCCCGTCTGCTGGTTCCTCTGTAATTTCAGCACCCACGAATTGTCCCCCTGCTCCGCGCCGGGAAGCGTCTCTCCCCCGAAACAGCTCACCGCCTCTTCATACCGTTCCATCGCCAGCTTTTCGGAAACGGCAGGAATCCCTGCCGCAAACTCACACATACGGCGGTAGGACGGCAGGTTTCCGACAGGCGTATCGGGTTTCGCATCATTGTCCTCTTCACCGAACATATGCAGACGCACCATGTCAAAGGAATTAACCAGTTTCCCGGAACACGGATCCGTGGCGTGGTGGCTGTAAAGGAACTTCCCGCCTTCATAAAGCACGGCCCCGCCCACGGTACTTCCCTCCGAATAGGTATAGCGGCCGGAATCCGCACAGGGTTCGTAAATTCCCGGAAGGAACTGCCCCATCGCGTCTTCTATACTGAAACAGCGGCAGAAGGCCCCGACGATTCCCTTTTTAGCCTCCGGGTCCCCCTGTTTTTTTGCGGAACGGTCGCGTATCCTTGCCGCCCCCGGCACCTCCGGCCATTCGGACACGTTCCGCCAGTCCGTATAGGTGGCAAGCATCCCGTCTTTTGACAAAAACGGTTTGTCCCCGTAGTCAAAAACAAATTCGCTGTCCATACTGCAGCCCGGCCAGTACATAAGGCGCACCGGCTCAAACGTGGTCGGGTCAAAAATCTGCATACCGATGAAAGACGCCATGCGCCTTGCGATCGGCTCGTATTCATCCGCGCTGCACGGAGTATCAAGCGGGACAACAATGCGCAGGCGCGGGGCTGCCCCCTCATGTTTCCTCGTGGAATAAACCGCATAGGCGCAGCCAAGCGCCGACAGGACACGCAGGATGTCCATGGTGCTGCCCGGGGCCATTGTATCCGCATCCAGCGTGATCAGGTGCCGCTCCCCCGCATTCCCGTTCTTCCTCCGCGGTCCGGTCAGGGTACCGCCCACGAAACCGCCCACGTCCTTAAGCTCGTCCTGCTCCGGCTTTGATAATGCCTTATACTGCTGAAAGCTTTCCGGCGTCCTCACGGGCACGGACAGTTTCATGACAAACTCTGACCAGTACAGTTCCTGCTGGTTCCATACGACTGCCTTACGCCCCGCTCCCACTGATATCTTTATTTTTCTGTCATACTGCAGCATGGCGTCCCTCCTAATCCTTTTTATAATAATGCGATTCAAAACCGTCCGCATTTAACGGCAGCCCCTGCGCCCATCCTGGCAGACGGCACATAAGTCCTATGGCTTCCTCCAGCGTCCTGCCGCTGTTCTCCGGCTCTTCCAGTATCACTTCATCATGGATATGGAAATTAATGGTATAGCCTCCGGCGCAGAGGTTCCTCATGGCATTCGCCAGCAGGTCCCGCGCCGTTGCCTGCACGATATTCTCTGTCAGCTTTCCGCCGTAAGTGGAAAGACGTCCCCACTTCTTTGTTTTCTGGTCCACTCCCTGAAAATGGATGGCGTCCCTTCCCCTGTCATTCAGACGTATTTCCGGTTTATAATAATACAGGCAGCGTCCGCTCAGAAGGTGTACCATCAGGTAATCCTCATCCCTGCTGAAGCAGATGCCGCAGGGCATATACTGGGGCACGCCATGCCGCACGGCTGCCATGGCATACCGCTCCGATGCCTTCCAGAAGTCCACGATCCGCTGGTTGCTTCCCCGCCACCGGCTTATGATATCCGGGAGTTCTTCCTCCGACAGGCCCATATTCAACGCGCCCATGGAAATGAGGGAACCGGTCCCGCCCTGGTAGCCCAGTGCAAGCTCCGCGATCTTCCCCTTCGCGCGCAGGGCATATTCCTCATTACCCTTTGCAATCTTTTCCACCGGTACACCGAACATGGCGGATGCCGACGCTTCATAAATTTTCCCATGCGTGCGGAATACACCCATCCTCCACTGTTCGCCCGCAAGCCAGGACAGGACACGTGCCTCAATGGCCGAGAAATCCGCCACGAGAAATCTTTTTCCCTTTCCCGGTATGAATGCTGTCCGGATGAGCTGTGACAGGATGTCCGGCACGCTTCCGTAAAGCACCCGCAGGATATCTGTCCGCTGCCCCTTTACCAGCTCCCGCGCAAGGTCAAGGGTGCTTATATAATTCCGCGGGAGATTCTGTACCTGCACCAGTCGTCCCGCCCACCTGCCCGTACGGTTGGCCCCGTAGAACTGCAGAAGCCCGCGGATGCGGCCGTCCTTACAGACGCAGGCGCCCATCGCCTCATATTTTTTGACGGATGTTTTCCCAAGCTCCTGCCGGATCTTAAGCACTTCCTTCACGAGCTGTTTTTCATTTTTGTCTGCCAGCCTCTCCGCCACAGTCTGCTTATTCAGGCTGTCCAGTTCCAGGGAGGCATTATCGGCGATCCACTGCTTTAACTGTGACACGCTGTTCGGATTGTCCAGCCCTGTCAGTATTTTCGCGTTATTTGACAGTTCTTCCTTTACCTGGTCACTGATGGCCAGGGCGCCGTTTACAAGTTCCATATCCAGGGCAACGCCGGTGTTATTTATGTACTGGTCAAGTACCCAGTTAAAATGTTCGCTTTCCGGCATCGGATGTTTCTGAAGTATCCGGAATATATCCCTTTCCGTCTCCACATCACGTATACAGTAGGATCTGAACAGGTTCCACTTCTCCCTGTCATGATACCAGAAGTTGCGTGTTCTCCCGTAATTTGTCTTTGTCGGGTTGCAGGGAACGCAGAAGTAACGGATCAGCTGCTTTCCGATGGTCATTTTCTGCCGGCTTTCCGGAAGCCCCACCGCTTTTCCGACCTGCCCCAGCTGTCCGGGGAATCCGCAGTAATAAGCGTGTATCATGGTACAGTGCCATTGCACTGCATCTGTATGGAAATATTTATTTAAACAATTTATTTCAAAGGCTGCATTATGCGCCACTTTTTTCACTTTCGGGTCATTTAAATCCATAATAATGCCTGGTGGTACCGCTTCACCCGCCGCAAGATCCACGATCCGTACGGGCTCCCCGTCATAGGCATAAGCAAATAACAGTATTTCGAAGGCTTCGGACTGTACATATCTGTACAGCCCTGCCTTTGTGATATCAATATCTGAATATGTTTCCAAATCAATGTGTAAGGTTTTCATCCTATCCCCATCACTCCCCCGTTCAGCATGGGCCGCCCCGTAATCGGGTCTATCTGCTGCCCCTGTGAAGGGTATCCGTATGCCTGCCCCGGCTGGGTGTACACGGGTGCCGCCTGGTACGGCATGAACTGCTGCTGGGCAGGCTGCCAGCCCGGTGCCGTCCCGTATGTAGCTGCCCCCGTATAGGCATTGCTGCCGCCGAATGCTTCCTCTGCGCTTACCCGCGCGGTCAGGGGTTCCCCGTCTCTGATTTTCTGTACGGCATTCAGGCCGCAGGAGATTCCCTTATTGCCTTCATTATTATAGGCATAGAAATTAATATTTGCGCGGACATAGCACCCGCTGTACACATCCGCGGGATTAAGAATCGCCTGCATATCCAGTCCGACGATAACTGGCCTGGTCATTGACGATGTTCTTAACACCATATGCCCCCGGCATTCCTCCCCGAATGCTTCTCCTGATGGCTGGTATCCATCCCCGTCATACAGTGTCGTTTTACACATGGGCGGTACAGCCCCGTTAAATACTTTTTGCGCGCCCTCCTGCTTCGCTTTTTCAATTTCCGCATAAATGGCATTAAGAGTTACTGTATCCGTTTTCGGTATCAGCAGCGTAAGGGAATATTTTGGTTCCCCTCCGTTTTTTGGTACCTTTGGCTGGAATATATTTACATACGATGCCCTTATATCATCTTCTCCTATCGTTATCGCCATGGTCCTCCCTCCTTATATGAATTTTCCCCGCCAAATGCCTCTTCCGCGCTTACCTGCGTCTGCATGGCCGGGCGTTTATCGTCTTCCGGTGCAAGCTTCGGCTTTCCCTTTGGTTTCGTAATGTATGGTGCCAGCAGTTCCGCGCGCTGCTCCTTCGGAACCAGTTTTTCCAGTTCAGTCAGGGGAATGGGTTTCCGGTTATAAAGCACCGCTTCATCGTATCCTGCCGCAAGCAGTCCCTGAAATGCCTTATCCGGATCGGACAACTGCCTGTCACTGCGGCCTTCTACAATTTTCCATCCCGGGACATCCCCGCCCCTGACCAGTTCTGACAGAGCGCAGGCTTCCAGTTTGTTCACCCAGTCTTTCAGAAACTGTGCACGCTTCAGTATTTCACCGATTTCCGAATTGGACAGAAGATCGGGTTTACGGATCGCGTCCTTCTGCGGGTCAACGGCGTCTTTCATAAGTGCCATATTTTTTTCCGCTGTTGCGCGGCACCTGCCGTAAGCTTTACAGAAACCTTCTTTGCAGTAATTTGTCCTGTCCCCGTTGCAGTAATCCGCGGGCCGGAATTCGCCTTCACCTTTATAGGCAAGGGCCGCACGCGGTTTTACAAATAATTCTCCCCAGCGCAGCAGTCCCTCCAGGGTAGTCGTCCAGGAAGAATTGTTCGGTATCCGCGGCTGTACAATATGGAAATGCACGTTCTCCACTGAAAACAGCATCCCGTATTCATGCCAGGCTCCCAGTCCGTAAAGCGCCATCTGCGGATTGCCCTCAGCGCTTACCGGTACCCCTTTCCCGTATTTAAAATCAATGACATGCATGTCCTTTCCATAAATAATAATGCAGTCCCCCGTCCCGAAACCTTCCGGGGCCCACGGGCTGTAATCCAGCCGCTTTTCCACTGCCACAAAGGGTGTTGCGGGAAAACTGAATGCTATGGCCGATACATAGTCCGCATACTCATCCGTAAATCCTTCCATTTCCGGCTGGTACATTTCATCAGCCTGCAACTTTTTAAGACGGCCCTTATAGGTACGTTCCGACATATTTTTATCCGTAAACAGCCTGGACAGTTTCAGCTCACAGATACTGTGCGCAAGTGTTCCTTCTTTTGCATAGGCGGATTCCTCATCGGGAATACTGTCTTCCAGCACCGCCGATGGTGTACAGTAAAGCCATTTTTTTGCACTGGAAGCGGATAAAAGCGCATGTTCCCTTTCTTCCTTTTTCTTTCCCATCAGACCTGTGCACCTGCCTCCCTGAGTGTCATGGCAAATTCCCCATAGCGTTCTTTCGGTAATTCCGTCATTGCCTGTATGCCGAATCTCTGCATAAGACCCATTACCTGCGGCCCTTTACCGGCAGACATAAGACCGGCTGCCGCTACCTGTAACTGTTCAAGGGTGTATCCCTGGGCCGGAGCTGCCGTGGGTATGGCAGGAACTGCGGGCGGCTGATTCTGCACCGGTATCTGTCCCTGCGGCATAGCGGACGCGGCCTGTACCGGCATCTGTCCCTGCGGCATAGCGGGCGCGGCCTGTACCGGCATCTGTCCCTGCGGCATAGCGGGCGCGGCCTGCGCCGGTGCCTGAGCCGGCATGGTATTTGTCATGGGCGGCTGCATTCCTCCCGTGGGCATTGCCGCCGGCGGTACCGGAGCCACCGGCCCCTTTTCCACTCCGGCAAGGCGGTTTATGGCTTCAACAAGTTCTGTTATTCCCTGTACTGTAACGGTAATTTTAAATTCATTCATTGATTTTCCTCCTGAAATGATGTATAATTAATTTGCTGTTAGCAGGTTCCGGGGTTTTCCATTATTTCCGGAACCTCTCTTTCTGTCTGCCGCACTGCCTCTTCGTTCTCCCGGCAGTCACATTTTTCTCCTGCGTCAAGATTTGCCCCGCAATACGGGCATGTCCTGTATCCCATTTCCTTCACTTCCCATCAGTTCCCTTATGTTCCCGCCCCTGAAACCCAACACTGCGCCATCGTTCAGCAGGACGGTCATCGCTTTATACTGCCAGTTTTCGATACAGTCCTGAATGGTAACTACATCCGTATTCATGTTTACGTCTCCTTTCAAATCTGCAATTTCCATATTATGCCTCTGCCTCTCTTCCGAGATGCCTGTTTAACATATCCCTGTAAATGTGGTACTGTTCTTTTTTGCCGCTCGGGTTTGTTACGTATCCGATCGGAACCTCAAACAGGTTGCGTTTCATATGTTCCCGGATGCCCTGTTTGGACATCCCAAGAATTTCTGCAGCTTCCGCAACCGATACCCTTTCACTCAATTTCTTCCGCCTCCCTTCCGCCGTCAGGAAATTCCGCCAGCATTTTGCCATCGATGGAAACGGACGGTATCCGCAGGCAGCCGTTCCGGTCCTCCCATACGGCCGTGTTGGTGGAATGCCCGTGATCCTGCAGTACCTGCGCCCATGCCGACACGCATCCGTAGTTCACCCTGTTCCTTCTTATGTCCTTAAGATCCGCATAGTGGTTTACATCACCGGCATCCATAATGTACCTTTTTTTTAATTCCTCAAAATATAATCCTTCCATTATTCATTTTCCTTTCCGGGTTCCCGTGCCCGATTTATAAGAATCGGAGTAGGGTCTACAAGATAAGGCATGACCGCCTTTGGGCTCCAGTTTTTCCAAAATCCGGAGCCCTTCTTTTACCGTTACCAGTTCTTCACGTGCTCCATAAGGCCTGCGGATCACAATCATCCTGTTTCCAAGATCTAAATTTTTACTAATCGTTTGGAGTTCTTTTCTTATTGCTGCTAATTCCTTGTAAATTTTTCCTAACATATTTTTCACCTCCCTCCTATACCGGCCTCCGCGGCTGTAAAAACTTGTCAGTGTTGCCTTTTCTCCGTATTCCCCTTATACTGTTTGTACAGGGTACTGGCATACCCGAGTACATAAGAAAGGAGAATAGTATGCGCAGATTTAATCCTCCATTCAATGGAAATCAGTATGTTTTGAACCAAAATACCGGAGAAATCCATGATTTGGACAACGAAACTCCTGATTGCAGAATTGATGAAATCAAACCAGCGCACGTATTTAACTGTATCGATTACCAAAATGCGCTCATTCGTGCTCACGCTTTTCATTGTCCGAATCCCAATGGCTGTTACCACTGTTTGGCTGTCCATAACCGGGAATAAGTGAAATCGCACCAGTGTTCATTAGATGTAATGCCGGTGCGATTTCTTCCGGCAACTTTTCTTTCAGACTCGCCTCAAAACTTTTACCGTCCTTCACTATTTGGCACATTTCAAATACCGTATTTGCAAATGTCTCCATAGGCACCTGCTTTAACGCATCAAACCATGTTAGATTTTTGGGCTGCGCGCTTTCTACTGAATCCCACCCTTGCAGGATACATCCCATTAGGTACAGAAAACTTTTTAAATCAGCCCCGCTGTCGGAAACCCTTTCATCAAGTGCATACAAAAGGTGTGGCTTCCCTCCTTGTGCATTATCAAAGCTGATGTATTTCAAATTCCCTGCGCACAGTTTTCCATCAATATATGCGCATGTATCATTGTCTACATTAACGATAATTGCTATTTTATGCATCCTCTCACCTCCCTCCTATACCGGCCTCCGTGGCTGTATGAATTTGTCAGTGTTGCCTTTTCTCCGTATTCCCCTTATACTGTTTGTACAGGCTATTGCCGTAGCCGAATACTAAAGAAAGGAGAATTTTACTATGACCGATTTAACAAAAGATGCTGACAAAGTAATTTGCTGTATTTACAAAGAATATCTTGAGAAACGCAAATCCGGAATTTCTAAGCCTGATGCGAAGGAGTTTGATGCTAATTTTTATGAAAGCATAAAGCCTATTTCCAAATGGAACAGTGATGATATATTTGATACCTTACACGAACTTAAAAACGCCGGATTCTTAAAAGTGTACATCACAAGCGACTTCTCCCTGAATGATGAAGCGATAGTATACATGGAAAGCCGCTTCAAAAATGGATTGTCCGAAGTCACAAAATACCTTGCCGATTTATTTGCGGATATTGCTGCCGGATTAATACTCTAACATGTCGCTGGCTATGTTTTTTGGTGAACGTAGTCAGCCTTCTTTTCCCCATTCATTTTGTATGTGGATAATCTCACTGTCGTATTAACATCCATCTGAATTTGAAATCCTTCTCCCGCCTCGCAGGAAATAGTAAAACCCGTACAGCGTCTGCCAAAAGGCTCCCCGTTTACATTGAAGATTTTCTTCTCCACGTCAACCTCAATGGTTTTAAGGGCATTTGGCATGTCTGAAAATATCTTAGCATCCATCCTTCCCACACCTCCTTTCTAAACCGGAATCCGATAAACTTAACAATGGCGACTACGATGATTTAATATGCCAGCATTCTGATTTCAAATCATGGAAATCGATGCTTGAAGCCGTCAGTGACTACCATGAAAATAAGAAAGGTATCTAACTATAAAGGGGCATCCATGCAAGGCGTGCAGCCCCTTTATGGCCACTTTGGGTTCACACTGAACATCTAAATTACCATTTTCTAAATCAACCACTGTATAGAGACAGAAAAAACATAGTTTAGGCAGCTCTTTTCCCATCATGTTAAGATGGCTCTGGTATTCTCCCTCAATGAATTCAGCCCATTCTTCCCGAGTGTACATTTTATGCTCGCGGGGATGATATTCTATCTTCTTTTCTATTTCCCCCATCTCCCTCCTACCGCTTCCTGCTCTGCGAAATCCATAGGATCCACTCCAAGGAATGCGCATACCGCTAATGCTTCTCCAAGCCGTAAATCTCTTTGCCTTTTAGAATTAAGCAAGCTATCATAAAGTGAACCATAAGGAATACCTGTTGACTTCGCCATGTTCGTAAGATTAATTCCTTTGTTCTTTACATATATTCCTAAGTTTCTTGTAGGTGTATCCATTCCGTTTTCTCCTTTCATTAGATTCTTGTGATATTTGAATATTATCATTAGTTTCTTGTGATGTCAACCCTTTTTCTTAGAATCTAATAATTTTTTATTGACGTGCCAAAGTTCTTATGATATTCTCCATTTATAAGGCGGTGCTAGGTTGAAAGAAAAATGGAAAAAAAGCCAAAACAGTACCAGAGCGCCAGTAAAC
>CAJTVQ010000046.1 GCA_910579935.1 uncultured Lachnospiraceae bacterium
AGGGGTTGTCCCGTATGCCACCGCGTACTCCGGTAAATTGCTGTTTATCTCACCAGTAACATAAAAATATCGTAATTCAGAGAAAGGAAAGAGAAAATTATGAAAAAAGACACTATGGTATTAAAAAATGGGATAGTAATGGAACTGGAAGCAGCCGCAAGTCTCGGAGATGTAAGGACCGTATTTCCGGACAAGGACACGTTCCTTGCCGCGTGGGACAGCCTGACAAAAGAAAATCTTGCGGAGGTACAGGTAAAAAACAGTGCCGGGCTGACGGTCGGGGCTTACACGGATCTTGTACTGGTGAGTGAAACATCAGCCGTGCAGGAGGACGGAACCATCCTTACATCTTTCTGTTTCAGGGAAAAGGATGCCATGGAAAAGAGGATGGATGCCATGGAAGAGGGGCAGACAGTACAGGACGGGGCCATCATGGATATGGCGGAAATGATCAGCACAATGGCAGAATAGGAGGTGTGGAAGTATGGCAAAATTTTACGGGTTAAAGATCAAAAACGGGTACCTGGAAATCGGGGAAGTCCCGAAGCTGTGGAGGGATGCAACGGAAAAGTGGCTGGAAGACAATGCATAAGGAACCCGCGGCAGGAAGGCCGGAAGGGGAAAGGAAGGACATATGGAAATGAAGATTATGGAATTTATTGACATGGCAGCGCATAACAGGCTCATTAAGCTGGTGATACTGGCGGTTGTGTTTGACACGGTTTTCGGGGTGCTGCGGGCGGCAAAAGAGAAAAAATTCAACAGCTGTGCGGGGATTGACGGGGCCATCAGGAAGATAGCCATGTTAATATCACTTGTGTTCATGCTTGCGGTGGACATGCTGGTGAGGATTAACCTTATCGCTTTTATTCCAAAAGCCGTAAGGGAGTACACGGGGACTGACACAGTGGGCGTGACGGAGTTCTTCTGCCTGCTTTACACAGCCTATGAGATTACCAGCATTTTCAAGAACATGGCACTGTGCGGGCTGCCCGTAAGGAAGGTATGGGAAGCCGTGCGCGGTTTTCTTTCAAGGTATACGGATGAGCTTCCGGACACGGACGGGCTGGACAGGGTTCCGGATCCGGACAGGCTGGGCGGAAACAGCACCGGCGGCAGTGTGGAAGAATACAGGCAGCAGGAAAAATAACAGGACAGTACGGGGGCGTCTGCGGAAAACTGCAGGCGCTTATTTTGTGCAGGAAGGAAGGGAAAGACCAGTGAAGGAAATCAACAGGATGATAAGCGGGTATAACCACACGGCAGGAGATGCCTCAAGGATTAAATATATCGTGATCCACTATGCGGGTGCGCTGGGGGACGCGGAAGCGGCCTGCCGCTATTTTGCCGGGGGAAACCGTAATGCGTCCGCGCACTATTTCATAGGACACGGCGGGGACATCTGGCAGGGTGTGGAGGACAGGGACATAGCATGGCACTGCGGTGCGGCAGTCTATAAACATGCCGGCTGCCGGAATGCCAACAGCATCGGGATTGAGATGTGTGTCAGAAAGAAAAATACCGCCAGTATGGGAGCAACGGACAAAGACTGGTATTTTGAGGATGCGACCGTGGAAGCGGCGGCAGAACTGACAAGGCATCTGATGGATAAATACGGCATCCCCGCATCCCGCGTTTTAAGGCATTACGATGTCACGGGAAAAATCTGCCCGAACCCGTATGTATATAACACAACGCCGCATACATGGGCTGAATTTAAAGAAAAAATAGGGGGCGCGGAAGACGGCGCGGAGGTCAGGATATGGGCATTCCTGAAAGCAAAGGGCCTGAATGACTGCGCAGCGGCGGGGCTGATGGGGAACCTGTACGCGGCGGGCTGAACCCCTGCAACCTGCAGAACAGCTTTAACAGGAGCCTTGCCATGACCGATGAGGAATACACTGCCGCGGTGGACAGTGGAACATACAGTAATTTTATCCATGATAAGGCCGGATACGGGCTGGCGCAGTGGACGTTCCACACAAGAAAGCAGGCGCTTCTGTCATATGCGCATGAAAAATGCGCATCCATTGGCAGCCTGGAAATGCAGCTCGAATTTCTGTGGAAGGAACTGCAGGGATACCGGTCCGTTATCGGTACTTTAAAGACCGCCGGAAGTGTACGGGCTGCTTCCGATGCCGTACTGCTCGGATATGAAAGACCGGCAGACCAGAGCGGGGACATGCAGAAAAGACGGGCAGGGTACGGAGAGGCATACTATAAGAAGTATGCAGCAGGGCAGCAGACAGGGGAAACGGAGGAAAAGCCGCAGACGGCAGCAGGAACGCCGTTTAAGGTCAGGGTGGATATACTGGACCTTAATATCCGGACAGGGGCGGGAACGGAATACACAAAGACGGGAGAACATGCAGGCAGGGGAGTATTTACCATTACGGAAGTGAAAGAAGGAAAAGGCAGTACGGCCGGATGGGGAAAACTAAAAAGCGGAGCTGGCTGGATAAGCCTGGACCATGCGGTCCGTTTATGAGAAAAGAGGCGGCAGTGATGCCGCCCTTTTTAAGCATGATGGTTTAGGTATATCCGAATAGCTGTATATCACGATATTAGGGTGCTGAATAGCAATGAAGAAGAAATGGATAAAAAAGTATATTTTGGTTAGTTTCTTTTTCTTTAAATTTGCGCCGGTTAGTAACACGTTAGCGACAAATATATCCCCCAAATGCCCTATTTCTAAGAAAAAAACATTTTCATTCTTAAGGAAGAATTAAAAAAATTTATATCTTTTCTTTCATTTATCTTGTGTTATAATTGCTTATAGCAATCGGTTTCAGACAAAGTGAGACCGGCACGGCAAATGAAAGAAGTCAATGGAGGGAAAGATAAATGGTACACCATATCGTATTATGGAATCTGAACGAAGAATTGAGCGAACAGGAGAAAAGAGAAGCGGCGCTGACGATCAAAGAAAAACTGGAAGCGGTGAAAGAAGAGGTTGACGGAGTGGTTTCCCTGCGTGTGGAAATCAATGAACTGCCTTCCAGCAACAAAGATATCGGACTGATTTCCGTATTTGAATCAGTGGAAGCGCTGAATGTATATCAGAAGCATCCGGCGCATGTACAGGCGGGAGCCTATGTGGGGAGCGTCACATACGGCAGGACCTGTCTGGATTATACGGAGGAATAAAGAAAAGACAGTCACGGGTATATACGTTTGCGAAATAAGAGGAGTCACTATGAATGAAAACAATAGAACAGCGAAATTAATGACCATCGGCGTTGCCGTGGTTTTGATTCTTGTAGTCTGCGGCATCAGTGTAATCGTCCATGCCATACATAAAAAAGATGCGGAAGATTCCGGCAGCAGGCTGCAGTCGGATATTATAGACTATGCCAGCAGCGGGCAGGAACAGAGCGTGATGGCACAGGACATCGTAAAGGCGCCGGAAAAAGAAGAAGAGCCGGAAGAACAGGCCGGGCAGGATGAGCCGCAAAGCGATGCGGAGGAGCCAAAAAAGGAGGCGGAAACCAAAAACGAAGCCGAAGCAAAAACCGGAGAACCTGCAGTTGTCGTGGATAAAGAGCAGACGCAGGCCGCCGGTTCCATTATAGAAGAGGTAAAAAAAGAAGAAAACCAGCAGACGACGGCGAAATGGCAGAAAGAAGCGGGAGAAAATCTTGCGATGGTGGAAATCGACCTTCCCAGACAGATGTCCGAAATGAAGGGTTATTGGGAAGCGGGAAACATGCTGGCGGTAGAAGATCTGGCTTATCTGCCCAGATACCGCGCCGCTTCCGAGAAATTATCCGGAACGACGAAATATTATTATTTCGGAGATACGGACGGACAGAACCGTCCAAACGGCATGGGACTTGCCATGTATACGGATAACCAGTATTATTATGGTGAGTGGAAAGACGGTGTGAGAAGCGGAAACGGCATGTGGATCAAATTTTATGTATATGACCAAAATGCGAAAGCAAAAGACAGCCAGTATCTCCAGCACAGCTATTCCGGAACGTGGGGCAACGACCTTCCGAACGGAGACGGAGCCGAACACTATGATTTTATTGATGAGAATTTGGAAGAAAATGTGGGATATAACCGGAATTTTATAGGCAGTTTTAAAAACGGGCTGTACAACGGTGAAATTTATATTACGAATTACTACAAAGATGGCAATTCCAAGGAATGGAGCGGGACGGCAGTAAACGGTGTATGGAAGAGTCTCGGGGAAAAAGATAAAGAGGGGAAATATCCGGTGATCGTGGATCTGACCAATCCGGATAATTACCAGTGGATGAAAGCGACGGAAAATAAGAACAACGGCGTAAACGGGTTAATATCGGCAGCAAAGTAAACAGGAGGGTTTTTCAATGCCTTGGTGTCCAACATGTAAAAACGAGTATGTGGAAGGCGTGACCGTGTGTGCGGACTGCGGCGTGAAGCTGGTAGAAGCGCTGGAGGAAAGGACAGGCAGTCCCCTGATCTTCGGTGAACAGGAACAGATGGAGCGGCTGAAGGATTTTCTTGTTTACAGCGGGGTAGGTTCTGCAAAGACGGACTTCGATCCGAAAGATGGCGTATACGAATTGTTTGTAAACGATGAGGAGCGGACGAGGGCAGCGGCGGCAGTCAGTGTCTTTTTAAAGCAGGAGAAAGAACCGGAAGAGGAAACAAAGCGGGAGGTCAGCAGGGGCGTTTATCAGAACAGCGCCAGGCTTGCAGAAGAGAACCGTTCTTCGGGCTATATGCTGTTGGTAATTGGAGGGTTCGGTCTGCTGGCAGTCATTCTTCTGTTTATGGATATGATTAGTCTGCCGTTTTTATCGGCGAATAAGTATATGGTATGCGGTGTCATGGGCGGGTTGTTTTTCCTGTTTACCGTGATGGGCATACTCTCCATGAAGTCCTCCAAAGTATTGGAAAAGAAAGCGGAGACGGAAAACAATCTTACCAGTGAGATGAGAAAATGGTGTACGGCTAACCTGACGGCGGAAAAGATTGATGAAGATTTGTTTCAGGAAGAAGAGACAGGGGAGGAAATCCGGTATTTCAAACGGACTGACCGGATGAAACAGATGATAGCCCGTCAGTTCATGAATTTGGATGAAGATTTTCTGGATGCTTTTGTGGACGACTACTATCCGGAACTTTTTGACTGAGGACAGAGCGGATGAAGATAACGGTAATAGCAGTCGGAAAAATAAAGGAGAAATACTATCGGGATGCCGTGGCGGAATACATGAAACGCCTTTCCAGATACTGCCGGCCTGAAGTCGTGGAAGTAGAGGACGAGAAAACGCCGGACCGGGCAGGGGAAGCATTGGAGGAACAGATTAAGGAAAAGGAAGCGGAACGGATTTTGAGGCATGTGAGGCCGGAAGCTCATGTGATCACCCTTGAAATACAGGGCCGGAAGACAGATTCACCGGGCTTTGCGGATACACTGGAAAAACTGGCAACTTATGGAAAAAGCCATATTCAGTTCATCATAGGCGGGTCATTGGGGCTTCATAAAAGCGTTTCCGCCCGTGCAGACGAAAAAATCAGCTTTTCCGATATGACTTTTCCGCACCAGCTGATGCGGGTGATTCTGCTGGAACAGGTATATAGGGCTTACCGAATTATTAGCGGGGAACCGTATCATAAGTAAATGTGAAAGGGTGGATATTGCATATATGCCGAATGATAGAAACAGGTTGGCAATAGAGGGAGAAGTGGTATGAAAGCGATTATCACGGATTTAGACAGAACTTTGCTTCGCACAGACAAATCGTTGTCGGAATATACATGTGCTGCTTTAAAAAAGTGCCATGATAGGGGAATGCTTCTTATGGAGTGGCAAAAACATTAACGGCAGATACTTATATGACGGTAGCGGAAGGTGAGTAGACAAAATGGAACGGAATCAAGGCTATGCTGAAGGCTTTTGGCATTGATCAGAGTGAGGCTATATATTTTGGGGATGATAATGATGATATTGATTCGATAAAAAATTGCAGTGTGGGTGTTGCTGTTTCCAATGCCATCAAAGAAATTCTTGATATAGCGGATTTTGTAACAGAAAATAATAATATGGACGGTGTGGCTCAATATATTGAGAGGAATTTGTTGTGATTTAATTGGAGTTGACTTACGTATCTAACCATAGATGGTGCATAGAAATATTTGAGCCGCTGATTTGCGGAATGGGCAGAACATATAATGGTGTTCTGCCTTATTTGTACTTTCAATATTCCTGGATTTTCCGCGTCCCGCGGGTGTCTCTTATTGTAATTTGCCGTTTGGCGGAGTATAATTAAGAGCAAAGAGATTTTGGGGGTGATTGAATTTGGACATGCAGACATCCGCAAAAGGAAAAGGGGGAAGGATCAAAATGAATACAATGGAAACAGAACTGCAGAAACTGGACAGCGAGTTATATGCGATGTATATGAGGAGCCTGGAAATTGCCCAGCTTAAGTGGCTGCCGAATATAGCGCCGAGAAATGATTCTTATAATTCCTATCCGCATATCAGAGGAGTAATTGGTAAGATTGACCGTCTGCTGTATGAGGATGAAGAGTACAGATTTTCCCTGAACTGTTCGGAATTGTATATTCTGCTTTGTGCCATTCTCATGCATGATATAGGGAAGGGAGCGCAGGAAAATCCTTTTGAGAAAGGTTTTGTATCCGACCATGCATTGGATTCGCATGATATTATTACGGAACACTGGGCGGATCTGGGTCTGCCGACGAAAAAGGTGGCGGAGATCGTGGCGGATATATGCCGGTTCCATGCCTGTCCGGATAAAGCCCAGATGAAGGAACTTTACACGAAGTATTACATAGACCACAAACGGACGGAGCCCGTGCGGGGACGGATTCTCGGAGCGCTGCTGTTTCTCGGGGACCATATGGACAATACGTTCACAAGAGTGGTGCCGTCTATTTTTAAAGATGAGATGCCGCTTGAGATTGTGGGAAAGTTCCGGAGCAGGATTGCAGATGTAAGGTATGACCGGAAACATAAAGTGATAAGGGAAATACTGGACAGAAAACGTCTGGAACCGGATGATATTTATGGGAGCGTAACGCTTCAGGGAGAATTGTACGAATATTTGAAAAAGCAGATAAAAGATGAAGGAAAGAGGGCTAAGGTTTCCACGCTGTACGTTCTTTCCGAGAACGTGATGGACAATGAGAAGGAAGTTGCCCTTATCAAAGACGAACTGAACATTATGGGAATGCCTGTAAAGAAGTGGCTCATTGAATATGACGAACATCTTTTCCAGATATATAAGCGAAAGGACCGCGAGGGCAATACGGTCATTGACTCCGTTTATGCGCTGGAACCGATCATTAATCTGGATTATTGTCTGGAAGTACTAAAGGGGATATGCATGCTTGCAGGCGGAATATTTGCAAGACAGTTCTTCCAATACCGGGAACTGGTCAATTTTATAAGGGAAGAAGAAAGCAGAACCTATATGGTAGAGTGTGCCGTCCGCCGTCTGTCCCTTTTGCTGAAAGCAGAGGAAAACTGCGGTTATGTGATCTACTGTGATGAGAATAACTGGAGTTTTTCAAGGAAGAACGACGATGCCTGGAAGACAGGGCGGAAGCAGAAGGACGCCCGTGAACCGGAAGACGGCATGGATCAGAAGGAGGTTGTATATAACGAGTTAAAAGAAATGATATGTGAAAGGGTGGAAAAATATGACGAGGCAAAATAAAGACGATGCAGGCATAGTAGTTAAGTTTGATACGGAAAACAGCATTATACTCGGAGATTATCTGGATCTGCTGCTGAACCGGACGGTGGATTCGAAGGAGTCCTGCGGCGGGATCGCTGCAGACGGCATTTATGTCAGGTATTGGAATGACAGGCCGATTCAGAATACTCAGTCCAAACTGGGAAAATATGAGTATATCTCATATGCAAAAGATAATGAGCGGCTGGAACGAGAGCAGGTGGAAGAAGTCGGATTTGTTTACAGCGGTGGGATCAGGATTCCCCACTATGAGGGAACGGAGAAAATGGATGAGGGTTCCGGAAACATCGTAATTTCCGGAAAGCCGGGCGTAGGGAAGTCAACGATGGCGTTTCAGTTTGCCGCGGCCTGTGCTTCGAAACTGAATGAAGGAATTGCCGTGTATTTTTCACTGGATGTGGACGAAAAACAGATCATTAAAAGTATGAAGCATTCCAACGCAAGTCTCAGGATCAATTATCTTTGCGACTATCCGTCCGTGAGAAAGGATGCGCTGCTTCAGTATGATACCGGTTCCAACAGGGAATTGGCGGAGGTATTCAGGGAGGTTTTATATAAGGATCCGGATAACAGGGCTGTTCCGCAGATCATCCTGCCGAAGCTGAGTCCGAGAGGAATTTCTCCTGATACGGGCACAAAGGGGGATTCCGTATTTCTTCAGAGAATAGAGGAACTGCAGAAGCTGCTGCGTGCCATCAGCTCCTATAACAGTCAGGAGCGCAGCAAAAACGGAAAAGAAAAAGGCGCGCTGGTGAAGCTGGTGGTAATAGACAGTCTGGACGTATTCGGGGAAAGAACGCTTACCAGAGAAGAGATCAACCGGCTTTTCATGCTGTTCAAACAGTACGGGATCATCGGCGTATTCACAATGGGTTCGATTGGCTATGAATCCCTCACATCGGAGGCAGTCTATAAGGCGTCGGTTACCTATCAGGCGGATATGGTGATTGAATTGAAAAGGGAATTTTATAACAACTATACCTGCAGTTATTTTGAAGTGGCAAAGTCGAGATATATCCGTCATGTGCTGGGACATCATCCGTATAAAGTGGAAAATTATACAATATCCGCAGAGCAGAGGGAAAACGATATACTATCATTTAAAAATACGGATCTTATAAAGAAGATCATGGTCCTTCCTTCGCTGCATTACAGGATCAGCGCATCCGAGAATACGATCTCCCCTCATGACCTGAAATCGCTGGAAACAGGCAAAAAGAAAGGGGAGACGGGGAGAGAAGACCAGAAAAAAACCATTTTCGGGATAAAGGAAATGTTGGATATCATGCCGAACCATTTCAAAGAAAGAAGCATGGACCTTCCCCAGATTATCACAATATCAGGCAGCAGCGGGCTGTTCAAATCCGATATTGCGCTGAATGCGCTTCTTGCCGGCATTGTAGATTATAGGCAGGATAAAGAAGATGAGCAGGAACAGAGGGGGCTGATCGTCCGGCTCGGGGACAGGGATGCTTTTGCAGTCCGCGGCGTGCGGTTTGAGACGGATCTGCTGGAAAGAACCAGGAAGCGGTTTGGCACACAGAACGGGAACAGTATCTGTTTTTATGAAAAGGGAGAGGATATTGTTCATAATGATGAGCCGAATAAATATACGCTGAAGGGATGGTCTCTTCAGAAAGGAAAAGATGAGCCGCCCCAGCTTTTGGAAGTCACGTTTAAGAACGGAGCATTGCTGCCGGAAGAATTTGTGGATGAAATATGTAAGATCATCAATCTCTACGGGATAAGGAGAGTAGTATTTACCGATTTGAAATATATCGGTTCCAGTTATCCGTTTCTTGTGAACAGTGATACTTCCGGAAATCTGTTCCTCTCGGCTTTTATACATATTATGAGGAATTATGGGATGCATGTGATCATGTCGTCTTCCGAAAGCGGTTTGGAGGAATCGGATGTGGAGCTGAAGAAGGCGGGCATACTGGCAGATGCCATACTGACCTGTACAGCCTACATGAGGGCCGGAAAATATGAGGATGTTTATATTACGGGAGAAGGGATGATCACTGAAAAAAGAGGGCAGAAGGCAGTAGTCCGCATAGGAGCGAAAGAAGAGGCAGCAGGGAGCGGGGACGGACCGGCAGCAGATAAAAGGAACGGAACCTATGAATTACTGTTCTGTGATGATTCGGATGACGGAAAAAGTGAGAGTCTCGGCAAGATAACATTATCTTCGTTTCATATTAAATTTTTGGATGCTGCATCGGACCCTGAAGGTGAAGAGCGGATTTTGAAAACGGAAGGAAATGCGGATGTTATTCAGAAGTAAGAAAAAGACAGAAAAACCAGTGTATGATAAGACGGGAAAAATCCCTGTCATCCGCGCCAGTATCTGTACGGGAGAGAAAGTAGCGGGATTCAGGGATGAAAAGACGGGAAAGTTTGAAGAGCTGATGCTGCTTTGTAACGAGGGGGATAAGGAGAAATTTATGCTGGTTTATGGCGTAAAGGAAGAAGAACTGCGGAAAGAGTGGTAGGAAGTCTGTGGATTCTGCATGGATCCGGCACAAAAGGGGAGAGGCGGAGGGAGACGGGAATATGAGAATGTATGATCTGATCATGAAAAAAAGAAACGGCGGAAAGCTGGAAGAGGAAGAAATAGACTACATGGTGAAGGGATTCACGTCCGGAGAGATTCCGGATTACCAGATGTCAGCCATGATGATGGCCGTTTATTTCAACGGGATGGACGAAGAGGAAACGCTGTATCTTACGATGGCCATGGCCCATAGCGGCGATATGCTGGACCTGTCGGGCATCCGGGGTCTGAAAGTGGATAAGCACAGCACGGGCGGCGTGGGAGACAAGACTTCGCTGGCGCTGGCGCCCATGGTGGCGGCCTGCGGTATTAAAGTGGCGAAAATGAGCGGCAGGGGACTGGGACATACAGGCGGAACCATCGATAAACTGGAAAGCTTTCCGGGTTTTTCCACGGAGATACCAAAGGAGCGGTTCACGGAAAATGTGAACCGGATCGGTATCGCCATTATGGGACAGACCGCGGACCTGGCTCCGGCGGATAAGAAACTGTATGCGCTGCGCGACGTGACGGCCACAGTGGACAATATGTCCCTGATCGCCAGTTCCATTATGAGCAAGAAACTGGCTTCCGGTGCGGATGCCATCGTACTGGATGTGAAAACCGGCAGCGGCGCTTTTATGAAAAAAGAAGAAGATGCCCGCGCCCTGGCGGAGGAAATGGTGAAACTTGGGAAAAATGCAGGACGGAAGACCGTGGCGGTGATTTCCGATATGGATCAGCCTCTGGGGTATGCGGTAGGAAATGCCCTGGAGGTGAAAGAGGCCATCGATACACTGAGCGGAAACGGACCTGCGGATTTTCTGGAACTGTGCCTGACCCTTGGCTCCCATATGGTGGTGGCGGGTGGCATGGCCCGGGATGCGGCGGAAGCGGAGAAGAAGCTGAGGCAGGTGATCGATGACGGCAGTGCGCTCAGGAAGCTGGCGGACTTTGTGGAAGCGCAGGGCGGAGACAGGGAAGCGGTATATCATACAGAACTCCTGCCCCGGGCAGCTTATGCGGAAGAAATCCCTTCCCCCGGAGAGGGGTATGTGAGCCGGATTGCCTGTGACGAAATCGGCATCTGCTCCCTGATGCTGGGCGGCGGCAGGGAGACAAAGGAGAGCGTCATTGATCTGTCCGTGGGACTGGTACTGAAAAAGAAAGTCGGGGATTACGTGAAAGCGGGAGAGACTTTGGCGGTTCTTCATGGAAATGACAAAGGGAAAATGGAAGCGGCGGCGAAGCGGTTTATGAAAAGTTATGAGTTCTCGGACAGGCCGGTAGAAAAACTTCCTTTTATTAAGGCAGTCATAGAATAAGCAGGCAAAGCATATATTGTTCCATGATGAGAAGCAGAAAAACGGCCGGCAGGCAGACCGGCAGACAAAGACTGGAAAGACAAAAAGAAATCATTGTGGAATCGTTAAAACTTCCGAAAGACTCCATGCTGGGGGCCTCTATCGTGACAGTGACGGGGAACGAGGAGGCCTTTGTGGAAAATTACAGGGGGATTCTGGAATATTCCCCTGAGTGCATCGTGCTTCAGGGGAAGACCTGCCAGATCAGTATAAGCGGCAAGCGGATGACCATTGATTATTATACCAATGAAGATATGAAGATCAGCGGCTGCATCGAATGTATCCGTTACCATTGACCGTAAAAGGAAACGGGGGTAATTGTATCTATGCTTCAGTTTATACAGTTTCTGAGAGGTTATGTCTGTATCAGGGTGTGGGGCTATTCGCCGGAACGGTTTATGAACCTGTGCAGCAATCATGATATTTTTTTATGGGATATTCACAACTGCGGGGAATATTATACGATGTGCATTACGGTGTCGGGATTCCGCAGGTTAAAGGGAATTGTAAAGAAGACGGGGACAAAGGTAGCCATACAAAAGCGTTGTGGACTGCCTTTTTTTGTACCGAAGATGAAACGCAGGAAAATCTTCCTGCTGGGACTGACCGGAAGCCTGGTCTTCTGGATGTGGATGTCCACCTTTATATGGGCGGTGGAGATAGAAGGAAATTATTCGATTTCCGATGATGTTTTTATGGATTTCTTAAAGCAGAACGATGTGTTTGTCGGTATGAAGAGAGATGCGGTCAATATCGAGGAACTGGAGAAAAAGATACGTCAGGATTTCGGCATTGTCACATGGACTTCGGCCAAAATAGACGGAACCCGGCTGGAAATACAGATTAAGGAAAACGAAGTGGATACCGGGGCGGAGGAAGAGGGAGCTGCGGGAGGGCAGGAAAAGACGGGGAATGAGTCCGGCTCCGATCTGATAGCGGAAGAAGACGGACAGATCGTCAGTATGGTGACCCGGGCCGGGGTGCCGCAGGTGGCAGTAGGAGCGGAGGTGAAGAAGGGAGACGTGCTGGTGGCGGGGGCCGTACCGGTGTATAACGAGGATGCCACCATAAAAGGATATCAGTATTATGATGCGGACGCGGATATTTTTATCAGCCATCCCCTGCTTCAGACGGAGGAACTTCCGCTTGTCTATGAAAAAAAGGAGTATACGGGAGAGGAAAAGAAAGAATTTTTCATTACCGTTATGGGGAAAGAGATTTTTTTTCGGATAGGAAAGGTGAAATATGAGAACTATGATATTGTGACGGATAAGAACCAGGTAAAGCTGCTGGATAATTTTTATCTCCCGGTTTATTACGGCAGCAGTGTGAACAGAGAATATGTACTGACGGATAATATTTATACAAAAGATGAGGTAAAAAAGATATTTTCTGAAAAATTAATAAAATTTATCACGGGTTTGGAGGAAAAAGGGGTACAAATAATTCAAAAAAATGTTACAATAGATAAGAAAAATAAAAAGTGGCAGATGCGCATTGATCTGCAGATCGTGGAGCAGACCGGAACCAGTATCCCGATTGTGCCGCAGGCGGAAGAACCGGTACCGGAGGAAGGGACAGCGGAGGAAGAGATACAGGCTGCAGATTGACACGCGTCCGGATGGGAGTTACTTATGGAATGGACGGAATGCCGGATTCATGTTCCGACGGAGCATATGCAGAATATATTCGGACAATATGATTCTTATATGAAGAAAATCGAGAGGAGTTTCGGCGCCACGATTGTTGACAGGGACGGTGAGGTCAGGATTGCGGGGAGACCGGGGGCCGTGAAACAGGCGGAGCATGTGATAAAGCAGCTGACAGGATTGTCAGAGAGAGGAAATGTAATTCAGGAACAGAACGTGGATTACGCAATCGCGATGGAAATGGAAATAAAAGAGGAAACAAAAGAACAGAAGGATGTATTGATCGAGATAGATAAGGATTGTATCTGTCATACCGTGAACGGGAAGCCGATTAAGCCGAAAACTTTGGGTCAGAAGCAGTATGTGGATGCCATCCGGGACAATATGATCGTGTTTGGACTGGGGCCTGCCGGAACGGGGAAAACGTATCTGGCGATGGCTATGGCCATTACTGCCTTTAAAAAGGAGGAAGTCAGCCGTATCATACTGACGCGCCCGGCCATCGAAGCGGGTGAAAAACTGGGATTCCTGCCGGGAGACCTGCAGAGTAAGGTGGATCCCTATCTGCGTCCTTTGTACGATGCCCTGTATCAGATCATGGGTGCCGAGAGTTTTGCAAAGAATATGGAAAAGGGTTTGATCGAGGTGGCTCCGCTGGCTTATATGAGAGGCAGGACTTTGGATAATGCTTATATCATATTGGACGAGGCGCAGAATACCACGCCGGCACAGATGAAGATGTTCCTGACCCGTATCGGATTCGGTTCCAAGGTAGTCGTTACCGGCGATGCTTCGCAGAAGGACCTGGCGCCGGGAACGGCATCGGGGCTGGACGTGGCAGTGAAGGTGCTGGGAAAAATAGAGGACATTGCTTTCTGCCAGCTGACCAGTAAGGATGTGGTAAGGCATCCTCTGGTACAGAAA
Source organism: uncultured Lachnospiraceae bacterium (assembly GCA_910579935.1). GTDB lineage: Bacteria > Bacillota > Clostridia > Lachnospirales > Lachnospiraceae > Kineothrix. Next base: position 14,194 of record CAJTVQ010000046.1, read on the forward strand.
ATCGTTAAGGCATACGAGGATTACGAAAAAGCGGACGGGCGCAGACAGGCAAAGGCAAAAGGCGGCAGGGAGAAAAGAAGGACATGACTTGTTATGTGGAAAACGAAACGGAAAAGGTATTTTCTTTTTCCGTAGAAGAAACGGTGAAGAAGGTAGCGGAGACAGTGCTGGACAGTGAACAGTGCCCTTACGAAGCCGTAGTGAATGTACTGCTTACGGATAACGAAGGAATCCGGGAGTTTAACCGGCAGTACCGGAAGATCGACCGGGAGACGGACGTACTTTCCTTTCCGAATCTTGCATATGGGGAGCCGGCGGATTTCAGCCGGGCGGAGGAAGCAGAGGCGGATTGTTTCGACCCGGACAGCGGGGAACTGGTTTTGGGGGATATCGTTCTTTCGGTGGAAAAAGTAGAAGAACAGGCCGGATGTTACGGGCACAGCGAACTGAGGGAATTTGCATTCCTGATCGCCCATAGCATGCTGCACTTATGCGGTTATGATCATATGGAGGCGCCGGAAGCCGCCGTTATGGAGGAAAAACAGGAGAAAGTACTGGGAGTTTTGGGAATTACCAGAAACAGATAGATCCGCAGCGGTTTGGAATTGTACCGGGCCGGAATGCGGTGAAAAAGACAGAAGGAACAGGGATAAAATGAGGCAGGAAACGAAAGCAAAGAGAGGCGGCAGGGGTAAAAGGCGGGAGTGGATGATGAATGTGGGATTGATCTCCTACATCATCGGACTTATCATCCGCATACCTTTAGGCCGGATGACAGGCGATAAAGGGCTCGGATTTTATGCCGGCGCCATGGAACTGTATACGCTGGTCAGCGTCATATTTACCTATGGGATAGCGCGGGCCCTGACAGCACAGGTGAAATATAAGGTAAGAAGGGAAATGTTCAAAAGTGCGAAGCGGATGTACCGGAATGTCATGATCGTTACGGTGGTATTTGGTGCGCTGCTCATGGCAGGGGCCGTTTTCTTTTCAGAATTCATAGCCGGCACCCTGTTATTGGAGCCAAGGGGATATCTGGCCGTGATGGCTGCCGCTCCGGCAGTCTTCCTTTCTTCCGTGATGGGAGTTATGAGAGGATATTTTCAGGGAATGGGAACCATGCTGCCCACGGTTCATTCCCGTCTGTTAGAGAAAATCATACAGTTCGGCGCCAGTCTGCTGTTGGCGGCGGCGCTTTACTCGTTTGGGGAAAAAGTGGCCGCATTGCGAAAAACACCGGAGTTCGCTTCGGCTTACGGGGCAATGGGGGCGGCGCTTGGATGGTCGGTGGCCTGTCTGTTCGGCATGCTGCATCTGATCTTCATCCGCATGATTTATGCAGGAACCTTTAAACAGCAGCTGATGCGGGATAATTCCAAATATGCGGAATCCAACCTGCAGGTTTTCCTGACCTTTTTCCAAACGGCCCTGCCGTATATTCTCTGTGCGCTGCTTTACAATATGAATTACGTGGTAGACCAGAGAATCTTCAACTACGCCATGAATGTAAAGGAAAAGAGCAGCATAAGAGTCGCGCACTGGGGCATATACTACGGAAAATACAGTGTGGTCATTGGAATTGCCGCCATACTGTGTGCCTGTATAGGTGCAATGGGGGCTCCGAAAATCGTGCAGCTGCAGGAAAAGCAGGAGTACAGGGAAGCACAGTTCCGGTTTGGAAATCTGCTGCATTATCTGGCAATCGTCACGATTCCATGTGCCGTATTGCTGGCTGTGCTGGCGGAGCCGATTACAGGGATCCTCTTTACAGGTGATACGGAAACCGCCGTATCCCTGATTCAGGCTGGTTCCGTCGTGGTGATACTGTTTCCGTTTGCCTACTTATTCATGAATATCATGCAGCGGATCCGAAATCACAAAGTCATTATCTTTGGCGGACTGGCGGCATTTGTCCTGCACCTGCTGTTTCTGATCGTCCTGGTTTCCGGCACCGGAATGGGAATCCATGCCGTGGCCTGCGGCATGATCGTATTTTGGCTGACGGTCTGTGTGGCCGGCTTTATCGGAGTGAAAGGATATTTGTCCTATATGCCGGACTGGATACGTTCCTTTGCCATTCCTGCCGCGTGTGCGGCTGTTTCCGGACTGGCTGCGCTGCTCCTTTGCAGACTGCTGCTTGGTCTTCTGGGTAACATATTGACCCTTGTCATCTGCCTCGTGCTGAGCATTGTGATCTATAACGTGCTTCTGGTTCTGCTAAAAGGCGTAAGGGAAGACGAATTAAGAGAAATGCCGGGAGGATCGATTCTCCTGCGTTTGTGGGAAAGGGTGCATTTAATTTAAGAGTACCGAATAAAATCAGAAAAAAACGCTGATACTGTTAGTAGCGCCAGAAAAGAGTGAAAAACGGCGCAGAAATGGGGAAACCTATGAAGATAGCAAGACGTATCAGCGTTTTTTTTATTATTCCGGTGGGGATGTATTCTTTGGGATTTTATTCTCACATGAAATTGGAAGAAGAGTTTTATCCCGGCAGATACCGGACCGTACAGCTTGAAGAAAACAGTCCGGAAAAACAGCCGGAGGAGACGGTCAGCGAGCAGCCGCAGGTCATTACCGCCTCAGCGGAGGACAATCCGGTAATCAGTGCGGATACCCAGTACATCATACAGGAAGTAGATTTAAAAAAGGATACTTCCGTAGAGACACAGTGGAAAGTGCCGGATAAATATATAGGAATGGACCGGAAAAGCTTCATAAAAGAGATGGAGCTGTATCAGCAGTCCCCGTCTTTAAAGGACCAGCAACTGGGCTTTGTGAGCGTAGAGGTGATATCCTTTTCCAAATCAAGGGTAGTGATAAGGAAAAATTATATGTTCAGGGAAGCGTATACCGGTTTTTATTTAGTGAACGAAAAAAACTATGTAGTTGTGTATTGCGACGACATGAAAACCATATACATGAACACCAATATTACGTTGGATTCCCTGCCGGATAAACTGAAGCAGGAAATTATACAGAACAAGTATATTGCTACGGAGGAGGAACTTTATAATTTTCTTGAGTCATATTCTAGTTAGGGGGATTGCGGTAATTGGTGGGAGAACACCCCTGCCGCCGTAAAATCCCTTTGGCTGGAGCGTTGCCCCTCACTAAATACGGAACCATACCATATCTGAATGAAAATTTTGTCCTGCATTGAAGGAAATCATAATATATGATATGATAGAAAAGCATGAAAACGGACAGAATTACAGAACGGAGGGAACGTCTTGTGAGAAGGGTAGCAGTGATCGGCGGCGGTGCGGCAGGGATGATGGCGGCTGCAGCAGCGGCGCAAAACGGTGCGGCGGTTACGCTGTATGAAAAAAATGACCGTGTTGGTAAGAAGATACTGGCTACCGGAAACGGGAAGTGCAATTTTTCCAATCGGGATTTTTCCGCAGATCATTATTACGGAAACGGGTTAAAGGGTGTGTATATTCCTAAGCTGGAACGTCTGTTCCGGCAGTTTTCCGTGGAAGATACGGTAAACTTTTTCGGTGAGGCCGGAATGCTGGTGAAGGACAGGAACGGTTATCTCTATCCATGGTCGGAGCAGGCTTCTACCGTATTGGATATTTTGAGGGCGGAATTGCACAGGCAGAAGATAGACGTACGGGTTTCGGAAGGAATTGAGGCTGTCAGGATGAGAGAGGGGGCAGAAGCGGGAATGTTTCTGACGGAGCCTTTTGGATGTGATGGAGGGTATCATGCCGTTGTCATTGCCTGCGGCGGCTGTGCAGCACCGAAAACCGGCTCGGACGGAGGCGGGTACAGGCTGGCAAAGCAGCTGGGACACCGGATCATAACGACGGTTCCGGCGCTTGTACAGCTGCGGTGCAGCGATGATTTTTTCCGGATGACTGCGGGAGTCAGGTGTGAGGCAGGACTGACACTGTATACATATGCAGGGACGGAGACTGGGAAAGCAGGAGACGGCCCGGGCAGGGAGCCGGGAGCGGGAAGCGGCAGACCGGGTAAAAGAGCGGGCAGGGGGCTGGCGGTGCAGGAGGAAGTCGGGGAACTGCAGTTTACCGATTACGGAATATCCGGTATTCCGGTTTTTCAGCTGAGCCGCCAGGCCGCGTATCTCTTAAAGGAAAAAAAGCATGCAGATGTATGGATTGATTTTTTCCCCCATATGGAAAGGCGGGAATTTGAGGAAATGTGCGAGAGACGGCTGTGCTGCAGACAGGGAAAAACGGTGGAGGGATTTCTGCTTGGAATGGCGAATAAGAAGATTAATTTGCTGCTACTGAAACTGGCCGGACTGAAACCGGAGGAACCGGCGGAGACGGCCGGGATAAAGCGATTGAAAAAACTGCTGTATTCCTACAGGGAACTGCAGGTGCATGTGTCTGCGGCAAATTCTTTTGAGCATGCACAGGTGACGGCAGGCGGGGTGGATATGGCGGAGGTGTCTGACTGCCTTTCTTCCCTGAAAGCGCCGGGGGTGTATTTTGCGGGAGAAATACTGGATGTAGACGGCCGGTGCGGGGGATATAACCTGCAGTGGGCCTGGACGAGCGGTTATGTGGCAGGAAAAAGCGCGGCATTAGGAGACGGGGTATGATTCGGATTAATCAGATCAAATTAAAACCGGGCCAGGGGCCGGAAGTATTGGAGAAAAAAATAAGAAAGCTGCTCCGGCTGCAGGAAAAGGCGGATTTCCGGTGGCAGATCGTAAAGAGTTCCATAGACGCACGGAAAAAACCGGAAATTTATATCAGTTATACGGTAGAGGTGACCGGACTGGAAGAACGGGCAGTTATGAAACGGTGCAGGGACAAGTCGGTCAGTCTTGCAGAGCCGGTCTGTTACCGTTTTCCCTCATCCGGCGTAAAAGAACTGAACAGCCGGCCGGTAGTGGTCGGAACCGGTCCGGCCGGTCTGTTCTGCGGGTATATGCTGGCGCTCCACGGATACCGGCCGATTTTGCTGGAACGAGGGCAGAAGGTGGAGGAACGGTGCCGGACAGTAGAAGCTTTTTGGGAAAGCGGTACGCTGGATACGGAATGTAACGTACAGTTCGGAGAAGGGGGCGCAGGGACTTTTTCCGACGGAAAGCTGAATACGCTCGTGAAGGATAAAGAAGGAAGGAACAGGGAAGTGCTCCGGATTTTGGTTGAAGCGGGAGCTCCGGAGAATATTCTGTATGAGGGGAAACCTCATATCGGAACGGATATTCTGGTGAAAGTGGTGCAGCATATGCGCAGCACGATTCTTGCCCATGGCGGTGAGGTACGGTTTGGGACGAAGATGACAGAACTGCGGATGAAAGACGGAAAGATAACCGGTGTGCGGACGGAAAAGGTGCTGCATACAGGGAAAATGCCGGATACGGAGAAAGCATCAAAGCCGGAAACCATCGAAACGGAGCTTGTAGTGCTGGCCATCGGACACAGTGCGCGGGATACGTTTCAGATGCTGTATGACAGCCGGGTACCGATGGAAGCAAAAGCTTTTGCGGTGGGCCTGCGTGTGGAGCATCCCCAGAAACTGATTAATATTTCGCAGTACGGGGCTGCGGAACCGGAATTTCTTCCTCCGGCTTCTTATAAACTTACGGCGCAGACAAAGGAAGGCCGCGGCGTTTATTCCTTCTGCATGTGTCCGGGCGGCTATGTGGTAAATGCTTCTTCGGAGGAAGGCAGGATGGCAGTGAACGGTATGAGTTACAGCGGCCGGAACGGGGAAAATTCCAACAGTGCGGTCGTGGTATCCGTAACGCCGGAAGATTACGGCAGCAGTCATCCGTTAGGCGGCCTCGCTTTTCAGCGCAGGCTGGAAGAGAAGGCTTTTAAGGCAGGAAACGGGAAGGTTCCGGTGGAGCGTTACGGAGATTTCAGACGGGCAGTGACCGGGCAGGAACAAAGGCAGGACGGGAACGGGGAACCGGAGACAGAGGGTTACCGGCCGCAGATAAAGGGAAACTGGCAGTTCGCGCCCGTACATGATATTCTGCCGGAAGAATTGAACCGTGCATTTCTGGAGGGGATGGAAGCGTTTGGGAGAATGATGGACGGATTCGCATCGGAACGGGTTCTGCTTTCGGGGGTAGAAAGCAGGACTTCCTCACCGGTACGAATCCACAGAGACGCTTCCGGGCAGTCGGAAATAAAAGGGTTATATCCCTGCGGAGAAGGCGCGGGATATGCCGGAGGCATTACTTCGGCGGCGATGGACGGAATCCGGATTGCGGAATTGATCGCGGGAACATATAAGCCGGTACGGGAAGACGGAGCGGCGCAGGGGAACGGGCCGGCGAAGGAAGACGGAACGTTTCAGAAGGACAGGGCAGTGCAGGGGGGCAGGTCATCCCAGAAAAGCAGGGCAGTACAGAAAAACAGAACCGGACAAAAAAAGTAGTGCAGGAAAGCGGGGCAGGAGATGAAAACGGAGCAGGGAACAGAAGTAAAAAGACAGGACAAAGATATGCCGGGACGGGAGTTCAGGGAGTTGCTGAAAAACAAAAAGCGGATTGTGGTAAAGATCGGTTCATCTTCGCTTCAGCATCCGGAAACCGGGGATTTGGATTATACGAAACTGGATGTTCTTGTCAGGGAATTGTGCGATATGCGGAATCGGGGCAAGGACGTTGTGTTAGTGACATCGGGAGCCATTGCGGTAGGAAAGAAAGCGGTACATATTAAGGATATCCGGCATCCGGGCGACAGTCCGATCGCAGTCAAACAGGCATGTGCGGCAGTAGGGCAGGCGAGACTGATGATGACTTATCAGAAGATTTTTGCCGAATATAATCAGGTGGCGGCGCAGATACTGATGACAAAGAATACCATTGTGGATAATCTGAACCGGTATAATGCGCACAATACATTTTCCGAGCTGTTCAAGCTGGGTGTCATTCCCATTGTCAACGAGAACGATACGGTTGCTACCTATGAAATCGAATTCGGTGATAACGACAGTCTGTCTGCCATTGTGGCAGCGCTTGTGGAAGCAGACCTTCTGATACTGCTTTCCGATATTGACGGACTGTATACGGATGATCCAAGGAAGAATGAAAATGCGGAGTTTATCGAAGTAGTGGAGGAACTGAGCGACGAACTGATGGGAATGGGAAAACCTTCTACGGGAAGCGATGTAGGGACCGGAGGGATGAATACCAAGCTGATAGCCGCTAAGATAGCAACCAGTTCCAATATAGATATGGTCATAGCCAACAGCAGGGATATCAAAGTGCTGCACCGTATTTTGGATGGACAGAATATAGGAACTTTGTTTGTGGGCAATGAGAAGACCTATTTTGATTTACCGGAATTTGTAGAAAAAATGCATGAAAACTGAGAGAATGGAAAAAGTGAAGAGAACAGGCAGGAAATCATGGGGTTAGGAGGCGTGCCATGGTCAATTTGGAAGAGAAAATAAAACGGATTAATGAATTATACCGGAAATCCCAGGCGGAGGGACTGAACGAAGCGGAGAAAAAGGAGCAGGCTGAGCTGCGCAGTGAATACGTAGCCAATATCAGGGCAAACCTGCGCGGACAGCTGGACCAGATAGACATTCAGGAAAAGGACGGTTCGATTACCAATCTTGGAGAAAAGTATGGAAACAAAGGCACTCATTAGAAAACGGGTACTGGAGATGCGGGATGGAATGCCTTTGGGCGAACGCAGTGAGAAAAACCGGAAGATTGCCGAAAGGGTTATGAAGCATCCGGCTTACCGGAAAGCCGGCAGCCTTTTAACTTATGTGAGCTATAAGAGTGAAGCGGACACGCTGGTTTTGATAGAACATGCGCTGAAAAACGGGAAGAAGGTATATTGTCCGAAAGTCTCCGGCAGGGAAATGGAGTTTTACCGCATTGCTTCACAGGATGATCTGGAAGACGGTTATAGGGGCATACGGGAGCCGAGGAACAGGAATGAAGAGAGGATGTTTCGTGCCGGCATAAAATGGGGGGAAAATCTGATGCTTATGCCGGGCAGCGTTTTTGATAAAGAAAGAAACCGTATCGGCTACGGGGGAGGATATTATGACCGCTATTTGGAAACGCATACAGGACTGACCGTTATGGCTTTATGCTATGAAATGCAGGTACAGGAAAGAATCCCAACGGAACGGCATGACCGGAAGCCGGATATAGTCATAACGGAATGTCATGGATATGAAAGCGCCGGAGACTAAAAAAAGAACCCTTTAAGGGTTCTTTCCGCCTTGTGTACTGCTCAGATAAGACAGATATTTGATCAGTTCCTGCCTGCCGTCTTTATTCAGCTGGCCGAGATTGATCAGCACCTCCTTGAGGGAAACGTCCTGGATGAACCTTGCGTTTAAATCATAGGAACCGGCAGGAGACGGTTCCATGCCGAGTATGAAGTCTGTACTGACCTGATAGAGTTTGGCAAGGTTTACAACGTGGCGGGAGGGAAGTTCCCTTTTATCCAGTTCATAATAGGAATAAGCCTGTTGGGAAATGCCCAAATAATCGGCTACCTGCCGTTGTTTATAATGGTTTTCTTCCCTTAAATCTTTAATACGGTCATGTATGTCTGTCAAGATAATACCTCCTACTGCAAAACGTTGTGTATTCTCATGCATAGATAATATCATACAACATGAATGAGTTTGTCCAAAAATCACAAATATATGTGAATATTTTTGGAAGACTAAGACAGGTTGTCTTCTGCAGTGTATTAGGGCTTGATAAAAGAGGGGATATTATATATAATTTAGGGAAACAGCGCTGGTGACAGAGGCAACGGAAAAGCGGGATAGAAAGAATTGGAAAAGGGGATTGGGAAAAAGAATTGAAAATAAATAACACAATAGGCGATTAAGATAAGAAATGATGATTTATGGGAGGAAATAAGGGATGGACAGGATTGATCTGAATAATATGGGGCAGCGGGCAGCGACGGCAAAGTATGAGCTGCAGAAACTGGATGCGGATGCTAAAAATGAAGTGCTGCAGGCAGTTGCCAGACAGCTTGTGGAGGATATGGAAGGAATTTTGCAGGAGAACGGCAGGGATATCCGCAGGGGGGAAGAAAACGGGATGCATCCCGGAATGATAGACAGGCTCCGGCTGACAGAGGAGCGGATAAATGCAATGGCAGAGGGATTGTGTCAGATTGCCGGACTGGAGGACCCGGTAGGGGAGGTACTGGAGGCATTTGAACAGCCGAACGGACTCCGGATTCAGAAAAGAAGGGTTCCTTTAGGGGTGATCGGGATTATTTATGAGTCGCGTCCGAATGTAACGGCGGATGCTTTCGGGTTATGTTTCAAGGCCGGAAATGCCGTGATCTTAAAAGGGGGAAGCGATGCGCTTCTGTCCAATATGGCAGTGACGGCTTCCATACGGAAGGCATTGGAAGGCTGTAAGGTCAGTGCGGATGCAATTCAGCTGATCGAAAGTACGGACCGGGAGGTGGCGTCCCGTTTTATGAAACTGAACCGGTATGTGGATGTGCTGATTCCGCGCGGAGGGGCGGGGCTGATACGCAGCGTGGTGGAAAACAGTACGATTCCGGTGATTGAAACCGGAACCGGAAACTGTCATATTTATGTGGATGAATATGCGGATTTGGAGAAGGCGCTGCCCATTATCCTGAATGCAAAGACGCAGCGGATTGGAGTGTGCAATGCCTGTGAATCGCTGGTGATTCATGAAGCGGTGAAAGAACGCTTTTTACCCCGTCTGGCGGAAGCACTGAAAGCGGCCCATGTGGAGATGCGCGGGGATGAGCAGGTGTGTACGCTAATAAGTGATGCGCTGGCGGCAACGGAAGAAGATTACGGAAAGGAATATCTGGATTACATATTGTCCATGAAAGTGGTGGGCAGTATAGAAGAGGCAATTTCTCATATTAATAAATATAATACGAAACACTCGGAAGCAATCATTACGGAGAATCCGGGGAATGCAGAGCAGTTTTTGAAGGAAGTGGATGCAGCCTGTGTTTATGTCAATGCTTCCACACGCTTTACGGATGGGTTTGAATTTGGTTTCGGGGCGGAAATCGGTATCAGTACGCAGAAACTTCATGCAAGGGGACCTATGGGATTGAAGGAACTGACTTCCTATAAATATACGATTGAAGGGACGGGGCAGGTGCGGCCTTCGTGAGGCGGCAGGACTGTTGGATTTGGCGGGCCTGTCGGTTATCCGCAAATTGTGACGCATATTTGTCAGAAAGCAGTTTTCAAAAGCTGATTAGTTTTGTCCGGTATTCGGAAATCATTGTGGGACTCATGTTTCGACTCAGGGCATATTCAACAACATCCTCGTCCTTACTCTTGCAAAGGATAATGTCAACGCTGGGGTTTTCGTGGGGCTTCTTTACGTCTCTGTCCAATGCTTCAAGATAAAACTGTATTTTTCCTTTCAACACTATTTGTATATCCTTACAAATTCTTTATAAAATATTTATTATCGCCCAAAATTGTTTTGTGGCTGAATCCGTAAATAAGGCGGAAAATAAAAAAGGCTGCTGCATCAACGGCAAAACCGTGAGGCAGCAGCAATCCTTTTTTCCTGTCTTTACTTTGATTTTACTTCTTTCCAAAGGTCATTATACAACTGGTCGGCATCCCCGCCCAGATACCGGAAGGTTTCCAGATTGGAATACTGGGACAGATCCGGAAAGGCGATGGGGGAGTTACGGATATCATCTTCCTCGATCATCTCCCTTGCGGCATCGTTAGGGGTAGAGTAAGTAATAAATTCAAAATTCATCAGGGCGATTTCGGGGCGGCACATGAAATTGATGAACTTCTCCGCATTTTCCTTATTCGGGGCGTTTTTGGTAATGACCCATGAATCGATCCATACATTTGTTCCTTCCTTCGGAATCACATATTCCAAATCCGGATTTTCACGCCGGGTATAGATGGCTTCGCCGGAATATATAACGCCGATAGCGGCTTCGTTACCGATCATCTTATCACGCACCTGGTCTACCACATAGGCCTGCACCAAAGGTTTCTGTTCGATCAGGGAATTTTTTGCAGTTTCCAGTTCGGCTGCATCCGTGGAGTTCATGGAATAGCCGTTTAACTTCAGCCCTACCATGAACGCGTCGCGGACGGAATCCTGCATCAGAATATTGTCCGCGTATTTCTCATTCCAGAGAATGCTCCAGCTGTCGACCGGTTCATCTACCATTGTTTTATTGTAGAGGATTCCCACGGTTCCCCAGCAGTAGGGGACGGAATATTTATTTTCGGGGTCAAATTCTTTGGATTGTTCCCAATACTGGCTGCCGATGTTGGTTTTCGCATTAGGGATGTTGTCAAAATTCAATTCCGCCAGTAGGTCATTGTCGATCAGTTTCTGGATCATGTAGTCTGAAGGACAGATCACATCGTATTCCGCGGCGCCGGCCTCCACTTTCGGATACATGATCTCATTCGTCTCAAATTCATCGTAAATAACTTTGATGCCGGTTTCTTCCTCAAATATCTCCAGCGTTTCGGGATCTAAGTATTCCCCCCAGTTATAGACGATCACTTCCCCGTTCTCCCCGGAGGCGCTTCCCCCGCAGCCAGCAAGGGAAAATGTAAGGGAGGCGGATACACATGCCACAGACAGCATAGATAATATTTTTTTCATGTTTCATTCTCCTCTATTGTTTTTAGGTAAGACTGTCAGCCCTAGGGCTGACCCGCAGAGCGCGGCGTCCGTTGTTTTGGCGTCCGGTTGACCAGAAGCAGAAGCAGCAGCACCGTGACAAAAATAATAGTTGAAAGCGCATACATTTCCGGTTTAATGCCTTTTTTTACCTCGGTATAAATTTTGGTGGACAGAGTATCCACGCCGGCACCCTTGGTAAAATGGGTGATGATGAAATCATCAAGGGACATGGTAAAGGCCATCAGGTAGCCGGACAGTACGCCGGGCAGGATATCGGGAAACACCACTTTGAAAAATGCAAGAAGCGGCGATGCGCCCAAATCCATGGCAGCTTCATAGACACTGGCATCCACCTGCCGGATACGGGGCATGACGCACAGCATCACATAAGGGATGCAGAACGTAATGTGAGATAGCAGTATGGTTCCCAGTCCGAATTTAAAACCGAAGCTGATAAATAAGAGCATCAGCGAAATCCCCGTGACAATGTCCGCATCCAGCATGGGAATGTTGGTAATGCCCATGATAACGGCACGCTTTTTCCGGCCCATCCGGTTGACGGCGATGCAGGCAGCCGTGCCGATGATGACGGCTGCAAGGGATGACACGAAAGCGATCAGCAGTGTGTTCCAAAGCGCCTGCATGATCTCGCGGTTGTCAAAAAGGGCAGCATACCATTTCAGGCTGAAACCGTCCCATTTGGCCCTTGTCCGGCTGGCATTGAAAGACAGCATGATAAGGGTCAGGATAGGGGCATATAAAAAGAGAAAGATCAGCCCGATATAAATTTTCTGTGCCGTAGTTTTTATGGTACGACGTTTTTTTCCAGGATTCATAACATGCTTCCCTCCCCGTTTTTGTCAAAGATGGCAGAGATGATCATATTGAAGATAATGAAGATCATCAGTACGATGGACAGGCCGCTTCCCAGATGCCAGTTGCCTGCCTGTGTAAATTCTTCTTCAATGACGTTGCCGATCAGGAGTATCTTGCTCCCGCCCAGAAGTTTGCTGATGACAAAGGTGGTGAGCGCCGGAACAAATACCATGGTAATGCCGCTGATCACACCGGGAATGGTGAGGGGAAAAATAATCTTGAAAAAGGTCTGTATCCCGTTAGCGCCTAAATCCCGTGCCGCATTTACCACATTCGGGTCGATTTTTACCAGTGAATTGTAAATGGGCAGTACCATAAAAGGAAGAAAATTGTATACCATGCCGAGGATGATCGCGGCAGGCGTGTTAATAATGTTCAGTGCGGGCAGATGGAAAAACTGCAGGATATTATTAATGACGCCCGTTTTTTCCAAAAGGGTCTGCCAGGCCAGCGTCCGCAGCAGGAAATTCATCCACATGGGCAGTATAAAGATCAGTACGACAAAGCTGTGCTGGTTCACATTCATATTGGCAAGGATCATGGCAAGCGGATAGGCTAAAAGAAAGCATATCAGGGTGCTGACCAAAGAAAGCCCGATGGAGAGCCAGAGCGCTTTTGCATGTTCCGCACTCATGATGGCGACAACATTATCCACGGTAAAAGCTCCGGTTTTGTCCGTCAGCCCGTAGTAAAATACCATGCCAAGCGGCACAAGTATGAAAATAACCGCCCAGAGCAGGTAGGGGGCGGACAGGAGCTGTCCGGTAAGTTTATTCGTTTTTAGCTGATGATTATCCTTCAATGGCGGCAGCCTCCTCGTCTTCAGATTCCGGTTTGTTCATGATCTGGATGTTGAACGGGTTGACACGGATACCCACTTTCGTGCCTACGGGAAACATCTGAGTGGAGTGCACCAGCCATTCAAAACCGTTGGCCATCACTTCCATTTCATAATGCACCCCTTTAAAGATAAGATGGGAAACCACACCCTGTATGGTGCCCTCCTCCGGTTTTACCAGTTCCACGTCTTCGGGACGGATCACTACGTCCACGGGCTTGTTGTTTCCAAACCCGGTATCCACGCAGGCAAATCTGGCCCCTAAAACCGATACCAGCTTATCCTCTATCATAACGGAATCAATGATATTGCTGTCCCCGATAAAGTCGGCGACAAAGGCGTTTTCCGGCTCGTTGTATATGGTTTCCGGCGTGCCGATCTGCTGGATATATCCCTGATTCATGACGACGATGGTGTCGGACATGGTAAGGGCTTCCTCCTGGTCGTGGGTGACATAGATAAAGGTGATGCCAAGCTCGTTTTTCAGCCGTATCAGCTCATACTGCATATCCTGACGCAGCTTTAAGTCCAGAGCCCCCAGGGGTTCATCCAGCAGAAGTACCTTGGGTTCGTTCACGATCGCCCTTGCAATGGCGATACGCTGCTGCTGGCCGCCGCTTAAGGAGTCCGGCATACGTCTTTCATAGCCTTCCAGATTCACCAGTTTCAGGGCGTATCTGATCTTGTCATTTATGTAGCTTTGGGGCTTGTTCTTAATTTTTAAACCGAAAGCGATATTTTCCGCAATGTTCATGTGGGTAAAGAGCGCATATTTCTGGAACACGGTATTGAGCTGCCGTTTATTGGGCGGAAGGGAGGTAATGTCCTGCCCGTCAAAGACCACGCGCCCCTTATCAGGAGTGACAAAACCGCCCAAAATGCGCAGTGTCGTAGTTTTGCCGCATCCGCTCGGCCCTAAAAGGGTCAGGAATTCATTTTCATGGATGCTCAGGTTCAGTTCATCCAGTACTGATTCACCGTCAAAGGATTTGGAAATATCAATTAAATTAATCAGTTCTTTCTTCATGGCAGTGACCTCCGGTGTATGTATCATATCAATCTTTTTTGTGGTTGTATCTTCGTGGGAACAAAAAACCCGGGGAGTCAGAAACTCGGTGGTGTGCTGACCCATAAAATGACGGCTCCGGTCTTACTGTTCGCTGTAATATAGTGGGTGGTGTCGGGGCGGAAGTAGAAAGATTCTCCCTTTTTTGCCCGTACTTTCCGTTTTCCCAGTTCTATGGTAATGCTTCCTGAGAGCACATAGCCGAATTCCTCACCCTCATGGGGATTGTCGGGATAGGTGGAACCGCCCGGTTTTAAGGTGAGACGGATTGGCTCCATCATATTTTTCTGGGCATTGGGAATGATCCATTCTATGGTATTGCCCAGTTCCTCATCCACTTTTTCAAAGTAATCCGAATCATGGAAGACGATCTGCTCATCCTTCATGGTTTCTGAAAAAAATTCCTGCAGATCCGTTCCAAGGCACTGCAGGATATCCACCAGCGTGGCGATGGAAGGGGAGGTAAGATCCCGCTCCAGCTGTGAAATAAAGCCCTTGGACAGTTCGCAGCGGTCTGCAAGTTCCTCCTGGGTGAGACTTTTCTGTATTCTTAGTTCTTTCAAACGGTTTCCTATTTCCACATGTACCCCTCATTTCCCGGTCCCGTATAAGTCAAATTAAAAATAATAAACTCAAAGTTTACTGATACTAAACAGACGCTGATACTCATTATACTAGGAGTTATCCGTATGTCAATAGGGAATGACAAAAAAAAATTCTTGTGTTATAATTAGGATATCATTTATGGCTGTGATGGAGGTAGGATCCGATGGAGAATGGAAAATATGTGGCATATGTCTCAACTTATACGGTGAGCAAGGGGGACAATCATGGAATAAAAATTTATGACGTGGATTTGGAGCGGGGAAGGCTGACGGAAAAGAACCAGGTAGAGATTACCAATTCTTCCTATGTGTCCATTTCCCACAGCATGAAGTACCTGTATTCCATTACGGACTTTGGCGTGGAGTCCTATAAGATATTGGAGAACGGGGATCTGGAAGTCATCAATCATGCAACAATCAACGGTATGAGGGGCTGTTATCTGTCCACCGACTACGAAGATAAATTCCTGTTCGTGGCAGGATACCATGACGGGAAGATTACGGCGCTGCGCCTGCGGGAAGACGGCGGCGTGGGGGAAATTACGGATGAAATCTTTCATAAGGGGCTGGGCAGTATCGCGGAGCGGAATTTCAGGCCCCACGTAAACTGCGTGAAAATGACGCGGGACAATAAATACCTGTGTGCTGCGGATCTGGGCATGGACCATGTAAAGGTATACCGTCTGGACCATGAGAAAGGCACATTGAAGCTTGCAGATGTAATCCGGAGTGAGCAGGAGTCCGCACCAAGGCATCTGAAGTTTTCACAGGACGGGAAATTTCTTTATATTGTCCATGAACTAAAGAATTATATTGACGTGTATAATTATAAGGAAGTGCATAACAATCCGGAGTTTGACAAGATACAGACGATTTCCACGCTGAACGAATACCATGCCAGCAATTCGGCGGCAAGCGCGCTGAATTTTTCCGATGACTTTCAATATATGGTAAGTTCCAATGCAGGGGATAACAGTGTGGTATTGTACCGGATTGATCAGGAAACCGGGCTGCTGGAGAAATTGTTATGCCTGCCGGTCAGCGGCGATTATCCGAAGGATGCAGCGCTTTTCCCAGATAACCGGCATTTGGTGTCATTGAACCATGAGTCCAATACGATGACTTTTTTCAATACGGATATGGAAAAGGGACTGATCATCATGAGCGGACCGGAAGTGCATGTGGATCAGCCCAACTGCATTATTTTCCATAAACTGGGGAATGCCTGACGGCTTCAGGCGGGGCAGCGGACGATGAAAAAACAGGCGGACAGTAATAAGATGTCTGCCTGTTTTGATGTTTATCCATGGTGAAAGAGCGGGGAAGGAGTCTGCCTGCCGGTCAGAAGTCAGATGCTTAAACACGGCACCTGGCTCATTGCCCGCGGGAATAAAAATCTTTCAGGTAAGAAACACGGGAGGACATGTTACCGATCATGGCATCCGCCAGCGTCAGTGCGGCCATTGCTTCTACGACCACGACTGCGCGGGGGACAATGACAGGGTCATGTCTTCCTTTTATCTGAATCCGGATATTTTCGCCTTCCGTATTTACTGTTTCCTGTTCCGAGAAAATGGAAGGCGTGGGCTTTACATAGGCACGCAGGACAATTTCACTGCCGTCGCTGATACCGCCCAGAATGCCACCGGCATGGTTGGTCTTTTTGGTGATCCGTCCGTGTTCTGACATAAAGGCATCGTTGTTGGAAGAACCGTTTGCCGTGCTGGCCATACAGCCGTCTCCGATCTCGAATGCCTTCACTGCGCCGATGGACAGGATGGATTTGGCAAGATTGGCATCCAGCTTTTCAAAAACAGGGTCTCCGAGACCGGCAGGGACGCCGTGGATGCGGCATTCGATAACACCGCCTGCGGAATCCATGTCCTGCATGCACTGTGCCAGATATTCCTCTGCTTTCCGGCTGGCTTCATAGTCGGGCATACAGGTGGGGGTGGAAAGGATGGCTTCCCGGTTGAATGCATTCATGTTCACCGCAACGGGACCGATGGCTTTGGCGTAAGTGAGGATTTCGATGCCCAGTTCCTTTAACAGTTTCGCCGCGACAGCGCCGGCGGCGACCCTGCCGATGGTTTCCCGTCCGGAGGAACGGCCGCCGCCCCTGTAATCCCGGAACCCGTATTTCTGGTCGAAGGTATAATCGGCATGTCCGGGACGGTAGCAGGATGCAATCTCGCTGTAATCATGGGAACGCTGGGAAGTGTTGCGCACGATGAGGGAGATGGGCGTGCCGGTGGTCCGTCCCTCGAAGGTGCCGGAAAGGATTTCCACGGCATCATCCTCTTTGCGGGGGGTGGAGATTTTGCTCTGACCGGGTTTGCGGCGGTTTAAATAGATTTGAATGTCTTCTTCGTTCAGGGAAAGGCCGGCCGGGCAGCCGTCGATGACCACACCCAGCGCTTTTCCGTGGGATTCCCCCCATGTGGTTATTTTGAAAAAGGTATTGAAGGTTGAACCTGACATGTGTTTGCTCCTTTGCTGTGTTTTATGATTTGTTATTATATAGGAAAATGCGGGGGCAGGCAAGGGGACTGTTGTTTTTATGTATACAGTGCCAATAGAACGGCTCAAATACTAAATATAATTCTCTGCTGTACCATTGGTCTGCTTTTTCTGTTCCCCAGTTTGTCTCTATCAGTGAATATGCATAGGGCTTTCCATTATAATTAATAGCCGTATGACCAGTATGAATGCGATGTAAAAGGCGCCTTGAATGCCGGTCTTCTGCCGATATGGTACATAGGGGCGATTGATCTGCCTTACATAGAAGATACAAATATCTTGACGGTAAAAACTTGGAATGAAATAGAGCGGTTTGGGTAAAAAAGTCAGAACTGCCAAAGGTTAATACTGTAAATGACTTGCCGCCGCTTCTTCAAGTGATGGAAGATGATAATTTAACGGAATTTCAATATGTAATTGAAAATGGTAAATGGAATGTGACCGTAAAATGAAAGGAATTTTTTACGGAAAAACTAAATGTTGACGGAACTTGCTGATTCAATTTTTCGGACATATGATGAATATAAAAACAATAATACTGAATAATTGCGTATACATAAATACATTTACAATTTTGAAAAGTAACTTATAAGATTGTAAAATATGAATATACATGATAAAATAGAGGACGAAAGTAGGTGGGAAGTTTGGCGATGACGGAACAGATAGACCAGAAACATCAGGAAGATTTACAGAGGCTAAGAGGTTT
>CAJTVQ010000047.1 GCA_910579935.1 uncultured Lachnospiraceae bacterium
ATAGCAAACAATTGATACATAATGTTTATTAGTATACTTGACAGCTGAAAGCTAATATCATTAAGAAGCTGGAAAATTCCACTGTTTTTCTGATACTTTCTGCAGTTCCTGATATGGCTTCTTTATCTTTGACATTCGTTACTTTTCTTTGGTTTGTTTTACTTCGGTTTCAACAAAGGACATGCGAGCTTTCTTTCTTAGATGCAGGGGAGCGTATTTCCTGGCGGCTGCAAACCAGTTCCTGTGTATGTTCTTCAGAGACTAAGAGGAAGCAGAGTGGAGTCCTGGGGTGGTAACTATAAGGATATTATAAAACATATACAGAGGGTTTTTTATGGGAATTTTTAACTTTTAAGTATGAAAGAAAAAGCAGAGTTTGAAAGTGCTTGATACTATGGGAATGATTGCATTTGCATTTTATGGTATAACTATTTAGGAGAGAACAATGGGTGATGCGAGTAAAATAAGAAAATCCGGTGTGCTTATGCGCAAAAACCATATTGTTGGTAAGTTCTTTCCTGTACTCTTTGGCGGATGTGTTTTGGCAGCACTTACCTATTATAAGATGAAATTCGGTGTCAAATTAATGGAATCAGACAGTGCGTCAGATATTTTGTATGCATATTTATTGACAAATGAAGGAAAGTTAGTTTCAAATAACTGGTATTTTTCGACGGAACTAAGAATTTTGGATAATGAATTATTATTTGCACTGCTTTTCAAAATGTTTCCAGAATTAAGCTGGTGGACTATAGAAACGATAGGGACTGCCATAATGAATGTAATTATGGGGTTAGCAAGTGTATTGATAGCATATAAGCTGGAATTGGGATATAAAAGCTTATGGATGTTTGGTTTTGCTCTGTTGCCATATGGTAAAAGCGAGTATTATTATGTGTTAATGCATGGTTGTGGTTACTATGTTTTTGCAATTATAGAAGTATTTATCATTTTATCATTATTTTTAGCAGGTATTGATTGTGTAAATAAGAATAAGTTCCAATTAGTGATGGTATATATCTGTTATTTAGGATTGTCTTTACTGATAGGAATGCAGGGGATTCGGCTTTTGGCAAATCTATATGCGCCATTATTGTTAACCAGTATAATTCTTTTCATGTATGATTTTTTTTCGGATAAAAATATTTTTAGTATTAAAAAGATAATTTTTATGTTATTAAGGGATAAAAGGGTACTCTTAGCAGTTGGCGGTATGTGCATGGCAATGGCCGGATATTCTGTGAATATCCTGGTGTTGGCCAAGAGATACACATGGCAGCAATTCAATAATTTACATTGGAAAGCGTTTTCAATTGATCCGGTTCTTACTTTTTTTAGTGAAATATTTTCTAATCTTGGATATATAGAGGAGTGGGGGGGGTATTTTCGTTTGGGGAATTCGCAAATCTGTTCAGTTTGGTGATATTTGCTCTTATATTATTTAGTTTAGTTACTGCATGTAAAAAAGCATGTATTGCCCCAAAAGATAGATTTATAATCTGTTTTTTCTGTTTGGCTTTATTATTACATTTGTTCATATATATTTTTTTGCAGGAAAAATATAAACCTAGGTATATGTTACCATTCTTTATGCTTTTCCCCCATATTATTGCGTTAATGTTAAAGTACTGGAAAAATAGTATTAGGAAAATTGTAATACTGATTTTTACTGTTTGTTCTATTGTAACAAGTATAAATACAGTTTATTTTTGGTATTTTAGAGAGAACCATCAGAGTATTAATATAGATAAGCAAAAAGAGATGACAGATTTTTTAGTTGATAAAGGTTATGAATATGGTTTTGCGACCTTTTGGTATTGCAACTCGTCAATTCAGCTCAGCGATGGGAAATTAGCTATCTCTCCTTTAAGATCAGCAAATAAATTTGAAAAATATGAATGGCTTTGTCCTAAGGAAGGAATAAATTATGAGTGGAATGATAAAATATTTTTTATCGTTTCAGATGCGCAATTAGAGCGGGGGAAGGATATGGCATGGAACCAAAAAGAGAAAATCATATGGCATGATGGAGAAATTTGTGTATTTAGTTATGATTCGGTGAATGAGTTGCAAAACACGTATGGAAATTAATTATTTTGGGGATAATGAATGTTTATTGGTGCGCAGGTTTCTCCGGCATCAGTGTGCTACTAATTGTATCTTCTTCAGTGTATGGGAACTTTGTCCGAGTTCATGTGAAGCTCCATTGGTTGGTTGAAATCAAGGGGCGAATGCTGTAACACATATAGTAAGCCTGTCATATTTGCGGTAAGAATGCTGGAGTAAAATAAACCTTTTGGATTTTTAAGAGAAAGTTTTGCGTAACAGTTTTCCACAGTTAAAAAATTAATATATCTTGCATGACCGGCCAAAATATATTACAATGACATTTAGAAAAATAAGAAAAAGAGGTTACGGAATGAAAAATGCATTAATTACAGGAATTGCCGGGCAGGACGGCTCTTATCTGGCAGAACTTTTACTGGAAAAAGGATATAACGTATATGGAGTTATGCGCAGGAAAGCGGTGGTTGATTACGGAAACGTGGAGCATCTCAAAGATAAGATTCATTTTATCTATGCGGATATGATCGATCAGGTATCTCTGATTAATGCGATGCAGGTATCACAGGCAGATGAAGTATATAATCTTGCAGCGCAGTCTTTTGTGGCGACTTCATGGGAACAGCCGTTGGCAACAGCACAGATAGATGCGCTTGGCGTTACTAATATGCTGGAGGCGATTCGGATTGTGAAACCTTCCTGCAGGTTTTATCAGGCATCCACATCGGAAATGTTTGGTCTGGTACAGGAGATTCCCCAGCGTGAGACAACGCCGTTTTATCCAAGAAGCCCTTATGGTGTTGCTAAATTATACGGACATTGGATTACGAAAAATTATCGGGAAAGTTATGGAATGTATGCATGCAGCGGTATTCTTTTTAATCATGAGAGTGAAAGAAGGGGCAAAGAGTTTGTTACCCGTAAGATTACGGATGCGGTTGCAAGAATAAAATTGGGAATTCAGGATTGTATAGAACTGGGAAATTTGGATTCCAAGAGAGACTGGGGGCATTCCAAAGATTATGTATACGGTATGTGGCTGATGCTTCAGCAGGATAAAGCCGATGATTATGTTATTGCTACCAATGAAACGAGAACGGTCAGGGAGTTTGTGGAAGCTGCATTTTCTGTTGTGGGAATTACCGTGGAGTGGACAGGCACGGGTGCAGAAGAAATAGGTAAAGATACAGCGACAGGCAAAGTAATTGTAAAGGTAAACAAGGAATTTTTCCGACCTGCAGAGGTAGATATATTGCTGGGTGATCCGGAAAAAGCAGAAAAGATTCTTGGCTGGAAACGGAATATTTCTTTTCATGAATTAGTGGAGCGCATGGTAAATCAGGATTTGGAGCTGGTGAAAAAGGAAATGGCATGAAAAGAGCATTGATTATCGGTGCCGCCGGCTTTGTAGGCGGTTATCTTGCAAGGCATTTAAAAATAGCATACGGGATGGACGTAGCCGTAACGAAATTACCTCATGAAGTACTAGAAATAGAAGATGCGACGGTATATGATTTAGATATCTTAAAGCAGGAGGAAATCACTTCTCTTTTATTTAAAATCCGTCCGGATTACATTTTTCATTTGGCTGCACAGAGTTCAGTGGGTTTATCATGGAAGAAACCTGGGCTTACCGTGGATATTAATATAAAAGGCAGCATCAATGTGATGGATGCTGCCCGTGAACTCTATTATAAGCCGAAAGTTCTGCTCATAGGTTCGGGAGAAGAATATGGTCATATTAAAGAAGGGGAAACACCTATTACGGAAGATAACATGATCCGGCCGGGTAATATTTATGCAGCAACCAAAGTTTGTCAGAATATGATAGGAAATATTTATGCCAAGGCATATGATATGGATATTATGATGGTTCGTGCTTTTAACCATATCGGCCCGACGCAGGCGCCGATGTTTGTAGTGGCGGACTTCTGCAGACAGGTGGCTGAGATTGAGAAAGGGCTCAGGGAACCGGTGATGTATGTGGGAAATCTTAGTGCAAAGCGTGATTTTACGGATGTGCGGGATGTGGTCCGGGCATATGCATTGTTGATACAGAAGGGGAGCGCGGGGGAAACTTATAATGTGGGAAGCGGTCATGCAGTCAGTATAAGGGAAATTTTGGATATGATTATTTCCCTGTCGGATAAAGAAATAAAGGTAGAAGTGGATCCGAATAAACTGCGCCCGGTGGATGTTCCTATTATAGAAGCAGATACCAAAAAACTGAAAGCAGCAACGGGATGGGAACAGACAATTTCGTTACGGCAGACGATAGAGGAAACCTTGAATTATTGGCGTGAAATGTGTTAGAAATAGGATACTTAATGTACTGTATAATTGCAAATAATCTTTACAAAGCAAACCAAATATGATATGGTAATAATATCCTGATTCATGTAACAAGGTGATAATACATGAGGGATGGGTACGGCTTTGGTCGTACCCGTTTTGTATTACTCTGAATGCAGTTGGAATGAATGACCAAGGTACGCCGTTATATTTTGAAATAAGTCCTGGCTGTAATTTGTGGAAGCTGTATTTTCCAAAGTGGAGATGGTGGTGGAATGGACAGGTTTCAGGGTGGATGAAGTAGGAAAAGATAATTAAATGAGAAAGTTAATTATGAAGATAAATCAGGAATTTTCAGTCCCGCTTAAGTGGATATCCTGTTGGGAAATCCGGAAAAGGCAGGGGCATGAATAGGAGGAAATCAAATATGGGTAATTCAATAGAGACTTTATTTTCGAATTCCGGCATTACAGATTCCACCAGAATGCTGCATACACCGGGTGAGTTTGCAAAAAAGAATTTATTGTATGTGCAGGAAGTAGGGACGCTGAAAAGTTTGCAGCCACATAAATCAACGAGGGAGGGACTGGATTCTTTCCTGCTGATAGGGGTATTAAGCGGAGAAGGTACAGTTACGGTAGGAAATAACGATTACCATATAGGAAAGGGTGACTGTGTTTTTCTGAACTGCATGGATAAGTATGTGCATGAAAGCAGTGAAGACCGGCCGTGGGAACTGGCTTGGGTACATTTTAACGGTAGCTGTGCAAAAGAATATTTTGATTTGTTTTTGGAAAAAAATAACGGAAAGCCGCTATTTACCCCAAGGAATCCAAGGAAATATGAAAAATATATCCGTAGCCTGATGGATGGACAGAAGGAGAAAGATTTGGAGTCTGAGCTGGAGTGCGGAAGTATCCTGCTACGGCTTTTGAATATGGCAATTGTTAGTGCCATGAAGTGTGAAAAGATGATGGGGCAGGAATCGGAAATCTATAATGTGGTTAGAGAGTTCGTTAATGACAGATATCAGGAACGGAACCTGATGGAAACCATTATGGAGAAATACGGATTCTCGGAAGATGAAGCCAATGAGGGCTTCCAAAAATTATACGGAATCGAATTGCAGGACTATATTCTGAACAGAAGGTTTACTGCGGCGAAGGAACTATTGCGTTTTACGGTCAAGCCGGTGAAAGAAATTGTGGAGGAATCAGGTATTGGCAATGGGGATTTGTTCCGAAGACTGTTTTTAGACGGAGAGGGAATGAGCGCAGAGGAATACCGGAATAAATGGGCACAATGGGTGAAATAAGACTGTCTATGGCATTTGCAGTAATCCTGAACGAAGATATCGAAATTATGATGTAACGGATGTGTGCCATATGTGATAAAGACAACTGAATGACAAGGGGCTATTAGCCCCTTCTGAGTTATGTTTGACAGTGTGAATAATGTTTAAATACTATTTTGCAGTATAGCATTTTAATATTAATTATAAATAGCTGTTTACAAATGGAAAAACTTGTGTTATAGTAGGATTGTTCCTGAAGGGATACATTCATGTAAAAGGGAAATTTTAGATGTGTAGAATGTTGCATCGATGATTGGAAAATTGTCGATGCAACATTTTTGTGTTTGATTACTCAAACTCGGCACTTGAGGAAGGGCCAGATATGGGATTTTAGGGACATAGCTAAAAGTCATGTATGAAGGATTTTGATGTGGGATACAATCAGGAAGAGAATAAAATAAAGTAAAAAAATATCTTTCGGCCCGAAGTTTGGGGAACTAACAGAGCCGAAAGATATTGTATAGAGTTACAAAAATAACTTTATACGATATTAATTGCAACAGAAAAAGGAGTGTTTTACAAGGATAAGTTTGTTCTTTGTCTTATTGTCTTAAACGAGCAGGGCAGGTTGATATCTTGAAGTTGCAGACAAGATTTGATTTTGCATAAAGAAAAAATTAATTAAAATTTTATCATAATTATGAAAATTAATACTGACTTTTGTTGAAATGTATGCTATAATCACCACGAAAGCTTGTTTGCACATAGCAGGCCGTCTGGATATAATAAAGGATCTGAAAGCGGATATTAAAAGAGAATATACGGGGATGTAAAAGGGGATTCTGCATGAAATTGTGTGGCAGTCCCTGATTTTTTTACTTACGTATGCTTTCTGAATAGCTGAATTGAATATATGCAGGCTGCCCGGCCGTGTACAGCGAAATACAAAACAGAAAGGAGGCGAGACATGGGCATGGATAGTGTTCATATGAGAATCAAGGATTTGAGGGAAAAAAGCGGTTATACGCAGGAGTATGTCGGTGAAAAGCTGGGCATCTCCCCTCAGGCTTACCTTGGTTATGAGAAAAACCGAATGGAACTTTCGGTCAGACAGGTCTTGGGACTGGCGGAATTATATCATGTCAGCACGGATTACATTTTAGGAAAGGGAATGGGCACTGATTCTCAGTTTCCGGATTCGGAATTCATTGGAGATGTTTCTTATGAGAAACTTTTAAGAGCTTTAATGAGACTGGATGAAGACGAAAGAAAGCAGCTGGTTAAATTTCTGACTTTTCTGCACAATTCACAGTGATGAGCGGCAGGGTTCATGATGGGCCGTGGGATATGCCAGCATATCCCGCGGCTGCAATAAACCAGATCAATGTAAAAAAGAATTTGGGAGAAAGTAAGTAATATAAAATAGTAATTATAGAGTTTTTGTGCTAAAATGATTTATGTACATGGCAATAAAAAATGAAAATACAAAAGGGGAATGCAAAGTGAAAAATAATAATTTGGATTTTGGGAAATTTGATACAAAGGAAGTAAGGATACAGTCTTATGAAAGGTTTGATAAATCCATTTTTAATGATGTTTTTGAACGGGCTCTTTATAGCGTAGAAGAAATCATCGGACATATTAAAGAGGGGGACGAAGATAATAAGAAAGAAGTGAACAATATTATTGCATTCACAGGAGAGCGCGGGACAGGGAAAACGACGGCAATGGTATCTTTTGTCAACTATCTTCAGAAGGATATTAAGAAAGACAAAGTGTGGAAACCGAATTCCGTTGCAAAAGAATATAGTTTTCAATGCGTCCCGTTGATCGACCCCTCCAAACTGACTTCTGATGAAAATATGATTACGCTTGTTGTTGCATACATATATGAAAGTATAAAAGAAATTGCACATAAAGAAACCATGTACAGCAGGAGCAATGCCAGCAGTTTTATGGAGAAACTGAAGGAAGGGGTGCGTAAATGCCAGGAAATATATAATGTGGTCTGCGTAAAATATACTTCTTTCAGTAAAAATATCGAACAAAATCCGGATACGGTTGAAACATTCAGCGAAATTGCAAAGGCGACCAGGGTCAGGGAATTGATACAGGAACTTGTGGATATCTATCTGAATATCCTGAGCGGTGAGAGCGGCAGTAAAAAAAGTATCTTAATCATACCGATTGACGATTTGGATACGAATATTAAAAATGCGTATACTTTGGCGGAGGATTTAAGAAGCTGCTTCATGGTTTCAAAGGTAATTATCATGATGGCTGTGAAGCTGGAACAATTGAATGATGTAATGCAGCTGAAGTTTTGTGAGGACTTTAAGAATCTGTCTTTGGAAGGTCAGAGAATGGATTCCAGCGCCGAAACTATGGCGACGAAATATCTGGAAAAACTGATTGCTTATGACAGAAGGATTGCCATGCCGACCCTGACGTTCCAAAGTCTGAATGATTATACAATTACTACAAGGCCGGATGAAAAAGGAAGGTACAGGGGCAGCATATTAGCAAGAGAGTTCCGGGAGAGAGGACAAGATGAGCAGCCGGAAAAAGAAGAACCTTTGGTTCAATATACTTTAGGGGTGCTGCATCGGAAGACAGGCATCATGCTTGTGGTTAATGAACAGAATGTGCATGAATTTATACCGTGCAATCTAAGGACCTTTCATCAGATGTTACAGACATTGGAAGCACAGGAGGATGTATCCCTGCAGGATATTATACGGCTGCGTGAAGAAGGTAAAGAGGAAATCCTTTTTGCCAGACAGCAGACTCTTTTGTCAAATTTGGAAAAGGTGCACAATTTTCTGCTGGATAATGTGATGAATGGGAGTATGTCCAAAGAGCTGATCGGGATACTCCGAAGGCTTGGGCAGCAGCCGGTTGATACGATGAATGCTTTTTTGGTACGCAGTCTGTGCAGTGCATTGAAAGATTCCATGGTAGGAAGATATATTCAGGAAAATCCTGTAATTATGAATTTTGTCTCACTGAACGTACATCCGCATTTAATTACGGTCGGGGATGTACTGTATCTTTTGAATGAGGTAGAGCAGGCCGGTTCCGAATCCGGAATCCGTCAGTTTGCCATGGTTGTGAAAATGGTTTATTCCATTACCATGATCCGGCTGTTATTTGCACAGGGGATAGAACCGCAGTATTTGGCGGCTTCCCAGCTTCTTGGCAGTACTATATGCAATCCTGCCATTCAGCTTCTGCCCGTGAGCAAGGGAAACCAATCATATGAGTGGATGCCTCGTGTCAGGGGAGAGAAGATCGGAATAAAGGTTGATAAGGAACTGTATACTTTAGATGGGGAGAAAATAGATACAGATGACGGAAAGCAGTCTAACGACGGGCAGGAGTGGAATATTCTTTCCATACCTACTATAGTCAGGATGAGTTTTTTTGTATTAGGGTATCACAGGATGAAAAGGTCGGAGCGGTTCCGGCAGATTGACCCGCATGTATATGAAGCGGGGGATTATCCGTTGATGAAATACAGAAGAAGCGCTGCCGAGGATATTAATTCGGCATTACTGGCATTTCACTGGATGAGTTTTGTTTCGCTCAGCTTAACCCCGGAGAAGACAGCGGAGGCAATGCTTCATTGCCTGCATACCCGGTTATCCCAAACAGGGGAATATAAAAAGCTGATAAGAGATATTGAGGAATGGAGAATGCAAAATGTCTGTGCCATTCCTATATATAGTATGGATATTCTGAATGAATTGGTTTGTGATATGCATGAAAAAAGATTTGAATATGATGATGGGACTGCAAGGGATAAAAGGCTCCACGGCTACATCTGTTTCATGGATTCTTTGAAGGAATCGCTAAAATCCGTAATAGAACGAACTTATATCGGGAGAGAAGAAAAAGAGGAACTGGAACAACGGCTTGATACATGTCCTGTTTTATTTCCGACAGGGGATAAGCTGGAAGGCATTGAGGAAGAATTAAAGTGGCTGAATGAGTAGCAGGGGGACGGATGAAGGCAGCGATATTAGAAGGATTATATATTCTGTTGAAGCGGATTCCTGTTTCCTATGCACTGGATTATACTGGTACGGAATCCGATAAAAAGACGGGAAAAGATATTTTTGTCAGAGAATTCCTGAGACAATACCATATGTATTCAGAGAATGAAGTGAATTATATTTATGATTTAGTAATGGAACATGGAGAATCTTTGCCGTCAGTCGTATTCCGGCTGTTGAAAGAAGTAGCAGAAGAGTATTTGTATATGGATGGTGAAAATCTCTGCTGTCATCAGGATAAGATGCTGGATTTCCGCAAAATTTCCATGGGAATCGGTCAGCATCTGTTTATAAGTGCGTTTGAGGCAGCGAGAAAGAAACGGTCAGGCATGGCGGATCTTAGATTATATGATGCGCCGATCATAAAGACAGATGATCTGCGGTTAAAGCATATCCTAAATAACGGGATAGCAGAGAATCATTTCCATCTGAACGGTTCGGCGCCAACGGCGATGTTGTCATGGATATGCCTGATGAATCATCCCTCCAAACGAAATAAGGAGTTTTTGGTTTTTGATGAGCGGAGAAATTTTTTTCCTTCTTTGGAGGAAGACCGGGGAAAGACACTGCAGGAGCAGGTGATAACGGCAGCTGCGCTCAGATTGATGCTGAATTATGTTATGAACGGCAGGCAGGCTGATGCCGCGAAAGTGCAGAAATGGCTGGACCTGTATCGTGCCGGGGTAGAAAGTGTGAAGGAACTTCAGCTGATGATTGACGGCGAACGTATTTTTTTACAAAAGGATGCGTTGGATTATATCCGTTTTTCCGTGCACAGGAGACCTTTGTTTTACCCATTGGCGGGAGAAAGGGAATTCCTGATTAATATATTTTTGAATGCCTGGGACCCGGATATATACGGGCAGAAATGGATAGGCGGGATGTACGCGTATTTGCTTATTTACTGCCGCTTTTACAGTGAGATGATTCAAAGCAATCAAACCGTAGGGTTTTATAATTTTATGAGGTATCAGGACAGAAAGGAAATATTTCTTGATTCATACCCGCGTTATTCCTGTCATGTCAAGAAAATGGCATTGGAAATGGCATTAGAGCAGGAATGTCTCGTCAGTCTGGAGGTGCGTATTACGCCGAAGCCGACCAGAAAGGCATTAGTTGCACAGCAAAAGTTATTTTCGGATAAAATTTTCGGTTGCGATGAGTCACGTTGTGCAGGCTGTGAGCATTATGATGAGATTTTAGGGCAGTGCAGCAGGCAGCAGTGTATCCGGGTTTATGAGCGCATGTTTTTTGTATATCATTTTGTAAAAATACCGGACAGTGCGCAGGGGAAGCCGGGGACTGGAATAGGTGCAGATGATATAAAATATAGACATTATGAACTGAGAAGAAGAAATATTTGGCCGATCATATGGAAATTTAACAAATTGAGAAAAGAAGAGAAAATTTTTGATAATGTATATGGTTTGGATGCATGCAATCAGGAAATTGGCTGCCGTCCGGAAGTGTTTGCGCCGTATTTCAGATTTGTCAGGGAACAGGATTCCTATATGGAGAACGATTTATTCGGGGAGCGGAAACTGCCCAGGCTTAAGATTACTTATCACGTGGGTGAAGATTTTTTGGACGTGCTGGATGGACTGAGGGCAGTTGAAGAGGCGGTAACCTTTTTGAAATTGGGGAGCGGGGACCGGCTTGGACATGCTTTGGCATTAGGAGTGGATGTGCGGAACTGGTATAGTATGAAAAAAATGCGGGTATATCTGAACCGGCAGGATATTTTGGATAATACCGCTTTTCTTTATCATATGATTATGGAGTATCGGCTGGATTTTCCCATTCTGCA
Source organism: uncultured Lachnospiraceae bacterium (assembly GCA_910579935.1). GTDB lineage: Bacteria > Bacillota > Clostridia > Lachnospirales > Lachnospiraceae > Kineothrix. The sequence continues at coordinate 11,513 of CAJTVQ010000047.1, forward strand.
GCAAAAGCTGGAATCCGATTTTTACAGAGATTTCAGAATTATTTATCCTGATATGCAGGGAGTATTAATAGATGATTATATTTTGTCCATGCAGCTAAGAGGGGATGAACCCGGAATATATATGCAGTGGGAACGGATTTTGGCAGGCGAGGAGTTAGAGGAAGGCTGGAAAAGGCTGGATAACCGTTGGACCAGAGAGGCTTTGAACCATCCGGATGCAGTGAAGTTATTTTATAAATATCATTATGACCGGCACGCCAAATATGAGGGAGGAAGACCGGTTGAACAGAAGATTACAGAAGAGTATATAAATGCAGTCGCCCAGGTACAGAAGATTCTCTGTAATAAGGTTGCAGGGCTTGGTATCGGCATTGAGTGCAATCCATCTTCCAACATCCTGATTGGCATGACGAAAGAGTACATCGGACATCCGATTCTGCGCTTCAATCATTATAATCTGAGCGGAATGGATGAGGATGGAATACCGGAGATGTTTGTTTCCATAAATACGGATGATATGGGTGTGTTTGATACCAATCTTGAAAATGAATATGCCCTGATGGTATGTGCATTACAGCAGGAGAAAGATGAAAAGGGACAGTCTAGATTTCCGATAGAAGAAATTTACCGCTGGATTGATCATATAAGGCGTATGGGATTGGAACAGAGTTTCAAACTTTCTGAAAGGATAAAAGGGGAAATGCAGTATGGAAAAAATTAATAAATCTTGGCCGGAAGGAATACAGCGTTTTTGGAAAACTTTTGACAGGCTTGGTGACGTCGGACAGGAAAGCGGGTTTTATCCGGATGAAGGAAGGCTGGAAATATGCAGGTGCTTTAACCGGCAGTTAGACGAGAATATTCTGCATGATAAAGAACATATAAAAATCCTGGTTATCCGCAAGAACGAATTGGACGAGAAATCGTATAGAATTATATCCCAGTTAACAAATCTGAAGAAATTGGTTTTAGAGTCGGTGGGGCCTTTTATTTTAGGGCTCAATGTGGAGAAATTGGAAAACCTTACCGAATTGGTAATTGCCTCGGCTTCTAACACGATACTTCCGCCTTGGATTCTTTCAATAAAGAATCTGCAGAATCTGAATATTTCAAATACCAGGATTGGGGGATTCCCGGACTGCAGTCAGTACACGGGCTATAAAAAGTGGAGAAAACTGGATATTTCTTATACAGCAATAGAAAATCTTCCTGATTTTAAGGATGGGAAACTGGAACAACTGCGGGAACTCCGTGTGGCCAATACAGGGATGGAGCAAATACCATCCTGCTATTTTACGGGAGCGTTACGGCTTTTGGACTGCAGCAGCACGAGGATAAGTTCACTTGAGAATTTCGGGGAAGCAGAAAATCTGGAAGTATTTCGTTGTTCGGATAATGCATATCTGAAAGAACTTACAGGACTACGGATTAATCGGTTGCGGGTATTGGATGTAAGCCATTGTGCGGAATTAAGGAATCTTCCTGCGGAAGGGGATTACGACAAATTAGAAGTGGTAGCTGTTTGTGGAGACTTTTTTGATTCGCTGCCATTGAATTTGCTGGAACATTGCATAGGAAGGGGAATTCATTTTAAACAGGAAAGTGTAAAAAGACTGAAAGGATTAAATTATGACAGCGGAAATCTTTCCAGGATACCGAAGGGAATGAAAGGAGTTTACATAGAGGGAACTTTCTTCCGGCAGATGGATTTTCGATATTTGGTGGATAATGATTCCGAATTTCTGCGTTATTATATTGAGATGGATAAAAAGGGAGAACTGCGTCCGAAACACGAAACCAAAATTATGGTTTTGGAAGATGAACAGGGGGTGGGAGATTTATTCCTTCATAAATTGTTTCCGGAACATCTTCAGATATATTATGAAGAATATGGAGGATTGAAAGTGCTGGATACGGCAGGCGGTGAATTGGATTATGTACGCCAAAAACTGGATTCGGATGTAGATATCAGTATATGGACGATGGAAAGCGGAGTCGATGAGCAGTTCATGCACCGCATTGTCTTTAGTGATCATGATTTTTTTATTGTAACATTAAAGGAGAGAGAAGGGATTAATTATCATGAACGGGCATTGTACTGGTTAAAGGAAATCGAGCAGTGTGTCCGCTATGCTACTATTGCTTTTGCGGTAGTGAGCGAAAGTGAAAATGATTCCGTAATATTAAGCTTAAAGGAGGTCCGGCAGGAATGCGGGAGAAAATATTTCCGTTTCCTGAAAGAGGTGCATAATCTGTGTCTGCAGGATACGGAGGCATATGTGAAACTGACCGACTGGCTGGTTGAGGGAATAAGGGAAAAGAGCAATTATGAAATGAAGATTCTTCCCGAATGGAAAAGTCTGCGGGGACAGATTGTGGCGTATTTGGACCTGCGCAGGATCATTAACCAGGAAAGATTTGATTCATTGCTTTCTTTTGAGGAGAATTATGGAAAAAATGCTTTGGTGAATTATCTGATAGAGAGCAAAAGCCTGTTTCACATCAGGTATTCCGGAAAAGAAAATTATTATTTTAAAACGGAATGGGTTATCAGCGCCCTGTTCGCCTTACTTCGTGTTTTAAGGGAAGGGATTTTGAAAGATCCTTTTGCAATGGATGAGCTTCGGACTTATCTGCAGACAGAAAATATAGATTTTCTGGATTTTTTCCAGGATTCGGAATCATTGGGTTATCTTATGGATATTTTGGAAGAGATAGGGGTTGTATTCCGGGATGGAAGCGAGTATTATAATATGTTGGCGCTTCCGTATATGCCTGCAGCTTCGGCGATTCATAAAGAAATGCAGAATACGGATCTGATCATGTATAAAGCTTCCTATCCTATATTGACAGAGCAGATGGTTTCAAAAATTTCGGTTGTGCTGTTGAAGCATTGGCAGGTTGTGGAACAGGTGCAGAGGTATAAAGGCTGTCTGGTCTTTGAAGTGAAGGAGAAAGGGAAAAGCAGGGGATATCTTGTGGCCAGAATGATCACCGGGTGTCCTGGAAAAATCATATTTTATGTTTTGGCAGGCAATGCAACAGGAAGAACAGGAACGGCTGCGGTAAGGATTCTGAAGGAAAGGTTAGTGAAAGTGCTGGATATATTGCAGGATTCTCAGAGTTTTCCGCTATGGAAGGCGGAAATTTACATATATTATGTAGTGAATGGTATTGGCAATTTCATTCCCCAGACGGAAATCAGTAATTATGTCAATTCGGGCTATGCGTCTGCATTTATGGCTCAGTATAATGCGTTTGTGGATATAGATGAAATATATAACGAATTTTTTTGAGATAAGAGAGGGTAGACCCATGACGGTAAGAGAAATAAATATTGGGAGTATCGGCGGCATACATTATGAAATGTATGATCCGGACCCACGCAATCTGGATATCCGGCAGATACTGGAACATTTTGAGGGGAAGCCTGATTTTCTGAATCTGAATGGATTGTTTTGGTCGGAACTGTTGTCCGGGGAATCTGTTGGGAGGATGATAACGGATTTTTTGGAAAGCAGTATGGGGATGGCGGGTTCCGAGCCATATGAACAGATGATACGCAGTGCACCTGAATTATTTAAAAATACAGTACAGGAAGCAAAAGTGCAGTTATGTGAGCAGGGGCTTTCTGAGCGGGAATATTTTGGGTATCTGGAAACCCTGGCTATTGTCTGCCGGATATACAGCAGACTGTATTTCGGTGCTTTTGAACTGACGGTTCATGAAGGTTTCCTGCTGGAATCATATTCTTCCCTCGAGATGCTGAACGATTGTCTGATACCGGCGAAAAATCCTTATTACTGGTTTTTAAAGAAGTATGTATGGAAAGAACTGCTGGATTTTCATCCGGATTGCGTTTGGATCAACGGAAGGATGACAGTTGCCAATATGGCTATTGCTAAATTTTTGAAAGGCAGGATTGACGGTGTTAAGATTTTTTGGGCGATGCCTGGGAGCGAATACTATGCCGCAAATAAGATTGAAGAATATTTACAATATAATACGCCGCTCTTTTCGGTAATAGACGGGATCGTGCTGGATGATTTTGAGAATACAAGAACTCATATCATACAGGTTTTGGAACAGGGAAGAGAATTAAGGGAAGTAAATAATCTGATGTATTCTGTAGGAGATGCGGAAGGAAATGTGAAAATTCACTGCAGCCATTATAAAAAATATGCGGAGACATCTCCTGTGGCAATAGAAACTTCCGGCAGGGAGAAGCGGCCGAGGTATGATTATGAGATAGCGCCGTGGCAGGTAGTCAATATTAAATTGTATCCGCAGAGGATGTGTTCATGGAATAAATGCACTTTCTGCGGAATAAATAAAAAGTACAGGGTGGTGGGAGAGGAAGTAGAGCTGGAGGATAAGATAAAGCGAATAGAGGAATTGCAGAAGGACGGCTGTAAATATTTTTGGTTTGTTGATGAAGAAATACCTGCAGAACGTATGAAAAAGTTTGCTCAGGCTGTACTTGCCAGTCACGTGCAGATAAGATGGCAGGTCAGGGCAAGGATAGCAAAGGGATTTGCCGACAGGGATTTGTGTAAATTGTTGTTTAATGCCGGGCTACGGGAAATCCGGTTTGGACTGGAATCGGCATCTTATAGAATTCTTAAGCTGATGAATAAAGTGGATGAGGATTTTTCGCTGGAACTGGTTGAGCAAATAGTGAGATTGTTTCATGAGGAGGGAATTTCCGTACATTTTCCCGTAATTACCGGGTTTCCCGGAGAAACCGATATGGAACGTGAACAGACGTATCAGTTTCTGCGCTACCTGAAAAATAAATATGAAAGTTTTACTTTTAATGTGAATGTACTTGGTTTGGACGTCAGCAGTTTATTGTTTAAGAACTGGCAGCATTATGGAATAAGCAGAGTCAGTTTCCCGTGTAATCCTCATTACTTTTTAGGAAATCTGGTGGCTTGGGATTGCGATGAAGTTCCGTTTCAGGAAGAAAGGCTGAAAATGGAGCGGGATGACTTTATGAGAGAGGTTCTTTATCCATGGATGCCTGAGGATGCACTGATTTCTCCGCATATTTTTTATCGTTTAATGGAAACAGTGAGGAATACTTTAATTGTGAAGGACAGAGGAGGGGGATGGGAGGAAAAGAACGGAGAGGATGTAAGGCTGAAATGGAATCCATCCGTGATTATGTGTTCACAACTATGCTATAATGTGAAGGAACATCAGAAAATCGTAGCATCTGTTGATATGATGAAGGTGAGACAGGTTTTTGAAGAGCCTGTAACGATGGATGAGGCAGTCAGATGCCTGAAAGGTTTTTTGGTTGGTCAGACAGTTGAGGATTTGCAGGATTTTATTCGGCAGATGCTGAACCATGGGATCATAAAAATGTATTATAATCTTGTAAAATAAGTAATTCGATGCTATAATTTGAAAGAAGATAAAAACAGATTGGAATGTTAATATGAAAAAAAGTATAGATAATGCGGCTGTGCGGACAGGGGAATTTGGCATGCAGGGTGAGGGCGTTGCAATATTTCATTTTTCGCAGAAAAGTAATCATAACGTTTTACAGCCCGGGAATAACAAAATAAAGGAAAGTTCGTTGATGGCTTGCGGCGGCGGCGGCGGCGGCGGCGGCGGCGGCGGCGGCGGTGGTGGTGGCGGCTGCAGCGGTCGTTGATGGATAATATCAGGAACCGTATGGACGGAAGTCCGTTATCAGTTTGTCGGGAAAGATAACATAAGAAAGTGATATTATGCAATCGGGGAATCTACATAGCAAACGGACACAGCTGTATGCTGTGTCCGTTTTAAATTACAGTTTTTTATACAGAGCGGGGCGGATATACAGCATAGAGCAGAAAAGGGGGGGACAAAACAGCGATGTACAGAGAGCAGGAGTATGATAAGGAAATAAAGCGGCTTTACAGCCGGTATGAGGATGAAATAAGGGCCGCACGGAGTCTGGAAGAGGCTCTTCCGGCAGGGGTACGTCTGCTGCGGGCCATGGATGAACTGAACATCCGGTACGGGATGTGGAACGGCTATCGGGGATATGACCATGATGCGATTTACTATACGGCCGAATATCTCGTCCGGAAGGGTTCTTTTCCGGAAATCCGTGCAGCCGCTTCGGAAGCGGAGGAATATATTAAGGCGGTCGCTGCCCGGCTGTTTGAACGGATCGATCACGAGAACCGGAAGCGGATTCACGTGGTCGAGCCGCATCCAGATGATGCGCTTGGTTCCGCAGCGGGGCTGTGTTATTCCGGAAACGTGTTCGTGACATTACACACGATATGCTGTGTGTATGACGACAGGGATTCCGTATGCATGGAGCTGGAAGCGCTCGGCCAATACCACAGTGTACGCAAGAAACCGAACATTGTGAAGCAGCATAAATATAATCTGAAAGACTGTCACTGGGATTGCCGATACACGGGAAGCGGCAGGGATTACGGGGAGCTGGTGCAGCAATACAGGGAAAGATACGGAGAAGAGGAATTCGGGAAACTGGTTTCCCATATCCGTGACATCGTGGAGACGGCTGCGCAGGAACAGGCATATATAGCTTTTCCGCTGGGAATCGAGCATCCCATGCATATGCTGACTGCCTATACCTGTATACAGCAGGTGAAGCGGCAGGGATTTGATTTGGACAGGGTGATTGTCTATGTGGACCATCCTTATGATTTTCTCAATGCGGGGAACGGGCGCCTGCAGAACGCAAGGGAGTATATGCACGCGGCATGGGAAACGGAATTGTGCCGCTGCGATGACTTATCCGTGAATCAATCCATAGTGGGGAAAATCATAGCGGAAATCTATGGGGAGAGCCATTTTGGAGAATTTGCCGGCTCTTTGGAAAATACATTCTGCTCTTATTTCATAAACAGTACGGCCGTGGAAAACGTGCGGAAGTTTCTGGATATCCACATGAATAACATCCTCTATATTACCGCGCAGGCCAAACCGTTCTGGAAGACGGGCGGTTCAGGGGAAGTGGCATATGGCCTGTGCAAGGCGCTGCAGGACTTTGTCAATGACGTCAGGATCATGATGCCGAAGTATTCGGGAGAAACGTCGGATAACAGCTTCGGAGAGTATGTCGGAGAATGCAGGTTTACATATACGGGAAGCAGCGAGGCGGTGGGGAACCTGCCATGTGTGCTGGAAGAGAGGCGGTTTAAAGGACTTACCTATTATCTGCTGGACATAGAGGGCTGTTTTAATAAGGAAAATCTGTTTGATGCGGGAGAGCATGGAAAAAATTTCGCCGTATTTTGTGATGCAGTGCTGCAGAAGGGACTTGTTTCCATTAATTATATGCCCACTGTCCTGCACTGCAACGATTGGCAGACCGCCTTGATCCCGATGCTGAAAAAGACCAAATATGCGTCGTACCATCCGGAACTGAAAGTAATCTATACCATCCATTTTTATGGGTATAAAGGGATTTTCAATAAGAAAAGCATTCTAGGATATATAGGTCTGGACGAAAACAACTGCAGGCTGTGCATATCCTGTGACAGAAACTGCCCGCTGGATAAGGTCGATCTGTTATCCAGCGAAGATATGGGAAAACTGAGTGCGACACTGAGTCAGATGAGTTTTATGAAAGCGGGGATTGAGTTCGCGGATGTGGTTTCTACCGTCAGCAAGGGATATGCGGGAGAAATACAGGAATATCCGGATTTCTCCGGAGTCAGGGTATTCGGTGTCCGGAACGGAATCGGGCCGGAGCGGTATACCTTTGCGGAAGAATCGGGATTTGTCGATATCAGCAGGGAGAATTTTGCACAGGCCAAACGGATAAATAAGGCCAGGCTGCAGCAGAATCTCGGACTGGACAGAGACCTGCGTACGCCGGTGCTCTGTATGGTATCGAGACTTGCAACCGTAAAAGGGATTGAAGTGCTGAAGACCATTGTGGGAGAGATCCTTTCCATACCGGCGCAGCTGGTGGTGGTGGGAGACGACGACGACAGGCTCAGTCAGCCGTATGCCAGATATTTTCAGCTGATGGAGGAAAAGTATAAAGGAAGGTTTGCTTACCGCGGTTTTTCGGAGGAACGGGAATACCAGACTTATGCTGGAGCGGATATGCTCCTGATGCCTTCGGTCAGCGAGGCCTGCGGAACGACACAGATGAACGCCATGAGATACGGAGTGGTTCCGATCGTATCCATGATCTCGGCATTCCGGGACACGGTCCTGGATTTTAAGGACCGGGAGAAAAAAGAAGATCCGGCTTATTGGGATAAAGGCATCGGTTTCTACGCGTATCGGGAAGACTGCTGGGTGCTGCTGGAGGTAATAAAAAAAGCGGTGGAAATTTATCGGAATGAGGATGGAGAGGATAGTTGGAACAGGATTGCGGAGGACTGCATCTGCGTGGACTTTGGCTGGAGAAACGGCTCGGTGCGGGATTATCTGCTGCTGTATCACGGAATGGGGCTGCAGACGGAGTGAGCAGGGGATTGGCAGTAGAAATGGATGGACGGATAATGCGTATGCAGTAAGAAGCTGTTAAGAAGAAGTGACAGGAAGAAAGAGGCTGCAGAAAAACAGATTACGGAAAAGTCAGGGTGAGGAAAAAATAGGTTACGGAAAAACAGGAAATGGGGGATTGGCATGGAAATATTTGAGATCAAAGGTTTAAATTTATCGGCGGAAAACCGGTTAAAGGACCGGATGGAGCTGTTGGATGAAAAACTGGTGGGACTGAAGGAAATATGCAGCTGGTTATACAGAGTACACAGCTACAATGAAAAAGGCATCAGTGACGAGGAATATAAGACAAACTGGAAAGAAGCGCGGAGATTGTGCGCGGAGATCAGGGGATGTGAATGGAGTGAGGATCAGACCAAGCTGGATATGTATAAGGCGCATGCATGTTACTATATAGGAACTGTCTATGCCGAAAAGATGGATTATGATGTGGCGCTGTCGTATCTGAAACAGGCAAGGGAACTGATTGAAGTGCAGTCGGCACAATATATTCTGATGCAATGTTATGTGGGAAGCTGTATCGGAATGGCAAAATGCTATATAGAAAAGCATAGTCCGTCAGAAGTGATCGAGGAATGCCACCGGCGTGCAGGCGAAGTACTGGAAAGGGAGGGAAGCCGGACCGGTAGGAAAGAAGCAGGATACTGGAGACAGCTGTTGGAATTAAAGCTGCAGCAGGCCATTGCAGAACTGGATATGTACGGGCAGAAAAAACAATTCGACAGGGAGCGGGCCTGTAGGATGCTGTGGGAAGCAGAACGGACTCTCAGGCGGATATCGGCCGGAGACGGGGTGGACCCGAAGTGGATGCATAAGCAGGAGATCACATTGATCACCACAAAGGGGGATTATTATAAAAAGCTGTATTTCGATCTGAGCGATGCAGAAATACTGAAATGGAAAAGCAATCCCGGGGTATGGATCCAGCCGGAGGATATCGGGCAGGAAACCGAAGGAAGCAATATAAAACCGCGGCTTTTGGAAGCCGCATTCAAACAGTTTGCCATGGGCGTCAGACTCGAAAAAGAGAATACCATCTGTCTTGGGAGCATGGCGGCTCTCCTCTACGATGCTTACGGGGGCGGGGATAAGGAAAAAGAAGAATGCCTGATGGCGGTGCTGAAGCGTTATGCGGATAACGGGGATTATTTATCAGGATGTACGATGCCGGATATCATAGACCGTTATTTGGACGAGGTCATAGAAATCGAGCATAATAACATGTTTGCGCTGAACCTGAAAGCGGCTTTAAAGGAAGGCGGAGGGAAGTCGAACGAGCAAAAGCATTATCCGGCGCTCCGGCAGTCTTCCCTGAAGAGACGGTTTGCGGATCTGACGAAGGCGATCGGGATGACAGAAGCTGGGAATGCGCAGGAGAAGCGGAAAGAGGACGCAAAGAAGGAATACAGGAAGTCTATCATGATGAATCTGATCCTTCTGCATAACAAAGCAAGTGAGTTCATGAATAAGGCGATCATAGACTTCGGGGATGAGAATGAGGACTGGAAGGACCTAGTCGTCGGACATTATACCCGTCTGGATGTCCTTCCCAAACTGATCAATAAGAGTGCGGATTCAAAACTGCGGATTCAGAACGTGCATCATCTGAACGACCCGCTGGAAGGGGTATTATTTGTCCGGCTGCTGAACGATGCCGTAAAGAAAGAACATATAGAAGAAGAGCCGGTACTGAAGGAGCTTATGGAATTATACAGTTCCGAGAAAATCGGCACGGTTCGTAATTCTGTCTATATGGGGAGTTTTACCAGCAGACTGGACCAGCTGAATATGTGGTCGCAGTATGGGGACGGGGGAAGAGGATGTTCCCTGCAGATTCATTCCGCAAAGACGTTTGACAGCAGTGCGAGTGTATCCCTGGCGGAGATATCCGGTGATGACAGTACGCATGTTTTCCGCATGGAGGATACCCGATACCCTCTTTATATGGTTATTTATCTTCCGGCGGGTAAGGAGATAGATCTCGAAGCGCTGCATAAGTATGCAGAAAAAAGAGCGGAGATGGATGGGGATGAAAAGCGCTGGTGGAAAATGCAGGCCGGACTGATCAGGGAACTGGCGGTCCTGCAGAAGGATGTTGTCGAAATTTTGAAGAGAATCGGGCGTGACTTTGAAGAACTCAGTAAAAATCTGGATGCGGAACACCGCAAGGGCACAAGAAGGGAACTGTGCAACTGCATCATGGTCATTCTGGATCTGGTGCGGTTTTTGATAAAAAGCGACTATTACAGCGATGAGCGGGAATACCGGATCATCCAGTATTCATCCAATCCGGAGTTTGACCCGGTGGACAGCGGGGTTCCCAAGCTGTATATCCAGGTGGAAAAGAAAATAGAATACGAGAAAGTCTGCTTCGGGCCGTTGGTGCAGAATTTTGATTCCCTGGCCGCTTATGTCCTGAATATTAAAAAAGCCGGCAGGGAAGGGGAGGCGGCGGGTACGTGGAATATTAAAGTATGTAAATCGGATATTGATTACCGGTAAAAAGAATTTGCAAAAATCCTTGGACCGGAGTCATAATATACACATGAATACTGGATATACAGCAGGCTTTCCCATTTCGTCATTTAAATCGGGCTGGGGAGATTATATCTCCCCTGCCCGATTCGTCCAAAACCTGAATTATTCAAAACCTGAATCACTCAAAGCCGTCAAAACCGTCATCATATTCGTAAGTCGGTGGTTCGGGCGGGTTGGCGGATTTGGTTTCCGGTTCAAAGTAGTCGTCTTCTTCCGAATACTCGTCAAACGGTTCTTCGTCAGAAGGTTCTTTATCCAAATATTCTATTTCAATAGCTTCTTCCTCTTCCGTTTCGGCATAATCCTCTTCTTCCATATCATCGGACTGTTCCGGTTCTTCCTCATTCCCGTCTTTGGAATGGAGCATGAGGAATGCGGTGCAGGCAATGATGATGAGTACCAGCACGATCAGCGCCACAACAAGCAAAACTGCCGGATTGAAGCCTCCGGATTCCCGGGAAGCTTCATCCTGTGCAGGGACTGCGCTGACGGCAACGGCATCGTCCGGCTGTCCGCTCTGCTGAGTGCCGTCACCATTGTTATCTTCCGTGCCCTCTGCGCCGTCGGCGGTAATGGCAGTGATTGCCGATAAACCGGCGCTGCTGATGATAATGACGTAATCCGAGGCATGGGAGAAGGGGAAAATAATCTCTCCTGACTCCGTAACGGCGGTTTCGCTGATATATTCCAGCTTATCGGCTTCTGCATTATAATAAAAGAGTGTAGCCATACATCCGGCAAAAGCTGCTTCCGTTTGGAATGTCAGTACCGGCTGGAAGTCAAAAGGGCCGTCATGGGCAAGTGACAGACCGATTGCGGTACCTGTTTCGCTGAGCCGGACAGCCTGTTCCAGGATGGCTTCCGGAATGTTTCCGGTTCCGGTTTTTACGCCCATGTCAATTCCGTTCGCTTCGTCTGCAAGGATATCTCTGCCGTTGATCGTCCAGCTGATACCGTCTCCCATTTGGAGCATGACATCAATGTCCTGTCCGCGGATGGAAGAAATGGTTTCTTCATATAAGATCGATGTTTTCTGCATGTCAATGGATACATGGCTGCTGTTTTGCGTGTCGGCGGAGGGATTGCCCGTGCCGTTAGTCCCGCCGCCTGCAGAGGGTCTGACAGGGGTTCCGCCCGCCGTATTTGTGCCGTTGGTGGTATTTGTACTGCCGGCTGTATTTGTGCCGCTGGTGGTATTTGTGCTTCCGGCTGTATTTGTAACGTCGGCTGTATTTGTACTGTTGGCGGGATGACTGCCGCCGGAGTTATCGGCGCCGGGATTTGGCGTGTCATTGTTGGTGCTGCCGCTGCCGGAACTGCCGCCGGGATTATCACTGTCGGAGCTGTCGTCATCGGAATCATCACTGTCGGAGCTGTCGTCATCGGAATCATTACTGTCGGAGCTGTTGTCATCGGAATCATCACTGTCGGAGCTGTCGTCATCGGAATCATCGTTGCCGGAGCCGCCATCATCGGAATTATTGTTTTCAGAGCCGCCTGTGTTGGAATTGCCGCCGCCGGAGCTGTCTGCATTGGAATTGCCGCCGGCAGAACTGCTGTTGCCTGCATTGTTTCCGCTGCTATTGCTTGAATTCCCTCCCGCATTCTGTGTCTGCTGGGTATAACCGCAGCGGCGGCATTTGCCGGATGACAGGTCGTGGCCGAGTGCGGCAATATCTTCCGCGTAGGTGTCGCCGCAGGAGCATATATAGGAATTTACCCCTTTTTCCGTGCAGGTTGGATGTCTGGTGACGGAGGAAACGTAACTGTGCTTATGGGAGGACGGAAGTTTGGCAATGCTTTCCGTATAAGTATCCTGACAGTTGCTGCATGTGTAGGTGCGGATGCCGTTTTCCGTCTCGGTTGCTTCTTTGGTAATTTCGGAAGTGTAATTGTGGCCAGGTGCGGGAACCGGTTCGGTATAGGTGTCGCCGCAGGAGCAGGTATAAGTTTTTACACCGGCTTTGTCACAGACAGCGGACGTTGTTACGGCTTCCGTGTAATTGTGTTTGTGGGCAGCAGGAAGTTTGGCGATTTCTTCGGTATAGGTGTCGCCGCACCTGCTGCACGTGTAGGTACGGATACCCGCTGCGGATTCGGTTGCCGGTTTGGTAACGGCGGAAGTGTAGTCATGGCCAAGTGCGGGAACCGCTGCGGTTTCTACAGCGCCGCACTGCAGACAGCAGCGTGTCTGTAAGCCTTTTTCCGTGCAGGAGGCAGGTTTGGTAACGGTCCACGCGCCGTAATTGTGGGTCATGCAGGCAGTCGTTTTTTCGGTTACGGTGACCGAAATGGAGATTCCGGTCACGGTCTGGTAGTTCGCTGTATCCGGATTATAGGAAGCCGGATAGGAAAACGTGCCGGCTTTTGTGAGGGCAGCGGACGGATTTTCCCATGTCCAGCCTGCAGGCAGTTTCAGGGAAGCCAGTGTACTGCCGGCAGCGGTCTGAAGGTCCGTGGGAACCGTATAAGCAGGCGTTCCTTTGGTGACGGGAAGGGCAAGCGTCTCCTTTACCGTAAGATATTTGCCTGTATCGGCAGGCGTATAGACCGCCGGATATCCGGCGTTGTCTACCGTCGGGATAATGGACGGATTTTCCCATACCCAGCCAGCGGGGAGGGCAATCTGCTGTAAAGTTTGTTTCGGGTCATAGGTGACGGCGTTTAAAACAGGCACCGTATAAGCCGGTGTATTTTTCTGCACGGTAACGGTGCAGACGGCAGTCGTGCCTCCGGATACGGTACAGCTGATCTCAGCGGTGCCGGAAGAAACCGCAGTAACGGTGCCGTCTGCTGCAACAGCGGCGACTTTTATATTGGAGCTGCTGAACGAAACGGAAGATGATGCTGCCGCTTTTCCGTCAACGGAAGCGGTAAGGACGGAAGTCTCATCCGTTTTTAAATTCAGTTTGTCCGTGTTTAAGGTGACGCTTTTTAAGTTAACGGGCTGGGCGCAGGGGCCTGCCGGCATATTGTCATAAACGGGTATCCGGAATACGAACGGATTGTTGATGGAACCCGCAGATGCATAAGCGTTCCTGACGGATATGGATTCCGAAGAAGGCGCGGCAATATTCTGCATATACTGATGGTTGTAAAGCCCCGAAGCCGAGGTTTTGTTTACATTGAATTTCTGAAGGTAAAGCGTGTCCTGTCCCTTCCTTATGTAATTCTTCGTAATGATGTCGGCGCCGCCGGCAAGGGACAGATAACGGCTTGTCCATCCGAGTTCTTTTGCCTTGCTCAGTCCGTTTTCAATGATCTGTGTGCTTCCCTTTCCGGTAGCTCCGACGTTGAAATAATTATATACGCCGGGGTATTTTGGATAGGAACCCGATATCAGGGCGGATTTGCCGTCTCCCTGCTCCTGACGGACTCTGGAAGCAAGGTGAAAGGGACTTACGGCGAGATTTTTGGCAATGGAATAAAAAGCCTGCGTGTAAGTCCTGCCCTGCTCATCGTCCGGTATGGCGCCGGACATGAAGGTGTTCTTCAGGATATCCTGTACGGCAGCTTCCGTATGATAGGTAGGATTGTAACTCAGAAGTTCAAACTGGAAAATGTAGTTTTCGGTTAAAAAATTCCGCGGGTCCATATAATAAGCAAGAATGCCGTCCGAAGGATAGGACCAGGCATTATCATAAGGAGCGGTTTTCCATGCAGCGCTGACTTTGGAAGATATCAGGCTTCTGTCGCGGCTGTTCTCCTGCCGGACAGCGGTATTCCAGTCAATTCCAGTCGGCATGTTGACAAAGATCCAGCCGGGATGCTGCTCCTTCAGTTTCAAAAGCGCACTCTGGTACGAGGCGGGAAATGCCTGGATGTCAGCCGGAACGGAATTTTTCTCGGCAGACATGAGCGCAGGTGCACCGGCGCTGTTTGCAGTAACGAATTCGCTTTCCCATTCGATCAAGTCTTCATCTGCGTATGCCAGATATCCGCGTTCCACATATCCGGTATGATCGGTATCATTCATATTGATGCGGACCCGGTACCAGATATTGTGCATGGAATCTTCCCCCACTCCGGTAATCTGTACGGACTGGCCGGTGGATACAGTGAGAAGGTTGTCCTCATCCGAACCGGGGGCTTTTTTTACCTCATAGGAATCACACAGATATACGAGCGCGAGGATATCCTTGCTTTTGGCCAGGGTATCCAGTCTGCGTCCCGCTTCTTCCGGATCGGTCAGGAAATAATCCGCCATGGCCTGTTCAATGCAGATGACAATGCCGGGGATATCCCAGGATTTCAGGCTGCCGGATGCCGGATAAGCGGTATCATCCCATACGGGATTGAATTCGTATGCATCGGATTCCGTATTTTCGTAGTCTTCGCTGCATTCCCACGTAACGGGAATGGTGACGGTATCGTCGCTGCCGTCCATATGTACGGATAAGGAGTCCGGAAAAAGGGCATTGACCTCTTCCAGAGAAAGTTTTTTATCAAACGTGAAGAAAGTTTCTTCGTCCGGCAGCGGTTCGATGGAAGTAATGAGCGGCAGGTCAGCCGGAATATCGGACGGAGTATTTTCCAGTGATTCTCCGTCTTGCGAAACGGGTGTTTGGCCGGATGACTCTTCCGAAAGGTCTGCCGTTTTCTGACCGGAATCTTCGGTCTGCACGGTCTCCACCGTTGCTGCCCGGACGGGTAAAACCTGGAAAAAGGCGGAAAGAAGGATGGCGGATGCAGCGGCAGCGGACAGCAGCCGGTGACGGCCTGGTGTATGGAACGTGTGTTTCGGATGGTTGTTTTTCATTTGAATTCTCCCTGCTTGGTTTGGTATATAAAGCTATTGGAAATAATTTATCTATCATTTATCATAAATTATAATATATAGTAAGAACGGGGGTGTGTCAAACGCAGCGCGGGAATGAGGAAAATATGGGAATATACTATAATCTGGGAACGGAGAGGTTATCAGGAATCCGTAGCATCCGAGATTTATGTGGATAAAACGGGTCTGATCGCTTATACCAACCGTATATTGGAAACAGAGCAGAAGTCCCGCTGTGTCAGCCGTCCGCGCCGTTTCGGAAGTACGAAAGGAGGGGCAGTTTGTCTATTACAGCTACAGAATTAAAGCAGAATTTAGGAAAATATTTGTTACTTTCAGCTAATGAAGATATTTATATCACAAAAAATGGGAAAGTTGTTGCAAAACTGACGAATCCTAATCAAAGCAGGGTGGACACTGCAAAGTCCTTGTTTGGTATATTGCCGGAAGATGCCAGTTTAGAAGATGCAAAAGCAGAAAGGCTGAATGAAAAGTAATGAAAATACTTGTGGACACAAATGTAATAATTGATGCTTTAACAGGCAGGGAACCTTTTAGGGAAGCTGCAGAGCAGATATTCATGTTAGCCGCTGATCAGATAGAGAACATGTATATCACGGCAAGTTCAGCTATAGATATATACTATTTGATAAGAAAGCATCTGCTTAATGCGGATCAGGCAAAGAAAACGATGTCAAAGCTGTATGAATTGTTTTATATTTTGGATGTGACTTCAAATGATTGCCATGAAGCGTTATTATCGAAAGAAAAGGAGTATGAAGATGCAGTCATTGCCAGTTGTGCAAACCGTAACCAAATGGATTACATTGTAACGAGGAATATCAGAGATTATGAATGCTCTAAAGTCAAGGCTTTATTGCCAAATGATTTGTTAAAACTTATTTCTCAAAATAAAGAATGAAAAATAATTACTCAACTTGACCGGCAGATATTCTCAAATAAAGAAAGTAGAAGGTGTTGCGACCGTTTTGTATTTAATGCAAAATAGCTGAAGGGGGTATTAGGAGGAAGCGGGTATGTTTGGAAAAAAGAGATTGTCACCAAAGGGAATGTGTTAGTTAAAAGAGTGGCTGGCATCCAGTGAGTTTGTGCAGTTGGGTCAGGGTTTTGGGCAGTGTAAGATGACAGAACAGGGTATAAAGCAGGGAAATGACTGATTATTCAGATTTATTTCTCTGTTTTTTGGCATTCTGGCAGTGGTCTGCAGATAAGGGCGGCTGTTGCATCTGACTATTATTAAGGAAAAATTGAAAAAGGTTGAAAAAATTGAAAATAATGGTTTCAATTTTTGACAAAATATGATAATATCTTTCCAAGGGGATTTTGCAACGAATGTAGGTTCTGTGAAAAGGTCCCGAAATCCTTTTGATAGAACTTTTTTATTTGCAAAATGGAGAGTAGAATAATGGAAAATTTGATAAAACCGTATCAGCTGCCCGAAAGGGAAATCGAAATTCTTTATGTCATGTGGGAGGCAGACAGACCGCTAATGGCATCAGAGATAGCAGAAGCAGATCAAGAATTAAAACTGGCTACCGTACATACCACGCTGAAAAGGATGCTGAAGAAGAATCTGATCGAAGTAGTGGATTTTGCTAAAAGCGGGAATGTATTCGGCAGATGTTATCAGCCGACCATCAGTATGCAGGAATTTGAGCTGAATAAGATTTCCAACGACTATAAGCGCAAAAAATGCCTGGATATTACCGCTACGAATCTGGTAGCAGCATTGCTGAGCGGCCAGGATAACCGGATGGTTCAGGAAGAACTGGACAGGTTGGAGAAGCTGATTCAGGAGAAGCGCAAGGAAATATTGAAAGGGGATGATTAAGGGGAAAATAGGCGATGGTAGATTTTTCGATGGTGGTAAACCTGTTTTTATTCAGCGGCGCTACAGCCGTAGTGATGAAATATGTTTTTAAGGACAATAAGGCAATCTTACGGTTAGACACGCGGTTTTTACTTATCTGCATGATGGTGATAGTGTGTCGGATGCTGGTGCCGGTAGAGTCTCCATTCGCCAGTAATATTGCTGTCAGTAAGGTGTATCCGGGTCTTTATAAGATGTTAAAGGAAACAGTTGTTGTCGGCTATTTGGGTGAAGCCAACATGATTGAAGTTTTTCAGTTTGTTTGGTTCGGCGGAGCAGTCATACGTTTAAGCTATATAACGTTTTCTTATATAAGACTCAGTTTGACAATCCGGAGTTATCCGGAGATTAAAAATCCAAGTATGCTGGAGATCATGGAGCGGGTCAACCGGAAGCACAAACATCCGGTGAAGTTCCGTTTGGTCAGCTCGGAAGTAGGCAGTACGCCTTGTGTATTCGGTATATTCAAACCCTGTATTGTGCTGACGGATATTATTGTCACGGAGAAAGACTTGGAATATATTTTTTCTCATGAGATGGGACACTATTACCGAGGCGATTTGCTGGTTATTATATTACGCGAGGTTTTCAATGCAATCTATTGGTGGAATCCGTTTGCATACATGCTGAATGGTCTGATCGCGCAGGCACAGGAAATTAATGTGGACTTCGGTGTGTTGAGAAAGCTGAAGGAAGAAGAAACGTTTGAATATACGGAATGTTTACTGAAACTTTCCGGAAGCGGGGGCAAGGATGGAGAGAGATGGCTGATGTCATTTCGGAAAGAAAAACCTGATTTGCTTAACAAACGGATTAATCTGATGATAGCGAATTTGGAGCTTAGTAAGAGGAAGACAATAGCGAGTGTTTTGTTGACGCTGGTAATGATAGGTCTAATTGGTATTTGTCCGAATGTAATTAGTTTGGAACCGTATGGTATTCCGGAAGCTGATGCGGATGGAAGTATTGGTTTGAGAGATAAAGGCACATATTATTTTCAGAATAAGTATGGCACATATGATTTATATATTGATGGAGAATATGTGACAACGGTATATACGATATTCGATGAAAGTATACCTATATATTATGATATTGAGGAGGTAAATAAGGATGGTTAGAAAAAAAATTAAAGAAAAATTGTTAATAGGATTTTCAGCAATAGTGATGTCATTCATGTTACTCGTTCCTTGTAGTATGGATGTATATGCTAGCGAGAATTTAGCAGTAGAAAGTGAAACAAATGAAGATTATGGTATAGTGCCATTTTCGGATATAATTGAATATAGATATAAGGTTATAGGTGCAGATGTATATAGGCGTTTGTATAATTACACAGAACAATGTTGGATTGGTGAATGGGAATTATGTGCAGAAGGTTATATCAGACCCGATGTATAGAATACAGTTTTGGAATAACACAATTTTAGATTATTTCAGACAATGATAAGATTTGATATAATAGTATAATGAGAAAATTGTCCCACAGGTATTGAAAAATATCTGTGGGACAATCAATCAAGAAACCGTGATTTTTTGGATGATCTGCTTCCCTGGTCACCGAACCGCCCTGTGAACTGCCGGAAGCTCAGTGAAGATGAAATGAAATAAGACTGGAGCAAATCTTTCTCTATCATACAGGTTTGCTCCAGCTTTGTATAGGTACGGACTATCTACCATTTAAGAAATTTCTGCATTTTAAGCATATGATAAATGACATAAAAATAGACGATGGTTTTAAGCCACTGTTATCTGTATAATTTCTTATTTTTAAATTATCTTATAATTTTAATGTAAGCTGTTTACCAAAATGGTAGTGTTCTTAATTTTGTGTCTATGCCCTTTATCCTTATTCTAGAGGCCGGGTGTGGGCAGAGCCCACAAAACCTTGTAAATACTGGAAATTTCGGCAATGTCCTATACTGGAAATCACAGGAAAACAAAATCTTAAAGACACAAAACTAATTACACCCTCACGAAAATTCTTAGTTGATTTAGTAGTTAGACCTGTTTCAATTTTAATCTTTGAGTCTGGTATCTCTAATCCCCAATTATCCCAACAAACATAATTATTTCGGGCAAATAATTCAATCTTATCTTGTTGCGGAAACATTTTAGTGATACCATCTATGATTTCTACTGGTTTTACACTATGTTCAGCACGATGTATAGCAACCATCTGCCTTATATTTCTTGCGCCTCTTGGCTGTGGAAACTTACCCTTTTTAAATGCCAATACAAATTCCGTTTGACTTAATGTGTATCTTCCGGGATTATGTACCATTTTATCCCAAACAAATGCAATCGTTTTGTATTCAAATCGTAAACGGTAGATAGTGCGTACCTCGACTATGGCGGCAAAATGTGTGACA
>CAJTVQ010000048.1 GCA_910579935.1 uncultured Lachnospiraceae bacterium
TTTGCGGACTCAGACAAGTCAAATGTAAAGATTTATTTCTTAACAGTTCCTAACGGAAGATGTCTCAAACTATTGCGGGGAACTTCTGAAAAAGGGAAAGATTTCGGAGGAAGACAAAGAACTGTTTATCACTGCTGCCGCACGGATTCAGGCAGAGAAAACCAAGACTGCCTCCAGCACGCAGACCGCTGCCGGTTATACCTACTCACAGGAAGGTTACTTCAAAGCCCCCTATATCTTCACGATCGGCTGGAATCTGCACGAGAGCGAACGTGAAAACTATACCGATGCCGAAATACTCACCCTGAACGACGGCACTGTCCTCACCGTTTTCTTCAATCCTTCCTGCCGGAATCTCATGCAGGACAGCGAAGCCGCCAAAATCCTGATTTCCTTATTGAGCGAACTGAAAAAAGGAGGGGAAGGTACCAGCCTTCCGCTGAACCTTCCCCTCGTAGCCGGTATCCGGTACGTCGGAGACCAGGATGTTTACGAACTGGCAGGACAGTATTATAAAGACGGAAATCCGCTACTCTTCACGGCTGTATTTTCCCAACTGGAGCAGGATACCCGGAAAGAATACCTGAACAAAGCTTACAGCGAAGGGAACACCGCCTTTTTTGCGGCATCCGTCCACAAACTCATGCCGGACAATGCCATTCTCGATGCCTATGCACAAAAAGCCTACAAAGAGGATTCCGTTTCCTTTTTTCCATCCTGACCGGATACATGGATGAAGAAAGACTGCAATACTGGACCGGCCGGGCAGGCGCGGACAAAAAAACAAGTTTTCTTTATGTCTGTCTGAAAGCCGCGGACTCTGCGTATTAATTGCCCGCACCGTCCTGCCCTGTCAGCTCCACGCCTGCCGCTTCCCTCGCCACATCCCCTGTCTCCCCGCTGAGCACTTTTGCAAGCACATGTGCCAACGGGTCACAGGCATTCATAATCTCTTCTACGGTATTGGTCTGCGCGCCCAGTTCGATCAGCATACACTTCGCCCGAAGATGCATGTTATAACGGTACGCTTTTAAATAAATCCGCCTGGCCACTCCCGGATAATACTCATTGCTTGCCACCTGCGCCTGAAACGAAAACGCCAGATTATCATTCACATAAGGATTTTCCAAATAATCAATGTCTCCGTTCTGCCTCGTCCTGCTCAGTCCGTTGAAAAACATGAACTGTGCCGTCGGGCGCCCCTGCAGCTCCACCATCAGTTTCTTCCCTTCCGGCACCGCATCCCGGTGCAGATCAATGACCACCTCAATGGAGGGATTTTCCGCCAGCAGCTGTTCCAATGCAGGCAGCGAATTGGAATAAGCATAGTCTCTGGCCGTCACATCATATTCCCCCATATGGTGCAGCACCGCAAATCCATACTCCTCCCGCAGGATTTCCGCCAGGCGCTCCCCCGCCCCCACAATGGTAGTGGACGCATCCCCCTCCACGGAATCTGCAAACGCTTCCTGTGAATGGGTATGGTAGATCAGTATCTGCGGCTCTTCCCCTTCTTTTTTCACGCTCATGTCCCGCCCCAGCAGATTTTCAAGATTCAACTGCTTATCCGTAATGGAAGTGGTGCTGTCAATGGCATAAAATGCAGACACGATGTCCTCGTATTCCCTCACTTCATCCCAGTCATAACAGTAACTCTTTTCCTCCGCTTTACGGAATCCGCCGCTTTCCTCCTGCCCGTCCTGCCCGTCCTCCCCGTCCGCAGCTTCTTTCGGTTCCTCTTCCGCTTCATTATGTAAGCTGTTTTCCTTCAGCATGGCACGCTGCAGATCCCCGTCTATGTGCAGTGCGTCATCCTCATATTCCAGGCCGTCCTCCCCCACATCCTTATGTTCTTCGTCCGTACCTTCCATACGGATAAGCAGATCATAAGTATCCGCATCCTCTATGCTGACACTCCCCTCATTCCGCTCCTCGCTGTATTGGTACAAAGGCAGCGCAGAAAGCAGCACCTCATAAAAAAAACGTTCCGGTTTTACGGGCCTGCCTGTCTCTTCTTCCACAAAAGCAAAGACCGGCAGGTATGTCCTTTTTGTCTCTTCCTGCATCCATAAAACCGTTTTTTTCCAGATACCGGCCTGCTCCTTCTCCGGCTTTCCCGATAAAGCGCCGGCCACGGTACACAAAAAAGCCGCCCCTGCCAGCACCGCTGTGCCTATTCTTATCAATTTCCGCTTTATCCGTTTTTTTCTCCCGCCGTTTCCGGAATACAACCGCCTCACCTCTTTGCCATGGAACATGCCCCGCATCTGTCCAAAACGGATGTCAAACATGCCCTAGCCCATTATATGCCGGAAACCTTTCTATAATTCCAACGCCTCATTAATTGCATCACAAATAATATGGCTGATCTGTTTTACCTGATAATCCACATCCTTGCTCGTCACATACATATTATTCAGCTCCGTGAGATTAGCGGGCATCCTGCCCGATGTGGCATCGTTCACGATGGTCGCCGCATCCACTACCGTGGGAACCCCGATGGCAATGACCGGCACCTCCAGACTCTCTTTGGTCAGGGCATTCCTGTGGTTGCCCACGCCGGAACCGGGATGGATGCCCGTATTCGTTATCTGTATCGTCCGGTTCAGCCGCTTCGTGCTCCGTGCCGCCAGGGCATCCACCACGATTACCAGATCCGGCCTTGTCTGTTCCACCACGCCGCGTATGATTTCCGCGCTCTCCATACCCGTTTTAGCCATGACTCCCGGCACAATGCTGCTCACCATAT
This sequence comes from uncultured Lachnospiraceae bacterium, assembly GCA_910579935.1. Classification (GTDB taxonomy): domain Bacteria; phylum Bacillota; class Clostridia; order Lachnospirales; family Lachnospiraceae; genus Kineothrix. Next base: position 2,750 of record CAJTVQ010000048.1, read on the forward strand.
GCATCCGTGATTTATTATACGCCGCTTTCCCATACTCCTTCACCACGTGCCTTGTCACAAACAGGTTATCCGCCACATGGGGGCCCAGCGCATCCGCCGTCACATCCCTGTTTCCCAGCCCCACCACCAGTATGGACTGTTCTTTTTCCGCATCCGGAATAATGCTTTTCAGCTGCCCGGCCAGCGCCGATGAAATCTCCTGGTGATAATCCTCTTCCGGTTCAATCATCCCGGGAGCTTCCAGCGTAATATAGACGCCCATCGGTTTCCCCATTGCCCTGGCTCCGTTTTTTGTCTCAATCACCACCCTGGTCACGCGGATTTCATTTTTTCTGTCATAACTTTCCTCCACGCTGACCCCGTGGATTTCTCCTTCCGCTTCTCCTATACCCTCTCTGGCTTCCAAAGCCAGATCCGTCCTTACCTGAAAACAACTCATCTGTCCGCTCCCAAACCTTTCCTTTGTTTAATCTATGCAAGTATGATTTTTGTGATAAAATGTTACCGCCTATACTCTTTGGTACGGGCTGCGCAGTAAATTCGCAGACCTGCCTGAACTGATACACTATGAGCAGCTGAAAGCTGTGAATGACATTGGCTGTGAATAGTAACTATTTTTTACAAAAATAAATAAAATATGTATTGACATACACAAGCTCTTATTCTACAATAATATGCATGTGTTTCCATTAAAACGTCCGTGTCCGGCTTAATGGAAACCCTAAGGAAAATATTGACGAACCGTAATAAAAGAATCGAACACAATAGGAGGTGTAGGTCTTGGCTAACATCAAATCTGCGAAAAAAAGAATTTTGGTAAACCAAAAAAGAGCAGACAGGAACAAAGCTGTCAGATCCAGCGTGAAAACTGCCATTAAGAAAGTGAAAACTGCTATTGACGCGAATGACAAAGCAGCTGCTTCCACTGCATTAACAGCCGCTACTTCAGCAATCAACAAGGCTGCTTCAAAGGGCGTATATCATAAAAATACCGCTTCCAGAAAAGTATCCCGCCTTGCCCAGGCTGTTAACAAAATGGCTTAATCTTTGATATATAAAACATAACAAAAACAACCCATACCGTCATGTGGGTTGTTTTTTTATGCCGCTGTTTATACAGACCGCATTACCGGTGATGTCCCGCGCCGCCGTGATGTCCTCCATGGCTGTGGCTGCTGCCCCCGCCGCTTCTTCCGCCGCCGCTGCCGCTGCTTGTCTGAATCTTCCTCTTAGTCACCACTTTATTCACCAATACATCTTCTTTTTTGTTCATATGCGGCCTGCCGCCGTTTACATAAGCTGCCGCCGTCACGGTCTTCTTCCCTTTTTTGCTGTTCCAGTGGACGGCTGTAAACAGCAGCATTGCCGCCAGGGCCACTGCAAAAAGGATGATATCCATTCCTGCAAAATCGAATGTATTCCGCCCGCTTCCCGTCATATCATGATAAAATTCATTGATATAAGCCCGATACGCCTTGTAAGGTCTGCGCTCCACATAACGGTATACCACATCCAGCAGATGATTCATCATGGCCAGGTCATACTTTTCATCCGCTTTTCCTGCTGCGCAGAGCCAGGTATACACATTTCCGTCCGATTCCCTGAACCAGTTATCTACCAGCAGGACGCCGTCTCCGGCCGGCCTGTCATATCCGAACCCGTTCCCGTCATAGAACTCTTCCGCGTACACTCTTACAAACTCTTCATAGGGGACATACCCCTCCCTTCCTTTTGCATATTCCTCCAAAGATTCATTCAGCGTAACAAGAACGATATCGCATCCTGTCTGACGTTCCCTTTTCGCGATCAGTTCCCGTAACCGTTCTTCTTCCTTTGCAGACAGAACCTCTCCGTAATCAAAAACCCTTTCGTCTGTCAGACATTTCCCGTTGGTACGTTCTCCCGCATCTGCCATGCCATGCAGAAGAAGAATCCCCGCATATACTGCCGCCAGCAGTCCGGTACAGATAAAATACCATTTAAAATAACGCATATACTGCTTCATTCCAGTTTTCCATCCTTTCTGTACTGCCTGTATCCCGCTCTCTTTCCCATATGGGGATCTCCGTGCTCATATCACCTCCGCTATATGCAGCAGCAGCGACAGCGCCGACCAAAGAACGGCAAACACGGTAACGCTGTACGCCGCTGCCTTTTTCTTTGACACCGGCGTCGTACCTGTGATCTTTCCGGTCTGCCCGTTTACATAGAATTCATATTCCACGTCCTGATACCGGTACCGGTATCTCCATACCGGAAGCAGGGCATAGTGCACGCTGCCGCGGTTCAGCTCCAGCCGTTTCCGCTCCTGCACCAATGTCGTATACCCGGAAACGGATTCCTTCAGCAGACTGTCCGCATCCCTCTCTGCTTTCTCCTTTGCCCGGCCTTCCAGTTCCGCCGCCCCCATATTATAGATTTCCCCGTAGAAGCCCGACATGTATTCCTCCGTAAAACCCTCCAGCTGCTGGTAATCAAAGGGCTCCATCAGATCCATGGTATCATCCGGCATCTCTATGGAAGCATCCACCGGAATCCGTTCAAAATCAATATCCAGATTCCGCTCCACATGGTAATGGGAAGTCTCCGTATATTCCGTATTCCCACTGGTCCATACCCTTACTTTCGTTCCCATTCCCGCATAATCGTACCGGGCGGCATAATCATACATCCAGAAAGGAACATAAAGTCCTTTCATTTCCTCTAACGTTGCTTCGGAAAGAAAACTGTCCGGCGTGAACACGCGGCTCCTGAATTCCTGCCTCATCCCCTCCACTGCACGGTCTTTTCCGATCTTGAAAGGGAGAATGAAATGCGGACGGTATTTTCCGTCCACTCTCTCATCCAGTATCATATAACTTCCGCAGTATTCGCATTTACAGGTGGAATTGTATTCCTTTATATCCAGCGGCGCACCGCAGTTGATACATTCCGCTCCGGCGGCGCTGACCTCCTTTTCCCCACTGTCAGTCCCGTCACAATGCGGACAGAACATTTTGTTGTGTTCCGGACTGTATACCACATTTCCCCCGCAGTTCCTGCATCTGAATAACATCCTTTTCCTCCTATTCCAGTTCCGTAAGTCCCACTCCCAGACACATCCCGGCAGAGAAACTCCGGTGTCTTACGTCCCCTGAGTTCCTTTGGTGTCTGTACACTGTTAACTTAATATACGATTCGGTCTCTGCCTGCTGTTTTTCCTTTGTATAGTTTTCCGTCTGCCTCGCTGACGGAATAGTCTATCCCCCGCTGGAAGTCGAACTCGCTCAGTCCGAATGTCATCGTTACCTTTATCATCTCATCCTTGTAAGGAATTGTCATCTTCTTCAGCTTTTCCCGTAATTCTTCTAAAAAGATCAGTGCTTCATCGCCATTGAGATTGCGGAAGACGAATAGAAACTCTTCGCCGCCCCACCGGCTTACTTCCCCGCATTTCTCTATCTTTTCCTTAAAGACAGCCGCTAAACTCTTCAGTACGATATCCCCGCACTCATGTCCGTATGTATCGTTGACCCGCTTGAAAAAATCGATATCCCCGATGGCCACTGATAAGTTATCAATCTTCCGCTTTCTGTAATCATCGATTGCCTTTTCCAGATATTCCCTCATACTGCGCCGGTTCAGAAGCCCGGTCAGCGGATCGACCGATGCCTGACGATGCAGCTTTTCATTGTATTGTATGAGTTTTTTCTCCATCTCCTGCGAATCTTTGGCAAACACCATCAGAATAACCGCTATCGCCGTAAACGTAAATATGGTATTGATGAACTGAAACAAAACGCGGGCCCCGGAATCCAGCACGCAGTGCGGCGGATAGAAGTTCGTATACGCATAGAGCAAAAGCCGCAGGGCACATGCTGCCAGCCCGATTATGACTTTCCATGCCGCCCCATAACACACCGTAAAACATAAAACCACCAGCACAAAAATGAAATGCTGCGCACCGCAGTCCCATCCGAATTCCCATATGAATCCAATCACCCAGCACACCATTATGGCGTGGGAAACTATGACTGCCATGCCCGTTTTATTCAGATAGGTGGTATAGAACGCTGCCGCGAACGCACAGAAACAGGGAACGCACCATATAAGCAGCTGTACTTCTTCCGACACAAAAGAAAAGAACAGAAGACTTAAAAAATAAATGCACATGATAATTGCGTGCAGTCTTAATATCACTGAAACTTTTTTCGTTTCGTTTTCGTTTTTTACATCCTGGAATATCAGCTTCTTTAAGTCCTGAAATACCATAGGTTCCATCTTCCCCACACTCTCTCGAATTGCTATAAAATAATCCCCTTCCGTTTTTACATAACATATCGCCATTATATCCCAACCGGCTCCAATTATCAACTTTTAACAGATAAAAACCACGAAAACGGGAAATTTTATTTTATTTTTACGGAATCTATAGTATAATAATGAAAGCAAAAATACGGATTGGGAAAATCAGGAATTCAGAAAGGATCATACATGAACAAGCGAACCCCGGCAAACACCAGTGTCCATAACGTATACGTCCAGGCTATCTATCTCTGTCTGGCCGCACATATTATCATAGCGCTGATCTTTGGCATACTGCATATTTATCCCTTGCTGTTCTATAATTTATTCAGCATCCTTTTTTATGGTGTGATGCGGATAACGCTCTCTTCCCGTCACTACCGGCTGTGCGTGGCGCTGGTTCATATAGAAGTGGCTTTTTTCGCTTCCCTGACTACCGTATGCATGGGATGGTCATCCGGTTACGCCTTTTATCTGATTGCACTCTGTTCCATGGTATATATCTGTCCTTATAAAAACATTTACATCCCCTATTTCTTTTCCATCGGGGAACTGTTTGTATTCATCGGATTAAAGCTCTATTCCAACACCCATATGCCGTTGCTTGACATTCCTGCCGGCAATGGAACCAACTATATTTATCTGTTCAATGCAGTGGCATGTTTCGGAGTCATCATCTATGCGGCATTTATTTCCAACCTTTCCTCCGTTTTCATGAAAAGGGAACTCTTGGAACAGAACCATAACCTTCAGACGCTTCTGCACCATGACGACCTGACCCAGCTGTATACCCGCAATTATCTTTTTGAAAAATTCAGCGATGCAGGGAAAAATCCGGAAGCTGCACCTGCCGTGGCCATAACCATGGTAGACGTGGACAATTTTAAACATATCAACGATACTTACGGCCATCCCTGCGGCGACTATGTGCTGTCCACCCTGTCCACCATCATGCAGACCGTATGCCCCCTGCATACCGATATTGCCAGATGGGGCGGGGAAGAATTCGTCCTGCTCATCCATGACCTGACAAAAGAAGAGGCAGTGGAACAGATCCAAAACCTCCGCAAAGCCATCGCTTCCTATCATTTCCACCATGCAGGCAATGAATTCCATGTGACTGCCACGTTCGGCATCAGCTTCACCGAAGAGGCCGGAGATTTCTCCGCCCTGGTAAAGCTTGCGGACGAAAGGATGTATTATGGTAAAAAAAGCGGGAAAAATACGGTTATCGCAACTTAGGAACTGTTCCCAACCAGCGCCTGCTCTTAAAACGCACGGCAAAGGTAATTCCCCTCACCGTCCAGTCCGCAAACATTCCAATCCATACTCCCATCGGCCCGAACCCCATATGCCGGCAGAGAAATACGCACAAAGTCACACGACACAGCCACATGCTTACGCAGGAAGTGATCATGGAAAAACGCACGTCTCCCGCCGCCCTCATTCCATACGCGGGAATGAAGGACAAAGTCCATGCCAGAGGTTTCACGATCGTAATTGCCATCACCATACGGAAACAAAGCGCCGCACTTTCTTCTTCCATCCCGCCCAATATGGTAACCGGCTTGGTCAGTGCCAATACCATAAGACAGCTGACGGTCAATACCACTTCTGCCACAATGGAAAGTTTTTTTATGTAATAGACCGCTTCATCCTCCCTTTCTGCTCCGATGCACTGACCGACTACCGTCATGAGGCCGATGCCCACGCCTACGGCCGCCACTCCGTTCAGCCCCTCCAAAATGTTTGTCATCGCCTGTGCCGCAATTGCCGCGGTGCTGAGTGTGGATACCGTGGACTGTATCGCCAGCTTACCGAACTGAAACATGCTGTTCTCTATTCCGGAAGGAATCCCGATTCCCAGCACTTTACGTATCAAGCCCCAATCCGGACGGATTCTCAGATAATTCTTTATGACGATCATCTGCTCCGGTTTTCTCAGCACAAGAAATACCGTAAAAGCACAAAATACGCGGGACACAAGCGTCGATACTGCCGCGCCTGCCACGCCCATATGCAGCCCCCATATCAGAAACGCATTGCCCCCGACATTGAGAAAATTGGAAATCACGGATATGGTCATGGGACGCCTTGTATCCGCCTGTGCACGAAGCACGGAAGAGCCTGCCCCGTACAGGGCGATAAACGGAAACGAAAGCGCCGTATAAAAGAAATACGTTTTCGACGCTTCCATGATCGCCGGCTCCACACTGCCAAACACCAGCCTGAGCAAAGGAATCCGAAACAGCAGGCACAACGCCGTGACTGCCGCAGCCACGGCCGCCACCACAAAGATCACCTGCTCTGCAGCCCGTTTTGCCTCTTTTTCATCTTTATGTCCGATATACCTGGAACACAGGATCGTACCTCCTGCCGCCAGTGCGGAAAAAGCCTGTATAACCAGAATATTGATGGAATCCACCAGGGATACCGCAGATATGGCAGCCGAACCGATATTGCTCACCATCATCGTATCAATCGTACCCATCAGCGAAGCCAGCAGCTGTTCTATCATCAAAGGGACTAACAGCCCGCATAAATCCCTGTTACTGAAAAGATGTTTTTCTTTCTGCTCCATAGCCGTTTTTCCTTCCACCCCCATCTGCAATGCTTCTTGTCAGTCTCAATCCGTCACCAGCACGGCTGCCGCTTCATACGCCCGGAGCGTTGTTCCCAGCCCCTCCGCCGATTCCCTGCCGTAATTGGATATGAGTACCTTTGCATCCGCCCTGCTAAATCCGGCAGGCACTTCCACGGCCTGCTCATTTTCCGTAAAATTGCACAGCACCAGCAGACTCTGTCCCTCCAGTCTCCGGACATAGGCATATACGGCAGCATCATCCGGCAGCAGCAGTTCGTAATCCCCATAAACAATGACCGGATACTGCCTTCTCAGGGCAATCAGTTTCCGGTAATAGTGGAAAACGGAATCCGGATTTTTCATCTGCTCCTTTGCATTGATTTCCTTATAATTCGGATTGACTGCCAGCCAGGGTGTTCCCTCCGTAAACCCAGCGTTCTCCGTATCATCCCACTGCATCGGAGTACGGGCGTTATCCCGGCTCTTGTACCGGAAACAAGCAATCAGTTCCTCCGCATCCCATGCATGGCTCTCAGTCACCAGTTCCCTGTAAGCATTCAGGTTTTCAATATCCCTGAACTGGGAAATATCCGTAAAAGGATAATTGGTCATGCCCAGTTCTTCTCCCTGATAGATATAGGGCGTCCCCTGCATCATATGCAGACAGGTCGCCAGCATCTTGGCGGAACGCTCCCGGTAATGGGGACTGTCGTTTCCGAAACGGGACACGGAACGCGGCTGGTCATGATTTTCCAAAAACAGGCTGTTCCATGCTTTCCCCTTAAGAAACACCTGCCATTTGGTCATCACCTGCTTAAATTCCGCCAAAGGCACCGGATTCCGATTCCACTTTCCGTTCCGGTTTCCCAGATCCACGTGTTCGAACTGGAATACCATATTCAGTTCCCGTTCATCTTCGCCCGCATATTTCAATGCTTCCTCCACTGTCACTCCCGATGTTTCCCCTACGGTCATCAGGTCATAACGGGACAGCACTTTTTCATTCATTTCTTTCAGATAGCGGTGCACATTCGGCCCATGGATACAGTACGGCCCGAAATCACCATAAATGGCGCCTTCCCCCACCTTTCCGTCCGGCATATCCGGCGTTTTTGAAATCATACTGATAACGTCCATACGGAAACCGTCGATTCCTTTCCGGCACCACCAGTCCATCATGGAGAACACTTCCTCCCTTACCGCCTCGTTATCCCAGTTCAGATCCGGCTGTTTGGGGGAGAACAGATGCAGATAATACATATCCGTAGTCCCGTCATACTGCCATGCGGAGCCGCTGAAACAGGAACCCCAGTTATTGGGAGGCTGTCCGTCCCCTTTCCCCTTTCTCCATATATAATAATCCCGCCTGGGATTATCCAGATTCTTCCTGCTCTCCACGAACCACGCATGTTCGTCGGAAGTATGGTTCACCACCAGATCCATGACAATCCGGATGCCCCGTTCATGGGCTTCTGCCAGCATCCGGTCAAAATCTTCCATCGTTCCGAATTCTTTCATGATCGCCTGATAATCGCTGATATCATATCCGTTATCATCGTTCGGCGACTGATAGACCGGCGACAGCCAGATCACATCGATCCCCAGCTCCTTCAAATAGTCCAGCCGCTGCGTAATCCCTTTTAAATCACCGATTCCGTCACCGTTGCTGTCCATGAAACTGCGGGGATAAATCTGATACACCACAGCCTCTTTCCACCATGCTTTTTTCATACCCTTCTCCTTTTTCATTTCTTTCCTGCCATATGCCCTGCTGCCTCCACGACCTGGCAGCCAGCAAAAACTGCCAACATACAGTTTTTATTTTAGCGAACGGTATCATGTCTGTCAATGCGGTTGTGGATATTGGACATAGGGTTCCATGAAAGAGCTGCCGGATGGGAAATAGGAACAAATACCTGCCGCCGCGAAACCCAACCTACACGCTCTCAATCACAACCCCGTGCGCAATCCCCGGCACCGTCTGCCCTTCATTGAAACTGATTTTGCTTAAAAGCGCTCCGGTAGGGACAAAGAGCACACGCTTCCACACCCCTTCTTCTATCTTCTTCAGAATATAGGCGGACAGCGTCACCGCGCTGCAGCCGCAGCCGCTTCCTCCCGCATGGGTATCCTGTTTCTTTGCATCATAAATTTCGATCCCGCAGTCCATATGCTGTCCGGCGATGTCAATTTCCTTTTCATTTAAAAGGTCGATCAGCGCGTGCTGTCCGACGGTTCCCAGGTCTCCCGTTATGATTTTATCGTAATCCGACGGCTTCCTGCCAAAATCCTGCAGATTCTGATAGATCGTATCGCAGGCTGCCGGTGCCATACAGGCGCCCATATTCATGGAATCCTTCAGCCCGTAATCCATGATTTTCCCCGTCGTCAGCCCCGTAATCCGTGCCCGCGCCTTCTTTCCCGGCGTATTGCTCAGGACAAAAGCCCCGCTTCCGGTCACCGTCCAGGAAGCCGAAAGAGGACGCTGGTTGCCGTAGCCCAAAGGAAAGCGGAACTCCTTCTCCGCACTGGCAAAATGGCTGGAAGTCACGCAGACCACATGTTCCGCATAACCGGCATTCACCGCCATCGCCCCCATACTCAGGGAAAGCCCGCAGGTGGAACATGCGCCGTAAAGTCCAATCAACGGTATCTCATACCCCGCCAGCCCGAAACTGCTGGCAATGGACTGCCCGAGCAAATCTCCTGCAAAAAGGCAGCGTATCTCCTCTTTCTTCAGTCCTGCCTTGCCCAACGCAAGGTATACCGCATCTTTCTGCAGGCTGCTTTCCGCCTCTTCCCACGAAGCACAGCCAAACATGTCATCCTGCCCTACCATATCAAACAGTTCCGCCAGCGGTCCCTGTCCTTCCTTCGTTCCCACCACACTGGCGCTCTCCCTGATATAAACAGGATTCTTTATTTCCACGCTCTGTTTCCCCAATGTATATATTCCACCCGTTTCCTGACTCATACTATATATCCGCTCCTTTCCGATCCGGGTCCTGTGCACTCCGGCTTAACATCCGAACCCAAATCTGCACATAATATAGTATTATTTTAGAAAATGCGGAATATTATTCACTTTTCCTTCACAATCCCGTGTTTCAGCAAAAATTCCTTCCAAATCTCATAATATTTTGCTTTCAGATGAATCTCATCAATGGTATACTCATGGATTAAATCCCCGTTTTCATCACACACCACTTCGTTCACGTCAATATAAAAAACATCACGGTTATCCGCCAGCGTGGCAATCGCATCATTTTTTTCATTGATATTCGTGTTGTTGAAAATCGGGTCATTCCCGCTCTTTTCCCCGGTCACCCGCATGATCCCTTCTACAAAGATAACCGCATCCGGCTGCAGCTGTCTTATTTTTTCCACGGCCTCCGTATAATGCCTCATGAAATAATCCGTATTTCCAGTCCCCAATTCATTGATTCCCAACATCAGATACACCTTGCCATACTGCTTTTTTGAAAGCGCCTCCTCTACCGTTATCTTTTCTCCGGTCTCCTCATCCTTTGCCACCGGTTCGGTAAATACATCGTAAATCGTGAGGGAAATCTTCGCAAAGAAATCTGCCCGCTCCTCTATTCCGCCGTATTCAAACAATCCCACGGTCCTGGAATCGCCAATAAACACCGCATCATTAAAGTAATCCTCCGTCACGTCCTGAAATTCATAAGTGACCGGTTCCTCTGCCGCAGTCTCCGAAAGCGCCTCTTCCTGCATATCTGCCTGCGCATCGCCTTCCTCCATCGTCCCGTCCGCCGCCTTTATTCCTGCCGCTTTGTCCACCGCTGCCACCAACGTCCCATCCGCCGTATCTTCACCGTCCGCTTCCGCCAGATCTTCTATATTTTGGCCGGCGCCGTATTCCCCTGCCGTCCCGTTCTCTCCGTTCCAGACAGGTATGGTAATGCCGCACGCCTCCCACGGCATCACACCCTTATCGATTCCTTCCATCATCAATACCAAAAACGGCTGTTTCAGCACCTGAAACCCATATCCTCTGTACATCGAAAAACTTCCGACTATTCCGACTATCGAAAAAATCACTCCGCTCACTGTCAGCAAGAAAAAAACCGGACATTTTTTTATCCATTCCATCGTCACACCTACATCCTATCCAAACTATACTGCCGCACACTTTCCAACCGGGCGTCTTTCCGGCCCGGCATACACCTCCCTGACGTACCGCTTTGCGTCAGAACTTTAAATATGCAAACGGATTGTTGCCCATGCTCACCAGACAATAAACCGACATCCAGAAAACCAGCACCGTTATAACTGCCGACACCGGGTTTTTCCGGTGCTTCTCAAAAAAGCGGTACACCGCAGGTACACACCATACCGCACCGCCTGCCAGATAAGGCCAGTACATCCGCAGGTTCTTCACCACATCGCCCGGATTCACCGCAATGCCCTCTCCTGCAAAAGGAAACATCCGTCCCAGGTAAATACTCAGCTGTTCCAGATCCGTAATGGCAAAAAAGACCCACGTGATCGGAATGAACAAAAGCACATAGCATCTCCCCAAAAAAGGAACTTTGCGGAATATCCGCCACAGCCACATCTTCTCCACCAAAATCAGCACAAACAGCACCATGCCCCAAAGAATATAATTCAGGCTTCCGCCATGCCAGAATCCCGTAACCAGCCATACCACCAGCAGGTTCCGCATCGTCCTGCTGTCCCCTACCCTGCTGCCGCCAAGAGGGATATAGATATAGTCCCGGAAGAACCGCGTCAATGTGATATGCCACCGCCTCCAAAACTCACCGATGCTTTTCGCCGCGTACGGATGATCAAAATTAAGGATGAACGGCATCCCCAGCATCACGCAGATTCCGGAAGCCATAAGGGAATATCCCCAAAAATCAAAATACAGTTCCATTGAATATCCCACCGCTCCCAGCCATGCCAGCGGCGTGGAAATACTCTCATACCCTATCACGCTGATATCCTTCCACAGGATCGCCAGACGGTCCGCCAGCAGTACCTTCGTTCCCAGACCGATACTGAAATACCACAGCCCCTCTTCCACCTTTTCCCAGGAATATTCCCTCTCGTTGGCTGCCATGATCCCTTCGTTGTACCGCATGATCGGCCCCGACACCAGCTGCGGAAACATGGTGAAATAGACCGCTGTCCGCTGAAATGCAGGCACCTCTTTGATCTCCCCCTTGTAAACATCTATTTGGAAGGAAATCATCTTAAAGGTGTAAAAACTCAGCCCCAAAGGCAGGATACCGGTTCCGAGGAAAGCTCCCGATAACTTAAATGCCGTCAGCAGCCCTGCATCTATCACCAGTGCGATTACCAGCCAGATTGTACTTTTCTTTTTTTCTTTGTGATGGTTTCTATAGCGTTCCACTTTTGACGCAAATACATAATTCAGCCAGACTGCCGCCGCCAGCAGCAGGACGAAATATGGCTCTCCAACCGCATAAAATAATATGCTCCCGCACAAAAGCGTCGTATTCCTGAATTTTTTAGGCGTAATATAATAAACGGCGAGAAACGCCGGCAAAAAACGAAACAGAAATTCCATTCCCGTAAAAGCTGTCATCTTGATCAAATCCTATTCTTATGTATTTCTTAGATATTATATTGATATCCCGTTTCCCCAAGTACATTTTATCTCATGTTTTTATTCTACAGGACACATGCATCAAAGTCGCATCATAATTGCATCAAATCTGCATCATCCGAAATTTTTCATAAAAAGCCGAAAGAAAGCTGTATTATTTATTATGAACCTTATAGCGGATAAGTGCAAGATGTAAATATGCCGAATCAGGAAAGGAAATCAGGGAAATTAATAAGGGAATGCGGAACATGTAATGAATTGTTCCGCATTCCCACTTGATTCTTTTCACCGGATAAGTGACAGACAACGGACTGTCCCAAAATCCTGCTTTTACGCTGTTCCTATTTCAGCTTCCAGATATCCCTGTTGTACTCTTCGATCGTCCTGTCAGAAGAGAAGAAACCTGCTTTTGCAATATTTACCAGCATCATCTTCTTCCACTTCTGCCTGTCTTCATAATCCTTGAATATTCTGTCTTTTGTTTCAATGTAGTCCTCTAAATCCAGCAGCGTCATAAACCAGTCTTTGTTCAGAAGCTCCTTGTACAGTCTTTCCAAATTCTCTTTATGACCAACCTTCAGAGCCTGTTTGCTGACAATAAAGTCTACGGCCTCTTTTATGACAGGACTCTTTTTATAATAATCCCTGGAAACATAATCCTCTTTTTCGTAATGCTTAATGACAGCCTCGGATTTCTCCCCGAAAATATAAATATTGTCATCTCCTACCAGCTCATGGATTTCCACATTCGCGCCATCCGAAGTACCGAGCGTCACTGCCCCGTTCAGCATGAATTTCATATTGCCGGTGCCGGAAGCTTCCTTGGATGCAAGGGAAATCTGCTCGGAAATATCACATGCCGGTATCAGTTTCTCCGCATAGCTAACGTTATAGTTTTCTACCATCAGAAGCGTCATATAAGGACTTACTTCCGGATCGCTGTTGATGATCTCCTGCAAAACAAGCAGCAAATGGATGATATCCTGCGCGATCACATAGGCCGGGGCCGCTTTGGCGCCGAAGATGAAAGTCAGCGGCGTGGACGGCTTTTTGCCTCCCTTGATTTCCAGATATTTGTGGATGATATAAAGAGCATTCATCTGCTGACGTTTATACTCGTGCAGTCTCTTTACCTGGATATCGAAAATAGAATCCGGATTCAGCTCCACGCCTTCCGCTTCTTTCACATAAGCAGCCAGATCCTTTTTCCGGTTCATCTTAATCTCTGCCAGCCGATCCAGCACATCCTGCCGTTCGGTGAACTCCAGCAGTTTTTCCAGTCTGCCGGCATCCTTCTTAAAACTGTCGCCAATGGTTTCTGTCAGGAAATCCGCCAGTTCATGATTGCAGGACAGCAGCCATCTCCGGAACGTTATGCCGTTTGTCTTATTATTGAATTTTTCCGGATAAAGTTTATAAAATGCATGGAGTTCGGTGTCTTTCAGTATTTCCGTGTGGATGGCCGCAACGCCGTTTACGGAAAAACCGTAATGGATATCAATATGCGCCATATGCACCTTGTCGTCCTCATCAATGATCTGTACCTTCGGGTCGTCATACTTTGCTTTCACCCTCTTATCCAGTTCCCTGATGATCGGCACAAGCTGGGGCACCACTTTCTCCAGATATTTCAGCGGCCATTTCTCCAAAGCTTCCGCAAGGATGGTATGATTGGTATAAGCACAGGTTCTGCTTACCACCTCGATCGCTTCATCCATGGTAAATGCCTTTTCATCCACAAGAATACGGATCAGTTCGGGAATCACCATCGTCGGATGGGTGTCGTTGATCTGGATGACCGCATGGTCATACATCGTGCGGAGGTCATATTTATTCTCTCTCATTTCATGCAGAATGAGCTGTGCCGCATTGCTTACCATAAAGTACTGCTGGTAAATGCGCAGCAGATTCCCTGCTTCATCGGAATCATCCGGATATAAGAATAAGGTCAGATTCTTCTCAACCGCCTCTTTGTCAAAATCAATTCCTTTCTTCACAATGCTCTCATCGATCGTTTCAATATCAAACAGGCGGAGTTTATTGACACCATTATCATAACCCACCACATCAATATCATACAGTCTGGAAGTCACTTTTTTCTTGCCGAAATATACATCGAATGCAATATCCGTCTTCGTCAGCCAGGAACGTTCCTCAATCCAGTCATTCTTCTCTGCCGTCTGGAGTTTATCCTTAAATACCTGCTTAAAAAGGCCGTAGTGATAATTTAAGCCGATGCCTTCACCCGGCAGTCCCAAAGTTGCAATGGAATCCAGAAAACAGGCCGCCAGCCTTCCAAGACCGCCGTTTCCTAATGACGGTTCCGGCTCTGCCTCTTCAATCTTAGCCAGGCTCTTTCCCTTTGCCTGGAGAATGGAAGCAACCTTATCGTATACTCCCAGATTGATCAGATTGTTGGAAAGCAGCTTTCCGATCAGGAATTCCGCGGAAATATAGTAAATCTTCTTTTCACCCGAGATCGGCCTGGTCACATTCATCAGCCGCTTTGTCAGCTCCAATACCACGAAATACACTTCATGGTCTCCCAGCTCTTCCACTTTCTTCCCAAACATCTCCGAAGCCAGTTCGTCTAACTGCTGCTCCAGATTCAAAACCAAAACATCCTTCTGCATATTTGTTTGCTGCAACATACCTCTACCTCGCTTTTTTATAATTTGATTATTTAATAACATTTAATATCATCAGGTTTACCATATTTTACAATTTTATTGCAGTTTTTATTACTTTCGCGCTGTTCCTGCATCTGCGGGAATCAATCCTCATAAAAGTAAGTTACCACAGGAAAACGTTTTCTGCAACTGTCAAAATATACATTTTTTTCAATTTATTTTGTAAGATTTTAACAGATAATATCCAAATACTTCATCCTGACAATGCTGTAATCCAAAACTATCTTCCTTCCTGTTCCGCCTTCCATCAGCCGGCGCAGCTCTTCCACCGCGGCTGCGGAAATCCCCGCAAAATCCTGCCTTACGGTATTCATCTGCTTTCCGGCATACCCCATTAAGATAATGCCGTCAAATCCGCATACCGGACGGAATATATCCATTTCCATCAGCGCCCGCATCGCACCGATGGCCATCAGGTCAGAAGCGCATACCACCGCATCCCTGCTCTTTGCATTCCGGAATGTGATATTCCTCGCCTGCAGTTCGGAAAATTCCCCATTCCGTATCAACAGCCTCAGCCCCTTTTCTTCCGCCAGCCGCCGGATCCCTTTCAGGCGCTCTTCACTCACATAACCGTTTTTCCTGCCGGCAATATAGAGGATGCTTTTGCTTCCGTTCTCCTCCACCGTCTTGCGCGCCACATCATACTGCGCCTTCTCCTGATCGATCCATACAAAAGAGGTGCTTTCGTTGCAGACGGGCGCATCCACCGCCACTGCCTTAAATACCTGTGAAGCAATGAGCTTATGCAGAACCTTATCCTCTTTTGACATCCCGTAAACAATGATTCCGCAAATGCTTTGGGACAGCAGGTACCTGGTCACTTCCTCCGCCGACTTTCCCTCAAACATAGAGTAAAAAAACGTAATCACGTCCAGGCCCAGTTCCGTTGCCCGGTTGATCGCTCCCGAAAGATACTGCATGTCAATTTCATCGATCGCCTGCGTCTTGGTATTCATCTTCAAAATCAGCGCCACCCGTCCCGACTGCTTGGAAGACAGCGCTGCCGCTACGGAATTCGGAACAAAATTCAGTTCTTCTACCGCCTGATTTACTTTTCTCTTCGTTTCTTCGCTCACATTCGGGTAGTGGTTTAATACTTTTGAAACGGTAGATATCGCTACCCCCGCATGTTTCGCAACATCTTTTATGGATACCATGACCGATATCTTCCTTTCGTGGTTTTCTCAGGAACTGCTCACCGGCACCATTTTCAGCACCCGTTTGAACCCGGTTCTTCATCCGACAGCATCATATACTCCAAAAAATCCAGTCTTTCCTCCATATCTTTCATCTGTGTGATCAGTCTGGATACTTTGCAGTTAATATCATTCAGCCTGTTCTTAAGGGCAATCTTTTCAAGTCTGTCACGATTTTCTGAATACAATTTCCATAAAAAATCCGCATCCCCTGCATCCAGTCCGCAGTAATTGTAGAACCGTATACGAAACAGCCGGTTGGATATGCAGAAATTAAGAATCAGATCTTCACTGAATCTCAGGACACGCGCATACAGTGTGGCAATTTTTTCATCCAATTCCAGTTCACGGCTCATATAATCTATTGTTTCATGTTCCTCATACAAAATTCTAAATACATCCTGATATCTTATTTTTCTTTCTTCAGCTCCAATTCCCCTCAACGGCTGCATGAACAGAAACTCCTTTGTCTGCCTGGATACGTCATTTTTTATTTCGTCCCAAAAATCTGAATCCTGAAAAAACGTCTCCAAAACCTGAAAATCAAATTCCCTGTCCTGCTTCCGTATTATTCTTACGATAGTCTGTACCATGCCGTTTTTCAACTCACAGTATCTGTCCCAGTCTTTTTCTTCCAGTTCGTATGCATTGCCAAAACCGGCCTCACCTGTCAGTGCTTCCATATCATTTAAATATTTTAATACGGTTTCATAATGTTCCGCAAGATCCGCCGGGAGTTTTTCTATCTCGTATATTTCCTCTATTTTTTTCAATTAAAACACCTCTTCATTCATAACCATTCCGTATTGATATCCCCCGATGTCCTCCGTGTAATCTCTTTCCTCATACATATTTTCCCAAAACGTTTTCCCGCCTGATTCCTTTTCAAGGTAACGGTTTCTTCTGCGCTTTTTATACATGCCTATTTCGGCTTTGATCATTACTTCTTTTAATTTCGCATTGAAAACCTCCGATGAAGCGATGGAAATTCCCTTATCATACTTTTGATTCAGCAGATGGATGATATTGGACGGATTCGGGTTTTCCTTCTCAAGCTCATTTCCAACCAGGTCCAGCACATACAGCACTGTTTTTTCCACACTATCCGTATCTGCTTCCGTACTTTGAATACAGTAATTCTGATAAACCCGCTTTCCCTTTGCCGTAATATAATAATAATGGCTTTTCCCCCTGGACTCCATTCTCCACAGACCGAACCGGTCGGTTCTTCTAAAACAATTGGAAAGAGAATTCCTGGAAATCTCCAGCTTTTCCGCAATTTTGCATACGGAAAGCCCTCCGCTGTCAGCAAGGATTCCCAATATAGGATAAATATATTTGTAATCCTTATACGTCTGTGCTTCGCTGCATTCTTCCAATTTCTGATTCAGCATATCCCCGAGTTCCAAAACCGTTTTCATCACGGCAAAATAATAAACTCTTTGTTTCGTTTCACTCGTGTTAATCTTAAGGTAATTGGATAAAGCTTCCAATTTATCCATACCGCTTTTATAAAAGTTCCAGGTCTCCGGAATCGTATTCTTCACCACCGATTCCGTAAAAATGCGCATCAGGCTGTCTGCATTCCTGCTCATCGTCTGCCGGGTTCCTTTTACTACATCCTGTGCATATTTCTCACTGGTCAGTTCATATTTCATCACAACACCTCCTTCGGAGCCATCGTCTTTGTAACGTTTAGGTAACGTATTATAATTATAATTCACCCTGCCATCTATTTCAATATTTTTTTCGTATAATCAACCGTAATCCCCGCTCTTTCGCAATCCTCCTGAAGACAGTCCGGCTTAAATTCAAATATATGCATGCATTTTGCAAAAGAACATTGTCCCATGCACCCGTCATCCATTTCATACCGGTCCTGCATTCCCTCCAATTTATAAGGCTTCTTTTTACGCATATAAGGAATTTCAATGAATCCTATATCCCGTTCCCCCTTCTCTGCCCTCGGGCAGCAGCTGTTTGCAATCATGCCTATTCCAAGATGTTTTTCCGATAAATCCCTCATCTGATCCCCAAACAGTGATACAGATGCGGAATAACTGGAGATCACTTCAAAATTAATCTCATATTCATTGCGGAATGCCGCCTGTGCCATTTCATCAAAGGCATCCTTGCAAACCAAATACAACACTCTTCCCAACCGTGAAATATCAATGGTTTCATAGCACTTCGGCCGTTGGCAGAGCGCTTCCTTATATTTCTTCCCATCCAGTTCCAGTTCAAACGGATTTTGCTTCCTGTTCCTGCACAAAACACTTCCATTTCCCGAAAGCAGGACACACTCATTCTTTCCCTCTTTCCACAAAGAACCGAGAAAAACCAGCTTCAGTGGAAATTCGTTCAATTCCAGCGTTCTCCTGACTAAATAATCCTTTATTTCCCGTTCCGTCCTCTCATTCATCGAAAGTTCCGGAAAAACGGCAATTTCCACATTCTCCTCAATCATACACTCCAGCAGCGCCAAATACCCCTTGTTAATATCCACTTTTTCCGGATTTTCATTTATGACCTTAAAATAATTGTCCCCCGAAGCATAATTAACAGGCTTTACACAAAACCACCTTTTTATGCAAAGCGGTATACATGCGATCCTGATGCCCTTTTCCCTTTTAGGAAAAATTTCCTTCTTATACCCTCTCATTACCACTTTCGGCTCACGCCTTGAAACGGGTGTAATGTAATAACTGTCTATCCGCGCAAAAATCCCCGAACCGTCCCTGTAACTGATGAGCCGGTATTTGCTCTTTCTCATTGCTTCGCTTTCTTTCAGCATACTGCTTTCCGGAGACAGATACAGGCGGTACTTATCCCTTAAGGTATTTAATGGCCCCAGTTCATCCAGCAGCCGGTTTATATCCTTCCAGTTCCTATCCTGTGATATCCTGTCATATTCCTGTAAGTAAGCCGGGCTATGTTCGTCATCAATATACCCGTATAAGATCACCAGTACATCGTATATATTCTTCGCTTCTTTCAGTTCCTTTATAACATCTTTTGTATCCATTTCCCCTCTTTTCCAAGGAACTGTCAACAATTCCTCACCGCTTCTGTCTTACTCCCCGATCTGCTTATCCGTTCCGATGATATGCTCCGCCAGCCAGTCCGTCACAAACTTCAGAAGTTCCTCGACGGCCTGGTCCTGATTGTCATCAATGATCTCCAGATCCAGGGTTTCCAGTTTACGCCTGAAGTTATCATGCTGGATTTTCTGTGTGAACATTTTTTTATAATGAATACTTTCCATATAAGCTTCCTCATGCTCAAAATGCATGACTGCATACTGTTTCAGCCTTTGCAGCAGGTTCACGATATGGTCATACTTATCCGGCACAAATTCATTCTCGCACAATTGATAAATTTCATCTGCAATCTCGAACAGAACCCGGTGCTCGCTGTCAATCTGTTCTATTCCCGTTAAATACTCTTCTTTCAATTCATACATACCATCCCCGCCTTTCCCAATATGCTCTGCCCTGTCCTCCGTATGCTTCCATCCACATGCTCTTAAGATCCGGAAACATCACATGCTGTAAATCCTCTTTATTACCTTCCGTCACCGTCTTATACGGATAAAGGTAACCTGTCTCTTGTTTATCATTATATCAAATTTAAAAACCTTTTCAAGCTATTTTGTCAGCCCTTCGCGGGAGTCAGATAACAGTTTCAGGCAGATTGTCTGGTTAATGAATTCCCATAATGAGCCGGGTTCCGCTATATTTCCTCATACCGGACAGCCGCCCCGTTCACAAGCTCCTTGTCGCATCCGGTGATCACCCGCTCTCCTCCGGACAACGCTCCGTCCGCCAGCGCCGCATAACGATCATTCTGATCCAGCACCTCCACATACCGAAGCTGTGCATAGTATTCCTTCCCTAAAATCCCTTCCCTCTCACTAATTATATAAACAAAATAACGTCCTCCGGTTTCGCTGTGCAGGGCCTCGACAGGGATACAGCAGTTATAACTTTCGGAAGCGGCGCTGCGGCGCATGGTCCCGCTCATGCCCAGCTCTCCTTTTCCCTGCGGCAGATAAACCACCGCCCGGTAAGAACCCCCTCCGTCTTCTTCCATATAGTCCACTTCCAGTTCTTCCTCTGCCCGGGATGTCTTCAGCGTCACGGTATCTCCCTGATTTACATATTTTTTCTGTTCCCCGTTCAGAAGCGTTTCGAACTGGTAAGGGATTTCCTTGTCCGCACAGACTACGGCCGCCCCGTCCGTTGTCCGTTCTCCGGCCGTCAGGTTGATCCTGGTCACCGTTCCGTCCACTTCGCTTACCACCTGTCCCTCCGCCTGGTAAATGCCGCGGTATTTCTCTATTTCCGTTTTCAGGTTCTTAAGTTCCATCCGGTAAATTTCCAGCGTACTGTCTGCACGGGATGCCGCCTGCGCGTCTTCCCTGTTCCGCTGTGCATCCCTGATTCCCGCTTCCCCGGCGGTCAGGGCATCCTCTTTCCCGTATCCGGCGCTTTTCACACCGCCTTCCAGACTTTCCTTTTCTGTTTCCCACGCCTTCTTCGCCGCATCTTCCGATGTAAAGTCCGGTTTTTTCACAGGATTTTCCTGATATTTCTCATAAGCCTCCTGGGCGCTCTGTAACTTTTCCTGCGCGGCTTTCAATTCCTCTCTGGCCTTTGCAATTTCTTCCCCGGAACCGTTTTCCTGTAATTCGGCCAGCCGCTTTTCCATCTCCGCCACACTGACCCGGTTGCCAGAAACCGTATTTTCCAGTTCCGATGCATGTCTGACCCAGTCATCGTATTCTCTTTCCGCCTTTTCCCTCTCTTCCCTGGAGGTCACCGATATCCCGTCCTCCAAATGCTTCTGCAGTTTCTGGTCCGCCTCCTGCAGCGCGTCATCCGCCCGGCTTATACCGCGCTCTGCCGCCTCCGCCGCCGTCACATAATCTTCCCCGGCCCTCTCTTGCTGCCTGCTCTTTTCTTCCGCATCCAGCTGCCGGTTTCTTTGCAGATCGCCGATCTGGTATTCCAGTTTGGCCGCTTCCAGCTCTTTCTGCCCGATGATTTCCGCCAAATCCTCTTTGTCCAGTGTAAACAGCACTTCCCCCTTTTCCACCTCGTCCCCTGCCCTTACACGGATCTGTTCCACACGCAGCCCTGCCAGGGTATGAATCGCCCTGTCGCTCCCCTGCTTAATGATCCCGTCGCTTTCCACTATATGTTCAATCCGCTTTTTCTCCGCTTCCGCCGCCTGTACCTGCGGCAGTTTCGATGCATAAATGGTTTTGGAGACCAGCGTGCATACCCACATCAGCGCCAAAAACAGGACAAATCCTGCCGCCGTCTTCCTTCGTCCCACAATCATCCCGCCGGGCAGACGCCCTTCTTCCTTCTGTCTCATTTCCGTATTCTCCCTGTCCATCCAGTTCATCTCTTACCCCTTCAATCCCGCATACACAATGCCTTTTTCCAAATGATCCTGTCCCGCCAGAAACACGAATACCGCCGGAATCAGCGTGATCACCGAAGCCGCAAATGCATATCCGGCCTGCTGCCAGCTGATTTCCGGCAGGTACAGCGACAACGGCCACAGCGCCTTATCCTCCAGAAACGCAAGCGGCTGCTCCATCAGATTCCAGTATTCCAAAAACCCCAGTACCAAAGCCGAAAGGATTCCTCCTTTTCCCAGCGGAAGGGCAAACCGGATAAATATCAAAGCTTCCCCGGCCCCGTCTATCCTGGCCGAATCCAGCATTTCCTTCGGAATCTGTCTGAACCCTCCGTAACAGACGAAAACGGGAAACGTGGAAAAAACAGCCGGCAGCACCACCGCTTTCTGCGTATTCATAAGTCCCATGCCGTTCAGTACCAGATAACTGGAGAGCATCGTCACCTGGAAAGGCAGGAGCATTAAAACAACATATACGGTAAGGAGCCATTTCCGGAATGGAAACTCATACGCCGCAAAAGCCCATGCCGCAGGCACTCCTATCGCCAGATGCCCGAAAAGAATGGCCGCAACCATCCCTATGGAATTCCAGAACAGGACGAAAAACTGCGGAGTTTCCAGCAGCAGCCTTTTATAATTTTCAAACGTCGGATAATCCGGCATCAGCTTCCAGGAAATATAGCCTTCGGCCTCGCCCAGAACCGGCCGCAGATACCCTGCCAGTTCCCCCCGACCCATTACGGAGCCGGTAAGGAGTATCAGAACCGGAATGCACACAAGCAAAGCCGGCAGCAGCAAAACCGCCTCCGACAAATACACCTTCAGTATACCGGCGGCTGTATGCACATATTTGCTTTCATTCCATTTGCATTTATTCCTCTTCTCACTCATCGCTTCCCCACCCTTTCTGGAGCAGCCAGATTCCCGCCGCAAACACCGCTCCGCAGACTACCGCGGCTGCCGCCATCTTATCCAGATCCAGATTTACAAACCAGTTATTGAACAGATGCTGCAGCATATAGATGCTTTCATGGGGATACGCCCCTGCCACCAGATAAGCTTCACGGTAGATTTTGAAAGAATTCAGAAAAGACAGCACGACGATCGTGTACATACTGCCCCTTAAACCGGGCAGCAGGATATAGATAAGCCTCTGCACCCTGCCCGCCCCGTCCACTTTGGCAGCCTCCAGCATCTCTTCATTGATGCCCATGATTCCCGCCAGCCAGAGGACGATGGTATAGCCAAGGTTTTTCCATATGTAAGTAGCGGCAAGAAGGAAAAATGCAGCGCCTGTCCCGAGATAGTCTGCGGGCGCCCGTTGCGTATTTCCCCCTCCGGCAGCCTGCAGCAGATATTTGTTGAAAAATCCCTGCTCGTAAAAGAGCATTTTCCATACGATGGCAATGGCTGCCGTAGGCATGGCCATGGGAAACAGATACAAAGACTTCACAAACCGGATATGCCGGATTTCCGACAGCGCCAGCGCAATCGCCAGCCCCAGCGCCACCATCAGCGGAATGCAGAAAAACGTAAACAAAACGGTATTCCTCACTGCCGTACGGAATGCGGTATTTTGGAAAATCATCCGGTAATTCTCTATTCCTACAAACTGCCCCGTCATGGCCGTCAGAAAGGAACGTCTCACCACATCCGCAAAAGGACAGATGACAAATATAAGCACCCCCGTAAAACTGGGACACAGAAAAAATATCCAGGCCGTTTTCTTTCCCATTTCATTTCCCATTCCTTTCTTAACAGTTCCTTAACTTCCTTTCACCTTATTCCGCCATATAGAGAGATACCCGTTTTGTTACTTCCTGCGCCCCCTCCTTTGGAGTCATTTCTCCCTTCAATACCTTTTCTCCTGCTTCGCACACTGCATTTTCCAACACCCGGTTCCTGATATACGGCACTTTCGCCTGCTCCGCGATTTCCGCCAGACGGCTGATCTCATCTTCCGAAGCCGGATAAATATCTAAAAATACGCTTGTACCGTCTTCCCTGGACGAACCCATGGAACCGTAACTGCTGCCGTCTTCGTTTGCATTGGCGCGCAGATTCTCCTTCAACTGTTCCTTATTCAGCACCAAAGCGCCCCAGCCCACATTGAGCAGTGTATCCATCAGTTCCGCCGCCGTTTCCTGATGTTCTGACATCCGGTTGATCCCGACCATGGCACAGGGAATAAATACTCCCGACGCCTGGCCGCCATAAGACGCAAACCCGCCGTCTTCTTTTCCTTTGATATGAAAATAGGAATTCAGCAAGTCAAAATCAAACGAACCGTCAATACTTCCCATAAAAAACGCCTGCCTGTCCTGCATGTACCCTTCTCCTGCCCGGGAGAGATTGTCAATCCAGATTTCGTCGGCCTCCTCTTCGTTCCGGCCACCCTCTACCCTCACTCTCACGTAAAAATCTTCCTCTTCCTTACGCTGCTGGTCAGACACTCCTTCCTTCTCCGCATTCCAGATCCGCTGCATCTGCGAGAAAAATTCTTCCAGTTTTTCCTCATCCGCTTTACCGTCTTCCCCTCTCCATACCGGCGCGCAGACCGGTAAGAACTGCTTTATCATGCTTTTCTCACTGACCGGACCGAATATGCCGCCTTCCGGATTTTCACTCCGGTACTTTTCCGCAATCTCTGCCATGGCGTTCAGATCCATCATCCGTTCCACTTCTTCCGCCCGTCCCCCTATTAACGGAAGCTTATATTCCGCCGGTACTGCATAGATTGCCCCGTCTGTTTCAAAAGCTTTTATGATATTCTGAAAATAGCCGTCTCCCGCTTCTTTCTCCAGATACGGCGTCAGATCCATCAGAATTCCTTTCTCAATATAAGAATCCATCGGCAGGTCGTCCAACAGGAGTAAATCCGGTCCCGCTCCGGCCGCAATTTCCGTATTCAGCTTCTTCAGCGCATCCTCTCTCGTAACGGAACCGTTTGCCTCCATCCCTGTCTCATACCGTATATACACCTCCGGATGCCGGGCCTGATAATCCGCAATCGCCTTTTTCATCCGGTTATTTTCCAAAAGGCTGTATGCCTTAAGCTGGATATCCGGCGTTGCAGGCATATCCGGGTCATACGCATAGCTGGCCAGCAGCCCGTCTTTTACTATGAGCAGGAACGTCCCGTCTTTTAACATCATACCGTCCGATATCGCACAGGAAGGATCGCTTAAGGAATTAAGACTCCCGTCCGCCAGCTGCTCTACCAGATTGCCGCCCCATACATGCCGGAAAATTCCTTTTTCGCAGACGAGATACATAACCTCCCCGTCCGGTATCACCAGCAGTTCCTGATAGTAACCGTCGGCGTACTCTAATTTTTCCTTCAGATTGACGTTCACAAATTCGTCCAGCGCCTTGTCTGTTACCTGTTCTCCCGCAGACAGATCATAGAGGTAGACGCCGTCGTATGTGACACATACCATTTTTTCATCCCATACCCTGAGATAGGAAGCCCATTCCGTCAGTTCCGCCACTGTTTCATAACTTCCCTGCTCCCAGTCCACTTCGTAAACTTTCCCGCTCAGATCGGAAGCAAACAGTTTTCCCTCATCCGAAAAACAAAGCGTTCTCAGATAATACGAATCTTTATACGGTATCTCAAATTCCTTGATTTCATTGTCCGGAGAGATTACCATATACCTGGGATGAAACTGTGTATCTCCCTCATCCTCCTGTCCGCCCTCTTCTTCCGTGTCTTCACATATGACTGCCACATTCCCGTCCCTTGAAACGGCTATACTCATAACATATTTCAATTCGTCAAACCAGTCCGGCGTATCCTGTTCCCATACCTCTCCCTGGTCACGGGAAACCCACTTTCCGCTGTGTGTGCTGAAAATGACCAGACTGCCATCCTCCTGCTGTACGATCCGGCTTCCCGCCATTAAAAAGCCGGACAGGGCTTCATTCATCGTCTCCACATACCGCCCCATCACCTTTTCCCCGGAGACGCCGGCCTCTCCCGTATCCTGATTTCCGGTTTCCTCTCCCGCCGTTTTGGATGCTCCCTCAGCGCTCCCGCCTTCCGCCGCCGGGGAAGCGCCGCAGCCCGCCATCCCTATGGCTGCAAACAGAAGAAACAATGCTGCCAGCAGACTGACGGCACGTTTCTGTCCCCGCTTTTGCCCTGCTCTCCGTTTTTCCCTTTTCTTTCTGCTTCCCATTCCAAATTCCATTTTCATTTTCCTCCCTTTGCTCCAGTGAACATCCTAACGGCCGGATTTTTTCACCCCGAATTTCCTCCGCTCTGATCCGCTTCCTGCCGCATTTTCTACCTAAAATCCTTCCCTGTTATTCCGCCAGATAAAGAGCCACGCGGTTCACCACTTCCTTTGCCCCCTCTTTCGCGGTCATTTCGCCTTTCAGCACCTTTTCCCCGGCTTCCCGGACCGCCTTTTCCAAAACCCGGTCTTTCACATACGGTGCTTCCGCCTGCTCCGCGATCTGTATGAGACGGTCCACTTCCTCTTCCGAAGCAGGATAAATTTCATAAGAAAAATACGTCCCGTCCTCCCCGCTTCCCCCGGCAGAGGCATAACTGCTGCCGTCTTCCGTTGCATAAGTACGCAGATCTTTCTTTAACTGTTCCTTATTCAGGTTCAGACCGCTCCAATAAGATTCTTCTATCAGCATCCCTACCATCTCCGCCGCCATCTCACGGTGTTCCGATGTCTGACTGATGCCGGCGATCGTCTGCGGTATGAATACGTTCGATACCTGACCGCCGTAGGAAGCAAAGTCTCCATCCTCCCGGCCCTTCACATGAAAACAGGACATGGCCAGATCCATCGTGCCGCAGCTGTCGATGTCTCCCATAAAGAACTCCTGTCCCCTTATCATATACTGGTCTCCTGACCAGCCGATATGGTTGATCCGGAACTCTTCAAGCGCTTCTTCCGAATTCCCCTGTTCTGCCTGCCTTAAATAAAAATCATCCGTTTTCTTACGCATTGTATCCGTAATCCCCTCTTTTTCCGCATCCCAGACTTCCTGTATCCCTGCAAAAAATTCTTCCAGTTTTTCTTCCTCCACACTTCCGTCCTCCTTTTTCCAGGAAGGAGCGCATACCCACAAAAACTGCTTGATCATATCCTTTTCCCGCACCGGTCCGAGAATACTGCCGGTGGGCATTTCTTTCCGGCGCTGCCTTACAACCTCCGCGATGGAAGCCAGATTTTTCATCTTCCCCACATCTTCTGCCCTTCCTCCTACGATCGGAATGGTAAATCCCGTCGGTACCGCCTGAATCTTTCCCTCCGATTCAAAAGCCCTGAGAATCTTCTGAAAATATCCCTCTCCGTAGGCTTCCAGATATGGCGTCAAATCTGCCAATACCCCTTTCTCCATATAGGAATCCACCGGCATATCATCCAGTATAAACAAATCCGGGCCGTTTCCCGCCGCAATTTCCGTATTCAGTTTCTTCAGCGCATCTTCCCGCGTAGCGGAACTGTTCCCGTCCAGTCCTACATCATAACGCACATATACTTCCGGATGCTTTGCCTGAAAATCGGCTATTACTTTTTTCAACTGTTCACTCTCTTCCAGGCTGTATGCACGAAGCAGAATATCCGGCGTTGCAGGCACATCCGGATCATATGAATAATCTCCCAGCTGCCCGTTCGTAAACAGCAGCAGAAATTCATCCTCCCCCATTAAAATTCCGTCTCCCAAACCATAAGACGGATTTCCCAGAGAATTCAGCGTCCCGTCCGCCAGCTGTTCCACCAGATTTCCTCCAAACACATGCCTGTAAATCCCCTTCTCGCAGACGAGATACAAAATATCCTCTCCGGCCGGTATCACCAGCAGCGGCAACACACCGGCCGTTGCATATACCATATTCTCTTTCATCTCCGTATTCAGAAACTCTTCGATTGCCCTGTCTGCAACCGGTTCTCCCGTATCCAGATCAAAAATGGCAATTCCCTTTCCGCCGCAGCATACGATGCGTCCGCCCCATACTTCCATATGGTACACCAGTCCGTCCGCCTCAGCGGCCACCCTCTGCTCACCCTGCTTCCAGTCGATCTCATATATTTTCCCGTCCATGGCGGCTCCGAAAAGCCTCCCGTCCTCCGAAAAACTAAGGCGGTGCAGATACTTGTTCCTCTCATACGGTATTTCAAATTCCACCCCTTCGTTATCCGGCGAATACACCATATACTTCGGCCTCAATTCCCCTCCGTCCGCCTCCGACTTTTCCACAACATCCCCCTTTTCCCCGTTCTCTCCGTTCCCGGCACCCACGCCGGTTCCTGCCGTTCCGTTCTCTCCGTCTTCCGCACCCTCTCCGGCGCTCTCCTGCCCGTCACTTCCTTCTTTCCCTTCACAAAATATAATTCCCACATAGCCGTCGGCCGACACCGCAATATCCATAATATAGTCATTCCGCGTCCGCATCTGTGAAAACCAGGCCAGCGATTCCGGCGTCCAGGACTCCCCGCCATCCTCCGAAACCCACTTCCCGCTGCGCGGGCTGAACATCATCAGTCTTCCATCCTCCAACTGCACCAGCCGGGAACCTTCCAAAGCAAAATCCGCCATATCCCCATTCACCGATTCCACATACCGCCCCATCACCTTTTCCACATTCCCGCTCCCCCCTGTACCAGCTCCCATCTCTCCAATTCCCCCCGTCACATCCTCCCCCATTTCTCCCCCTCTTCTTTCATCCCCCTCCTGCTTCACACTCCCCCCGGCCGCATCATCCGCCCC
>CAJTVQ010000049.1 GCA_910579935.1 uncultured Lachnospiraceae bacterium
TGATTTCTCAATGGATTTTTCAACCTGTCACTATAATAACTCAAAGCCCTGCCGGCGTACACGCCCATCCCAATCCCAAGATATTAGCTGGTGTCAAGATAGGACTAAATTTTTTTATAAATTTTTCAAGGGGTATACATCTTATTTTTCCTGATAATCGCGTTTAAGAAATTTCTACTTTTGTAAAAGATGCTGCCACATGTTCATCAATATCCATAAAAATAACATTCAAACCACCTCAAACAGGAGTAAATAAAGTATAGTATATTATCCTGTAACTTTCTATCAATTTCCCCGTCCCTCTGAATTTTTGTCCGGAAGCTTTTTTTCGAAAATATATTTCTAACTGATATTCCAATAAAAAAAATTTTTGAACTTCCAACTCACTTTCACCCTATGCCCATCATACACATCAATCCTCTCTACCAACTCATCAACCAGTTCCTTTGTCAGCGATTGAATACCGCTATAATCATACAAATTATAGACCAATCTCTCATCCTGTCCTGATGTCAATTGTTCCAATTGTTTATCCAGCTTTTGCATCCTTACCTGATGTCCCTCCTCCTGCTCTGTATATTCATCTCTCTTCTTTATATATTCATCTTTTTTAATCTGCTGCTCTTTCCACTGCCGATACAGGTTCAGGCGGCTAGTCTTGCAGTGTTCCATCTTCATTTCCAAAATCCGCTTTTCTTCCTTAATTTTTGTAATCTCCGAAATTGCTCTGCACCTGTTCTCTTCTCTTTTAACCTCGACCTCCCTTTGAACAGAAACTAGCTTCTCTAATACTTCCAGAACAGTATCCTCCAAGTCCTGCACCCTTATCCGCAAATGGGAGCCGCAACTATCACCCATTCTGCATAGATAACTGGCTCTTGCCCCTTTGCCACTCCTGTTCATGGAATATCCACAACACCCACATTTAACCTTTCCCTGCAATGCATGACTGTTTTCTGCCCTTTTGTATGCTCCTCTTTTGCCCCGGATTTGTATGGATTTCTGGGCAATTTCAAAAACTTCTTTTGACACGATTGCCTCATGAGCATTCTCAAATCTTAAGTACTCCGTTTCATCATTCCAGTTTGGCTCCCTCGGTCTGACTGCAGATATCTTATGGCAAATATATGTTCCAATATAAACTTCATTCTGCAAAATATCTCTAACCTTGCCGCTCACCCATAAATTACTCTTTGTATTCTTCATCTGATAACCATACTTCTTCGTCTGGTTCTTATATGCTCCCGGCGTGGGAATCCCTTCATCATTCAGACATTTTGCAATATTAACCGGTGTATTACCATCCACCGCAAATAAAAAAATTTTTTTTACTACCTCCGCCGCATTCGGATCTGATTGATAGATACCAAGACCTTTTTCAGCTTTCTTATTTCCACTATACTTATACCCATAAGGCACATCTCCGCCTATATAAGTTCCCTTTTCCTGATGCATACGCTTTACGGATTTTATCTTTTTAGACAAATCTCTACTGTACATATCATGAATCAAGTTCTTAAAACCTATTTCTATTCCACCTGAATTTTTAAAGCTATCATAATTATCTGATACAGCAATAAAGCGCACCCCAAGAAATGGAAATATTTGCTCTATGTAATCACCGACTTCAATATAATTTCTTCCAAAGCGAGATAAGTCCTTGACTACAATGCAGGCAACCTTATTTTCCTTTACTTCCTTAAGCAGCTTCCGGACTCCGGGACGATTAAAATTCACTCCGGAATATCCATCGTCCAGGAATTCTCTGACCGGATACTTTGACAATTCTTCATGGTTATTGATGAAAAACTGCAACACACTCCTCTGGTTACTGATGCTTCCGCTTTCGTCTTTACTCTTTCCAACGTCCACATCATCATCAGATATCCTAAGATACTTCGCAACATATCCATCTATCAATCTTCCCACTCCTTTTCCTGTGTTATATCTGCTTGTAATTCCTGACACCACTTTTCCAGTTGATCTGCAAAACTGTATGTAACTACAACCTTCTTTGGGGAATAGACCACGATCTTATCAATCAGTGAATCTAACAATTTCATGAAAATCATATCATTTGGCGTTCCTGCCCTTCCCAGTTCTAAGGCATTCTGACGATACGTCCCTAATATCTCTTCCACCTCCTTTACCATCCTGTCACCTTCCATAAAGCTGACCAACGCATCATCATACTCTTGCTGCTTTTTTGTCAAACGTTTTTTTTCATATTCATAATCGATTGGAGAAAGCAGCCCCTCCTTCATATCCGCATAAATCTCTTGCCTTAAAATTCTAATCCGGCTAACAGATTCCTCCAAATCTTTTTTTTGATTCACTATTTCCTTTTCTTTTTTCTTATAGTCCTCTGACTGATTCTGCTGATTCCAGCTATTTTCTATTTTCCCCAATAACCGTAGCTGCCGATCCGTTGCCTCTGTTACCGCTTCCATTAGCGGGATCTCATGTATATAAGTATTCGTACAATGAACGCCTATCTTTGATTTAGGTGTGTTGCAAAAGTAACAATAATCTCTTTTTCCATTCTTTACTCTGCTCCGCCTTGTCATCAGGCTATCGCATTGTCCACAAAAAATTCTTTTACGCAAAGAATTTTCCGTATGGGGAATATCCCTATGAACCTCCATCTGCTGCACATATCTTTTCCGGCTTTCTTCTGCCATTGCCGTTACTGCGTCAAATTGTTCCTGTGCGACAAGCGGTTCATGCGTCCCTTCTACAATGATCCAATCCTCTTTTGGAAGAACCCTCAGTTTTCCATCCTGCTCAAAATAACTGCACCTTGTCTTCCCCTGAACCATATGTCCAAGATAGACCGGATTTGTAAGGATCCCAGCAACATGCTTTGACCTCCATTTTGCATTACTGCTGCGCTTAAAAGACTGGTTTCCATTCATATAGCGGTACATCCCCGGTGACGGTATGGCAAGCTCATTTAAGTAATTGGCGATTACAATGCAGCCTTTCTTTTGCAGACGCCATTTAAATATCTTTTTCACCACATCAGCGCTTTCCGGATCAATAACCAGCTTCCTTCTATCTTTGTCCGATTTTTTATAACCATAAGGAAGCACTCCGCTGACGCACTCCCCATTCTTCTGCATAGTCCGTTTCGTCTGCGTGACTTTTTTTGATATATCCCTTGCGTAATATTCGTTCACAATATTAGTCAGGGAATTCATCAACATACTGTTTTCAAACGTCTGCTTTTCACTGTCAAAATTTTCGTTGACAGCTACAACCCTTACCCCTAAGAATGGAAATACCTTTTCCAGATAATTTCCCACTTCTATATAATTCCGTCCCAGCCTTGAAAAGTCTTTTACTATTACACAATTGATTTCCCCAGCGTTTATATCGCTGAGCATATGGTTCCACTCTTCTCTGTCAAAATTAGTTCCCGTAGATCCATTATCAACGTAGACCTTCACGAGTTTAAAATCATCTTCTTGCTTTTCAACATACTCCTTCAATAATGCAAGCTGGTTCTGTATGGAATCTTTACTTTCATAACCGTTATCTTCAATAGACAATCTGGAGTATATGCCCACAAGACTTACGGCCGGAACAGCAGCAGGAGCTTTAATATCTACGCATTTACTGGGTTTCCTGCTTTTCCTTGCCATCCGCTCCCTCTCCTTCCAGTATCCTACTTAGTTCCATTCGTTTTTCCGGTCCCGCAAAGCGGATTTCGTAATTAAACATAGCCCGATTTTTTATATAAGCCCACGCCTGTTCGTACTCTGACTTGAATTTAAATATAACTTCAATTCTATCCTTATCATATATTTTTATTTCTTCTATCAGCCTTGCCAGTAGCTCGCGCGAAAGCTCTTTGAACCCTCTATATTCAATAAACTGCTGCATCCACCCTGCCTGATCTTTTTTGTTCCTTGCAGTTTCTTCACGTTCTGCTTCCAATGACCTAATCTCACCCTGCAGAATCCCAATATCTGTTTTGTAGCAATCCTTTAATTCCAGGTATTCTTCTTTCGATAATATCCCTTCCTTATAATCCTGATAGACAGAGGAAGCATACTGGCGTTTTTTCTCTATCTCCAGTTCTTTATCCATGATATCTTCGTAAATTTTTTCTACAAAATATTCATGATAAAAAACCTCATCAGCTAATTCCAGCAACTGACCTAATTCAAAAGCACTCTCTATATACAGATTTATTACCTGCAAAACAACCTTTTCAAATTTCTCCAAAGGAATTCCCTTATTATTTGTACATCCCGCCTTGTTCTTGTTTTCAATACAGACCAGATAAACATATCTTTTATCTTTTACCGGAATTGACTTCCTTGTCATGTTCCCATTGCAATGTCCACATTTTACAAAACCAGAAAACAAATATAATATTTTCTCTTCCGGTGCAACTCTTGTATCGTTCCCAAAGAAACTATGTACCATCTGGAAATCCTCCTTGGAAACTATGGCCTCATGACTGTCCTCACACCTTATCCAATCCTTCTTGTCCTTTTTTGTCCGTTTCCTTACTTTATAATTGGGAGAAGCCGTCTTCCCCTGCAAAAGCACACCTGTATATACCTCATTGCGCAAAATATAATTGACACCGTTTGCCTGCCACTTAGGGACTGCTTTCCTGCGGAAACCACATTGGAAATTTTCCCCGTTCCTATGCTTGTATTCCATAGGCGTGGGAATTCCCAATTCATTTAGCTTCTCAGCTATCCTCTCTCCGCTCATGCCTTCTATTTTCCATTTGAAAATCTGGCGCACTACTGAAGCTGCCTTTTCATCAACAATAAGTTTATTCTTATCGTCAGGGGATTTCTGATAGCCATATGGCGCAAAAGAACCGATATACTGCCCGTTTTTTCTCTTGATGTCCAGATGACTGCGGATTTTTATGGAAATATCCCGGCAGTAAGCGTCATTGATCAGGTTCTTGAAGGGGATCAGCATCTCATCCGCACCATTTAGCCCGAAAGCCGTGTCAATGCTGTCATTAATTGCAATAAACCTGACACCAAGATAAGGAAATATCTTCTCAATATAACGCCCTGCCTCAATATAATCCCTGCCAAACCTTGACAGATCCTTTACAATCACACAGTTCACTTCACCGGCTTTAATATCTTCCAGCATTTGCTTAAATGCAGGACGCTCAAAATTAACTCCGGAAAAACCATCGTCAACTCGCTCATGGTAAATTTGAATGTCGGGATGTGTTTTCAGAAACTCTTTCACAAGAGCCCTCTGATTTACAATGCTGTCGCTTTCCGTCTTGTCACCATCTTCCCTGGACAAACGAAAATAAGCGTCAGCAGTATAGACACCGTTTAGATTTGCATTCATATGATCACCTCAAATAGTTTATTGACCTTATAAACCATTTAGGCTTTATTTTGTCCGTATGTGTTATAACATACAGTAACATATAAGTCCATTATTTTACAAGGTTTTTATGAAACTATAATCATACTGACCGGAAATAATCTGCCAGTTTTTCTTCCAGTGTCCCTCCTGACTGGCTGAAATTCATCTTTACGATAATGCCGTTGCACTGGACACAATAAGGGTTTTTTATCTGCCTGATGTAGTCAGAAATTCTTTCGTTTCGGGCTTTTGAACCGTCTATCTTCACATCCCGGATATCTACCAGTGATTCTTTTGAAACCGTACAGATATCTACATCTGCCAGTTCCTTTAATGTGCGCACATCCATCAGCATATTAATCCCTTCTCTGCTCTCTTTAAATATATTTCCCTCTGCTTGTCCGATATTCGTCATTCTTAAATGTATGCGGACTATCATACCTGGTTGTAATATGCTGTTTTCGTTTGTGCTCTTCTATATGCTTTTGTTCCATTTTGGTGTATCATAAAATTGCGTTTTTTTATGCAATGATAATATCAATATTTATTATACTAAAGATTTGATGCTATTTTATATTTTTTTGTCACAAATGGCAAACCGGGTTGTCTAATATATAAAAAGGAGGATAAAATCATGAAAAATAATGTACCATCGGAAGAAGTGTTCCGTCTGATAGATGATGCAGTGAAAGGAGACAAAACGGCGCTGGAATCCCTCTTAACAGATGTACAGGATATGGTTTTCAATCTGTCTTTGCGAATGCTGGGGACCATACCCGATGCCGAGGACGCAACGCAGGAAATACTGATCCGTATCATGACGAATCTTGCTTCTTTCCGAAAGGAATGCGCCTTCTCAACCTGGGTTTTTAAAATCGCAACGAATCATCTGAAAAATTATAAAAAATCTATGTTCGCGAATCGCCCTTTAAGCTTTGAATATTACAGCGAAGATATCTTAAACGGAAACACTGGCGATATTCCGGATATGACACAGAACATAGACAGCAATATCCTTTCTGATGAACTGAAAATGTCCTGTACGAATGTTATGCTGCAATGTCTCGATCCTGCCAGCCGGTGCATTTTCATTTTGGGCACCATGTTTAAACTGGACAGCCGCATCGCCGGGGAAATCTTAAACCTCTCTCCCGATACATACAGGCAAAGGCTTTCAAGGACACGGAAAAAAATGGCCGGCTTCCTGAGCGAATACTGTGGGCTTGGAGGCGGCGTATGCAACTGCAGGAAACGGATCAACTATGCCATCTCCACCCATCGCCTTAATCCACAAAATTTGGAATACTCGTCTTTAGAAAGCCATGAAGACAGCGCTATTTTGGATTATACATGCGCCATGGAGCAGATTGATGATATTGCAATGATTTTTAATCATATGCCGCTTTACCGTTCCGCAACGGCAGCCCGGAATTTTATTTCCGACTTACTTAAAACAGATTTATTTAAAACGATTCAACAATAAGGAGAATTTATATGAACCCAAAAATAATATTGGATTTTTTAACGGATCTAAGCAAGAATAACACAAAAGAATGGATGGATAAGAACAAAGCTTTCTACAAAGAAGCCTACAACGAATTTGCCGATTTGGTGCAGGAATTAATCATTCAGCTTTCCGAAGCAGACCCATCCATACGGTACTTGAAGTCCCGCGATTTAATTTTCCGTCTGAACCGCGACACACGTTTCAGTCACGACAAATCTCCCTATAACCCTTCTTTCCGTGCCCATATATCTTCAGGCGGACGGGTCCCTATTCCTGTCGGCTATTTCATCAATGTCACACCGGAAGACATCTTTTTGGGCGGCGGATTATTTGCTTCACAGTTCTCCAACGCTACTGGTATGGTAAGGGACTATATCTTAAAGTACAACGGTGAGTTGGTACAAATACT
Source organism: uncultured Lachnospiraceae bacterium (assembly GCA_910579935.1). Taxonomy (GTDB): domain Bacteria; phylum Bacillota; class Clostridia; order Lachnospirales; family Lachnospiraceae; genus Kineothrix. The sequence goes on from CAJTVQ010000049.1 coordinate 7,281, forward strand.
CGAAGATGAAGATTTTTCCAAACATTACACTCTCATGGGCGAAAAACTGAAGAATATCCCGCGCGGCTACGAAAGCAATTCACCGTACGGGGAATTGCTAAAACATAAAAGCTGGTTCATAGAAAATCACATTTCACCAGATGAATTCTTGGATATACCACATTTTATCACTATTGCAAAAGAACGGTTTCTTCTTATGCAGCCTTTCAACGACTTTCTGAACCGTGCCTTAATTGATTTCAAAATGCCGGCCAGATAATCATAATCACCAAAGGAGTTTTACATACGCGGATAAAGATCATCGATGCAAAACTCCTTTTATTCTTCTTACCTGCTAATTGACATTTGAATTATCCGTTCCTGCTTGTATACCAGCTTTCCGGTCCACATTCTGCTTCATCAACTTCATATAGTCAAGCACAAGCGGATACCTGTAACGAAATACTTCAAAATCATATTCATCGGTCAAAAACTGATGATACCTGGATGTTATGGGACGTACCCCATACTTTCCTTCAGGTTAAAATAATGCTCAAAATCCACACCAGACTTCTGCCCGTATAATGTGGAATCACAGGATTTAAAAAAATCCCCACCAATACACCATTGTCACGAAGCTAAAAACCTCATAGTTAAAGGTTCTTTATTTAGTCCTATTATAAATCATGCATTCGCAATAATATTCGTAGATATATACTCCCGTGCAACATGATTTTCAGGAAGCCGAGGAAACATAAAACTGACAAAAGGCTGTATCCCCTTAGTCAGCCTGCGGATCAGCCCGGATGCCTGCGCAATCTCCATCAACCCGACCCACAAAGCCATAACCCCCATCATCGTAATACAGAGCGCCACCGCCTCTCCGGCCGAATCCAGCGCTGCGTTGCTCACTTCCTTTATATTTCCCGTCAGCGAACCATATACAATCCCCACCATGATCATAAGTGCCCAAATATAATTCAGCATAATCTTCCCCGTTACTGCAAATTATTACTTAAATTATATTTCATGCTTCTCCGTCGTATGCCACCTTCGGCAGATTCCATCGAAACCGTATTGCCAGAACCCGTAGCAGAATAACACTTGCCGCCCCGACCGGCATGGCCGCATTTCCTCCAAACCTTCTCCATAAAAATACACAGACAAAAGCTCCCAATATGGATGCGCTTGCATACACATGTTTCACAAAAATATAAGGCCGGTCCCCCGCCATCATATCCCGAAGCAGTCCTCCCCCTACTCCCGTAATCGTCCCGAGAAACACCGGAAGAAAATAATTTACGCCCATACCGCTGTCAAATGCGGCGCGCACCCCTGCTACCGTGAACACCCCTAATCCCAAAGTATCCGCCGCCATCAGCATATACTGGAAACCGGCCCGCGAAATCTGCTGATACCCCTTAACATGGAAATATATTACTGCAAAAACCAAAGCCGAAACACCGCCTGCGATCAACGCGAACACCGGCTGTACAAAAGCCTGCGGCGGCGTATTTCCCAATATTATATCCCGTACAATTCCGCCGCCTACCGCTGTCACCATTCCCAGAATCAGCACTCCCAATAAATCCATCTCCTTCTTAATCGCTGTCATGGCCCCTGACAGTGCAAATGCTGCCGTTCCTACCATATCAAGCACAAAAAGCATATACTCCATCCCTAAATAACCTCCGGCTCCTTACTTTCGTATTCACGCATAGCATACCATAAAAATCCGTTTCCTACAAATCTGCCAGCCCATTATAAAAGCCTGCCAGAGACATCCCTTCGGAATACCTCTGGCAGGCACAATGTTTTCCTACCACTCTATCACGGCGCTGGCCCAGGTAAGCCCTCCGCCGAATCCGGACATTACAATTTTATCCCCTCTGGCCAGCATCCCCTTCTGATTCATTTCATCCAACAAGATCGGTACGCTCGCCGCCGACACATTTCCGCAGTGATCCAGACTTACCGGAAATTTTTCCACATCCACATTCAGCCTTTTTGCCACCGACTGTATGATTCTGATGTTGGCCTGATGCAGTACAAAATACTTAATGTCCTCCACCGAAACGTCCGCCTCATCCAACACCCGCAGAATAGAAGCCGGAACCGTACAGACTGCAAATTTATACACTTCCTGTCCATCCATATTCACGTAAGACGGCACAAAAGAATTCTGTATCAATGGATTCCGGTTCTTCCTGCCTTCGCAGGCAAGCACCTTCCCTCTGAAACCGTCCGTCCCCTGCTCAAAGGCCAGCAGCCCCCTTCCATTCCCTTTTTCCTTCGTTTCTTTCTCACAGACCCGCACTACCGCCGCTCCCGCTCCATCACCGAATAACACACAGGTACTCCTGTCACTCCAGTCCATAATTTTCGACAGGGTCTCTGCACCTATCACCAATGCAGTTTTATAAATACCCGACTGTAAATATGCATAAGCCGTGTGCAGCGCAAACATAAATCCCGAACAGGCCGCATTGATATCAAAAGCCACCGCACGTCCCGCCCCCAGTCCTGCCTGTACTTCACAAGCCGCAGACGGTGTAATATAATCTCCCGTGATCGTTGCCACAATAATCAGATCTATCTCTTCCGCCTTGATTCCTGCATTCCGGAGCGCCCTTTCGCCTGCCTCCACCGACATGGAAGCCGTAGTCTCTTCTTTTGCCAAATGCCTTTCCTTAATCCCGGTACGGCTGGAAATCCATTCGTCCGATGTATCCATTATTTTCGACAAATCTTCATTTGTTACAATCTGCTGCGGAAGACTGCTTCCGGTTCCGATCATTCTCATTATCATATCCAATAACCCTGCTCCTCTTTTCGTATTTGTCCGCGCCCTGGCAGCCTTAAGCAGTCACCTGGTTCGCCGCCCCTGGGAGTCAGAACCCCTGCTGCAAATATCCCCGTCCCGCTCGCCGCCCATGGAAGAACCATCAAAACCGGCCCTTCCTTCCGCTTCCTCCGGTAAGAACTCTTTCAGGATATCCTCCACATGCTCTAACCCGTCTGCACGAAACGCATTTGCACCGCAGAATATAAGCCCCTGCTCTACATTTCCCCTTACCGCATTAATCAGTGCATCTGTAATACAATACGGCGTCTCATTCGGCTTACAGGTAACAATGCAGCCATGGCATCTGCCATGAGGAATCCGCTCCTTTGCCGCACGCCGCATAAATTCATTAAAAATCGCCCTCCCCGGCATTCCCACCGGGCTTTTTACAATCACAATGTCCTCTTTTCGGGCATCCATATAAGCCTGTTTATACGCAGCGGAAGCATCACACTCATAAGTAGTTACAAACCGGGTCGCCATCTGTACACCGGAGGCCCCTAATTCAAAACAGCGTTCCGCATCCTTTCTTGTATAAATTCCCCCGCCAATCACCACGGGAATCTCTTTTCCATGCAGTTGCGCACATTCTTTCACATGCCCTATGATCCTTACTATCTCATCTTCATAGCACAGTCCATCCACATCTTCCAGCTGTTCTGCTGCAAAACCCAGATGCCCTCCTGCCAACGGTCCTTCGATCACTACCATATCAGGCAGCCGGTTATACTTTTTCAGCCAGTATTTCATAATAACCTGTGCCGATTTTACACTGGAAACAATCGGCGCCAGCTTTGTCTTTGCTTTTCCAGCCAGCTCCGGCAGCGTCATGGGAAGCCCTGCCCCGGATATGATCATATCCGCTCCCGCTTCGATTGCTGCTTTTACATATTCCTCATAACGCTGGGTTGCAACCATGATATTTACGCCTATCATGCCAATCCGGCTGCCGGCGGCACATTTTAAACATCCGGAATATTCCTTCACAATCTGCCTGGCCTTAATCATTTCCTCCTTAATGGCACGGAGATTACAGCCGACAGGGTCTGAATCGAAATCCTTGTCCCGATATCCTATTTGTGCAGCAGATATTACGCCCAGCCCGCCGCAGGCTGCAACCGCCCCTGCAAGTCCGGAAAGACTCACTCCGACCCCCATTCCTCCCTGTACCACCGGTACCGGCAATACCGCATCGCCTATTCTCAAAGATTTTAACAAACTGCTGCCTCTCATATTTTCCGCCTATCTTTCACCCACTGCAAAAGTAAGTTCCGCCTGAACTGCCAGCTTACCGTCTGCATAAGCCTTTGCGCGGCCCACTCCTATGGGACCTTTAACCTTGATGATTTCCGTTTCCAGTGTCAGAACATCTCCCGGCACTACCTTCTTCTTGAACTTTGCTGATTGAATTGCACCAAAGTATGCCGTCTTTCCCTTAAAATCCGGCTGGCTCAATATCGCTACCGCTCCCACCTGTGCCAATGCTTCCACGATCAGCACTCCCGGCATCACCGGTTCTCCGGGAAAATGACCGGCAAAATAGGGCTCATTATACGATACGCACTTTCTTCCTACCGCCCTGACCCCCGGCTCCAGTTCCTCAATGGTATCCACCAGCAGAAAAGGCTGCCTGTGGGGAATGATTTCCATAATTTCCTTTGTTGTCAGTAAAGACATGTTCCATTACCTCTCTTTATAATTCTGTCACTGCTCCTCATACTTTTTCACGATAATTGTAGCATTGTGCCCGCCGAATCCCAAAGAATTGGACAATGCGTATTTCAATTCCATTTCCGCCGCTTCTTTACAATAATCCAAATCGCATTCCTCGTCCGGTATCTGATAACCTACCGTCCGGTGAATATATCCCTCTTCCAGTTCTTTTACGCAGGTAACGAATTCCACCGCACCGGCAGCCCCCAAAAGGTGCCCCACCATGGATTTCGTAGAGTTAATTTTGATAGAGCCGGCATGAGCGCCAAAAGCCTTCTTAATAGCCCTCGTTTCAAATAAATCATTGTGATGGGTACTCGTACCATGCGCATTAATATAAGTAATCTCCTCCGGTTCTACTCCGGCGTCCGCCATGGCAAATTCCATCGCCTTTGCCGCACCCTCTCCGTCCTCTGCCGGAGACGTAATATGATATGCGTCCGCCGTGCATCCATAACCTGCTACTTCCGCATAAATTTTCGCTCCCCTTTTCTTCGCATGATCCAGTTCCTCCAATACTACGACTGCCGCTCCTTCCCCCATGACAAATCCGCTTCTTTCCTTGTCAAAAGGAATGGAACACCTGTTTATATCCTTGGATGACGTCAGCGCCGTCAGTGCCGTAAAACCTGCAATTCCCACAGGAGTGACACTGCTTTCCGTCCCCCCTGCTATCATGACATCCGCCTCGCCATACTGAATGGACCGGAACGCTTCCCCTATGGAATTCGTTCCCGTTGCACATGCCGTAACCACATTGATATTTTTTCCCTTCAGCCCAAACTGAATGGACACATTCCCTGCTGCCATATTGCAGATCATCAAGGGCACCATCAGGGGATTTATACGGGACGGTCCCTTTTCCAGCAGCTTTGCGTGCTCTCTTTCCATTGCCTGCAACGAACCGATACCGGAGCCCACGGACACGCCTGCCCGGTAAGCGTCCTCCTTCTCCATATCCAGTCCTGCATCTTCCAAAGCCTCCTTCGCTGCCGCAACCGCATACTGACTGAACAGCTCCATTCTCTTGGCCGCCTTAAAATCCATATAATTTTTTCCTTCAAATCCCTTTACCTCTGCGGCAATCTGGCACTTATATTCGGAAGCGTCAAATCTCGTAATCGTACCGAATCCGATTTTTCCCTCCTTCACACCCGACCAAAATTCCCCTACACTCAGACCGATCGGAGTAATTGCTCCCATTCCGGTCACTACAACTCTTCTGCCCATTCCTCTGCACCATCCTTTTATCTTCCTTTTCACTGCTCCGCCTGATCGGCTTCTTCATCCCTTTACTCTGTTTTCCAATCCTTCCGAATATTATGCAGATAAAGAAAATCTTTAAATTGCCATACCGCCATCCACGGAAATTACCTGCCCTGTAATATAAGAAGCTTTATCGCTGGCAAGAAACGCCACCGTTTCCGCAATATCTTTCGGCTGCCCCACTCTCCCAAGCGGTATTCGGGAAAGAACGGCCTCCTTCGCTCCCTCACTCATTGCCTGTGTCATATCCGTATCCACATAACCGGGCGCCACTGCATTTACCGTAATATTCCTGCTGGCAAGTTCTCTCGCCATACTCTTGGTCAATCCGATCACGCCGGCCTTGGATGCCGCATAATTTGCCTGTCCCGCATTGCCCAGCACGCCGGAAACCGAAGAAAGATTGATAATTCTTCCCTGCTTCTGCTTAAGAAATGCACGGTACATATGCTTTATGGTATTGAAAGTTCCTTTCAGATTGGTATTCACAACCGCATCAAAATCCTCTTCCGACATTTTGATCATCAGATTATCCTTCGTAATCCCCGCATTATTTACCAATATATCAATATGTCCAAACATGGCCAGCATATCGGTGATCATCTTTCCGCAGGCCGCATAATCCCCTACCGAACACTGTACCGCCGCCGCTTTTCTTCCCATCGCTTCGATTTCCCGTACCACAGCAGCTGCTTTATCTGCCGAACCATTATAATTCACAACCACATCCGCTCCATATCCGGCAAGCGTCAGCGCAATTTCCCGGCCGATCCCCCTGCTCGCCCCCGTTACCAGAGCCACCTTTCCTTCCAGCATCCTTATACTCCTTTCAGTTGTGAAAGTTTTTCCAAATCTTCCACTCTCTCTATATTCATGGTCTTTACATCCTTGTTGATCTTACGCATAAATCCGGAAAGCGTCTTGCCCGGTCCGATCTCTACAAAAACATCCGTTCCGTCTGCTATCATCCGCTCCACACTCTGCTGCCATCTGACAGAAGAAGCCACCTGCTTCATCAGCAGTTCCTTTACCTGCCCTTTATCCGTCACATAGTCAGCTGTCACATTTGCCAGGTATGGAATTCCTATTTCATGAATCTCCACATCCGCCAGCGCTTCACCCAGTTTTTCTCCTGCGCCTTTCAGCATCGCAGAATGGAAAGGGCCGCTGACCTTCAAAGGTACGCACCTTTTGGCCCCTGCTGCCGTCAATGTCTCTGCTGCCTTCGTCACCGCCGCCGCTTCTCCGGTTATGACAATCTGTCCCGGGCAATTGTAATTTGCTATACTCACAATCCCCTCTGTTTCTTCGCATACTTTTTCGATTACGGATGCTTCCAGCCCCAGCACCGCTGTCATGGCTCCGCCCGCAGGCACCGCCTCCTGCATATACAGTCCGCGTTTTCTTACAACCCGGAATACATCCCTGACATCCATCACGCCCGCTGCCGCAAGTGCCCCGTACTCGCCCAGACTCAGCCCTGCCGTCACATCCGGCTTATATCCCTCTTCTTCAACCGCCTTTAATACAGCCACTTCCATTGCCAGCATTGCGATCTGTGTATACTCTGTAATATTAATCTTTTCATTCTCTTCAAAACAAAGAGCGGCCACATCCAATCCCGCAGCTTCACCTGCCAGTTCAAACATTTCCCTGCTCACTGCAATCTGTTCGTAAAAATCCCTTCCCATTCCTATATATTGCGCTCCCTGTCCGGGAAAAATAAACGCAGTTCTGCCCATATTCCCATTCCTTTCTCAAAATTAGTTTGAATATCAAAATATTAATTTCTTAAAATGGAGGCCCGCATAATTTACAGACCTCCTATCCGCCATGACATTGCCATACTCTCTATCACAACTGATGTTTCTCCGCTTTTAACGGTTCCTAACAACCTTTCAGCAGTTCCTGCGCCTGTGCCATGATTCCCTGAAGGATTTCTTTGCAGCTCTTCTCCTCCTTGATCAGACCGGCTATCTGCCCTGCCATCACGGTCCCGTTCACCACATCTCCGTCCATGACTGCATTCCTGAGTGTTCCCAGCGTCAGATGCTCCAATTCTTCAAAGGTTGCCCCTTCCTGTTCCAGTTTCAGGTATTCCCTCGTCATTTTATTACGGATACAGCGAACCGGATGTCCGGTACTTCTTCCGGTCACTTCGGAATCAATATCTTTTGCGGCAATTACTTTCTGCTTATAATTGTTATGTACGATGGATTCCTCTGCTGTTACGAACACAGTCCCCATCTGTACTGCTTCCGCTCCCAGCATCATAGCAGCCGCAAATCCTCTGCCATCCGCAATACCGCCTGCTGCCACCACCGGAATATTTACTGCATCCGCTACCTGAGGCACCAGGGTCATTGTTGTCGCAGAACCGATATGGCCTCCGGACTCCGTTCCTTCCGCCACTACCGCATCAGCCCCGGCACGCTCCATCATCTTTGCCATAGCCACACTGGCTACCACCGGTATGACTTTCACTCCGGCATTTTTCCACATTTCCATGAATTTAGCCGGATTACCCGCACCGGTAGTCACTACCTTTACGCCTTCCTCTACAACAATTTTCGCTACTTCTTCTGCATTTGGATTCAGCAGCATAATATTCACGCCTACCGGCTTTTCAGTCAGTTTTTTCGCCTCGCGTATCTGTTCCCGAACAATCTCCGGCGGAGCGCTTGCCGCACCGATCAGTCCCAATCCTCCGGCTTCCGCCACGGCCGCTGCCAAATGATACTCTGCAACCCATGCCATACCGCCCTGTATGATTGGATACTCAATTCCCAGTAATTCGGTTATTCTTGTTTTCATATTATGCTTCTACACCTTTGCTCTTCATATACTCGATTACTGCGCCCACTGTCGTAATCTGCTCCAAATCTTCAGACGGAATCTCAATGCCGTATTCCTCTTCAAAAGCCATTACCAATTCAAACAGATCCAAAGAATCTGCACCAAGATCATCCTTAAAGGAAGATTCCTCCGTAATCTCTACACCCTCTAAATTCAATTGTTCCTGAATGATTTCTTTTACTCTTTCCAGCATTGCACTATCTCCTTTAATCTTTTCAATCTTCTAAGTAATTTGACACTCAAAGTATATTATCCCGTTTCCCATTTGTCAATACATTTTTACGGTATCAGCCATAACTTTTTATACCTTGAATTTATTAACACTTTCCATCAATACCTGTACCTTGCCCTCGAGTTCCTTTATAATATTGTCCGATTCATCCACAACCTCGGACAACTCTACGGTCATTGCCGATGTTTCCTGTGCAGAAGCCGCATTATCCTGCGCCAGACGATTCAGCAGCGCAAGCGAACCCGTTACATTTTCCCTCTGCTTCTCCATCTCTCCTGTCATTTCATCAATAGCACGGACGGAAATAACACAATTCTCCAATTCCTTAAACAACTGATTGAATTTATCCTGTGTTTCCGAAAGGGATGTAACCTGTACATCCACAGAAGTATTGATTTCCTGCATAACACTTACGGACTGGGATGCATTTGCCAGCAATTCATTTACCACACGGTTGATTTCTTCTACCGATGCTGCGGATTGATGCGCAAGTTTGGCAATTTCATCCGCAACCACTGTAAATCCTCTTCCCAGCTCCCCGGCTCTTGCAGCCTCTATGCTGGCATTGAGCGCCAACAGGCCTGTCTGATCCGAAATCTCATTGATCAGATTAGCTGCTCCCTGAATCTGCTGAACAGACTGGTTGGTTAATTCCGTCTGTTTATGCATCGCCTCAATGTTGGTTCTTGTTTTATTATTTACCTCTATCAGATGATTCAGTGTATTCATGGACTGTATGCTTAAAGACTGCATATCTTTCGCATTATCATCCAAACGCTCCACTTCCACGCCGGTTTTCTCTATTTTCTCTGCTATGACTACCACTTCATCCGAAGCCGCATCGGTAGAGGCTGCCTGCCCGCTCACATTGTTTGCAATGGAATCGATTGCCTTGGATGCTTCCCCGATAGAAGTACGCATATTATTGAAAACTTTTTCAAAGTTATCCAACGCCTCATTAACACCCTGTGCTACTTCCATAATCCCTTCTATCAATTTCTGCATATTCTTTTGTGCAATATTCATAGCATCTGCCGTCTGGCCGATTTCATCCTTCTGTTTTACATAAATCTCCGCCGTCAGATCACCCTCCGACATATTTACGGCAAATGCCTGCATCTTCTTTAACGGCTTAACAAGATGGGTACCATAAACAAACGCAAGTCCCAGTGCCAACGCAATTACTACCACAAATACAATGTCCACTCTGAGCAGAGCGCTGTCATAGGCTTTTTTCAGATAATCCTTTACTTCCGCCATATCTGCTTCCATATCATCCACATAATTCCCCGTTGATACGATCCAGCCCCAGGGTTCAAAAATCTGGGAATAAGCCACTTTCGGAGCAACTGTAACACCATCCGCCTTCGTAAAATAAAACTCGTTGAAACCGCCTTTTTCCGCACTCTGGCAGGTTTTCATGATCTCCTGAATGATCATGACTCCGTTAGGATCTTTCAGTTCAAAGCGGTAAGCCCCTTCCTGATCTGCCAGTACCGGATGCATGACTAAAATATAATTCGTATCATCGATCCAAAAATATCCGCTTTGGTCATCCCTGTAACGCATGATGCGGATAATTTCCTTTGCATCCTCTTTTGCCTGTTCCTCTGTCTTCTCCCCCGCCGCAAACTTATCATATTCACTCTGCAGAACTGATATCGTACTCTGTACTTCCGATTTGATTTCCGCATTATAACCGCTGTTTACTGCAGCCACGTAAGTATCATAGGCCGTTGATGCCATTTCCTTGATAGCCAGAATCCCGTTAAACCCAACTGCTGTCACTGTTAAAACCACCAATAATACACATAACAGCATGATCGAACCCCGAAGGCTCTTCTTCTTTTTCTTTTTTGCATCCATCTCCCTCATTTTTCTCCTTCCTCTTATTCTGTATATCATCATACCTTATTCAGGACAATTTTACCATATTTTTGCGGATATTGTTAAAAAATTGCGCAAAAATGCATAATATGTTCCAAATTATCCTTGTTTTTGTCCCAATAATGCCTGATAAACCTCCCGCTTACCAATTCCTCTGTCCTTTGCCACCAGCTTCATCGCCTCTTTCCGTCCTACTCCCTGTTCCTCATAATGCTGCATGTGCTCCTCCACGGAAAATTCCATCCACCTCTGCCTGGCTTCCTCCAGTTTTACCGCGATTCCTTTTCCCTCCACCACCAATACATATTCCCCCCTCGGCTCATTCATCTCATAATATGCGGCCGCCTCTTCAAGAGTCATGGGCATAACCGTTTCAAACTTCTTTGTCAGCTCCCGGCATATGGTAATCCGCCGGTTTCCCAGTACTTCTTTCAATTCCTGAAGCAGCCTGGCCAGATGGTGGGGCGCCTCATACAGAACCATCGTCCTGCTCTCCTGTGCTAATTCCGCCAGCACCTCCTTCCTTTCCTTCTTTTCCGCCGGCAAAAAACCTTCAAAACAAAAACGCCTTGTGCTCAGTCCCGACAAAGTCAGCGCCGTAATACATGCTGCTGCTCCCGGCAGGGAAGTTACCGGAATACCGGCTTCGCGACATAAAATTACCAGCGTTTCACCGGGATCCGATATCGCCGGAGTCCCCGCATCCGTAACAAGCGCAACTTCTTTTCCTTCCTGCATCAGTCCGATCAGATAGTGCGCTTTCTCTACCCTGTTATACTCATGATAACTGGTCATTGGCGTTTCAATCTGAAAATGATTCAGCAGCTTGATACTGTTGCGTGTATCTTCTGCTGCAATGATATCCACGTTCCGTAATGTTTCCAGCACGCGAAAGGATATATCCCCCAGATTTCCTATGGGCGTCGCGCACAAATACAATATTCCTGCCATTTCATCTCTCCTGTTCCGTTTCTGCCGCCACTCTGTCAATACCCGTATATTTCATATATCTCCGGCATGTATACTCCGGGTTCCCTGTAAATGATCAACGGCCGCTCTACCGTCATCCGCGGCCTCCCGCCTCTGTTCGCCTCTATCAGGACCATATTCGGTTCCCTGTCCACAAAAGGATGAACCAGCTGCATCCTCTTCGGCTCCAACCGGTATTCCCGCAGCACCACCATGATTTCCGCCAGCCGGAACGGACGATGCACCATATAAAAATTTCCTCCGGGTTTCAATACCTTTGCTGCCTGTGCCGCCACATCCCCCAATGTACACAATATCTCATGCCTTGCAATTGCTTTCGGCGCATCCGGATTCTTTATCCCATGCTGTCCGATCATATATGGCGGATTACAGGTTACAACGTCAAAAGAGGCAGCGCCGAACAGCGTTCCTGCCTCCTTTATATCCCCTTGCACAATCCTGATCTTATCCTGCAAACGGTTCAGCTCTACGCTGCGCCTTGCCATATCTGCGCTTTCTTCCTGAATTTCCAGTCCTGTCAAATGCGCCGCTTCGGTTTTTGCTTCCATAAGAATGGGAATAATGCCTGTACCGGTCCCCATGTCCAATACTTTATCTCCCCTTCCCGCCTTGGCAAATCCTGATAATAGTACTGCATCCATTCCAAAGCAGAATTTCTTCGGATTCTGGATAATCCGGTAACCGTTTCTCTGAAGCTCATCCAGTCTTTCATTTTCCCTAAGATTAATTGTCATCCAGTTTCGATTTTCCTTCCTGTTTTTCCAGCTTTTCCAGTTTTTTCAGTTCTTCGTCATTAACTTCCACTCTCGTATTCTTATTATGCTTTCTCTTAAACCGAAGCTGTTCCACTTTGTACTCCTGGATTTCTCTCTCGTCATCCTTGACGATGATCACCTTCACTAACTGACGCAATACATTGACACTGTGCACTTCTCCCTTATATCCGTCATCCGTCGTTACAAAATCCCCTACATTGGGGAGCCGGCGGTTTAATTCCTCATAAGTCTCCTCTTCATTCTTCAGACAACACATCAGCCGCCCGCACACACCCGATATTTTCGTAGGATTCAGAGAGAGGTTCTGCTCCTTGGCCATCTTAATGGATACAGGAATGAATTCGGAAAGATAAGTATGACAGCAGAGAGCCCGTCCGCAGATACCAACTCCTCCTACGATTTTTGTTTCGTCCCTGACACCGATCTGCCTTAATTCTATCCGTGTCTTAAATACCGAAGCAAGATCCTTTACCAGCTCACGGAAATCGATCCGACCGTCTGCGGTAAAATAAAATAATACTTTATTATTATCAAACGTGTATTCCGCATCGATCAGCTTCATTTCCAGATTATGCTTTCTTATCTTTTCAAGACATATTTTAAACGCATCCTTTTCCTTTATCTTATTCGCCGCTTCCTGCTCCACATCCTTAGGCGTGGCAATACGAAGCACCGGTTTTAACGGCTGAATGATCTTATCGTTTTCTACCTCCTTCGGATCACTGACTACCGTTCCGTATTCAATTCCCCTTGCAGTTTCCACGATCACATGATCCCCTTTTTTTATATGAAAACGTCCCGGATCAAAAAAGTATATCTTTCCTGCCGTTCTGAAACGTACTCCTATTACTTTTACCATAATCTATCAACCTCATGAATTCTCTTTAATTGTCAGAAGCAAAAGCTCCATGGTCAGATCGAAGTTCACATTTGCATTCAGACGTCCCTTTGCCTTGTCAAGAGCACTTATGACACTTTCAATCCCTTCATATGTGCTTCTGTCCGCTACCTTTCTAATATACTGTATTTCTTCCCTGAAAATCAAGTGATTAACATCATGTGTTGCTTTAAACAGCAATACATCCCGATACCATATGGCGAGAATATCCATGTAATCATTGACATCCAGTTTATATTCATTGATCTTTTTGATAGCCGCCACGATCTCACTGATTTCCATATCATTGATATATTTTAAAAGCGTTACCGCCTCTTCCTTTACACGGTCGAAATCCTCGCTGACCGCCAGCATTTTAGCTTTTCCGATATTCCCCCTGGCAAATGCCACACAAACCTCGGCCTTATAGTCCGGCACCTGCATGGTCTTCATCAGAAAACTCTTCACCTGACTGTCTTTTACCGGCTTCATATTCAATACCACGCACCGGCTCAGAATCGTAGGAAGAAGCGCTTCCACATTCGTAGCCAGAATAAGGATAACTGCATACTCCGGCGGCTCCTCCAAAGTCTTCAGAAGAGCGTTCTGTGCCTGTACGGTCATTTTCTCCCCTTCGTTTACAATATAAACCTTACGGCTGCCCGCATACGGCTTAATTGCCATAGTTCCGTTAATCTGCGTGCGGATATCCTCTACCCCGATGGTTCCCGGTTTTTCATGGGAAACATAAATTACATCTGGTTGGTTTCCGCTTGCCATCTGCTTACAGGAATGACATGCTCCGCAAGGTTCTGGCACATCCGATGATACATCGGGATTCTCGCATTGAAGCGCCGCCGCAAAGACTTTTGCCACAAACTCCTTCCCCGAACTACGCTCCCCGTTTATGATATAAGCATGGGACACCTTATTCCGTTTCAATGCATTCTGCAGATGTTCCTTTATCTGCTCCTGCCCTATGATATCTGCAAATTTTGCCATCTAACAACCTCCGTATCCCTCAGGTGAAAATATCCAGAAGCAATCCCCTTATCTCACCTATCTTGTTCAGTATCCCAAGATTATCCTTTTCATCTTTCACCAGTTCTTTTGCCAGCTCATCCAGCTTCTCGTCCACCAGCCTTACGATACCGTATACCCTGTGCCGTCCCCTTTTATCCAAAAAATTTTCCCTCGAAAACGAATGGGAACGGTTCACGATTTCGTTCATGAATTCTTTTACCAGCCCTCTGTATTTCTTCATATCCTTGATATCACGATGCTTTGCCAGCTTATCTCCCTGCATCGTGATTTCCTCCATCAGGGACGTGAGCCTTGCCTGTAATTCCTGTTCTTCAATGTGGCTGACAAGTGTGAATTTAAAGGTTCCGTCTGCTGCCTGCTGCTGTTGTGCCTGCTGTTCCACCGGTGCCGGCTTATTCAGCTGATTCACCTTGATATCCATACACGCGCCTCCTCTCTCCCCTATATATTTCGGACTTTCCGCCTGATTCCTATACCTCAATCACACGAATCATATTGGTTGTTCCCGATATCCCCAGCGGCACGCCTGCGGTCAGTACCGCTACGTCGCCCCGCTTCACATATCCGGCCTTTTCTACCGCACGGGTTGCCTGTTCAAACAGATCGTCGGCCTTTTCCTCTTTTTCAATTAAAATCGGAATCACCCCCCAGGACAGATTCAGCTGTCTGCATACTCTGGGATTTACCGCACATGCGATAATCGGACAATCCGGTTTATATCTGGATATCATGCCCGCCGTAAATCCCGACATCGTAACCGTAATGATCGCCGCGGCATCAAGAAGGGATGCCGTCGTACAGGTTGCGTGGGAGATTGCAGTCGTAACATCCGGTGAAACCGTATCCACTCTTCTCTTCATACGTGATGTATAATCGATATCCTTTTCCGAACGCTCCGCGATCCTTGCCATCGTCTTCACGGCCTCTACCGGATACTTGCCTGCCGCGCTTTCCCCGGAAAGCATGATCGCAGTCGTTCCGTCATAAATCGCATTGGCAATATCCGTTGCCTCTGCCCTTGTAGGCCTTGGATTCTTAATCATGGATTCCAGCATCTGCGTGGCTGTAATTACATGCTTCCCCTGCGCCTCCGCCATTTTTATCATCTTCTTCTGAAGCACCGGCACTTCCTCTAAAGGAATCTCCACGCCCATATCTCCCCTGGCCACCATAATACCGTCAGAAACAGACAAAATTTCTTCTAAATTCTGAATTCCCTGCATATTCTCGATTTTGGCAATCACCTTCATGGTACTGTTATGCTCTTCCAGTATCTTCCGCACTTCCAAAATATCTTCCCTGCATCTCGTGAAGGAAGCTGCGATAAAATCATACCCCAGTTCGCAGCCGAATATGATATCCTCTCTGTCGGTATCATTGATATATGGCATGGACAAAACCGCGTTTGGTACATTCACACCCTTGTGATTGGATACCATACCGCCGTTTACTACTGTACAGATGATCTCTTCTCCCCTGATTTCCTCCACCAGCATCTCTATCAGACCGTCATCAATTAAGATCGACATTCCCTTTTTCACATCATTCTTCAGATTTTTATAAGTGATGGAAGCTTTTTGGGAATTACCGGATATTTCTTCCGTAGTGAGAATGAACCTCTGACCTGCCGTCAGCTCCGCTTTGCCGCCCTCGAAATCGCGAAGACGGATTTCCGGTCCCTTCGTATCCAGCAGTGTGGCTACCGGAAGATTCAGTTCTCCGCTCACCCTGACGACCCTTGCAAATTTTTTCTTATGCTCCTCATGGGTTCCATGTGAAAAATTGAAGCGTGCCACATCCATGCCCGCCAGCATCAGTTCTCTCAATTTTTCCTCACTTTCGCTGGCCGGCCCTATTGTACAGATAATTTTTGTTTTTCTCATGCTTTTCTGATTCCTTTCTGATTTTTATTATCATTTATACCTTGATCACTTTTACCATTCCGTTTTCCACGCCTTGTATATTAAGCCGGAGTCTGTCGCAGTCTAAAAGAGCTTTCACCATTTCTTCTGTCAGCCTTTCGCCGGGTACTGCCCACGGTATTCCGGGCGGATATAAATTTATGAATTCCGCCGCTGTCCTTCCGGCACTGTCCGCCAATGCAGCCGTCTCCCACGGCGCCTCATATGCCTCCGCGATGGTCATAACAGATTCCGGTATCTGCAGCCCGCTGCGGCTCCAAAAATCACACCCGCCCTTAATCTGCCTGCTTTCCCCTAAGCATTCCCCTTCTGTTTTGTCCAATCCCTTATCGATCTCCAGCAGCGCATCTGCCAGCCGTCCCCATCCCTCTTTTGTATCCATTACTGTGACAATTGCCAATACATAACTTTCTGTTGCCATCTCCATTTGCAGATGATATTTCCCCAAAAGAACATCATATAATTCCCGGCCCGTCATCCTGCCATCCGCTATACCGATTACCAGCTTACAGGGATCATACCAGCCGGCCGTATATCCGTCCTCTTCCTTTCCAAATATCTTCACATAACGGCAGTCCTTTATCCGCTGCATGAACACCTGCCGGTATTCCAGCAGCCTGTCCAGTCTCTCCCTGCCTTCCCGCTGCATAATCTCCATACAACGACTGACAGAAGCCATTAACACATAAGAAGGACTGCTCGTCTGAAAGGTCCTTAAATAGCGCTCCACGTTCCTTCTGTCTGCCAGATTTTGTCCCGGTCCGTCCGCCCCTTCCTTCCCCCTGTTCACATTCTGAACCGGATTGCCGTTCCAGTGAAGCAGCGCCGACTGCGTCATAGCCGGAAGTGTCTTATGCACACTGTGTATTACCAGATCAGCTCCCAAATGCACGGAACCTGGCGGATACGCCTCATGAAAACCAAAATGTGCTCCATGAGCCTCATCCACTATCAACGGTATTCCATAGGAATGAACGATACAGGCTATCCGGGCCACATCCGATACAACTCCCTCATAGGTTGGAGAAGTTATAAGAACCGCCGCACAATCCGGATTCTCCCTGAGTGCCTTTTCCACTGTCTCCGGAGCTATTCTCCCCGCAATACCGAAATTCCATCCATCCCCTCCGGTCAGTATCTCAGGCTGCAGGTAAACTGCATCCAGTTCTCTCAGATAAACCGCATGATACACCGCCTTGTGGCAGTTACGCCCAATCAGAATCCGGTTTCCTCTTTTCGTAACCGCAAAAACCGCGCTCAGAATACCGCAGGTACTTCCATTGACAAGATAATAACTGCGTGCGGAACCATACCACTTTGCAGTCCTTTCCTGCTCCTCAAGCAATATTCCCTGTGCCTGATGAAGATTGTCAAAACCATCAATTTCCGTAATATCCAATGCATAACTTTCCGACAATGCCCCATCTGACGCTTCCCTGCGTCTCTTATGCCCCGGCATATGGAACGGATAATAATCCATATCCCTGTACTTTTCCAACTCTCTGAATAATTCTGCCACAACCTTATCCCTGATACTGTACTTTCGTTCTCTGCTTTTTCGGGGCCGATGCCACACTTTTTCCATGACCTTTATGAAGCCCCACGGTCTCCAGCAAAGAACAATATTTATCTGCAGCCGTCACGATCCACGCTTCCCTGCATTGCGGCGGTACAACTGTCAACGGCCACATATGCTTTTTTATGATATCCCTTTCCCGCGGGGTCAGTTTGTATTCTTTTGAAGCATTGCGCAGCGCTATCCCCGGATGATAAAAACCATGCAGATTCTTAACATCCCTGTGATATTTATCATGCCAATCGTACAGAAAATAATCATGAAGCAATGCTCCTCTCACCAATTCCCGCCGATTGCACGGAATTTTCAATTTCCTGCTGATCGCCAGACTGTATTTCGCCACATCTATGCAATGATGATTGACGGTCATATTTCCATGCTGGATATATTCCTTCGTTTTATTGAAATTTTCAGAATTCAGTATATCCCCTCCATATTGTTTTAACAGCTTATGGAGTTCTTTTTGGTTATTAAAGAATTTCCTGTATTTCATCCTTCTTTTTTCGTATGTCTGTTTTCTGTCCTTCATACCCTGACTCTACCCCATTTTCCGCCCGGATTTTGAATTTTGATCCAACGTTCTTCGAGCGCTTCACAAATTTTTTCTCATATCCTGTCTTTAATAATAACATATCACCGGGAATCCGGTATACACATATTCATAAATAATTTTTGCCTTTTCATACGGCAGATTGATACAGCCATGCGAACCGTTGGTCCGGTAAATCTCTCCCCCGAACGAACTCCTCCATGTTGCATCATGCATTCCTATATTTCCGTTAAAAGGCATCCAGTATGACACCGGCGTTTCGTAGCCCACCCCCCGCAATACTGCATTGCGCGTCTTATAAGTCAGACCAAACACACCGGCCGGCGTCCCCCATCCCCGCGATGCATTGCCTGAAACAAAATCACTTTCCAGCACCATTTCTCCGTCCACATATAAATATAAATGCTGCTTCCCCAAATCAATCTCCACATAAGCATCATCAATTACTACCTGCCATGATTCCGGCTCTTTTTCGCTGTGAACAGGCTGCTTCCTTATATTTTCTCCATTTTTTATTGCTTTAACCAATTCCGCCGCTTCCGCCTCCTGGTCCGTCAGCCAGCCGAATGCCCCGTTATTTAAATTGATCTCTCTGCCGTCCGTTGTCTCAAAAACTTTACTCTTTTCGTAAGTATCATATTTATCCGCCTGCTTTTCTACAAATTTTTCGACCGCCTCCTCATCCAGTTCTACTTTATCTTTCTTCACCCTTATCCACTTGCAGATTGTTTCCTTATCTACCAGAATTTCATTTCCATTCCAGTCATAGACAATCTGCGCGGAAGCATAACGATTCGCCTGCTCCAATGCTGCCCCGAGATGTTCATCATCCGCTTTCACATCCGCTTCCTTATAACATCCGGCTTCCTCCAAATCCAGATTCGTATGCAGGGCCAAAAGCGCTTCCGCTATATTTTCTTCTGCTTTTTCCTTAATCATCTCTGTACCCGGTCTGGCATCTATGATTACATACTTTCCTTCTTCCTCTTCATAGGTGATATACGCATCTATTGGCGCCCGCATATTTTCTCTTTTAAAAAAAGTCAGCCCATCTATTTTCTGCTTCAAAGCTTCTTCATCATAGTATGCGATTCTGGGTAAATCATAATCATAACTTTTAAAAAATCCTGAAACCCATAACGCCGGTTTCTGTTCCCGCATGATTTGGACTAACGAATCGCCAAATATGTACTGCATATCGATCTCATCCGGATAAATCACATCATATACATCTTCCCTTCCTGTTATTTCCAAAGAATAACCGGACAATCTTTCGTAGATCAGATATTCAGCCTCCACCGGAGTCTTATAACTGTAATCCTCTCCCCCTATCTTCGTATGATAAAAAAAATGATCTTCAAAGTATACAGCAACACCTACATAAGTACCTGCCGCTAAAAGCAATACCACTACCAATGCAGTAATTGCCAGTTTCTTTGCCAGTGATTTCCTGCCTCTTCTCATTTCCCGTCACCTATTATCTATTTTCTCCCCATACAGCTCGCAAGAGCTGTCACCAGGACTAATAAAATCCTGACTGTATATTATATCATATAATTTTGTATTTAGAAACATGTCCTCTGCTAAAAATAGATCCTGTTAAAAAAACGCCAGCCGCACGATCCTGCTGCTGACGCTTTTAAAACATTATACCCTCCGGCTCTCTGCTTCCCCCTCCAATTTTTTCCAGATCACATCCATGATATGTTTTGCCACCTCTTCTTTGCTCATCATAGGAAGCTCTTCACACCCGTCTTTCGTAATGAGCGTCACCACATTCGTATCCGTACCGAACCCTGCTCCGGCCTGTTTCAGATTATTTGCCACGATCATGTCCACATGCTTCTTCTCCAGTTTAGCCTTGGAATTTTCCACCATATTTTCTGTTTCCATGGAAAATCCGCACAAAAACTGACCATCCCTGCGATTATCCCCTAAAAATTGCAGAATATCTTCTGTACGCTCCAATTCGATGAACATCTCCGATTCTTTTTTCTTCACCTTTTCCTCTGCTACGGAAACTGGCCGGTAATCCGCCACAGCGGCTGATTTAATAATAATATCCTGTTCTTTATAACAAGCTTTTACTGCTTCGTACATATCACGGGCCGATTCAACTTCTATCACATGTACAAACATCGGCTTTGCAAGCTCCGTCTTCCCTGTAACCAATGTAACTTCCGCCCCGCACTGCATACAATGTTTTGCAATAGCATATCCCATTTTCCCCGTGGAATGATTGGTAATAAAACGCACCGGATCGATCCGCTCTCTGGTAGGCCCTGCCGTAACCAAAACTTTCTTCCCTGCCAAATCCTTTTCGCAGTTAATTTCCTTTAAAATATATTCCAGCAAAGTCTGCTCCGAAGGCATCTTTCCCGCTCCCGTGTCGCCGCATGCCAGATAACCGGTATCGGGAATGATCACTTCCATACCATAATGTATTAATTTTTTTATATTATCCTGCACCACAGGATTCTCATACATATGCGTATTCATTGCAGGCGCAACGATTTTCTTACAGCTGCATGCCATTACCGTTGTCGTCAGCATATCATCCGCTATGCCATTTGCCATTTTACCGATTACATTCGCAGACGCCGGCGCCACCAGAACCAAATCCGTCCGTTTTGCCAGGGACACATGCTCTACACTAAACTCAAAATTCCTGTCAAACGTATCGATGAGACATTTATTTCCTGTTAAAGTCTCGAATGTAATCGGATTAATAAAGTTCGTTGCATTTTCCGTCATCAATACCGTAACATCCGCTCCCAGTTTCTTTAACATACTCGCCAGATTTGCGATTTTATAAGCCGCTATACTCCCTGTCACTGCAAGTACAACATTTTTACCATACAGCATATCCTAACCTATACCTTTCTATCCAATCCTTTCTTCGTTATGGAACCCGCTTTTTTGTCTGCGGGACGATACGCAGCAAAGCCAGACTGACCGCTCCGCCAATCACCACTGCCACAATCGCCTCCGGTATCCCATTCACTGCAATGATTCCCAAAATCGCACTGTAAACAGTATTCAACGCAATACTGCGTGCCACGGCAAATTCTTCTTTAAAACAAAAATAAATCAGGTTCATAACCAGCAAAGTATTCACAAAAGCTCCCACCGCACAGGCAACCGGAATCGCTATTGCTCTTCTTACTTTCATATTCTTCAATAACTTCTCTAATCCCACAAATACAAAATAAGGCACTACGCCCACCAGTATTCTCGGTACCAGCGCAATGACGACACTCCAGCCATTTCCCCCGATTTCACCCACCTGATAAAAAGGTGAAAAAGCAAAAGACAGCAGACTCGGTTCCAAAGTATTTTTAATCAGACTTGTAATGCCAAAAGTCGCTCCCAAAATCGCGCCCTTTTTGGGTCCAAGTACGATAGAACCCACAATTACCGGCACATGAAGCAAAGTTGCCTTGATTACGATCAAATTAATATAACCCACATTGGGAATAAAAGTCATAACAGCTATAATTGCCATAAAAAGCGCTGTCATAACCATGGATAAGGTTTTTTTGTTGTCCATTTTTACACCCCGTGCCCGCTTTGGCGGACTCAAAATCAAAAATTTACAGTTGACATTCCAATTGACAATCAAAAGGTTCTTCTTCAGTATGCCGCTGATGGTACACCTGCGCTTCCACGCAGCCCATAGCCTTATAAAATGCCTGTGTTTCCACAGCCGAATGAGACGAAATATACAGCTTATCGGCTCCTGCTTTTGCCGCCCACTCTTTTGCTGTCAGAAACAATGACTTTCCAATTCCCTTGCCGCGCATATCCTCAGACACATGAATACTTGATAAATCAAGATATTTCTGATCGCCTCCGAACAAAACAGGCTCTACAGAAACAAAACCTTTTAAAATACCGTCACAAAATGCAGCATATACCAAACCGCCTGTATCAACCGTATGCTTTAAACAAGTAACCAAAATCTCATACTCTTCTTCCGTCCAATCATCAATAAAAGGATTATCTCTAACAACCCATCCGCCATTTTCCTTTCTCCAGCATTTTGTAACCGATTGATGACGGACAAATCCGGCAAATAATTCCCTGCAGATTTCACGCTCACCTAATTTTCTATATTGAATCATAAACGCTCCTTCCATACAAAACTTTTTGATTCTCTTTATTACCGGGGATTAAAAAACGGAAATCCTCAAAGATTTCCAAGGACTTCCGTCATTTTAATTCATGAGACATCGGGGATTCGAACCCCGGACAACTTGATTAAAAGTCAAGTGCTCTACCACCTGAGCTAATATCCCATCTGTGTTATTTCACACCAACGTTATTAATATTACCATATTCTAATTTATTTTTCAATAGTCTTATACAATTATTTTCTAAAATAACCGCCGAAGTAACCTGTTTCGGATGTACGGTAGTACCATTTTTTGCCGGGCCTTTCTGCAAAACATATCATACCCTCCAGCAATTCAACCTCCCACTGACAGGCACGTTTGGCTCGCTGCCTGCCAAATCATCTCACTGCTCGTTACATGAACCGCTGCATTTTATAATCCAATAAAATTTAAATATAAAAAACCCTGTAATTATTATAAACAAATAACTACAAGGAATTTTCTGAAATGCCCAGAACCGGAATCGAACCAGTGACACGAGGATTTTCAGTCCTCTGCTCTACCAACTGAGCTATCTGGGCAAAAGTAGCGGGGACAGGATTTGAACCTGTGACCTTCGGGTTATGAGCCCGACGAGCTTCCAGACTGCTCCACCCCGCGTTATACTTTTAATATTTTATAATTACATTATATGCAATTATCTGGCCTTTAGACCAAATGGATGGAGGTGGATTCGAACCACCGAAGCAATTTGCAGCAGATTTACAGTC